>NZ_RQTJ01000036.1 GCF_003858535.1 Paenimyroides viscosum
AAAAAGCACGTTTAGCTGCAGAAGCCAAAGCCAAAAAAGAAGCCGATGAAAAAGCACGTTTAGAAGCAGAAGTTAAAGCTAAAAAAGAAGCTGAAGAAAAAGCACGTTTAGAAGCCGAAGCAAAAAAACAACAAGCCTTAAAAGAGTTAGAGGATCAAAAAAACAAAGATGCTGCAAGTGTTGATTTTCTTAATAAATTAGAACAAGATTTTAAAAACAGCATCAATAATCCTAAAATAAAGAGAGTATTAATTGAGGGTAAAGAGGTTACCAAAAAAGAAGCCACGAAATTAAGTGTTTTCGATGTAGAAACATCTATTATCACTTACGATAAAGTTAATGGTGATGGTACTATTGAAATTAAACTTACAAAGAAATAAACTAAAAATCTAGCTTTTCTGCAATGCCATAATCACCAATAAAGCTTTGCAGAATCGCTACATCTTTATTAGTGTAAAACTTAGAGTATCCCGTTTGCTTGTCTGTTTTAAGTAAATTAGCTTCGCTTAAAATTTTAAAAGTGTGCTTGGCAACAGCATCTCCAGAATCAATTACCTGTATATGTTTTGGTAAAAATTTGTTTAAAATAGGCACTAAATAAGGGTAATGTGTACAACCCAATACCAAATAATCAATATCTTTTTCAATCATTGGATCTATGTAAGATCTCAATAACAATTCTAATTCCTCAGAATATAATTTACCATCTTCTATAAGCTGAACGATCCTAAATCCAATCTGGTTAATGAATTCAACGTTTGGGTATAAACTTTGAGCTTGTTCGTATTTTTTACTATTTAAGGTGCCTTGTGTAGCCAAAACACCCACTTTACCTGTTTGGGTATGTGCTGCAGCTGGTTTAATAGCTGGTTCAATTCCAATGATGGGTACATTATAAGAATTTCTTAATTCTGTAATGGCATTTGTTGTAGCAGTATTACAAGCAACAATAATTACTTTAGCATTGTGGTTTAATAGCCATTCCACATTTTTTTTTGATAACTCAATAATTTCCTCTTTCGTTTTTTGTCCGTAAGGTGCATGTTTACTGTCGCCTATAAACAGTGTGTTTTCATTTGGAAGTAAATTATGCAGGGAACGCCAAATGGTAGTTCCGCCAATACCCGAATCAAATAAACCAATAGGTTGCGCGTTGTTCATAAAAACAAATTTAAAAAAAAACTACCTAAATTATTAGGTAGCTTTTATGATATTTTAAGGATTAAAAAAATTAATTGATTTTTAATTCTTTTTTTACATCTGCCATTAAATCTGGTCCATCTGCTAAGATAACGCCCGATCCAATACTAGAATCCATTACGTATTTGTGTCCTTTTGCACGTGCAACTTTGTGTATTGCTTGTTGAGCTTTTGTTAAAATTGGCTCAGACAAAGATAATTCCTTTTTACTCATTTCTTGTTGAGCATTTTGAACGAATAACTGGATACGTTGTTCCATATCTTGCATTTCTTTTCCACGAGTTTCGTTTACAGCATCACCTGCTGTAGGAGCTTCTGCTTGATATTTTTTTAATTTTGTTTGGAAATCAGTTTGCATTGTTTCCATTTCTTTTTGATATTTTGTTTGTAATTTTTCTAATTCTGTTTTTGCAGTTTTTGATTCTGGCATTGCAGGAATTAATTCTGAAACATTAATATGTGCAACTTCTTGTGCTTGTGCCGCAACATTAAAACCAACAATTGCAATTGCTACTAAAACCAGTTTTCTTAATTTTCTCATTTTCGATTTTTAATTTAATTCAACTTATAAAACCTTTGCGAAGGTACTTATTTTTTTTAATTATTATTTATTTTTCTTACGATCTTCAATCTCTTGTAAACGCTTTTTACGGTCTTCTTCCATTTTACGTTTACGTTCTTCTATCACTTTTTTGCGTTCTTCTAAAGCTTTAGCTTTTTTATCGGCAGCTTCTTTTCTACGCATTTCTTGTTGTGCTTTTATTTGTTGTGCACGCTCAGATGCAGGTGACGAAGTGTTGTTGTTATTTGTTTGTGTTGTGCTTTTACCCGCGTTTGTTCTGTTGTTTAAAGCATTTTGTCTTGCTTCTTCTTTAGCTAAACGCGCTTCTTCTTGTTTTTTAAGGATATCGGCTTTACGTTTTTCAAGCTCTTTAATTTTTTCTTCTCTAATACGTGCGGCTTCTGCTTTTGCTGCAGCTATTTTTTCTAACTGTTCGCGCTTGCGTTTATCTGCCGGAGACTCTTCTGGAGTAGAATTGTCGGTCACTGGCGTATTATTGCTTTGTGCTAATTGTTCTTTTTCTTCTTCAATTAAACGTTGGCGTTCTTCTAATTCATCGCGTTTACTGCGTTGGCGGTCTTTAACTTCGGCTTGGCGTTCTGCAATTTCAATTTGTTCAATTTCTTTTTTAGATAGTTTACTTTTGTTACGAGTTTGTTCTAACTTTCTAAGAACCTGATCCGAAATTTCGTCTGATGCATTCACATACAAAAGGGCTGCTTCGCTACTTGTTGATTTATCAATTACAGATGAATATCTTTTTCTTTTAGCGATTTCTTCTACTATGGTTGATATTTGATCTTGTAATGGTTTTGCCAGATCTAATTTTTGTTTAAAGTACGATCCTTCTTTACCAAATTTTTCATGTTGAAATTCTAACAGTTCTTTTTCAATGATTTGAATGTCTTCTTCTTTTTCATCGATTAATTGCTGTGTTAGTAAAGGGCGTTCTACATTTAACTGATCTTTTAAATCTTTAATTTCCTTTTTTTTACGTTCAATTACCAATTCCCATTCAACAGTTCGTTTCTTTAATTCTTTATTAGCTTCTTCGTACTCGGGCATTTTACTCATAATAAAATCTGAATCGATATAAGCAATTCGACCTTTTTGAGCATAACCTATAGTGCACAGGCAAATAAATAAAATAGAAACTAATTTTTTCATATATAACTGTTGTTCAAAATGTGTGCCATTAAAATTGCTGACCTAACACAAAGTGCGTTTGAAAACCACCTTTTTGGGTTGTACCCGGAACGTTATCAAATCCGTAACCAAAATCGATACCTAATAAACCAAACATTGGCATGTGTACACGAACACCAGCACCTGCCGCACGTTGTAGTTTAAACGGGTTGTAATTACTAAAACCTTCGTAAGCTGCACCAGCATCAACAAATGTTAAAACATAGGCACTCATTTGTCCTTTTAATGCTATAGGATAACGTAATTCTAATGAGAATTTATTGTACACCGTACCACCAATTTCTCTTGTGCGTTGTAATTCGTTGTCATATCGTGTTGGACTTAATGAATTATCGTTGTAACCACGTAAGGCAACATTCTCTCTTCCGTCCATGCTGTAATTCATCATTCCGCTTCCACCTAAATAAAAACGTTCAAAAGGTATAATGCCACGATCGTTATTATAAGCACCTAAAAACCCAAATTGTCCTTGTGTGCGTAAAACTAATTTACCAACAATGGATGTGTACCAATCTGCTTTAAAATTAATTTTATAATATTCTAACCAGTTAAATTTCTTTTGGTTTAATTTATCTTGATCTACCCTTCCGTCTCGGTAATCTGCAACAGGCAATCCTTTTTCATCTAAATACGAACCAATTGGAATATCGGCACCTGTAAGTGGGTTTGTTTGTACTGTTGTAGTTCGGTATTTATATTCTTCCATATCTTCTAAATTCTTATAATCAACATTGTTGAATAATGAATAAGGAACAGTGAATTTACCAGATAAACTTAAATAAGCACCCGATTGCGGATAAATTGCCGGCATAATTCCACCACGATTATCACGCGAAAGTTCTATGGTATACGCTAAGTTTCTAGAAACACCATTGCGGAATGCAAAGAAGTTCGAGTAATAATTCTTTAAATCGTAATACTGAAAACTTAATGAGTGTGATAAAGTAAAGTTATCGTCTGGTACTAATAAACGTTTCGCCATACCAATCGTTGCCGTAGATATGTTTAAACCTTGACTTCGGTCTATATCTCTTGTTCTAAAATCGTATGATTTTTGACTGGTGTATGATAACGATCCAAATAAAGATACCGGACGGCGACCGCCTAACCATGGTTCAGAGAAACTTAAACTGTATGTTTGGAAATAGGTTGCGGCTTGTAAACGTAACGACATTTTTTGTGCATCACCCATTGGAAAGGGCGTGTAGGCATCTTTATTAAAAAGGTTTCGTGCCGAAAAGTTGTTGAACGATAATGCTAAAGTACCAATAAAGGTACCACCACCGTAACCACCTTGTACTTCTACTTGCGATTGACCGTTTTCTACTACTTGGTATTCTAAATCTACCGTTCCGTCTATAGGATCCGGGTTTTTAACTTCAGGATTCAATGCCGTAGCATCAAAAATACCCATGCTTCCTAAACGGCGAACCGATTCTACAACATCTGCTTTTCTCCATTTTTGACCTGGAAGGGTACGTAATTCACGCAAAATAATGTAATCGTGCGTTTTATCGTTTCCAGAAACACTTATGTTGTTAAAACGTGCAATGGGGCCTTCTAATATTCTTACATCAAAATCTATGGTATCGTTGCGTGTAGCGGTTTCAACAAGATTAATTTGCGACCATAAAAACCCTGCGTTTTGGTACACGTTTTCAATATTTTCTGAATCTGGGTTGGTAATGTCTTTCACACGTTTTTCTAATAAAACACCGTTATAAACTTCACCTTTTTGCACACGTAAAACACGGTTGCGTAAGTAATTTTCTGGATATTCAGAGTTACCAATAAAACGAATGTCTCCAATATAGTATTTATTGCCTTCTTCTAAATCGATATTTATGGCAACGTTGTTCTTTTTAGGATCGTACGTTGCGGTTTCCGAAATAACACGTGCATCGCGATAGCCCTTTTCTTTGTAAGCATCAATGATGTTAACAAGGTCGGTTTTGTATTCGTTTTCAATAAACTTAGAAGGTTTAAAGATACGATATGGGTTTAAAGGGCTTTTTTTCTTAGTGTTCTTCATTGCTTTACGCAGCTTAGCATCGGTAAGTTGCGTGTTGCCGTTAAAGTCTATTTTAGATATACGAACTTTACTTCCTTTATCAATTGATATAATTAAGTCGGCCGTTTTTTTATCTTCAAGCAATTTTCTTTCAACGGTTACCTTTGTGTTGTAAAAACCATCTTTACGGTATTTATTGGTAAGATAGTTTTTAGTTGTAGATATAAGGTTGTCGTTAATGATTTTACCTTCGGTAATTTTTATTTTTTTGTCTTGTTTTCCAGTAGTTGTTGATGTTGCAGGAACAGCTAATTGTAAATCTTTAAGAATTTCTTCTTTTTTAGCTTTTTTAATACCAATTATTTCAACATTTTTTAAACGAGGTAATTCGTTCAAATAGATTTCAAGGTTTAAAACATCGTCTTCTACAGATGATTCGTACACCTTAATGTCGCTAAAATAACCAGTTTTCCATAATTTTTTAATGGCATCCGAAATTTCTTCGCCTGGTAAATTAATTATTTGTCCTTTTTCTAAACCTGCATAGGTAAAGATAGTAAGTTCGTTAAAATTGTAGTTTCCTGTAACTTTAATTTTACCTAAACGGTATTGGCGTTGAACGTTAGGGTTTGTATCAGGAATTGTTGTTTCTTTTGTAGCATCACTTGAGTCGGTTTGTGTGGTTACCGGTTGCTCTTGAGCATTTGCCGCAGCAAAGCTTACTAATAATGGAAAAAGGTATTTTAATTTTTTGCGATGCATTATCTTAAAAATTACTTATTTAATTGTTCACTTGTTTTGCCGTATCTACGTTCGCGGTTTTGATAGGTTTCTAACGCACTTATAAGGTGGTCGTTTGAAAAATCGGGCCATAAAACATCGGTAAAATACAACTCGGCATAGGCTATTTGCCATAACAAAAAGTTGCTAATACGTTGTTCACCGCTTGTACGTATCAATAAATCTACGTCGGGCAAATTATGGGTGTAAAGATGCTTATTAATAACCGATTCGTCAATAGCATCAATTGAAATTATATTATTTTTAACTTTGTTACATAGTTCTTTGGTTGCTTCAAGTAGTTCATTTCTAGATCCGTAGCTTAATGCAAGCGAAAGTGTTAAACGCGTGTTATTTTTGGTTTTCTCTAAAACTTCTGTTAATTCTTTACGAACAGATGCAGGTAAAAGGTCTAAATTACCTATTGCATTAAGCCTTATATTGTTTTCGTGTAATGATTTAATTTCTTTTCTTAAAGCTTTTACTAAAAGTTTCATTAGCATGTCTACTTCAAACTTAGGTCTGTTCCAGTTTTCGGTAGAAAAAGCGTATAAAGTTAAATAGGGAATACCTAAACGGGCACATTGTTCTACAGTTCGTTTTACTGCGGTGGCACCGTTTTCATGACCAATTGTTCTTAAAAACCCTTTTTGTTTTGCCCATCTGCCATTACCATCCATAATAATAGCAAGATGCTTGGGTAATTTTTCGGGTATAAGTGTAGTTTCTTTCATTTTATCTTGGAGCACAATAACAAGGGTTTTTACCAAAAGTGTACGAAATATTTATGCCAGAAAAAACATACCAATCTTTAGAGTTTGTGTTGCCAAACGCCACAATGTTTGTAGAGGGGCTTGCTGGGTTGCTTCCGTCTAAATTATCGGTAAAAGCATAACGCGCACCAACTTCGGCACTAATTACCAATTTTTTATTTATTAATGCTTTTAGGCCTAGGGTTACGGGTATGGCAAGTGCGTATTCGGTTTCTTTTTCTATTTGTTTATAGTATTCGTTAAAATACGTTTCTTTGTACGATATTCCTGCAATACCTGTATGTACATAAGGCGTAAAAGCAAACCAATCGTTATGTAAGTCAAATTCAAAAAAGTTGAATTCTAAACCTAGCATTAATTCGTTTATTTTATTTTCTGTTGAAAGATTCCGTGCTTGGCGTAAAGGCATGTCAGAATCAGCATCATTACCCGTTATAGGCATATAAGTATAATTTACCCGCCATGAATGTCTGGCACTTTTGTTCCAACGATATTGAAAACCATAACCCATATCGGTAGGGTTTATGTATTTGGTAGATCCGATATCACCAATATAATTGGTTGCCCCAACAGTTACCCCAAGTTCGTGTATTTGACTTTGAGCTGCTGTGCATGCACCTAAAATAATTAATATGGTTAAAAGTTTTCTTTTCATTTTATCACTAATTTGCAAATATACTAATGTAAACGAATATATTTTATAATTATGTTGTATTTTGTTAAATACCTTTTTAATTTCTTTTGTCTTCGCCCCAAAGTAATTTACTGCGTAAAGTTCTTAGAAAAGTTACCGAAGGAAATTCTACCATGTTTACCGTGTGGTTTGCCAATGATATTTCTATTTCAGAATCGTTACTTATGGCTGCTGTTTCAGAATCTAACGACATTAAAAATTGAGCTTCGCGGCTGCTTACCTTCATTTTAATTTTACTACGGTCGTTAATAATTAAAGGTCGTGTTGTTAAATTGTGTGGTGCTATTGGTGTAATCACTAAACAATTACTGTCTGGGGTAATAATTGGCCCGCCACAGCTTAAATTATATCCAGTGCTGCCTGTTGGGGTTGAAATAATGATTCCATCTGCCCAATAAGTTGCTAAATATTCGTTGTTAATGTATGCTTCTACTGTAATCATAGAAGTAGAGTTTTTACGTGTTACCGTAATTTCATTTAAAGCAAAATTCACATTAAATTTAGAAGTAGCTTCATCGGGATTGTTTAATTGCAGTATGGTTCTACGCGATAACGTATATTGGTTAGAAAATAAAAGCGGAATTAAAAAACCAATAGCTTCTTGTTGTACATTGGCTAAAAATCCTAATCGACCTGCATTAACACCAACAATAGGTATATTTTTGCTTTTTACAAAATTTGCTGCCCGTAACAAGGTGCCATCGCCGCCAATACTTACAAAAAATTGGGTATCGTCGTCAATATCGTTGTGTGACGAGAAAGTATCATACTCAAAATTTAAAACGTTGTTTTCTACCAAAAGTTTATAAAACTCTTTTTCAAAAATTACATGAGCATTGTGTGCTTTTATGGCACGCACTAATTTTTCGACTATTTCTTTATAGTTTGGTTTGTAATTTTGAGCGTAAATGGCAAACTTCATACCGTGTTAAATGTTTAAAAATTTATCTAAATAAGCGGAACGATCTTTTAATTCGTTTAAATAGGAATCTTGATTGTGTTCTGAAACAATCTCATATCCAAAACGACGAAATGCCTGAATTATTTCATTAATGTTTCCTGCCGATGCTTTTATAGTGATTTGTGCTGTTTGATTTTCTAGCGATGATACAAAAACGCCTAACAGTTTACAATTGTTAGATTCTACAATTTGTGCAATTTCACTTACACTGTAATCTAAATAATGTTTTTGAACAACAATTGCCAAACCGGCATCTTTAATAAACGGGGTTTTGTTTAAAAACGGCAGTACATCATTATAATAGTAATAGCCAATATATTTGTTGTTGTCGTTTAAAACGGTTAAAACATTACAATCAAACTGTGCAAATTTTTCTAAAACTTCAAACCAACTAGCGTCTTTCCTAACAAAATAGGGTTGCAAAGCATACCGATAATCGCCTACGGATTTAGTTTTAGATGGAAGAATATCTAAAGCGGTAATAGATCCCATATAAACATCTTTATCAACCACAGGAAAATGGCTGTATGCTTCTTCTTCTATAAATTCCACAATGTCGTCAAATTTAGTTTCAAAAGTAAAAGGCTTGGGTTTGTGTTTAATAAGGTTTTGTATCAATTCCATAACTGTAAAATTCATTGCAAAATAATTAAAATAATCGGTTTTGTACTCAATTTACTTTGTATTTTTGTTGATAAATTAAATTTAGAATGACAAAATTATCTGTAAATATCAACAAAATTGCTACTTTACGTAATGCTCGTGGTGGTAATGTTCCCGATTTGTTAAAGGTAGCTGCCGATGTACAGCGATTTGGTGCGCAAGGTGTAACCATTCACCCGCGACCTGATGAAAGACATGTGCGTTATCAAGATGCGCGCGATTTGGTGTCTGTGGTACATACCGAATACAATATTGAAGGAAATCCGATGGATAATTTTATGAATTTGGTTTTAGAATGTAAACCTACACAGGTTACCTTGGTGCCCGATGCTGTTGACGCCATTACATCGAACGCTGGTTGGGATACCATAAAACATCAGTCTTATTTAAAAGAAGTGATTGCCGAATTCAAGCGCAACGGTATTAGAACTTCTATTTTTGTTGATCCGGTTTTAAGTATGATTGAAGGAGCAAAAGAAACCGGAACCGATCGTATTGAATTGTATACCGAAGCTTTTGCACACCAATATGGTTTAGGTAATTTAAACGCAATTGAACCTTACACCAAAGCTGCCGAGTTAGCGAATGAATTAGGCTTGGGAATCAACGCTGGTCACGATTTAAGTCTGGATAATATTGAGTTCTTTAAACAGAATATTCCTAGTTTGTTAGAAGTGTCTATCGGGCATGCATTAATTTGCGAAGCTATTTATTTAGGATTGGAAAATGTAGTTTGTTTGTATAATCAAAAGTTGAGATAATGAACGATTTATTATATGCCAAAGTAGAAGGCGCGGGAAAACCATTACTTATTTTGCATGGTTTTTTAGGTATGAGTGATAATTGGAAAACACTCGGAGCAAAATATGCAGAAAATGGTTTTGAAGCTCATTTGTTAGATTTACGCAATCACGGGCGTAGTTTTCACTCAAATGTTTTTAACTACAAAGTTATGGCAGATGATGTGTTGGCTTACTGCAAAGCAAATAATCTAGACAAGGTTGATATCATTGGGCATTCAATGGGTGGAAAAGTTGCTATGAATTTAGCGGTTATGTATCCAGAATTGGTTAATAAATTAATTGTTGCCGATATTGCTCCAAAATACTACACACCGCACCATCAAGATGTAATGCAAGCGCTAAATGCAGTAGATTTTTCTACCAATCCGTCGCGCAACGAAGTACAAGAAACAATAGAAAAACATGTAAGTGAGCCGGGTGTTGTGCAGTTTTTAATGAAAAATGTATACCGAATCACGCCGCAACAATTAGGTTTTCGCTTTAATTTAAATGCCTTTAATAACGATGAAGAAGCTATTGGAATGGCTTTAAATGATACCGATGTTTTTAATGGATCAACTTTATTTTTAAGGGGAAGTAATTCTAACTATATAGCAGAAAGTGATGTCGATTTAATAAAAAAACATTTTCCAAAGGCTGTAATTAAAGCAATTTCTAATTCAGGACATTGGCTTCATGCAGATAATCCAAGTGAATTCTTTGAGAAATCGATTGATTTTTTAAAATAATATGCATGCATACTAAATTTATTTAGCAATTCTTAGCAAATAATTAATAATTACATAATTTTCTTTACAAGTTTTTTAACTTTTATAAATTATCCTATATTTGGAATACTAACATAAATAAAAGTTTAGTTATGAAGAAAATTTTATCTATTTCTTTATTATCCCTATTAGCTACTAATGCATTTGCCGGTGGTTACCGCATAAGCATGCAGGGGCAACGCCAACTGGCTATGGGGCATACAGGTGTAGCCGTAATTGGTCAAAATGCCGAAAGTTTATTCTTTAACCCTGCAAGTGGTACTTTTTTAAAAGATAAATGGAGTTTTTCTGCAGGTGCAACAGCGTTGGTATCTAACGTAAAATTTCAAAATTCTTTATACAATTGGTCTAATTCTACCACAAACATGGGAACGCCTTTTTATTTCTACGGAAATTATCAGGCATCTGATCGTTTTTCTGTTGGTTTGGCTGTTTATACACCTTACGGAAGTTCGGTAGAATGGGATACAGATTGGGCAGGTTCGCATTTAGTAAATAATATTGATTTGCAAGCTATTTTTGTTCAACCAACCATATCTTATAAAATCACCGATAATATTAGTGTGGGTGCAGGTTTAATTTATGTAAACGGTGGCGTTACATTTAATAGAAACCTTTCAAGAAGTATGGTAGATGAAAACGGAAACCGTTCTGATGTTACCATTGATGCAGCTGGTGTAAGCGCATGGGGGTATAACGTAGGTGTTACTGCTCGTTTGGACGATCATGTTACATTTGGTGTAAACTACCGCTCACAAATTGATATGAAAGTTGAAGGTGGCGATGCTATTTTTAACGATATGCCTAGTTTTTTGGGTGGAACATATACCAACGGAAAGTTTAATGCAACAATGCCATTACCTGCAGAGTTAACTATAGGTTTCTCTTACCAAATTAATCAAAAATGGTTAGCAGCGGTTGATTACAATTACGCATTCTGGAAAGCGTATGATAACTTAGTGATAGAATTTGATAATCCTGCAATACCAACATCAGTAAACCCTCGTAATTATAAAAGCAGTGGAACATTGCGCGGAGGTTTGCAATTTGCGCCTTCAGCTAAATTCTCTGCACGTGTAGGTGGTTACTATGATATTTCGCCGGTACAAGACGGATATTTTGCACCAGAAACACCACGTAATGATGCTTTGGCTGGAACAGTAGGTTTTACATATCAAATTACACCTAAATTAGGAGTTGATTTTGCTGCAAGTGCACTTCACTTTAAAGAAACTAAAAATTCGTACGATCATTATATAGAAGATGGGAATCATGTTTCTTTTGGTGGTGATTATCGTTCTTCTGCTTATTCTTTAGGCTTAGGTTTATCTTACAACTTTTAATCGATCATTATGAAAAAATACCAATCAATACTTTTGGCAGCATGTGCATTTAGCTTTGTTGCTTGCGAACCAGAATTTGAAAACGAAGTAACTAATGAATCATATTCTAGTGGTGAAGCAAACTTTTCAACCTATGTTTCTTTAGGGAATTCTTTAACATCGGGTTATATGGATGGTACTATGTATCGTTCAGGTCAACAATATTCATTTCCTAATTTATTAGCAAAGCAGTTTGCTGTAGTGGGCGGTGGTGCATTTACGCAACCTTCGTTTGACGATGATACCAATGATTTAGGTGGATTATTGGTAATGGGGCAACCTGCAGCGGCAACCCGCTTAATACTTAATATGGCAACCGGCGGACCACAAAATTTAAAAGGAACACCAACAATAGAAGTTAGTAAATTACAAGCAAAAGCTTATAATAATATGGGGGTGCCAGGTGCCAAGTCATTTCATTTGTTAGCATCGGGTTATGGTAATTTGTCTAATGTACCATTAGGTAAGGCAAATCCTTACTTCGTGCGTCATGCAACATCGCCAAATACCACTGTTTTAAGTGATGCTATGGCATTGAATCCAACATTTTTCACAAACTGGATTGGTTCTAACGACGTGTTGGCTTATGCATTGTCTGGCGGTGTAGGGGTAAACCAAAAAGGAAATCTAGATCCATCAACTTATGGTAGTGATGATATTACAGATCCACAAGTTTTTGCTTCTGTTTATTCAACTATCACCAATACATTGACTAGTAATGGAGCAAAAGGAGTTGTAGCAACTATTCCTTATGTAACTTCAATTCCGCATTTTACAACCGTACCTTTTAACCCATTAACAGCAGAAGCTTTAGGAGGTAGTGCTACGGTAGATCAATTAAATTCACAACTACTTGGTCCTTTAAAGCAAATTCTTACTGCTTTAGGCGAAGGTAATCGTATCAATTCGTTTTCTAAAACAGAAGCAAATGCGCTTTTAATTAAAGACGAAACATTAACCGATTTATCGCAGCAAATTACATTTGTTGCTTCGCAGAACCCTCAATTAGCACCATTAGCTAATTTGTTAGGTCAATTGTACGGGCAAGTGCGTCATGCAACAAGAAATGATTTATTTGTATTAGGTACAAGTTCGGTTATTGGTACAACATCAACAGATCCAATCTTTACAAATGTACCATCGCCTTATAAAGAGTTGTTTAGTAAAATAGGCGTAACTTTTCCTTTAGAAGATAAATATGTATTGATTCCTTTTGAACAAAACGAAATTAAAACCGCAACCGATCAATTTAACGATATTATTTGGACAGCGGCCAGATCTAAAAAACTTGCTATTGCAGATATGAATGCAATAATGCGTTATTTAACAGGTGGTATTCGTTTAAGCGACGGTCAATGGTACACAGCAGATTACTTTAAAGGAACGGCAAATATGAACAAAGTGTTGTTTTCTCTAGATGGTGTGCACCCTAACCCGCGCGGTTATGCCTTTGTTGCTAACGAAATTGTAAAAGTTATAAACGAACACTACAACGCACAATTGCCAATGTTGGTGCCAGGAAATTATCCAGGTGTAACTATAAAATCATCAAACTAAAAATATAATTATGAGAATATTAATCAACTTAATAATAACAGCTGTAATTGTATATTTGCTTGCTAATTTTCTGCCAGGTATAAATGTAGATAGCTTTGGATCTTCTATAATTGTAGTAATTGTATTAGCATTACTTAACTTCTTGGTTAAACCAATATTGCAATTAATATCTATACCAATAACCATATTAACATTAGGTTTGTTTCTATTTGTTATCAATGCTTTAATAATAATGTTGTGCGGTTATATTGTTGGTGGCTTTCATGTAGATGGTTTCTGGCCGGCATTATTATTCAGTTTGGTTTTATCTATTGTACAGTCAATCGTAGGCGGATTCACAAAAGAAGATTAATTTTTACTAATAATTAATATTCAATTATTTAAAAATTTGATTGGCTTGTAAAAATAATGTATTTTTGCAAGCCAATTTTAGTTAGAAACAATTTACAATGAATATCACAAGAAATAATGTAGATGCTTTAAACGCAGTTATTACAATTGATTTAGCAAAGCAAGATTTTGCAGAAAACGTAGAAAAAGTTCTTAAAGATTACAGAAAGAACGCTAACATACCTGGATTTAGAAAAGGACAGGTACCTGCTGCATTAGTAAAAAAACAGTACGGACAAGCAATTATGTTTGATGAAGTGAATAAACTTTTGCAAGAAAGTTTAAACAATTACTTAAACGAAGAAAAATTGGATATTTTAGGAAATCCGTTACCTGTTGCAAAAGACATTGATTGGGATGCTGATTCATTAAGTTTTGATTTTGAGTTAGGTTTAGCGCCAGAATTCACAGTGAATTTAGAAGCTGCTAAAACGGCTGCAAAATATAAAATCGTTGCCGATGAGGAAATGGTTAACGAGCAGGTTGAATACATTCAAAAACAATACGGAAAGTTAATTTCTAAAGAAAAAGTAGAAGAAGGTGACGATATCCGTGTAAAGGTTGTAAACCAAGAAGAGGGTATTGAAAACGAAACTACAATCAACGTTGCAGATATCCGTACAAAAACAAATCAAAAGAAATTCATCGGTAAAAAAGTAAACGATGAGATTACTATTTCTACCAAAGGTTTGTTTGAAGACGATCATAAATTAATGGATGTTTTAAAGGTTGATCATGATAAAGCACATGGTTTAGAAGTAGAAGTAACTTTTACAATCGAAGAAATATCAACAAAAGAAAAAGCAGAATTAAACCAAGAGTTTTTTGATAAATTGTTTGGTGAAGGTAAAGTAACTTCAGAAGACGAGTTAAAAGCACGTATTAAAGAAGATGCCGAAAAACAATTCGCACAACAAGCAGATCAAAAATTCATGAACGATGCTGTTGAAGCATTGGTTGACAATACAAAATTTGATTTACCGAAAGAATTTTTAATTAAATGGTTGCAAACTGCTGGCGAAACTGCATTAACAGCAGAGCAGGCAGAAGAAGAGTACACAAAATCTGAAAAAGGTTTACGTTACCAATTAATCGAAGGTAAAATTATTACCGATAACGGTTTACAAATTACTTTTGACGAGATTAAAGACTACACTTCAGGTTTAATCAAAGATCAAATGGCACAGTTTGGTCAGTTAGAACCATCAGAAGACGATGTAACAAATATCGTATCTCGCGTTTTATCAAACCAAGAAGAAGTAAAACGTATTTCAGAGCAGTTAATGAATGATAAAATGATGAAATTGTTCTCTGAAAAAGTTGCTGCTGATACTAAAGAAGTAACTTACAAAGATTTCGTTAAAGAGGTTTACGGAGAATAATTTTCTGCGAAAATTTAAGTATATTTGAGCGTCGAACGGTTTGTTTCGACGCTTGTTTTTTTATAACTTATAGAAAGTAAAAATATGAATTACGGAAAAGAATTTAAAAAATACGCTACTAAGCACCACAAGGTTAATAATATGTACTACGATAAAATTGTAGGTAGTATGACACCTAAAAGCAGTATGACGCCTTATATTATTGAAGAACGTCCAATGAACATTGCGTCTATGGATGTTTTCTCGCGTTTAATGATGGATCGCATTATTTTCCTTGGTTCAGGGGTAGATGATTATGTAGCAAACATTATTCAAGCACAATTATTGTTTTTAGAAAGTGTAGATGCTTCTAAAGATATTTCAATCTATATCAATTCACCAGGCGGTAGCGTGTATGCAGGTTTAGGTATTTATGACACTATGCAGTTTGTTAAACCCGATGTAGCTACAATCTGTACAGGTATGGCAGCATCAATGGGTGCGGTGTTATTGTGTGCAGGTGCAGAAGGTAAACGTTCGGCGTTACCACACTCACGCGTAATGATTCATCAGCCATCTGGTGGTGCGCAAGGTGTTGCAACCGATATGGAAATCAACCTAAAAGAAATGTTGAAGTTAAAAGAAGAACTTTATCAAATTATAGCAAAACATTCTAAAAATTCTTACGACAAAGTATACAAAGATTCTGAGCGTGATTATTGGATGCGTGCAGATGAAGCGAAGGAATACGGAATGATTGATGAAGTTTTAACAAGAGAATAAGTATAATGAAGGAAGGATTTAACTGTTCTTTTTGCGGGAGGCCAAAAGCCGAAACCAATATTTTAATTGCCGGTGTAGATGCACATATTTGCGATCATTGTGTAGAACAAGCACACGGAATTGTAATTGAAGAATTAAAATCGCAAAACGAATCAGGATTGTCAGATGAGGTTTTATTAAAGAAACCACAGGAAATCAGAGCGTTTTTAGATCAATATGTAATTGGTCAGGATCAAACCAAAAAAGTACTTTCGGTAGCCGTTTACAACCATTACAAACGCTTGTTACAAGTTGATTTAAAGAACGATGTTGAAATTGAGAAAAGTAACATCATTGTTGTAGGTCAAACTGGAACTGGTAAAACATTGGTTGCAAAAACCATTGCACGTATGTTAAACGTACCATTAGCTATTGTTGATGCCACTGTGTTAACCGAAGCAGGTTATGTGGGTGAAGACGTAGAAGGTATTTTAACCAAATTGTTGCAGGCTGCAGATTACGATGTAGATAAAGCACAACGCGGTATTATTTTTATCGATGAAATTGATAAAATTGCCCGTAAAAGCGATAACCCGTCAATCACGCGCGACGTAAGTGGCGAAGGTGTACAGCAAGCGTTGTTGAAGCTTTTAGAAGGTTCTGTTGTGAATGTTCCGCCAAAAGGAGGAAGAAAGCATCCAGATCAAAAATTTATCGAAGTAAATACGCAGGATATTTTGTTTATTGCAGGTGGCGCTTTTGATGGTATTGAAAGAATCATAACCAAACGTTTGAACTTTCATGCCGTTGGGTTTGGATCATCTAAAGACAACGAAAAAGCAGATAAAAGCAATTTGTTGCAGTACATTATACCAAAAGATTTAAAAGATTTTGGATTGATTCCAGAAATTATTGGTCGTTTACCGGTATTAACACACATGGATCCGTTAGATCGCGATACGTTGCGTTCTATCTTAACCGAGCCCAAAAATGCATTGGTAAAGCAATATCAGAAATTGTTTGAAATGGATGGTGTTGCCTTGACCTTTACCGAAGATGCCTTGTGGTATATTGTAGATAAAGCTTTAGAATATAAACTAGGTGCACGCGGACTACGTTCATTATGTGAAGCTGTTTTAACCGATCCTATGTACGATCTTCCAGGTTCTGATACTACGGAATTTGAACTAGATAAAGATTTCGTTAAACACGCATTAGATAAAAACTTAATGAAGCGCTTGGCTTTAACCGTTTAAACACACAACCCTTTCACACGAAAGGGTTTTCTTTTCATAAAATATTTTCACATATTTTGTCATTCCGACGGAGGAGGAATCTCATTCTACACGTCAGTTAAAGCTCCTTGTTGAGAGTTTATAACAACATGTCAGTTCAAGCCTTTTCGACAAGCTCAAGACAGGCTAAGTCGAAAACTAAAAAAATCAATACAATGTCTTTTGGCATCAAACTTGTATTAATTATATTACTAAAACTACACATCTTTGGCATATTAATAACACGCTACAATTATAAAATGTAAATACTTTTTTGTAGTTTTAAAGAAAAAATATGAAAAAACTAATAATTATTACCTTTATAACGCTTGTTGTTGTAGCTTGTAATAAAAAAGTAGATTTGTCTGGTGAAATCATCAGCCAAACAAAACAAGTAGAATCGTACAATGCCGTTTCAAATAGTTCATCGGCAAGTATTGAACTGGATTCATCGGTTGGTGTAAACGAAATTTCAATAACTGGCGATAAAACTTTGGTAGATAATTTGGAAGTAAATAATGAAAATGGACAGATTAATATATCCAATAAAAAATCCATTTCTTTTAATTCAAACAATTCTCCGCTAATTATTAAAATGAACAATCCTATATTTGCAAAAAGTGGTAATTGCAGGTGCAGGCTCTGTTGCTACAAATAACATCACACTTACAAAAGATATAGATTTTCATATTTCGGGTGCGGGAGAAATCAACGTAAAGCTGTTTAATAATATTACAAACATTTTTGTGTCTGGTGCGGGCGATGTGCGTTTGCGCGGAATTAGTAACGAAGTGAAGGCAAATATGTCTGGTGCGGGAAATCTAAATTCTGAAGCGTTGACCAACAAATTGGCAAATATTGAAATTACCGGAGCCGGAAATGCAAAGATCAATACATCCGAAGAAATCAATGTGAAAATTTCAGGTGTTGGCAATTTAGAATACAAAGACTATGAGGGTCTTAAAATTGTAAAGCAGATATCGGGTATCGGCAGTATCAATCCGTACTAAAAAAAAGAAGAAAACCAAGTTTCATTTCACTAATTTTATAGATAGCTTTGTGTGTAGTTAAATAAAAATGGGCACTTTAGTAATTAGTTTAAAAGAAAATAACAAGTATAAATATACGTATAACAACCGCAAAGGAAATGTAATTTTTACAAGCAACAGTTACCTTTCTAAAGCGCATTGTTTAAGCGAGATAAATGTTATTAAACGCAATTTTTCAATAATAAAGTTTATACATTATAAAACGCCTTCTGGAAAAATGTTTTTTAAGGTGAATTTAAACGATCATATTTTAGGAGTAAGCAGAAAGTTTACAACCCCACTTTTAATGGAAAAAGGTATGAACGATTTACTAAAAAACTTCATTAGTTCAGAAGTGTTAGATTTTACCGAGAATGTTTTCGATGCATTTCCGGAAGATGTATTTTCAACAAATAATATAGAAGCATCATGAGAAAATTTTTAGCATTATTTTTTGTTTCCCTACTAACGGTAACAAGTTATGCACAAGAAAGAAAGATTAAAGGAAACGGAGTAGTTCAAGAAAAAAACCGTAAAGTTCAAAAATACACTAAGCTGGTGGTAGAAGGCGAGGTAACGGTCGAAATTTTGAATAATCCATTTAAAAATACCATTAGAACATCGGGTGATGCCAATTTACATCAGTTGGTACAGGTAAGTGTTGTAAACGAGGTGTTGACACTGAAACGAAAACCCGGGTTTGTAATCGTAAATCAAACAGAACCATTGATTGTAACATTGGCAACTAAAGATTTAACCGAAATTACCATGACTGGTGATAATGGATCGGTAACAAATATGGGAGCTATAGAAATTCCGCAGTTAACCTTAACCAACACAGGTAGTGGTAAGATGGAGTTAAGAGTTAAAACCGAAGATTTGTTATTAAATACCGATAATAACGCATCAATTACTGTAGAAGGCAATGCCAATACGGTTAAAATAAATAGTAAAGGATCGGGTGATGTTAATGCAAAAGAATTGTCGGCATTTTTTACCGAAATAAAATCAACAGGTTCGGGGAATATCTATACAAATACAGTAAATGGAATTGACGGAAGCTTAGATGGAACAGGTAATTTATACTACAGAGTAACAAAAACAGTGAATGTAACAGAAAATGGAGCAGGTAAAGTTATAAAACAATAATTTTAATTGGTTCATAAACAGAAGGGTAGAAAACTATTAAAAAAAAAGATGTTTTAAATGCATTTTTTGTTTTGTAGATATCAAAAATACTCCTACATTTGCAATCGAAATAAATAACCAATGGCGAGGTAGCTCAGTCGGTTAGAGCGCAGGATTCATAACCCTGAGGTCACGGGTTCAACTCCCGTCTTCGCTACTAAACAGGACAAATGAAATTTACTTTCTTTTGTCCTGTTCTTTTTTGGTAGTAATTCTCTGTTTATCTGAAAGATATACCCGCTAATACACCCACTGCATAAAATACTGTCCTCTAAAATAGCGATACTTTTAAACGTCTGATCACAGATAGGGTAGTGCGAGCATCCCAAAAACTGATTCCCGTTTGCTCATTCTACTACATAATAACTAATTGAATCCTCTAATCACTGGTGCCAAACTTTGGTATTTATCAAAAATTTTCTCTTATATTATATCCTTTTAATTTTAAAAACTTCTTTCTTTATAAAACAAACCATGCACTCTAGCAGGTAATTGAACGTAACAAGGTTTTAATATTATTTTAATGAGTTAGTTTACTCAAAAAACAATAAAATTAGTAGCTTTGCGAAAGTGAAGAAGTTTCTGGTACTATTTATAATTGCAGCCTATTTTTTTTCAACAACAGAATTGGTTCAGTTGTTGAAAGTACCTGTGCTGATCAATCACTTCGTTGAACATGCAGAAGAAGATAATAGCATGACTTTTATGGATTATATCGTGCATCACTACGGCGGTCATGAAAAAGATGCCGATTGGGAAACCGATATGAAACTTCCGTTTATGCAGCATTCGGATCTTTTGAACATAGTGGTTATACCTGCCGAAAACTTAAACTTACCCGATAAAATAACTGTTGATACACACTTTAAGACAATTGTTTTTTATCGTCAAGGAATAATTCCTAATTCTTATCTATCTTCTATTTGGCAACCGCCAAAACGTTGTTAATCAATTTTTATTGAAAGTATGTATCCTATCCAAAAGATAGGGTGTAATGCTATATGTTTTTGATTAATAATAATTTAAATAAGATTTTAATGCTTAATAAAATAATTGAGTTTTCCGTACGGAACAAACTCATTATAGGGCTGTTTACCTTAGCCTTAGTGTTTTTTGGTACTTATGAAACTACAAAGCTACCAATTGATGCACAACCCGATATTACCAACAATCAGGTACAGGTTATTACGGTAGCACCGTCTTTTGGTGCGCTGGATATAGAACGCTTGGTAACTTTTCCGGTAGAACAGGCAAACAGCAATATAAGCGGTATTGAAGAAATACGCAGTTTTTCTCGTTTCGGTTTATCGTTGGTAACCATTGTCTTTGATGATGATACCGATATATACTGGGCGCGCCAACAGGTAGCCGAACGTTTACAACAGGTAAAAGATCAGATACCAGATGGTATTGGAGCACCGGAAATGGGACCGATTTCTACCGGATTAGGAGAAATTTATCAGTATGTAGTTCGTGCTAAAGAAGGCTATGAACATAAATACGATGAAACAGAATTACGCACCATACAGGATTGGGTTGTAAGACGACAGTTACTGGGCGTAAAAGGTGTTGCCGATGTAAATAGTTTTGGCGGAAAATTAAAACAATACGAAATATCGATAAATCCGCAACAGTTACAGGCACATAACCTCACAATAAACGATGTTTTTAACGCTTTAGAAAAAAACAACCAAAATACAGGTGGGGCTTATATAGAAAAAGGTCCAGCGGTATTGTTTATCCGCAGCGAAGGTTTAATAGGATCTATCCATGACATAGAAAATATTAAGGTTCAACAGTCAAATTCTGGAACACCTGTTTTTGTTCGAGATGTTGCCAAAGTAAACATTGGTTTTGCTATACGTTATGGTGCTATGACTTATAATGATCAGGGTGAAGTTTCAGGTGCAATAGTAATGATGCTTAAAGGAGCCAACAGTAACGATGTGGTTCAGAATATAAAAGAACGCTTGGCAGAGATTCAGAAAACACTACCCGAAGGCGTGGTAATAGAACCCTTTTTAGATAGGGCAAAAATGGTAGATAATACCATAAGTACCGTTAAAACAAACCTGGCAGAAGGTGCGCTGATTGTGGTTTTTGTATTGGTTGTCTTTTTGGGTAATTTCCGTGCAGGTTTTCTGGTAGCATCTGTAATTCCTTTATCTATGCTGTTTGCCATAATCATGATGAATATGTTTGGCGTGGGTGGTAACCTTATGAGTCTGGGAGCTTTAGATTTTGGTTTGATTGTAGATGGTGCCGTTATTATTGTCGAAGCCGTCATGCATCAGTTGGCGCATCGTAAAAAGTTCGGGTTAAATAACCGCCTCAGCAACGCTGACATGGACAATCAGGTAGTTTCATCTGCAACAAAAATGGTTAATAGTGCGGTCTTTGGTCAAATCATTATTTTAATAGTGTATCTGCCCATATTTACATTAAGCGGTATCGAAGGTAAAATGTTCAAGCCTATGGCGCAAACAGTTGCCTTTGCTTTAATTGGTGCCTTTATTTTATCGCTAACGTATGTTCCCATGATGAGTTCGCTTATTTTAAGCAAGAAGAAAAAAGAACGACCAAACTTTTCAGACAGGGTTATGAGCAGGGTAGAAAACTTCCATCAAAAGTATCTTATAAAAGCGCTTCGCATTCCAAAGTTGATATTAGGGGTAGTAGGGGCATTGTTTGTGGGTGCGGTTGCAGTATTGTCTGGAATGGGGGGCGAGTTTATCCCATCTTTAGAAGAAGGCGATTTTGCGGTAGAGGCTCGTATTTTACCCGGAAGCAATATTAATACTACCATTGAATATACCAGTAAGGCGGCAAAAATCCTTAAAGATCAGTTTCCAGAAGTTGAAAAAGTGGTAACAAAAATTGGAAGTGCCGAAATACCTACCGAACCAATGCCTATGGATGCCGGTGATATGATTATTGTATTAAAACCCAAGAAAGAATGGACATCGGCTAATACATTTCCTGAGCTATCAGAGAAGATGAGCAAGGCAATCCATACCATTCCCGGACTAACGGCAGGTTTTCAATTTCCCGTGCAGATGCGTTTTAACGAATTAATGACCGGCGCACGTCAGGATGTTGTTTGTAAGATATTTGGAGAAGATTTAGATTCGCTGGCATTAAATGCTCAAAAGCTTGGAGCGATCATTCAAACCGTTCAAGGTGCACAAGATCTGTATATAGAACCGGTAAGCGGTATGTCACAGGTTGTCATAGAGATGGATCGCAACGCAATTGCCCGCTACAATCTAGATATTGCCGATGTGAACCGTATTATAAATACAGCATTAGCCGGTCAAAGTACGGGAATGGTATTCGAAGGCGAACGCAGGTTTAATCTGGTTGTTCGATTGGATGATGCCAAACGTAAAAATATCGATGACATCAGAAATATATTGATTCCCACGAACAATGGAACACAGATACCGTTGGCGCAACTTGCCAAGGTTGAATTAAAAAACAGCCCCAACCAAATACAGAGAGAAGATACAAAACGCCGAATAGTGGTAGGTTTTAATGTACGAAACCGTGATGTACAAAGTATTGTAGAAGAACTACAAAGTAAAGTAGATGCCGAAATTAAATTGCCAACAGGCTATACCATTTCATATGGTGGAGCGTTTGAAAATCTAAATCAGGCAAAAGCTCGTTTGGGAATTGCTGTACCGGTATCGCTGGCATTAATTTTTCTGTTGTTGTACTTTGCCTTCAGGTCGGTAAAATACAGTCTGTTAATTTACACGGCTATTCCGTTATCGGCAATTGGCGGTGTATATTTCTTAGCATTGCGCGGCATGCCGTTCAGTATAAGTGCAGGTGTTGGTTTTATTGCATTATTTGGTGTGGCAGTACTAAATGGTATTGTGCTGATTGCCGAATTTAACAGGTTAAAAGACAGCGGAATTGCCAATACAACACGTATAGTGCTGTTGGGAACAAAAGTAAGGCTGCGCCCTGTATTAATGACGGCTTTTGTCGCATCGTTAGGCTTTTTACCTATGGCTATAAGCACAGGTTCTGGTGCCGAAGTGCAGCGTCCGCTGGCAACCGTAGTAATTGGCGGCTTAATGCTGGCAACTTTTTTAACCTTATTTGTACTACCTATACTTTATATTTTATTCGAAAAAATATCAAAACCTAAAAAACGTAGAAAAACAACGAAGTCTTTAGCCGTGATAATTCTTTTGCTATGTAGTGTGTCAAGTTTTGCACAACAAAAAGTTACGTTACAGCAAGCTTTAACCATCGCTAATGAAAACAGTTTAGTTGTAAAAAACAGTACATTGCAAACGCAGTACCAGCAAAAATTAAAAGAAAGTTATTTAGATATTCCTCAAACTGCTGTCTCGGGCGAATTTGGCAGGATCAACAGTTTATCAAATGACTACAAAATTGGCATTAGTCAGGAAATTTCTTTTCCTACGGTTTATAATCGAAAAAAAGACTTTTTAAACCAACAATGGAAAGAAGCTTTGGTCAACGAAAAAATTACGGCAGCTAATTTGGAAAAAGAAGTGACCGAAGTTTTTTACCGATTATTGATTCTTACCCAAAAACAGCAGTTATTACAACGTGTCGACAGTCTTTTTGTCGATTTTTTAGAGAAAACATCTAATCGCTTAACACATGGCGAAGCAAATGTAATGGAAAAAGCATCGGCCGATTTGCAGCGTTCACAAATAAAAATCCAACTGAAAGAACTAAGAACGGTATACGATATCACGCTGTTAAAATTTCAGCTATTATTAAATGCTACTGAACCTTATCAGCCGGAAGGTGAAATTATCAGTGAGATAAACAGCGAACAATTACTTGCAGATAATAACTTAAATCATCCGGAATTACAGTTGCTTAAGCAGCAGGTAAGTAGTTATGAAGCCGCTGTTAAATTAGAAAAAGCTAAGTTTTTACCTAATTTAATCATTGGTTATTATACACAAACCATGCAGGATATTAATAAAGGTATGTTTAATTCTGTTCAGTTGGGAATTGGTATTCCCATCTTTACAAAAGCACAGAAAGCGGTAGTAAATGCAAGCAGACAAAAAGTGGAAATTGCAGAAAACGAGTTTGCTTATCAAACGTTGCTTTTTAAAAATAAACTGCAGGAATCTTTAGCCAATTATTATACGCAAAAAGAAATTCTGAAAGATTATAAAGAAAAACAGCTCCCTAATGCCGAATTAATATTTAAAACTGCCGAAGTACAGTTTGCAGCCGCCGAAATAGATTATTTACAGTGGATTATGCTTAACAATCAGGCAATTGCCATTCAAAGTAATTATTTCGAAACGCTAAGTCAATACAACCAGTCGGTTGCCCAGTTAAACTATATTTTATACGCTAAATAAAAATTAAATGAAATATCTATTTATAATATTAAGTGCCTTTTTGATACTGTCTTGTAAAAACGAAGCAGTTAAAGAAGAAACCGCAAAGCCGGCATCTAAAGTTGTCGAAAATCAATTGGAATTAACAAACGAACAACTAAAAACAATTGAACTCAGCACTGTTAAAATGGCGAAAAAGCAGATTTCGGGTACGTTGCAGTTAAACGGCAAGGTTGATATTGATCCCGATTCTAAAGTATCAATATCCAGTGCTTTGGGCGGACATGTAAAATCGGTTCGTGTTTTACCTGGTAAATTTGTTAGGAAAGGCGATGTAATTGTAATTATCGAAGACAATCAGTTCATACAGATTCAGCAGGATTATCTAACTACACAGGCACAATTATTAAGTGCAGCCCCAAATTATAATCGACAAAAAGAACTGAATACGACCAAATCTACAAGCGATAAGCTAATGCAGCAGGCAGAAACAGAGTATAAATCTTTACTGGCAATAAAAAACGGATTGGAAGAAAAACTAAGGTTGTTAAACATAAATCCATCAAAAGTAGCAGCAGGAAAAATTCAAAGAAGTATAAATATCGTTGCTCCGTTTAGTGGTGTTGTAAGCGGGGTAAATGTAAATAAAGGCAAATACGTAGCCCCTTCTGACGTGCTGGTAGAGTTGATAAATCCGCAGGGGTTGATCTTAAAAGTAAAGGTTTTTGAAAAAGATCTGCCTAAAATAGCAATTGGTCAAAATGTAACTCTTTTTACAAACGGCGATGCCGATAACAAACTAAAAGCGAAAATTATAACCAAGGGCAACAGTATTTTAGAAGACGGCAGTACAGAAGTTATCGCCAAATTGATAAATGCAAATAAGTCAGAATTAATAAACGGACTATATATTAATGCGTTGATTGATCTGGATAATGTTGATGCTTTTACTTTACCGGCAGATGCCGTTGTATCTTTTGAAGGCAAAAATTATGTTTTTGAACAGATAGCTGCAGGAAAGTTCCGTATGATGGAAGTTGAAATAGGCACTGCTAATGAAGGATTTGTTTCTATACAAAATCATAGCTCATTACTGAATAAAAATATAATTGGTAAAGGAGCCTATTCATTACTTATGGCACTTAAGAACAAAACCGAAGAGTAATTATGGAAGAAACAAGGGAAAAACAAGCTGTAAAAGCTATCTATTTTAGTATCATTGGTAATTTTCTGCTGGCGTTGTTGAAATATCTGGCAGGTTATTTTGGAAATTCTTATGCATTGATTGCAGATGCAATTGAATCAACTGCAGATATATTCTCTTCTTTTCTGGTATTATTCGGATTAAAGTATGCACAACGACCTGCTGATAAGAATCATCCGTACGGTCACGGTAGAATCGAACCTCTCGTCACTTTTGCGGTAGTAGGCTTCCTAATAATATCTGCAACCATAATTGCGTACGAAAGTATACAGAATATCGGTACACCGCATCAACTTCCTAAGCCTTGGACATTGTTTGTATTGGGAGCAATTATCATTTGGAAGGAAGCATCCTATAGATTTGTGATCAAGAAAAGCAGGGAAACGAACAGTTCTTCATTAAAAGCCGATGCATGGCATCATCGCAGTGACGCGATAACATCTGTTGCAGCATTTCTTGGAATTTCTATCGCGTTGCTGCTTGGAAAAGGATATGAAAGTGCCGATGACTTTGCTGCCTTGTTAGCTTCGGGATTCATTCTTTACAACTGTTATCTTATTTTCCGACCAGCTTTTGGAGAAATCATGGATGAAAATGTTTATCAGGATCTGATAAATGAGATAAAAATGAAGTCTGTAGATGGAATTGAAGGAACGGAAAAGTGCTTTGTTAGAAAGTCAGGATCTAAATACCACGTTGATCTGCACGCGATGGTAAGTGGCAAGCTTACAGTGACCGAAGGGCATGATACGGCACATCGCCTGAAAGATTATTTAAGGCATCATATACCTGACTTGGGACATGTGCTTATTCACGTAGAACCATTTAAAGAAAAAAGCAAGCCTTACTAATCAAAAGAAAAATCATAACAAGCTTTTTAACTCAGTAAAAATTAAAACCTAAATTATCAATGAAAACAATCATCACAATGGCAGTCTTTGGGATTGCATTTACGCAGACAATATCTGCACAATTTAAACAGGCTGCTCTTCCATATGCCTACAATGCATTTGAAAATGTTGTTGATGCACAAACAATGGAACTTCATTATTCAAAGCATGCGGCTGGGTATGTAAACAACCTTAATAAGGCTGTTGCGGGTACGGCTTTAGAAAAAGAGCGACTGGAAAATATTCTGGAAAATATTTCAGAGCACAGTGCTGCTGTTAGAAATAATGCCGGGGGTCATTACAATCATGAACTGTTCTGGAGTGTTCTTACCCCTAAAAAGAACACGCAGCCTTCGCAAGAGCTGTCAAAAGCAATAAACGATGCTTTTGGTAGTATGGAAGCATTTAAAGAAGCGCTCAATAAAGAGGCTGGTGGAAGATTTGGTTCGGGATGGGCATGGCTGGTTGTTACTCCCGAAAAAAAATTGGTTATAACCTCTACTCCTAATCAGGATAATCCTTTAATGGATGTAGCTGAAGTAAAAGGAATCCCTGTTTTTGGAATTGATGTATGGGAACATGCCTATTATTTAAAATACCAAAATAAAAGAGCTGATTATCTTACTGCGTTGTGGACAGTTGTTAATTGGGAAACAGTTAGCAGTAGGTATGCAATTGCAATCGGTAGCTAATTACTGAAACTATGATCAACTAACACGGGTCAAAGCATTATTGCCTATTTGCACCTTACATAAATAAACAACCCCTTGTGAGTATATACTCATAAGGGGTTGTTATTTTTAATGTTGAATTAATAATTTTATTAAGAAACTGCGTTAATCCAGAATCTTAACTTCAATAGGTTTTAAACTGTTGCCGTTGTTCTCTACGGTTACTTCCAAACTATTCCCTTTTTTAAGTTCACCAAAAGGAACATCGGTTCCGCCTTTTGTAAGTTTGGTAGTTTCGTTAAAGTAAAGTTCCAAAATTTTTCCATCCGCAGTCTCCACATAAATTTCCTGTTCTTCGGGGTCAACTTCCTTTGCAGTTCCCGTGTAGGTTCCGCTTGCTACTAGGTCTGTGTTCTCAATTTCGGCTGTTCCACCGTCTTTGTCTTTTGCTTTTTTGTTATCGCAAGACCATAGCATAACCGATGCCGCGAATAACATTGCTGGTAATAAAACTGATTTTTTCATAATACGCAATTTTAATTTTTATGAAGTTACAAAAAATATATGTAATTGTAAAACAGCTTTGTAGAAAGTAGTACAGTAGCGTTAACTTTAAAAATGTAATATTCCGTTTAAGCCTCGGTCTTAAAATGAAATTTTTTTATCAGTCTGTTTCAAGATGCTGAAGATAGTCTGGATGCTCATATTTCTTTTTTGCTGATCGATGCCGAATCACAACAATAGCAATTAGAAAGATGCAAAGAAGTAGGAGGGCGGCTGTTGTTTGCACGGGCTGATTTTAAGTGATCAAATATAGATAATGTTTGATGATATTTATTTGATAGATTAACAGAGATAAAAGGCATCATTTTTCAGCAAGATAATTGTATTATAAACTGCTTAAAAATAGTGTTTTAAAGACTTCATCTAAGCAGGCGTTATTTAATTTTCTGTTTTATAGCTTCAAAGTTTTCATCTAAAAGTAATTTATAGAATTCTTTTACTTCTGTCCAATCTTTAGCTTTGTAGTCCATTTGGTTTCCATCAAACACAATCGCTAAATTTAAAAACTTGTCTGTTTCAATTACATTTTCATCATTTGTAATAACCGAAACCCAAAATACACCGTGCTCATCATCAGTTTCCTGAATTTCTAATATTGCTTTCTCAATATCAGAAAAATCAATATTCTCTTTACTGTATCCGCCACTATAATCCCAATTTTTCTAATTTAGGATTGTAACGTTGTCCATATTATGAGTTCAATAACAGTATAAATGGAGTTTTAATCCTCAACACTTTAATTTCCCTTTCTTTTTTCCACGCACATTAAAAAGTTTTGTACGGATATCGGGAAAGCATAACGAAAAAATATCAAACGTTTTTCCTGTGTTTATTTTTCCCGTTATACTTTCTGTGGCTCTGTCAGTCACAAGAGTTTTAAAAGTGATTTAATCCGCTTTTCATGAGCGGATGTATTGGAATTTACACTACTTCCAAACAAACAGATAAAAAGACAGCTAAGTTGGAAAGAGCAGCCCACGCACCAGCCAGCCAAACGCTTACGGCATAATGAAAAATAAAAAAAGAAACTTACGTCAAATTCTTTTTTATTTTTCACTCTTCGGGACTTATTCCGTTTCTTTTAGGCTCTGCAATGCCCTTTCTGTCTATCTGCTTTCTTTTCTTGCTGTTTTTTGTTTTGGAAAATATTTTTTGAGAGGGAGTTTCTCGTATATTCAATCGGGTGAGGATGCAGATACCGCTTGTGTTTTTGATGGATTTCTCGTAACTTCTTTTTCTTGTAAAGGTTTCGGAGCAAGAAAAATGAAGCAAAAAGAACACGGCTTTGTTGTAATGGAATATTTATATCAAATACGGCTTATCCATACGGTTCACGTAACAGTACATTTCTTCCTTTTTGAGTTCTGGGAAGAATTTTAAAGCTTTTTTCAATGGCGTAGTTTGAAAGAAAATAAATTTCGTCACGGATATCTGTCATAAATTAAAATATGGCAATTACCTGAAGGGAGCGATTTTAAACATATTTTAGGTATAAGTTTCTTAGCTGGTATTGGATTTACTATGTCAATATTTTTTCAAATCTTTCCTTTAACAAGCCAATTTTTTATTAATGATGCTAACTTGGATGTTTTAGTCAGTTCATTATTAGCTGGTTTAATCGACTTTATTATTTTAAGAGATGTAAGAAGATCAAAAAAGAGATTGTGATTCACAATCTCTTTTTTTTTAACGATTATAAAAAGGTATATTTAAGAAAACTCAACTTTCTTATATTTTTAATCGTCATATATTTAGATTTCGATTAATAGATATAAAATAGTTTCCTAAATCGATCAATATAAAATACATATATTAGCCCCCTATAAAGCTGGAGTGAAATTAAGAAATTAATTATATAACTTTGGTTTTA
>NZ_RQTJ01000037.1 GCF_003858535.1 Paenimyroides viscosum
ATGGAAAAATTCTATAAAACAGGTAAAGGACGCGAAATTATAAAGCAATTGATAGCCGAATAGCTTGTGCTCTTATCCGCCACGGCGGACACTGGTTCGAGTCCGGTTCCCGCTACTAGAAAAGCTTCAGAGAAATCTGAAGCTTTTTTTATTTTGATATAGATGGAAGGATTTGTTGTTTATATGGATCAAGCACAAAAGTTGGGGATTATCCAAAAAGATTAGCGGATCAATCGCAAAAGTCAATTCTAATAAAAGGTGTTATTTTAATAATTGAATACAAATTATTAATTGAATCGGGCTTTAGCACGATGATATAAATTGAGTGTGATCAGACTTTAGTCAAAATTTTTCAATAAAAAGAATGATAAAAACAAAAAAGCAGTTCAAAGGAACTGCTTTTAATATTTTGAATGGTTTTTACCAACTTCCGCCAGCACCACCGCCAGAGAAACCTCCACCGCCGAAGCCGCCTCCAAATCCTCCACCGAAGCCACCGCTTCCTGAAGAACCGCCAAAACCGCCACCGCCGCCACGACCAAGACTGCTTAAGATAATAATATCCATTAAGTCGGGTCCACCACGTCTGCCGCGATTATTTCCTTTACCACCACCAGATTTGCTTGCAGCAATTAATATAATAATGACAATTAGTACAATAAAGAAACCGGGTAATCCGCTTCCAGATTCTCTGTTTTCTTGTCGGGTTCCTTTGTAAGTTCCCGAAAAAAGATCCATTAATTTGGTTGTACCGATATCTAATCCGGTATAATAATCACCCTTTTTAAATTCAGGGATAATATAGTTACGAATAATTTCTCCGTTTATACCTGCTGTTAACAAATGTTCTAATCCATATCCTGGAGCAATCCAAAGTTTACGTTCTTTTTCAGCCAAAAGAATAAATACGCCATTGTCTTCTTTTGCTTGACCAATTCCCCATTTATGTGCCCATTTTGGAGCCAATTCTCCTTCGTATTCTCCGTTTAAACTGGGAATAATGGCAACTACAATCTGGGTTGATGTGGTGTCGGCATAACTAATTAGTTTTTGTTCTAATTGCTGTTTTTGGCTAGCCGACAATAGATTGGCGTAATCAAAAACACTTGTTTGTACGCTTGCACTTGCTGGTTTTTCAGGAATATTAAATTGCGCAAGTACTAACAGCGGAAAAAACAGTAATAAAAATGTTGTTATTTTTTTTAATCTATACATTAACCTCGTGAAATTTCGTTTGGTAATTCGTTGATATCATCTTCTCCTTGATAAGGAAAAAAATGTTTTAGTTGTTTGCCTGTATGTAAAATTCCAGAAATTAAACCTTTTTTAAAATGGTTTGTTTTAAATTGATCTACAACCATTTTTTTAGTGGTTTCCCAGAAATCATAAGGTACAACAGCGTCTATTCCATCATCGCCAATAATTGCAAAATGTCGGTCTTTCACGCCTATATAAAACAAAACGCCGTTGCGGGCGCTTGTTTTATGCATATCTAACATTTTAAAAACTTCTTGGGCACGTTCTAATACAGGTAAATCAGAATGTTCTTCTATGTGCACGCGTATCTCACCCGATGTTTCTTTTTCGGCTTTTACAATAGCTGCTACAATTTCCTGTTCTTCGCTGTTGCTTAAAAAATCTTCTGTTAATGACATTGTTTATTATTTAAAGTCAAAACTTACATCTGGGGCATTTTCAGCTCCTTCCGAGGCTTTGAAATATCCTTTTTCTGTAAATCCTAAAATACCAGCTAATAAGTTGTTAGGGAATACTTTTATGTGGTTGTTGTATGGTTTAACGGTTTCGTTAAAACGCGTACGAGCTGTTAAAATTTGATTTTCTGTGCTTACCAATTCGTCTTGTAATTTAATAAAGTTTTGGTTTGCTTTTAAATCAGGATAACGTTCAACAGACACTAATAAACGCGACAATGCATTATTAACACCACTTTGTGCTTGGCTAAATGCAGCTAATTGTTCAGGGGTAATATTTGTAGGATCAATATTAGTTTGTGTTGCTTTAGAACGTGCACTAATTACTGCTTCTAATGTAGATTTTTCAAAATCTGCCGCACCTTTTACTGTGTTAACTAAGTTGCCAATTAAAGAGTTTCTTCTCTCATAAGCAGTTTCAACATTTCCCCAGCTTTCTTTTATATTTTCGTTTAAAGTTACAGCAGTATTATTAATGCCTTTTACCCAAGCATACATACCAATTGCTAAAACCGCGATAATGATTAAAGGAAGAAATTTTTTCATAAATTTTTAAATTAAATTTCGTTTTTAATAATAATTAATTGTTTTTTAATAAGCTCTAATTTTTCGATAATTTCAATTGTGTTTAATGGTGTTTTTTTATTGTTCTTTAAAAAATCTTTGGCACCGTCTAACGTAAATCCCTTTTCTTTTACCAGATGATAAATGGTTTTAAGGTTTTTTAAATCTTCGGGTGTAAACATTCTGTTGCCTTTTGCATTTTTTTTAGGCTTTAATATATCAAACTCCTTTTCCCAAAAGCGTATCAACGAGGTGTTTACAGAGAATGCCTTAGCAATTTCCCCAATACTGTAATATCTTTTTTCAGGTAACTCAATCTGCATTATGTTCAAATTTTGCTTATGCTAATATACAATTTTTCTAATAAGTTTTACTATTGGTAAAAAGTTCCTTTTGAACCACAAAAAATCTTTTAAAAAACACTACTTTTGCAACTTATGTACACTTTTTTAAAGTGTTAGTTTTGAACGATTCATAATTTAGTATATCGAATGAAATCACAAGATATTAGAAAGAAATTTCTTGATTTTTTTGAAAGCAAAGAACATTTAATTGTTCCTTCGGCTCCCATTGTTTTAAAAGACGATCCTACTTTGATGTTTAATAACTCGGGTATGGCGCAGTTTAAAGAATATTTTTTAGGAAATGCCGTTCCAAAATCATCTCGAATTGCCGATACTCAGAAATGTTTACGCGTTTCGGGTAAGCATAACGATTTAGAAGATGTAGGTTTTGATACGTATCACCATACCATGTTCGAAATGTTGGGTAACTGGTCGTTTGGCGATTATTTCAAAAAAGAAGCCATTGCTTGGGCATGGGAATTTTTGACAGAAGAATTAAAAATGGATAAAGACCGATTATATGTGTCGGTTTTTGAAGGAAACGAAGCTGAAAATGTACCGTTTGATCAAGAAGCTTGGGATTTGTGGAAACAATATGTACCGGAAGATCGAATTATTCTTGGAAATAAAAAAGATAATTTCTGGGAAATGGGTGATCAAGGACCGTGTGGACCTTGTTCTGAGATCCATGTTGATTTACGTACTGATGAAGAAAGGGCCGAAGTTTCAGGTCGTTCATTAGTAAATGCCGATCATCCGCAAGTGGTTGAGATTTGGAACAACGTATTTATGGAGTTTAACCGTAAAGCAGATGGATCCTTAGAAAAATTGCCTGCGCAACACGTGGATACTGGAATGGGATTCGAGCGTTTATGTATGGCAATGCAAAACGTGACTTCAAACTACGATACCGATGTATTTACTCCAGTGATTGCTAAAGTAGAAGAAATCACAGGGTTAAAATACACTACAAATGATGTCATTCTGAACGATAGTGAAGAATCTCAAAATAAAATTAACATTGCCATTCGTGTCATTGTAGATCACGTACGTGCAGTAGCTTTCGCTATTGCCGATGGTCAGTTGCCATCAAATAACGGAGCAGGTTACGTCATTCGTCGTATTTTACGTCGTGCCATTCGTTACGGATTTACGTTCTTAGGCACAAAAGAGCCGTTTATCTATCAGTTGGTTGATGTATTATCAACTCAAATGGGTGCATTTTTTCCAGAAATTGTATCTCAAAAAGAGTTGGTGAAAAATGTGATTAAAGAAGAAGAAGCATCTTTCTTACGTACGTTGGATCAAGGGTTACATTTATTAGATACTGTGATCGAAAAAACTGAAGGTAAAGTTGTAGACGGAGCCAAAGCGTTCGAATTATACGATACATTCGGTTTCCCAATCGACTTAACCGCTTTGATTTTACGTGAAAAAGGTTACGATTTAGACGAAGCAGGATTTGATGCTGCGATGAAAGCACAAAAAGATCGTTCTCGTGCAGCTTCAGAAGTTTCTAAAGACGACTGGAATGTATTAATCGAAGGAAATGTTGAAACGTTTGAAGGATACGATAAAGTGGAGAATGATGTAAAAATCACTCGTATTCGTAAAGTAGAATCAAAAAAAGACGGAACATTATATCAAATTGTTTTAGATCACACGCCGTTCTATCCAGAAGGTGGAGGTCAGGTAGGAGACAAAGGAGTTTTAGTTTCGGCTAATGAATCGATTGAAATCATCGATACAAAAAAAGAAAACAACTTAATTCTACATTTCACGAAACAATTGCCAGAAAATTTAGAAGCTACATTTGTTGCTAAAGTAAACACAGATTTACGCAATAAATCTTCTAAAAACCACTCGGCAACACACTTGTTACACCAAGCGTTACGTACAATTTTAGGAACTCACGTAGAACAAAAAGGTTCGTTAGTGGCTCCAAATTATTTACGTTTCGATTTTTCTCACTTTGCAAAAGTAACTGAAGATGAATTACAACAAGTAGAAGCTTTTGTAAATGAACGTATTGCGGAACAATTGCCATTAATCGAACGCAGAGCTATTCCGTTTAATCAAGCGGTTGAAGAAGGTGCTATGGCTTTATTCGGTGAAAAATACGGTGATGTAGTTCGTGCGATTAAGTTTGGTGAATCTATGGAATTATGTGGAGGAATCCACGTTCAAAATACAGCCGATATTTGGTCGTTTAAAATTGTATCTGAAAGTGCAGTTGCGGCAGGTATTCGTCGTATTGAAGCGATTTCTGGTGATGCCGTTCGTGCGTTTTACCAAAACCAAGAAACTACATTAAAAGATATTAAAGAGGCATTAAAAAATCCTCAAGATACCATGAAAGCGGTACATTCTTTACAAGACGAAAACGCAAAATTGAAAAAACAAGTCGAGCAATTATTGAAAGAGAAAGCAAAAAACTTAAAAGGTGATTTGTTGGCTCAAGTAGAAGAAATCAATGGCGTGAAATTCTTAGCAAAACAAGTAGATTTAGATGCTACGGGGGCGAAAGATTTAGCTTACGAAATTGGTGGAACAGCAGAAAACTTCTTTATTTTGTTTGGAACAGTAAACGAAGGTAAACCAATGCTTACTGCGTATGTTTCTAAAGAAATCGTTGAAAGCAAAGGATTAAATGCCGGGCAAATTGTTCGTGAGTTAGGAAAACACATCCAAGGTGGTGGTGGTGGACAAGCGTTCTTTGCTACAGCCGGAGGTAAAAATCCTGATGGTATGGCAGATGCAATTGCAAATGCAGTAAACTTTGTAAAATAATCTTGTATTATATATAGAAAACGCAACTCTTTCAAGTTGCGTTTTTGTTTTAGTAAAATTTGATCTCATAAATATAGTAATGATCTAATCCAAAATCACATACCATTGCTCGTGCTTGTCTTTTGCAGCGTTAAAATCACAATCTCTATAAGTATTATCATCTATTTTGACAGGTTTTATAATTCCCGCAAATAAATAAGTTTGGTTCAATTGAAATTTTTGAGCCAGATTGATAAATATTTTAAATGAATATTTATCATTTTCTTGAACGTTAAAATTTCTCATCATATTGATACTGTTGTAAAAACGCATCATAGTTTTGTAATTTTCAGAATTTGTATATTTCGATAATAGACGAACTGAAATTTTATTACTCAGAAATTGTTCAGGTATGTTTTTGGTGTCAAAATAGATTTTCTCTTGATTCAGTTTTCCTTTAACAAATTCTTTTTCTATGATTTGAAATGCAACTTCTTTTTCTTCATCCGATACGAAATCAAAATTATAATATACGATGTTTTCAAAAGATTTTAAATCGTTTTCAAAAGTGGTTTCATTTTCCATTTTTGATTCAATACGAATCTCTTGGGCTTGTATCCAAAGGGGAAATAAAAGTACATAGAATAGATGTTTCATACTTGGTTGTTTAGTTTAATAACGTTATTTATCTGATTTATATTATGTACAAAGGAATAATTATGTTTTTATTTTAGATGTGTATTTTGTAACTTTATAATAAAAGCTAAGTGTTATGAGATATGTAGTTATTGTAGCGTACCGTGTTTTTCCTACACAACGCGAAATGTTTTTTAATTTGGTAACAAAAGAAGCCGATGCCTTGGTACAAAACGAATTGGGAACCTTGCATGTGACCAATATGTTAGATCAAACCGATTTAAATAAGTTTTTAAACTTGAAAATATTTGAATCTCAAGAAGCTTACGAAGAACATAAAAAAGGTGCAATTTTAAAAGCCTTTTTAAAGGAAGTCGATGAATTGTTAATAGAAGGTCCAACAGTGATTTTTGAAGGAATTCACATGTATTCGTGCGATGATTATACTTTAGAACAAAAAAGTGGCGAAGATATGAGCGCATATTTTCGTAGATAAGCTGTATTTTTGTAAAAACAACAACATGCAGCTACAAACCATTGTTCCTATAAAGTCATTAGAAAATAAAATCAATTATCACTCCAGAATTGTAAGTGTAGGTAGTTGTTTTGCGGTTAATATGGCAGAACGCTTTCGGCAGTTTCAATTTCAAAATTCCGTCAATCCTTTTGGGATTTTATTTCATCCGGTTGCTATTGCCAACTTGATTGATTTTGCTTTGAACGATAAAACGTTTACAGATGAAGATGTTTTTTTACATAACGAAATTTGGAGTAGTTTCGATGCACATTCCGATCTGAATGAATTGGAACAAGAAGATATTATTGAAACTCTAAACGGTAAAATACTTCAGTTTAAACAAGCAGTTCAAACAGCAACTCATTTTGTGCTTACATTTGGTACGGCGTGGGTGTATCGACATATCGAAAAAAATCAGTTGGTAGCAAATTGTCACAAAATTCCTCAAAAACAATTCAACAAAGAACTATTATCGGTAGTAGAATGTCAAGAAGCGATGGATGCGATTGAAAAAGGTATCCGACGTTTAAATCCTACCATTCAAATCATTTATACCCTATCTCCAGTGCGCCATATTAAAGATGGTTTTGTAGAAAATCAACGCAGCAAAGCACATTTAATTGCGGCATTGCACGGACATTTAGAAAATAATCAGAACAATAATTACTATTTTCCGTCGTATGAATTGGTAATGGATGAATTAAGAGATTACCGTTTTTATGGCAAAGATTTACTTCATCCGAACGAATTGGCAATTGATTATATTTGGAATAAATTTGTAGAACATGCGGTTGATGCAAATGCGATTGACACAATGAAATTGGTAGATGAGGTACAGAAAGGTTTAGCACATCGTTCATTCAATCCGTATAGCGAAGCACATCAACAGTTTTTAGATAAATTGGCGCAAAAATTAGATGTGTTGTTAGAACAATATCCATTTATGAATTTCAGATAGTATGAAAAGAATTTTAATAATAGCCCTGATTTGTATTTTGATAGGAAGTGGGTTCACGTATTTTATCATGAAAAAAAGTTCTGATAAAAATCAGGTATTGCCCGATACGGAATTAATTGCTCTACAAATGAAAAATGTAAGCAAACTGGTGGTTAACGAAGCTAAGATTTCACAGATATACAATTATAAAGACGAAAAGTCGTTTATGAATTTAATGAGTTTTGATAAAAAAGCCTTGGTGGTTGTAAATGCCGATGTACAAATTATGTACGATTTATCGAAATTGGAATATGTGGTTGACGAATCAACTAAAACTCTGAAAATTACTCATATTCCAAAAGAAGAAATTAAAATTAATCCCGATATTAAAATTTACGATGTGGAGGAATCTCGGTTCAACGCCTTTAAAGGTAACGATTACAACAATATTCAAGAAAATGTAAAAAAACAGTTTTATGATAAAGTCGAAAAATCAAACCTACAAGCAAATGCGCAAAACCGTTTGGTAAGTGAGCTAAGTAAGTTTTTGGTTGTAACCCAGTCTTTAGGCTGGACGCTGCAATACCAAGACGCAGTAGTTGTACAAAGCAACGATTTTAATAACTTGTTACAATTGTAATATTGCTTTTTAGTATTTTCTATTTAGTACCTTTAATATAACAACTGGAATATTTTAGTGATATATTAAAATAAATATGTTAATTTTTTAACAGCGATGTTTTTTTTTTATACTTTAGGGGTTTAATTACAAAAACTAAAACAATTTAATATGAAAATTAATAAATTACTATTTTTTCTACTGGCAGTGATTAGTTTAAATTCTTGTGTAGAATATGTAAACAACGGCACAATGCCTGATGGTCCTGAAAAACCAGAAGAACAAAAATACACTGCAGAACAAGCTAATCCGGAAGATGCTAAATACATAGGCGATGTGTTTGAATTTAAAGCAATGTTAAACGGTGTAGATGTAACTGCTTCTACAAAGTTTAGAGTAAATGGTACAAATATTTCAGGTAAGACGTATACACCAGCTAAACTTGGCGATCACTCTGTAATTGCCACTATGGATAATTTAACCGCTAACTTTAAATTTAAAGTTTTAGAAAAAGAAGAAGAAGAACCGGAACCAACAGGTAATAGAATTGATTATAATGGTGTTTCAAATCCTTTAAATACTACACTTTTTGTGTTAAACGGAGTTATCGATCAACAATCAGGTAATGTCTCAATACCTAATTTAACTATGCCTGATGGTACAACTCCAGCACTTAATTGGGTTATGGTTAGTTTTGATGGGACGTCTTATGCTAATGCGAAACATATTTATTATCTAGATGTTTTAGTTCCAAGAAATGGAAATAATATGGTGTTCCCGTTCCAAGCTCCTCAAATTGCAATTCAAGAGGGATTTGTTGAAATTAATGGGACAGCACCATTTACTATTACAAATATGACAATGGCTTTTGCTGGAACTGGTAATGCTGTACCTGTAGGGAACCCTAACCCGAAACCAGGAACAGCTAATTATACAAGTGAGGCTACTGGTGATAATAGTGGAGAATTAGCAAAGTTATTTTGGAATGGTGAATATTCATTTGATATACAAGATTTAGGGGCAAAACCTAAAGGGAAAAATGTTAAAAATTTAAAAATAAATAATAATACAATTTTTCAAGTCAAAAACTTAAAACTTAAAAAATAATTAAAGTTTAAAATTTAATTTATAGAAACGCTGCTGTAACAAGCAGCGTTTTTTTATGGAGCTAAAGAAAAAGTAGCTAAAACAAAATCCTCTGCAAATAAGCAGAGGGTTTTGTTATTATTAAGCACAAAAGTAGTTTAAACAAACTCAACTACTTTTTCTTCGTTTTCTGTAACCACTTTGGTTAGGTTGTATGATGCTAAAGCTTTCATGGCTTTGTCCCATTTTTTACCGCTTAATGCTGCTTGTTCTTTTAATGCAGCTAATGCCATTTTATTTTCGTTTTTCTCTAAAATAGAAACAATGATTTTTTCGTCATCAGTTAACTCATAAGTTGGAGCTGCTTTTTCTGGGCGCATTTGTGGGAAGAATAACACTTCTTGTATTGATGGGTTATTGGTTAAAAACATAATCAATCGATCCATTCCAATTCCTAAACCTCCTGTTGGGGGCATGCCAAATTCCAATGCACGCAAGAAATCTTCATCAATAAATTGTCCGGCTTCATCATCTCCTTTTTCCGATAATTTCAACTGATCTTCAAAACGATCACGCTGATCAATAGGGTCGTTTAATTCAGAATACGAATTTGCAATCTCTTTACCACAAACCATCAATTCAAAACGCTCTGTTAATTCTGGATTGTCACGGTGTTCTTTGGTAAGTGGCGACATTTCTTTAGGATAATCAGTGATAAATGTAGGCTGAATGTAATTTCCTTCGCATTTTTCGCCGAAAATTTCATCAATCAATTTTCCTTTGCCCATAGTATCATCAACCGCAATCCCCATGCTTTTAGCAGCTTCGCGAATTTCATCTTCCGTTTTTCCATCAATATCAAAACCGGTGAAATCAATAATCGCCTGACGCATCGTTACACGTTGGTATGGTGCTTTAAAACTAATTTTATGTTCGCCAAAAGTAGCCTCGCTTGTTCCGTTAACCGCAATGGCACAATGCTCTAACAATTGCTCGGTAAACTCCATCATCCAGTTGTAATCTTTATAGGCAACGTAAATTTCCATTGCTGTAAATTCTGGATTGTGCGTTCTGTCCATTCCTTCGTTACGGAAATTTTTAGAAAACTCGTAAACCCCTTCAAATCCACCAACAATCAAACGTTTTAAGTACAATTCGTTTGCAATACGCATGTACAACGGAATGTCTAAAGCATTATGGTGCGTAATAAACGGTCGAGCCGCTGCACCACCTGGAATAGACTGTAAAACAGGAGTATCAACTTCTAAATACCCACGGTCGTTAAAAAACGATCGCATGGCATTGTATAATTTGGTGCGTTTTATAAAAATTTCTTTGTTTAACGGATTAACGATTAAATCTACATAACGCATACGGTAGCGCAATTCTGGATCGGTAAAAGCGTCAAACACATTTCCTTCGTCATTGGTTTTTGGTAATGGCAAAGGACGTAAAGTTTTAGAAAGAATCGAAAATTTTTCTACACGAATACATTTTGCACCCACTTGTGTAGTAAATAATTCACCTTCAATTCCAATAAAATCGCCTAAATCAGTTAATTTTTTAAAAACGGTGTTGTACAATGTTTTGTCATCGCCTGTACAAATAACATCACGGTTTAAATATAATTGAATTCTACCTTCCTGATCTTGAATTTCGGCAAAACTGGCTTTACCCTGATCGCGTACACTCATTAATCTGCCGGCAGTCACAACCTTCTTTCCTTCTTCAAAAGTTTCCTTAATCTGCTTCGATGAATGATCTACCGGAAACAAATTAGCGGGATAAGGATTGATGCCAAGTTCACGTAACTTGCCCAATTTTTCTCTTCTGATGATTTCTTGTTCTGAAAGTTGCATAAAATTTATATTTTCTTTATTTAACCTGCAAAATTAACTATTTTTTAGTTCGTTGATCTATTTTGTTTGAATATTTTTAAATACAACATTGTTTTTAATTGACTAAATTTGTAAGAATATTAATTAATTGAAAAACTATGAGTTTTTGGAGGGTTTTATTAGCCATATTTTTACCGCCTTTTGCTGTATTCGATAAAGGTTGTGGATCGATATTGATTGTATTGCTGCTTACATTGGCAGGATGGGTTCCAGGAGTTATTGGTGCTTTGGTAATATTAAACAATCCTAAATACAAATAGGTAAACACAATAAAATGAATAAAAAAGTTCAAATAAAAGATTTAGGCTTAAAAGATTATAAAGAAACCTGGGATTATCAGGAAGAATTATTTCAAGGGATTTTAAGTATAAAATCACAAAATCGAAAAGACGAAGCAAATGCAAAAGAAACACCTAATTATTTTTTGTTTGTAGAACATCCGCATGTTTATACATTAGGAAAAAGTGGTGATTTTGATAATATGCTTTTGAATGATGAGCAGTTGGCAGCAAAAGGTGCTACGTTTTATAAGATAAATCGGGGTGGAGATATCACGTATCACGGACCCGGTCAAATTGTAGGATATCCGATTTTAGATTTAGATAATTTTTTTACCGATATTCATAAATATTTACGTTTTTTAGAAGATGTAATTATTAGAACATTGGCAGATTATGGTTTGAATGGAATGCGAAGTGAAGGAGAAACCGGCGTTTGGTTAGATGTTGGAACACCCTTTGCCCGAAAAATTTGCGCGTTAGGTGTACGTGCTTCGCGGTGGGTTACTATGCACGGTTTTGCATTGAATGTAAATGCCAATTTGGGCTATTTTGATAATATTATTCCGTGTGGTATTCGTGGAAAAGCAGTAGCTTCTTTAAATGTTGAATTAGGTATAGAAACAGTAAACGAAGAAGAAGTAAAGCAAAAAATCTTGCATTATTTTAAAGAGCTTTTCCAAGCCGAATTTTTATAATATAATAAGGAGTGAATTTTCACTCCTTATCTGTTTAAATCCAAGACCAGTTGTTCTGGTAAAAGCCTGAATGTTTTGCGGTGGTATTTACAGGGGCCGTATTCTAAAATGGCAGCTCGGTGTTTTTTAGTTGGGTAACCCATATTGGTATCCCAGCCGTACATTGGAAATTCTTCGTGCAGTTGCAGCATATATTCATCACGATACGTTTTCGCTAAAATAGAAGCCGCCGCAATACTTAAATATTTACTATCTCCTTTAATAATTGTTTGGTGCGGAACTTGCTTATAAGGTTTAAATCGGTTTCCATCAACAATAATAAATTCAGGTTCAAAGCTTAAAATAGAAATAGCTTTGTGCATAGCTTCAATAGAAGCGTTTAAAATATTTATTTCATCAATAGTATTCTCATGCACTTGCGCAATACTAAATAAGTTGTTGTGTTCTTCAATAAAAGAACGCAAATTTTTCCTTGAACCAATCGACAGTTTTTTAGAATCGTTAATCAGTTCGTTTTCCAATTTATCGTTAATAAGAATAGCTGCAGCAGTAACAGGACCGGCCAAGCAGCCTCTGCCAGCTTCGTCTGTACCAATCTCTATTAATAGGTTGCTATATGATTTTAATAACATAACAAAATGTTAAATAATGTAATAATTTAATAAAAAAATAAAAATCAAAACAAATTTACATAAATTTGATATCTTAAATGTACTATGATTTAATTTTAAATAAAATGAAAAATAAAATTACAAAGTTGTTCTTAGCTTTATTAGCATTATCTTTTGGAAATGCTCATGCACAAGTTCAAAATAGACCAGTTGATGAAATTCAACCCATGTCTGATAAAATACGTAAAGCCACTAACTTCGAATTTCTAGAACAATTTGCTAAAGAAAAAGAAGCAGAATATCAGAAGGCAGTTAAAGTTGCGACTGAATTAAATATGCCTATTCGCAAAATAGAAGATGGAAGAGTAGTGATGCTTATGGGGTATGATGAAGAGTCGAAACAATTATTATATGGGACTACACATAATAACTCTACTACAGGCAGTTCGCTACAAACGGCAAATGCAAAGCCATTACATACCGATGGTATTCGTGGTGCTGGTATGAATGTTGGAGTGTGGGATGGAGGGATAGCTGTGGCTTCTCACTTGGCTTTCTCATCTGGAAGATATATAGCAAAGCAAAGTACTCCTGTTGATGATCATGCAGCACACGTTGCGGGTACTGTGGGCGCTGGTAGTTTTACAGGTGGTGCTGATGTGATGGGATTTGCAACACAAGCGCGTATTTATGGCTGGGATTATAGTAATGATATTTCAGAAATGACTACTGCAGCTAACAATACTTCTGATCCAATTTATGTTTCAAATCATTCGTATGGTTATGATTATGTAGGTAATAATGGTCCTGTGTCAATACTTGGGCAATATAGTGCTAAAACGAGAGAATATGATCAATTAGCTTATAATGCACCATATTATACAATAGTAACTTCAGCAGGAAACAGCCGTGGTGATGGCCGAATTCCACAAAAAACCGGAGGTAAAGATTTGCTTTCTTGGGCTGCATCAGCAAAAAATACAATTGTAGTTGCTGCAACTAATGGTACAGAGAATTTTACAGGAATAACTGGACCTTCATCTGTAAATACTATTGGTGGTGTGGCACCATTTATTGCTGGATTTAGTAGTTACGGACCTACCGATGATTTTAGAATTAAGCCAGATATTGCTGCAAAAGGAGTTAATGTAAAGTCGGTTGGTATAAATGGATTAACGTCTACAGCAGTAATGAGTGGAACATCAATGTCATCACCAGCTGTAACAGGTGTAGTTACGTTATGGCAAGGTTATTATAAACAAGTAAATACTGATTATATGAGATCAGCATCAGTTCGTGCATTAATGGCACACACAGCAAGAGAAGCGGGACCTGCTGCAGGACCTGATTTTATGTTTGGTTGGGGGTTAATAGATGCAGATAAAGGAAGGCAAGTTATTGATCAAGCCAAAGCAGAAACAGCGTTGTTTAGAGAATTAGAATTACCTAATGGGGCAACGTTTGAATATGAGTTTTCTTATGACGGTGTAGCTCCTTTAGTTGCTACTATTGCTTGGACTGACCCTGCAGGGACAGTTACAACACAAACTGATCTAAATATAAAAAAATTGGTAAATGATTTAGATTTAAGATTAATAAATACCGATACCAATGTTACTTATTATCCATGGTCTTTAGTGCAACAATGGGCAATAGTACCAAGTTCAACTAGTATTGCTGTAAACACTGTAGATAATGCGCGTGATAATATTGAAAAAATTGAACCGCAATCTGCAGTTGCAGGTAATTATAAAATTGTGGTAAATCACAAAGGGGCGTTACAAGGAGGTAATCAACATTATACATTGATAATTTCTGGTGCGGGTGGGACAATGCCTGCTACTGATGGAAAAGCGTCAGCAGAAAATATTATATTACAAAATTTAAATATATATCCAAATCCTACAGATTCTTACCTTAATATTAATGGTGATTTAGAAACTTTAATGAACGCTAGTGCACAAATATTTGATATTAGTGGAAAAAAAGTGCAAGATGTGAATTTAAATTTTAGTTCAAATAACGCTACAATTGATGTGTCTTCCTTAAGAACGGGGACTTATATCCTAACGCTGTCAAAAGGCGAAGCGAAAAAAAGTTATAAATTTATAAAAAAGTAATTTTTTAATAAACTAGAAGAAGAGAATTGTGAAAGCAATTCTCTTTTTTTATATGTTAAAAATTTGTTATTATATAAAAAAGGTTTAGTTTTGTACTTAAACTAATTCAAATTAAATTAATATGAGATCAAAGTTTACTTGGATTTTAACTCTATTCTTTGCTCTGATTATGCAAGTAGGTTTTGCACAGCCAGGAAAGCAAGTGACAGGAGTTGTAAAAACACAAGAAGGTGACCCTATTCCTGGGGCAACTGTTATGTTGGTAGGTACTAATCAGGGTACAGATACTGACGAAGAAGGAAAATATATATTAAACCTAAAAAAAGGCGACCGAATTAAAGTCGTTTACGAAGGTTTTAAGCCTACAACAGTAACTGTTTCAGATGCTGGTGTATTAAACGTAACATTAGTAGAGGATGATTCGTATTTAGACGAAGTAGTTGTTGATACTTACAGAACAACTACTAAAAAAGAAAATGCAACTTCAGTTTCCTCGGTAACTTCTAAAACAATTGAAGGACGACCAAATGCATCAATTATGCAAACATTACAAGGTCAGGTTCCTGGCTTGAATATCATGACAGGTTCAGGTCAACCGGGAGCTAGTAGTCAGGTAACTTTACGTGGGCTAGGTTCTATTAACGGATCTACAGAGCCTTTGTATATTATTGATGGGGTGCCAATGTCTTCAAGTCGTTTTCGTTCGTTAAACCCTAATGAAATCGATCGTGTTGATATCTTAAAAGATGCGGGTGCAACAGCAATTTATGGTAACCGCGGTGCTAATGGTGTAATTGTAATTACAACTAAAAGAGGTTCGTTTGATTCTGATTTAAGTATTAGATATATCGGTACAACAGGTGTTTCTTCTATTCAAAGAAATCAGTTTAACTTAATGAATACGGCAGAATATGATGATTTCGTACGTACAGCAAGAGGTTACTATCCTAGTGTAGGTGCTAATCTTACACCAGCACAAAGAGCGATTGATACAAAATGGACTGATGTGTTTTTTAACGAAGCTATAAGTCAGGCGCATACTGTAACTTTCAGTGCAGGTTCTAAAAATCTTTCTACATTTACATCTGTAGGCTATTCTGAATTTGGTGGAATTTTGAAGGGTACGGACTTAAAACGTTTCAACGTAAGATCTAATTTAGACGGTAAGAATAATTCAGGTCGTTTAACCTACGGTACTACTTTCAATGCTAACTATTCTGTGTCCAATATGGAAAATGCAGCTGGTACAAATGCGGTAAATAACAATTATTTCTTAGGGGCATTTCAATCATTACCATATTTATCTCCAAATTCTTACCAGAATGGTAGACAATTGTACGATTTGTATGATGCTGAGAGGATTGGTATTTCGGATGGTATGCCATTATTTTTGTTAGATAGAAGAAATACAACAGGCTTTGGACAAAACGAATTTAAAATGTTAGTAAACGGTAATGTTGCTTACAAATTATCTGACCATTTTAAAATAGCTAACCAAACAGGTGTAGATTACCAAACTATTAATCAAAATAGCTGGACTAGATATGATGCGTTTAACGAATACCTATTTGGTATTCCACAAAACAGAGAGTTTTTAGGACGTGTAGGAGATATTTTTGAAGAGCGTATGGTTTTCAATACTAATACAAACTTACGTTACGAAAATACATTCAACGATGTACACAAAGTTTCTGCTGGAGTTTTCTTAGAATACTTGAAAGCACACTTTAGATCAAGAAGTATTAATAAACAAGGTTTTGACCCAATATTTTGGTCTGATGGTGGAACTACAGGTTGGATTGGTAGTGCAGTAAACTACCAGTTATACGCACCTACTGCTGGATTATCAAGAAGTGACGCTGGTTTATTCTCATATTTTGGAACAGCTAGTTACGATTATGCAGGACGATATGGAGTTGATGCAACTATACGTCGCGATGCTTCTTTCCGTTTTACTGATGATAACCGTTGGGGAACTTTCTGGTCTGTGTCTGCAAGATGGAATATTGACAGTGAAAAATTCATGGAGAATTCAGTTTTCAATAATTTAAAATTAAGAGGATCTTATGGATCTGCAGGTAACCAAGATATTACAAATGCTGGACTTTTTGGTGGAGCACACTTATATGATACAAGGTATGCTTCTGGTGTTGGTTACAACCAAGAAACAGGATTAACTATCTCTGGGTTACCTAATAGATCTTTACAATGGGAGGTAATTACACAAGCAAATATTGGATTGGATTTCGGTGTATGGAACGATCGTTTAAGAGGTAGTGTAGATGTTTATAAAAAACAAACTGATGACTTATATTTAGATACGCCAATTTCTGCAATTAATGGTGCTGCTACTATTAATGCAAACTTTGGTTCTATGAAGAATGAGGGTGTAGAGGTAAATATTGCTGGAGATCTTATACGTAACGAAAATACACGTTTAACGATGAGAGTTGTAGGTGCTTATAATAAGAATACTGTAGTTGAAATCCCTAATGAAGGTGGGGAGTATTGGGATGGTAGTTTAGTAGGTTATCGCCAAGGAAGTATGGTAAATGAATTCTTTATGGCTGAATATTTAGGAATCAATCCGGAAAACGGAAATATGACTTTCCGTAGTAAAGACGGTGGTGTTACAGAAGCACCAACTGATGCAGATTACCAATGGTTAGGAAAGTCTTCTATGCCAGTTTATCAAGGTGGTTTTGGTTTAGACTTTGAACATAAAGGATGGTTTTTAACAGCTGATTTTACTTATGCACTTGATGCTTGGAGATATGATAACGAATATTTTTTCTTTACAGCACCAACATTAATAAAACAAAATAACTTGTCTAACGATTTGAGAGATTATTGGACACCAGACAATAGAGACGCTTCGTTCCCTAAATTATCTGGTTCTAATTTTGCTTATGGTGGAGATTCTGATTTCTACTTACAAGATGCATCTTACGTAAGATTAAGATACCTTACAGTAGGATATAACTTTAAAAAACAAGATTTAAACTTCTTAAAATTAACTGGTCTTAGAGTTTATGCACAAGCAGAAAACTTACACACTTGGACTAAATGGAGAGGTTGGGATGCAGAAAGTACAAGAGCCGTTGACTTTGGTCAATACCCAACGCCAAAGACAATTTCTTTTGGTGTAGAAGTTCAATTTTAAAGATAACAAATTATGAAGAAAATATTTTTAAGTGCATTATTTGCATCTGCCCTTTTAACTGGTTGTTCAGATGCATATGATATAGATCAAGCTGGAGTTGTCACTGAAGAAAGTGATGTTTTTAGAACGCCAGCTGATATTGGTAAAGGTATCCGTTATGTATATGCTCTTTTTCCTGGAGAAACCGAGATTGACTTTGATTCATTTTTTACCGATGAGTTAGGCGTAGGAACAGGTAATGCTGGACAAGGAATTAATGACGGTAGTTATACCTTTTTATTACAAGCTGGAAATGATAATGCCCAAGGTATTTGGGGAAGTTATTATGGAGTGGTAAATCGTTTAAACCGAATTTTGAATCGTATTGACGAAATGATGGTTGGCTTAAATCCATCAGTTGCTGCTGATAAAGCAAGTATTGATGAGTTAAATAACCATAAAGCACATATTTACGCTTTAAGAGCTTATTCTCATTATAAATTGTTTGCTTTTTTTACTCCTGATTATACAAATCCTAATGGTTTGTCTGTAATTAAATTTGATTTTTTACAAACCGATGATTACAAAAGATTTGAAAAAAGATCTACAGTTTCTGAAATAGTTAAATTTATAGAAGATGATATTTCAAAGGCAAAAAAATTAGTTGAAAAGCCAGATGGTACGCCTGGTAATCTAAATCCAGGAGGTGGTATGACGGGAACAGGTTATGCATCAAATGAAATGTTAGAGTCTATTTTAATTAAAATGTATTCTATGGTGCAATCAGCAGCTGCATATGAAAAATTAGAAACTTCTTTTAATCTTTTAGACGCTAGTAAATCTATTGCAGATGTTGGGACGTATTTAGCAATGTTTGGCGAAAGTGCTGAAACTGCTGATTTTACAGAAGGTATATTTAAGTTAAATAGAGTGCCTACACAAGGTGGTGTTCAATCAGGGGTTGCTGCTTCATGGTATCCAGCAAGAGTCGGCGACCAACCATACATGGAAATGGGACGTTCATTGTATAATGAGTTAGATAAATTAGAGCCTGCAAAGCAAGGAACTCCTTACAGCGCAACAAGATTAGAAGCACGTTATTTAGTTTCTGTGTTCAGTAATTCTAAAGTTGCAACAAATTATGCATCTCTAACTCCAGATAAATATAAAACAGATGACGTTTTAAATATTGGTAAATATACTGGTATTACAAACAGACCTTTAATGAATAGTCTTTGGATGTTCCGTTACACAGATATGTTATTAGCTTTAGCTGAAAAACGTGCGTTTGAAGGACAATACACAGGAACTGTAGCTTTAAACGATTTTTCGAATGTGGAGTCTATTATTTTTAATATTAGAGTTAACAGAAATATAGCTGGTGATGGTACAGCTTTGGTTATGCCAACTAACTTCTCTTCAGCTCAAGCGGCTTATGCTAGAATTTTAGAAGAAAGAAGAGTTGAATTCGCTTTTGAAGGTCAACGTTTCTTAGATATGAAACGATTAGGTGTACGTGCTGGTTCTCCTGGTTTCGTGCGTGATCCTCAAGATTGTGTATCTACAGGGGCTTGTAATTTACCTGCAAATAGTACAAGGTTGACGTTGCCAATTCCAAGATCTGAAATGGTTTCAAACCCAAATATGGTTCAAAACCCTGGTTTTTAATCAGTAGTTTTAAATATTTTAAAAGAGAGATGCATTTTGCATCTCTTTTTTTATTTGTATAGTATAGTTGCTAAAAAAATGTATTTTTGTGTAAAATTTGCATCTATGCGTTTTATTTTGACTTTTGTACTGTTATTTTCTTTTACATGTTTTGGGCAGGTAAGAAAATCAGGTCAAAAAATTAAATCAGGAAATACGTTGAATACTACCAGAGTTGGGACTGCTAACTCGGTAGATCGTTTTTCGTCGGTAAATTTGTCTGATAACGATTCTTTAAAAGTAAAAAAGATTATTACCAAAGCAGGCGATACGGTTGCGCCTATTTCTGAATACAAGATTTTTAACGAGATTAAAGGAGCATCTACTTTTGATACAATCCTTAATCTTAAAAAGCAATATGCCTTTAACTATTTACGTAAGGATATTTTTGGAAAACTTCAGTTTAGTAACGATGGTCAAACGTTTCAATCATTAGATCCGAATGTGTTGAATGTAAATAATGTTATTAATGTTGGGTTTAATGCACGTAGATTTTCTTATTTAAATAAAGAAGATATCAGTTATTATAGTGTTCCTACACCAGCATCAGAATTGATGTATCGTAGTGTTACAGGTAAAGGACAAAATCTGGATGCATTAATAACAATGAATACTTCCGAACAATTTAATGTGTTTCTTGGCTATCGAGGTTTACGTTCGCAAGGTAAATATGTAAATCAGTTAACTTCTAACGGAAATTTTAGAATTGGATCTAGTTATTTTACTAAAAACAAACGCTATCAATTTAAAAACCATATAACTTTTCAAGATATTTCAAACGAAGAAAACGGTGGTTTGGTATTTACAAATAATTTTGAATCTTCTAATGAACCTTTTAATAATCGAGAGCAATTAAGAGTCCAAATTGAAGAAGGTAAATCATTGTTTAAAGGCTTGCGTGGCTATTTCGACCACAGTTTTCAGTTTAATAAATCAGAAAATAACAAAACACTTATTCGTCACCAATTTACTTACGAATATTTTTCTAATGTTTTTCAGCAAGCAAATGTTAAGCCTTTTAATGATAGACAACCGTATTTTGGTGAATCATTTGCATCAGGAATTTATGATAAGGTGCGACACATGCGGTTTGAGAATTCGGTAGATTTAGCCTTTGATTCTAAAACTGTTGGTTTATTTGCAGTAAGCGCGGGGATGTATAATTTTACCCATCGTTATCAGTCTATTGTAATAGATGCAGCAAGCAATAAAATTCCAAATCAGCTAAAAGATGATATTATTACACTTGGTGGATCTTATATGTTGAATAAAGAACATCTTGTTGCCGATGCTTATTTTAAACAGTCTGTTATTGGTAGATCGCTAACAGATTTAAAAATAAATGCAGCCTTTAATTTGAATGAATCATACGGAATTGAAGCTACTTATCAATTAGAAAGCAGAATTCCCGATTACACTTATCAGTTTTTTCAAAGTGGATACATTGGTTTAAATTGGCTAAATGATTTCTCTAACGAAAAATACAGTACGTTAAATGCAAAGGTTATTTCGCCTTTTATTAATTTGGAAGGAACATATCAATTAATTACAGATAAATTATATTTTAGTAACGATGCTTTGGCAACTGATGCTAACGGACGATATGCACAATTATTGGTTACGCCTAAACAGTACGGCAAGGTAATTAACTATTTTATGGTTAAGGCGCAAAAAGATTTTACTTTTAATAACTGGGGGATAGATAATACTGTTATGTTTCAGCAAGTAATTCAAGATAATGATATTTTAAATGTTCCGCAATTTGTTACACGAAACACCATTTATTATCAAGATTATGCCTTTCGTAAAGCGCTGTTTTTTCAAACGGGAATTACCTTTAACTACTTTACAAAGTATTATGCAAACGAATATCACCCTGTTTTAGGTGATTTTATTGTTCAGGATCAAATTAAAATAGGGAATTTTCCAATGTTTGATTTCTTTTTGAATTTAAAAATTAAAACGGCTCAAATATATATTAACGTAGATCATTTTAATTCAAAATTTACGGGTTATAATTACTACAATTCACCAACATATCCCTACCGCGATTTAACTTTTAGATTGGGTATGAAATGGAATTTCTTTAATTAAAGTTGTAGTAATACAACTTTTTTCTTTTCTAAAAAGCATATTGTATCTTTGCATAAATTTATAAGTAATGAACTACGCAAAAAATATATTAGAAACCATTGGAAACACGCCTTTGGTTCAGTTAAATAAAATTGTAAAAGATTTGCCTTGTAAGGTTTTTGCAAAGGTAGAATATTTTAATCCGGGACATTCTTGTAAAGACCGTATGGCTTTGCAAATGGTGGAAGATGCCGAAACAGACGGACGCTTGCAACCAGGCGGAACAATCATAGAAGGAACATCAGGAAACACCGGAATGGGTTTGGCATTGGCAGCTATTGTGAAAGGATACAAGTTGATCTGTGTAATTACCGATAAGCAGTCTAAAGAAAAAATGGATATTTTGCGTGCCGTTGGTGCTAAGGTTGTTGTTTGCCCTACCGATGTGGAACCAACCGATCCACGTTCATATTACTCGGTTTCTAAACGTTTGGCAGAAGAAACGCCGAATTCTTGGTACGTTAATCAGTACGATAATCCATCAAACGCAAAAGCAAATTACGAACAAACAGGTCCTGAAATCTGGAATCAGACAAATGGTGAAATTACGCACTTTATCGTTGGTGTTGGTACAGGTGGAACAATTTCGGGCGTTGGAAAATATCTGAAAGAACAAAAACCTGATGTAAAAATTTGGGGAGTTGATACGTACGGATCGGTCTTTAAAAAATATCATGAAACGGGTATTTTCGATGAGAACGAAGTGTATTCATACGTAACAGAAGGTATCGGTGAAGACATTCTTCCAAAGAATGTTGATTTTTCTGTGATCGATCATTTTACAAAAGTTACCGATAAAGACGCAGCGGTTTTCTGTAGAAAATTAGCTTTAGAAGAAGGGATTTTTGTAGGAATGTCATCTGGTTCGGCAATTAAAGGATTGTTGCAAATGAAAGATCAACTAAAGCCGACTGATGTAGTGGTTGTTTTGTTCCACGATTCAGGTTCGCGTTACATTGGTAAAATTTTTAACGATGATTGGATGCGTGAACGTGGTTATTTAGAAGAAGAAATTGTTACGGCGCACGATTTAATCAAAAATCATATCGATAAACCTTTGGTAATTGTTCGTACAGAAGAATTGGCAAGCCACGCAATTGATAGAATGCGTAAATATAAAATATCGCAAATTCCGGTAATTGATACTAATGGTTTTGTTGGATCGTTAGAAGATGTGGATCTTTTTAATGCATTTGTAAACAACAGCAATGTTGCCGATACACCGATTAAAGATATAATGCGCAAACCTTACCCAATTGTTTCGCTGCAAACCACGGTAGAAGATGTTGCTAAGCTAATCACAAAAGACAACAACGCTGTTTTGGTTGATTTAGGCAACGGTAAACATCATATCATTACTAAATACGATATCATTAATAATATTAAATAGCAAAAAAGGAGTAACATTAAGTTGCTCCTTTTTTTATAGTTGCTTAAAATTATTTCAATTGAAACAGTTGATAATTAGGAAGTTTTGAAAAAATAAATTACATTTATAAAAAGCTTTTTTAATATGCGGGAAGATTTTTTACATTATGTGTGGAGATTCAAAAAGCTTAACAATACTTCACTCAAAACAGTTCAGAACAATGAGGTTGTTATAAAAGATTTCGGTTTGTATTTAGGGACAGAAGGGCCGGATTTTTTTAACGCACAAGTTTATATCGACGGGCAATTATGGGCAGGAAACGTAGAAATGCACATAAATGCTTCAGATTGGTATGCGCATCATCATGAAATCGATCCTGCTTATCAGAACGTAATTCTGCATGTAGTTTGGCACAACGATTTATCGGTTTTACGATCTAACGGAACCGAAATTCCTACTATTGTTTTAAAAGATTATATTTCAGAAGATGTTTTTAACGCATATCATCAGTTCAAGTTAAATCCTCAGTACATTTTTTGCGAAGATTATATTAAACAGTTCAATTCGTTTGATTGGCTTTTGTGGAAAGAAAAGTTAATGATTGAGCGTTTAGAACAATTTACTAATCGAATTGTAAAAGAACTAAAGCAAACCAATAACAATTGGGAAGAATCGTTTTACCGTATGTTGCTTCGTAATTTCGGGTTGAATATAAACGGAGAGGTTTTCTATGAAGTTGCGAAAAATTTGCCATTGAAAATCATTCGGAAAGAACAGGCACATTTGGTGCATCTAGAAGCTTTGTTTTTAGGAACCGCCAATCTGTTGCAATCAGAAAGTGAAGATTATTACCTTAAAACGCTACAAAAAACCTATGCATATTTAAAGCAAAAATATCAGTTAAAGCAAAATAACCTTACGCCGTCTTATTACAAATTGCGTCCAGATAATTTTCCGGTTATACGGTTGGTTCAGTTTGCTACGTTTATTTACAATCAGCCTTTTTTGTTCGATCTTATTCGTAATCCTGAAAGCATATCGGTTAACAATAAATTATTAGATATACAAATTTCAAATTATTGGCAAACGCACTACGTGTTTGGCAAAGAGCATAAAAATCGAAAAAAAACGGTCTCACAATCGTTTTACAACTTATTGCTTATAAATACCATTTTACCTTTTCAATATGTGTATCATCAGCAATTGGGTAAAGATATGATAGACGAAGTTTTACAGCACTATCAATCAATCGATCTAGAAAAAAACAGCACCACAGATATGTTTAAGAAAATGAATATTCCTTTAACATCGTCCTTAGACAGTCAGTCTGTTTTATTTCTAAAAAAGAATTATTGCGATTTAAAAAGATGCTTAAACTGTGAAATAGGTATAAAATTAATGAACAGATGAAAATGCAGCTTCCGTATTTCAGTAATAAACAACGCAGAGCTCTTGTGGTTTTTGTAGTAATCATCGTGCTTTTGCAGTTTGTGATATTAATTGCTAAAAGTAGATCGTTTACTAACGAAACAGCTAATTATAAGGTTGATGCTGCAACACAATTACAAATTGATAGTTTAAAACAGCTGGTGTTGAAAAAATATGAGATGCAGCCGTTTAATCCAAATTTTATCAATGATTACAAAGGATTTAAATTAGGAATGACCACTGTCGAAATCGATAAATTACTAAAATATAGAGCAACAGGAAAATATATAAATTCTGCTGCCGAGTTTCAACAAGTAACAGGAGTTTCAACGGAACTGCTTGATAAAATTTCGCCTTATTTTAAATTTCCAGAATGGACACAGAATAAAAAATCGAATACTTATATCGAAAATAGCGCGCCGGTTGTTCTTAAAAATATCGATTTAAACAAAGCGACTGTTGAAGACTTGGTTGCCATAAAAGGAATTGGCGATTATTATGCGAATGCAATTATCAATGAACGCGAAAAATTAGGAGGTTTTGTATCGATCCATCAAATCGATTTTATAAAAGGATTGCGTCCCGAAGCTGTTAAAATATTAAAACAGAATACTTCTATTAAAGTTGCTGCAACAATTATAAAAGTAAATGTTAATACTGCCAGTAAAGAAGATTTGGCGAAAATTCCGTATATAACTTCTTATTTAGCAAGAGAAATTGTAGTTTATCGCAGCAAACAAGAAAATCCGTTGAAAATTGAAGATTTAGAAAAAATTAATAATTTTCCTCTTGACAAATTAAAGATAATTAAGTTATATTTGGCTTTTTAGAAAAATAAGCAAAAAACAACGATAAAATACAGTACGATGAATTTTGAATACAACGAAACACAAGCAATGATTGCACAATCTATTAGAGATTTTGCAGAAAAAGAAATCCGACCGAATATAATGATATGGGATGAAGCGCAGACTTTTCCTGTAGAATTATTTAAGAAATTAGGAGAAATGGGGTATATGGGTGTTTTGGTTCCTGAAGAATTAGGCGGATCTGGCTTAGGTTACCACGAATACATTACCATAATTGAAGAGATTTCTAAAGTAGATTCTTCGATTGGTTTGTCGGTTGCGGCTCACAATTCATTATGTACAAATCATATTTTAACGTTCGCAAACGACGAGCAAAAGAAAAAATGGATTCCTAAATTAGCAACAGGTGAGTGGATCGGTGCTTGGGGATTAACCGAACACAACACAGGATCTGATGCTGGCGGTATGGCAACAACTGCTGTTAAAGATGGAAATGACTGGGTTATTAACGGAGCTAAAAACTTTATTACGCACGCAATTTCTGGCGATGTTGCTGTTGTAATTGTTCGTACAGGTGAAAAAGGTGATTCTCGCGGAATGACCGCTTTCGTAATTGAAAAAGGAACTCCGGGTTTTACATCAGGTAAAAAAGAAAATAAATTGGGAATGCGCGCTTCTGAAACAGCTGAGCTGATTTTTGACAATTGTCGTGTTTCTGATGCAAACCGTTTAGGTGAAGTAGGTGAAGGATTTATCCAAGCTATGAAAATTTTAGATGGTGGTCGTATCTCTATCGGAGCTTTATCTTTAGGAATTGCAAAAGGCGCTTACGAAGCATCTTTAAAATATTCAAAAGAACGTGTGCAGTTTGGTAAGCCAATTTCAGAATTTCAAGCAATTGGTTTTAAATTGGCTGATATGGCTACAGAAATTGAATGTTCAGAATTGTTATTACACAAAGCTGCATATTTAAAAAACAACCACAAGCCAATGACAACAGCAGGTGCAATGGCAAAAATGTATGCGTCTGAAGTTTGTGTAAAAGTTTCAACAGAAGCAATTCAAATTCACGGTGGTTACGGTTATACAAAAGATTTCCCGGTAGAGAAATTCTTCCGTGATTCTAAATTATGTACTATTGGTGAAGGAACAACCGAAATTCAAAAATTAGTAATTTCAAGAAACCTTTTAAAAGAGTAACCTTTTTAGATAATAGAAAATAGATAAAAGAGGAAAGACTGTGATGGTTTTTCCTTTTTTTGTTTTAAGTAAAGTTAAATATATTTGATTTAATTAAAAACTACAAAATGGATGATTCAGAAAAAATAAAAAGATATATGAAATTTTAAAAACAGTTCTAACTAAAGAGATTTCAAGACGTGAAGGAATTGATAAGTTGATTTCTGAAGGAGGAATGAGTGAAGGTTATGCGGAAATTTTAATAGGAATATTTAATAAACTTTATAAAGGTGAAGAATTTAAACGCACATTAGGAGCTCCATTATTAGATGATTTATTGAATAATATACTGAATGATTATAAGGTAGAAAGATTGAAAATTGCTCTTTTGGGATTGAGAAAACATTTAGATTATAGAAAATTAAAGAATGAGAGTAAACTGAATGTTGTTTATGATAAATATTTCCATATAGTTGAAACGAATAATATAAGTGATGGTTTTCAAGAATATATTAATGAAACCCATAGTGCATTATTAAACGAGATTAATTTTTAGGTTGTTAATATTTCTGTCGAATACAA
>NZ_RQTJ01000038.1 GCF_003858535.1 Paenimyroides viscosum
CTGGCAAGCAGTTACGTACACATACCTTTAACAACGAAGCCGAAATACAGTTAAACGTAGAAAGCTTAGCAAGCGGTACGTATATGTTGCATTTGCAAACAGCGCAAGGTACAGCAGTTAAAAAGCTGGTTAAGAAATAGTTTTGCTTTTATGTATAATATAGATTGTATCGTTGTAGTAAAACAATATAAAAAACTCCCTGATTAAAATAGTCAGGGAGTTTTTTGTAAGGTATCTGTAAACTTCTCAAAAAGTTTTTTGGTTTTTTCTTCAATTTCTTGGTACGTCAGTCGTTCTTTGGTTTGATAAAAAAACATCATAACATAAGGTTCTTTTAAATTGTTCAGCAGCAATTCTTTGTTTAAACGGTAACATTCGCGTAGAACACGTTTAAAATAATTGCGGTCAACCGCCTTTTTAAAGTATCTTTTAGAAACCGAAACACCCATTTGCAACGGAACATCTAAATCTTTCACTGGCACGTAAACCAATCGCAACGGATATTTGGTAACCGTACGTCCTTCCGAAAAAAGCAAATCAATATGCTTTTTCTTTTTCAGCTTTTCGGTTTTGGGATACGTATGGTTCATAAATCAGTACTATGTGGCAAAAATACTGTTTTGTATCGGTTTTAAAACAATTAATTAGCCACAGATTCACATATTTTACTTTTTGGCGAAAATATCAATTTTAATAAACGACGAAATATCAAAATATATATCTAAAAAAATCACCACATAGTAAATTATATTATAGAAACTTTATTAGATTTCATAGTCCACCTTTGGTGGTATAGTTTTGAAAGGTCGGCACTGCTTTAAACAAAAACCTATGTGTCTATGTGGTTTAAAATACCTGTGGCAAAAACTAAAAATTATTCCTATTTTTACTAATTCATAAAAAACAGAACAACAATGAAACTTCATGCCATTGAAGCAGGTAATTTTAAGTTAGACGGCGGCGCTATGTTTGGCGTGGTTCCAAAAGTGCTTTGGAATAAAACCAATCCTGCCGATGCCAATAATCAGATTGATCTTGCAGCGCGATGCTTGTTGATTGAAGACGGCAACCGATTGATTTTGATTGATACCGGTATGGGCAACAAACAGAGTGATAAGTTTTTTGGATACTACAATATGTGGGGTAATTTTAATTTGGAACAATCACTAAAAGACAAAGGTTTTCATAAAAACGATATTACCGATGTATTTTTAACCCATCTGCATTTTGATCACTGTGGTGGTGCTGTTTCTTGGAACTATTCGCGCACCGGTTACGAACCTACCTTTAAAAATGCAACGTATTGGAGCAACGAAAACCATTGGGATTGGGCTACAATTCCAAACCCGCGTGAAAAAGCATCGTTTTTATCAGAAAATATTCTGCCGCTGCAAAAAAGTGGTCAGTTAAAATTTGTACAACCAAATTCAAATCCAACCGAAATAGTATCAGAACTTAACTTTGGCATTTTGTTTGTAGACGGTCATACCGAAAAACAAATGATTCCGCATATAAAATATCAAGACAAAACCATTGTTTTTTGTGCAGATTTGTTGCCAACAGCCGGTCATATTCCGTTGCCGTATGTAATGGGGTATGATACACGTCCGTTGCTTACGCTTTCAGAAAAAGAACAGTTTTTAAAAAATGCCGCAGCAAACAACTATTATTTGTATTTAGAACACGATGCGCACAACCACATTATCACGGTACAAGAAACAGAAAAAGGCATCCGCTTAAACGAAATTTTTTCTGTTAACGATATTTTATGATTTAGCCGTGTAACATATCCGTTTTTTCAATACCAATTAATTAGAATAAAATTTAAGATTATATCAAATGAAAATCAACAAACATCTTTACTTATCAGCTTTAGTAGCTTTAGCCCTAACCAGCTGTAAAACGGCGCAAACATCTTACTTACAAGATTTAAGTGCGTTAAAAGCAATTGAAAATGCAGACCATTTGCCAACAAAAAAAGCAACATTACCAGAAACTAGCTTACAACGTTGGAGCCATTTAGATATTTTAAAGGATACAATTCCTGGTATGTCTGTAGATCGTGCATACGATGAAATTATTAAAGATAAAGTAGGTAAAAAAGTTATCGTTGCTGTGATTGATTCTGGTATTGAAGTAGACCATGCCGATTTAAAAACGCAAATGTGGGTAAATCCTAAAGAAGTTGCTAAAAACGGAAAAGACGATGACAAGAATGGTTATGTAGACGATATTCATGGTTGGAACTTTTTAGGTGCAGCTAATGAAGAACAGTTAGAATTAACACGTATTGTTTCTCGTGGCGATGATGGATCTTCTGAATACCAGCGTGCATTAAAAGAATTAGAAGAAAAACGCAAAAAATTAGAGCCTGCTAAAAAGCGTTTAGAAATGATGCAAGAGGCACACGATAAAGTAGCTTCTTATTTAAAGAAAGAAAGTTTTACGAAAGAAGATTTAGATAAAATCCCTGCAGACGCACCTGCCGATGTTACCAAAGCTAAAAACATAGCTTACACTTTAGTTGCTGGTGGTGGTGAAGCAAAAGATTATTTAAAAGATTTCGATGGTTATGTTAACGGACAATTAAACTATAATTTAAATCCTGATTTTAACGGACGTAAAACAGGTGATGATATTTTTAATATCAACGATAAATATTATGGAGATAATGATGTAATGGGCGATCGTGATCATGCTAAACATGGTACGCACGTTGCAGGTATTATTGCACAAACTCGTCATAACAACATTGGTGGCGATGGTGTAGCATCAAACAACGTAGAAATAATGTCGGTTCGTGCAGTGCCAGATGGTGATGAGTACGATAAAGATATTGCCTTAGGAATTCGCTATGCAGTTGATAACGGTGCAAAAGTAATTAACGGAAGTTTTGGAAAATATTTTGCTCAAAACAGCCAATGGGTTTTTGATGCCATTAAATATGCTGCCGATAAAGATGTATTAATCGTTGTTGCAGCTGGTAATGATGCAATGGATTTAAATCCAGAAGGTGAAGAAATTAAACGTTACCCTAACGATCGTATCGAAGGTACAAATACCGAAGTTGCTGATAACTTCTTAGTAGTTGGTGCATTGAACCCTTCATTCGGAGAAAAAATGGTAGCAAACTTCTCTAACTTTGGTCATGTTGATGTAGACGTTTTTGCTCCAGGAGTTAAAATTTACGCAACAACACCACACGGTAAATACGAATATTTACAAGGAACATCAATGGCATCTCCAAATGCAGCAGGTGTAGCAGCAATGATTCGTTCGTACTACCCAACTTTAACGGCTTCTCAAGTTAAAAGAATTATGATGGATTCTGGTGTAGCTGTGAATCAAGAAGTAATTGTATCTGGTAAAAAAGACGATAAACGTAATTTTAAAGATATATCAACTTCAGGAAAATTCGTAAACCTTTACAACGCTTTAATCATGGCAGATAAAGTTTCTAAAGAAAAAAAATAAAGTATAATTAATTTAGTAATTTAGCTGTTCTCTTTCGGGAACAGCTTTTTTCTTTTATCTTAAACAGTTTTTAATAAACATAAAAGATTGTCATTAAGTAGGAATCTAAAAAAGGGTAATAAAGAATAATACGATAGTTTTTTGTTTTTAATTTATTTAGAATCCAAGAAGTAACACAAAGTTTTCATTCCGTAGGAATCTAAAAAAATGATATAATTATTTCTAAAGAAAAAGAACTATTATTAATTTGCAATAAACACTTAAAATAAAAATATGAAAAAGTTTTTACTTTTACTCATTGCAGTATCAACCGCCGGATACGCACAGCAAAACAATCCCAATCCGGGTTATTGGCAGCAACACGTTGATTATAAAATGGATGTTTTAGTTGATGTTGATAAATTTCAATATTCAGGTACTCAAGAATTGGTTTATACAAACAATTCTAACGATACCCTAAAAAAGGTTTTCTACCACTTATACTTTAATGCTTTTCAGCCAGGTAGCGAAATGGATGCGCGCTTAACAGCAATTGCCGATCCCGACAAACGAATGGTTAAGTCGTTTAAAGGTCCAGATGGTATCGAAAAAAAGCAAAGTAAAATATCCGAATTAAAACCGAATGAAATAGGGTATTTAAAAGTTAAAGATTTAAAACAAGATGGTGTTGCCTTGAAAACGAAAGTAGTTGGTACTATTTTAGAAGTTGAATTGGCTAAACCATTAATACCAAAAGCAAAAGCTGCTTTTACTATGAATTTTGACGGGCAAGTTCCTGTGATGATTCGTAGAGCTGGAAGAAATTCCGAAGAAGGCGTAGCTTTTTCTATGGCGCAATGGTATCCAAAAATGGCAGAATTCGATTTTGAAGGATGGCATGCCGATCCATACATAGGTCGTGAATTTCATGGCGTATGGGGAAATTTTGATGTAAAGTTAACTTTAGATAAAAAATACACGGTTGGTGCTACCGGTTACTTACAAAACAAAAACGAAATTGGGCACGGATACCAAGACGAAGGTGTAAAAGTATCAATCCCAAAAAATCAAAAAAACTTAACCTGGCATTTCGTTGCTCCAAATGTTCATGATTTTGCTTGGGGAGCCGATCCCGATTTTATCCACGATAAAGTAATGGGGCCAAACAATGTGGAGTTGCATTTTTTCTATAAAAACGATCCATCAATTATCGAAAATTGGAAAAAATTACAACCAGAAACCGTTAAGCTGTTAGAATACTTTAATAAAACCATTGGCGATTATCCGTACAAACAATATTCGGTAATTCAAGGTGGCGATGGCGGTATGGAATATGCTATGTGCACGTTAATTACAGGAAAGCGTAGTTTACCAAGTTTAATTGGTGTTACCGCGCATGAATTAGCGCATAAATGGTTTCAGCATGTGTTAGCAACCAACGAAAGTAAATACGGTTGGTTCGATGAAGGTTTTACATCTTTTATAGCCGATTTTGCTGTGAAAGAAATTATGGATAAAAAAAATCAAGAAGATCAAAATCCATTTCAAACCATGTACAACAATTACTTTTACATGGTAAAAATGGGTGGTGAGCAACCTTTATCAACTCATTCTGATCGTTTTAACGACAATATGAATTATGGAATTTCGGCTTATACAAAAGGTGCTGTTTTGGTAACACAATTGGCGTATGTAATTGGTTGGGATAATACGTTTAAAGCCTTAAAACGTTATTATAACGATTATAAATTTACGCATCCAACTCCAAACGATTTTAAACGCAGTGCCGAACGTGTTACGGGTGCTGTTTTAGATTGGTATTTAGTTGATTGGACACAAACCACCAATACCATTGATTATGGTATTAAAAATGTGGATGTAAAAGATAAAAAAGCAACTATTACATTAGAACGAATTGGTTTAATGCCAATGCCAATTGATTTATTTGTGGTTTATGAAGATGAATCTGCCGAAAGTTTTTACATTCCAAATACCTTAATGCGTTGGAATAAACCAAACGCAACGCCAAATATTAAAAGAACCGATTTAAAAGGATGGGATTGGGCTCACAATACGTACACTTTTGATTTTGATACAAAAGGTAAAAAAATAAAAGCGGTTGTAATTGATCCTTCCGAATTAATGGCAGATACCAATAAAGCCAATAACATAAAAGAATTTTAAATAAAACACACCCCAATAGTTAAAACTGTTGGGGTATTTTGTTATGCTTAATTAGTTATAATATTGTTATTAATATGATAAAAATCATAATTTGTACCTATCTTTGCAGTTAGTAAAATTTAAAACCCGAAAATCATGATAAAAGTATCAGAATCGGCTGCAAGAAGAGCTAAAATGTTGATGGAAGATGACGGTTTAAACCCAGAAACTGCCTTCATTCGTGTTGGAGTGAAAAGTGGTGGTTGCTCAGGATTAGAATATGAACTAAAGTTTGATGAAAACGCTTTAGAAACAGATAAAATTTTTGAAGACAGTGGTGTAAAAATCGCGGTAGATAAAAAAAGTTTCCTGTATTTAGTTGGCACAACTTTAGAATTTTCAGGCGGTTTAAATGGTAAGGGATTTGTTTTTAACAATCCTAATGCAGCCAGAACATGCGGTTGCGGAGAGAGTTTTTCTCTTTAAAAAGTATAGTTTTTAGTTTCAGGTTTCAAGTCTAACGTTTAACGTTCAAAAACTTTAAGCCTTAAATCTTAAACTACAATTCAAAACTTATTATGAGCAAATACACAGAAGAAGAATTAAAAAAAGAATTAGAGACAAAGGAATACGAATACGGATTTTATACTGAATTAGAATCTGAAACGTTTCCTGTGGGTCTGAATGAAGATATAGTTCGAGCGATTTCCAAGAAAAAGGATGAGCCCGAATGGATGACCGAATGGCGTTTGGATGCGTACCGAATCTGGCAAGGAATGACCGAGCCTACTTGGGCAAACGTAAAGTATCAAAAACCCGATTTTCAGGCAATTTCGTATTATTCTGCACCAAAACAGGTAGATCCTAATAAATCTATCGACGATGTGGATCCGGAATTGCGTGCTATGTACAAAAAACTGGGGATTTCTTTAGAAGAGCAAAAACGTATGAACAACATTGCAATGGATATTGTGGTTGATTCTGTGTCGGTTGCGACTACTTTTAAAGAAACCTTGAACGAAAAAGGAATTATTTTCTGTTCGATTTCCGAAGCTATTAAAGAACATCCGGAATTGGTTCAAAAGTACATTGGATCTGTTGTTCCAAAAACCGATAATTATTATGCTGCATTAAATTCGGCTGTTTTTTCAGACGGATCTTTCTGTTACATACCAAAAGGCGTTCGTTGCCCAATGGAATTATCAACCTATTTCCGTATCAATCAGGCAGGTACAGGTCAGTTTGAACGTACCTTGTTAATTGCCGATGAAGGTTCGTATGTTTCTTATTTAGAAGGATGTACCGCTCCAAGTCGCGATGAAAACCAGTTGCACGCAGCAGTTGTGGAGTTGATCGCAATGAACGATGCCGAAATTAAATATTCAACAGTACAAAACTGGTTTCCGGGCGATAAAAACGGTAAAGGTGGTGTATTCAACTTTGTAACAAAACGTGCCATAGCAGAGAAAAATGCGAAGGTTTCGTGGACACAGGTTGAAACAGGATCGGCAGTTACATGGAAATATCCTTCGTGTATCTTAAAAGGCGATAATTCGGTGGGCGAGTTTTACTCAATTGCCGTTACCAACAATTATCAGCAGGCAGATACCGGTACAAAAATGATCCATTTAGGAAAAAACACCAAATCAACCATTATCTCAAAAGGAATTTCGGCAGGTAAATCGCAGAATTCATACCGTGGTTTGGTTCAGATTGGCTCGCGTGCAGAAAATGCCCGTAACTTTTCACAATGTGATTCTTTGTTAATGGGTAACGAATGTGGTGCACATACTTTTCCGTATATCGAATCAAAAAATTCAACAGCCAAGTTAGAACACGAGGCTACCACAAGTAAAATTGGTGAAGATCAGATTTTCTACTGCAACCAGCGAGGAATTCCAACCGAAACGGCAATTGCTTTAATCGTAAACGGATTTTCACGCGAGGTTTTAGATAAATTACCAATGGAATTTGCTGTTGAAGCTAAAAAACTATTAGAGATTTCGTTGGAAGGATCGGTTGGATAGTTATAGATATTAGTATTGAGAAGTTAGAATAATAAGATTACACTATAAATATTGATTTAAGATGATAGAGAAGCTCGTTTCTCATATCTCAAATCTCAAATCTTGAACAAATGTTACAAATTAAAAACTTACATGCCTCTGTAGAGGACAAAGAAATATTAAAAGGAATTAATCTGGAAGTAAAAGCTGGTGAAGTTCATGCAATTATGGGACCAAACGGTGCGGGTAAATCAACTTTATCGTCTGTAATTGCTGGTAACGAAAACTTTGAAGTTACGCAAGGAGAAATCATTCTAGAAGGCGAAGATCTTGCAGATTTAGCTCCGGAAGAACGTGCACACAAAGGAATTTTCTTATCGTTTCAGTATCCGGTTGAAATTCCTGGAGTTTCTGTAACCAACTTTATGAAAACCGCAATCAACGAAACGCGTAAAGCAAACGGTTTGGAAGATATGCCTGCAAACGAAATGTTGAAGTTAATTAAAGAAAAAGCAGAGTTGTTGGAAATCGACCGTAAATTTTTATCTCGTTCGTTAAACGAAGGTTTTTCGGGCGGAGAGAAAAAACGTAACGAGATTTTTCAAATGGCAATGTTAAATCCTAAAATCGCTATTTTGGATGAAACCGATTCTGGTTTGGATATCGATGCTTTAAGAATTGTATCAAACGGAGTAAACAAACTGAAAAACGAAAACAATGCGGTTATTGTAATTACGCACTACCAGCGTTTGTTAGAGTATATCGTTCCTGATTTTGTTCACGTTTTACACGATGGAAAAATCGTTAAAACAGGTGGTAAAGAATTGGCACTTGAATTAGAAGAAAAAGGATACGATTGGTTGAAGTAAATTAGTTTAAATGGTTTAAAGTTCAATGTTTAAGGTTAAATATTACAAAACTTTAAACAACACAAACTTTAGACTTTAAACAAAGCAAATAATGGATTTAAAAGAAAAATTATTATCATCATTTTTAGCATTTGAACAAAAGGTAGATATAAACTCAACCTTGCACGATGTGCGTACCGATGCTTTAAAGGTGTTCGAAAATAAAGGATTTCCTACAAAAAAAGAAGAAGCTTGGAAATATACGTCGTTAAATGCCATATTGGCAAACGATTTCAATATTCTTCCTAAAAACGAAACAGCTGTTGACTGGAAAGAGGTTAAAAAATATTTTTTAAACGATGTTGATACTTATAAAGTAGTGTTTATCAACGGTGTTTTTTCATCGCATTTGTCATCTACAACGCACGATGGTTTAGATGTTTGTTTAATGTCGTCGGCATTAACAAAGCCTAAATACAAAATGGTTATTGATAACTATTTTAACCAAATTGCAAATAAAGAAGACAGTTTAACGAATTTGAATACCGCATATTCTTTAGAAGGTGCGTATATCAATATTCCTAAATCGACTGTTGTACAAAAACCAATCGAGATTTTGTATTTCACAACCGGAGCGTCAAACTTTGTTCAGCCAAGAAATTTGGTAATTGTGGGCGAAAATGCACATGTTCAGATCATCGAGCGTCATCAGTCTTTGTCAGAATTACCAATGCTTACAAACAGTGTAACCGAAATTTATGCTGCAAAACGTGCCATTGTTGATTATTACAAATTACAGAACGATTTACTGACTGCCGATTTGGTTGATAATACCTATATCGAACAAAAACAGGAAAGTCGCGTATCGGTTCATACTTTTTCTTTTGGTGGAAACATCACCAGAAACAATTTGAATTTCTATCAGCGAGGCGAACGTATCGATTCTACTTTAAAAGGAATTACAATTATTGGCGAAAAACAACACGTGGATCATTATACGTTGGTAAATCATGAACAACCAAATTGTGAATCGCACCAAAATTATAAAGGTATTTTTGACGACAGATCTACCGGTGTTTTCAACGGAAAGATCTATGTAGATAAAATTGCCCAGAAAACCGATGCTTTTCAGCAGAACAACAATGTTTTACTGACAGATAAAGCAACGTTGAATACCAAACCACAATTAGAGATTTTTGCAGATGATGTAAAATGTTCGCACGGTTGTACTATTGGTCAGTTAGATGAATCGGCGTTGTTTTATATGCAGCAGCGCGGTATCCCTAAAAAAGAAGCAAAAGCCTTGTTAATGTATGCGTTTACCGATGAGGTTTTATCGTCGGTTGCCATTCCAGATCTGCAATTGAAACTTCAAAAACTAATCTCAATGAAACTGGGTGTTAACATTGGGTTTGATATATAACAAAAATTAAAAAAGACTTCTGAAAAGAAGTCTTTTTTAATGCGCAAAAATGGCTTTTAAACCAATAATAGGTCCAATAAGCGTTGTAATGAAAAACACGCGCTAAAAAGTAGTAGGATCTTTAAAACAACAATACCTACAATTACTGTTCTCACCGCACCAATGCCTGTCCAAACAATCTAAGCCACTTGAAGGGTGCCGTTTCTGTAACTTTCATTAGTATTCTCTACTTATTCAGCGAAATTACAAAACCCATATATCAGCCGAAAATTCAATTCCCAAAACTTCTTTAACTTTTCTCAAACAAGTAATGAAAAAGAACTTAAACAATCTGGAAGCAATTAAAATAATCCAGTTTATGTTTTTAAAATTTAATGTAAAAGTCTAAAAAAAAATGTAATCTTCTTATTTTATACGTTTTACTTCTTTAAAAGCAGTAATGTTATATTTTTAAATAATAACATATTAGTGTTATTTATAAATAAAAAAAAGTTGTTTTAAATTTGTTTATTGCCTATCATGTACTTTGGTGTGTTAAGTTTATCTTTTAGTTATTATTCGTTTAAACAATTAACATTGTATTTAAAAGGAATTTAATTCAGTTCCTTGTGAGGCGACTTCAAATGTAATTACCGTTACTTTTAAAAACTGTAAAATAATATTAATAAAATTATTGCCCAATCTAACTCAATTCCCTAAACCGTTTCTGTAAAAAGAAACGGTTTTTTTATTTACAACCATTCTAAATTCCAATTTCAATCTTTCTGTGGTGTTATTTAATATTAGTATCTTTGTATAAATTATTTTTAGAAGTTTCTATGAAGTTCGATATAAATAAAATACGCAGTCAGTTTCCTATACTTCATCAGCAGGTAAACGGAAAACCTCTGGTGTATTTTGATAATGCCGCTACATCTCAAAAACCACAGGTTGTCATTGATGCCGAAGTAAAATATTACAACGAAATCAATGCAAACATTCACCGTGGCGTACATCATTTAAGTCAGGTAGCAACCGATGCCTATGAAGAATCGCGCATAAAAATCCAAAATCACATCAATGCCAAAAACAGTTTCGAAGTTTTGTTTACATCAGGTACAACTTTCGGAATTAATCTGGTAGCAAACGGTTTTGGTCAGATCTTAAAAGCGGGCGACGAAGTCATTGTTTCGCATTTGGAACATCATTCCAATATTGTGCCTTGGCAGTTTGCGTGCGAACGTTCTGGTGCCACTTTAAAGGTCATCCCAATGTTGCAAGATGGTTCGTTGGATATGGAAGCGTATCAAAACCTATTAACAGAAAACACCAAAATTGTTGCGGTTAACCATATATCAAATGCGTTGGGTGTAGTAAATCCAATAAAATTCATTATTGATAAAGCACATCAAGTAGGTGCTGCCGTTTTAGTCGACGGTGCACAGGCAACACCACATTTAAAACCTGATGTTCAAGATTTAGATTGTGATTTCTACGTTTTTTCTGGTCATAAAATTGGCGGACCAACCGGAACGGGAATTCTGTATGGTAAAGAAGCGTGGTTAAACAAACTGCCGCCGTATCAGGGTGGTGGGGAAATGATAAAGGAGGTTACGTTTGAAAAAACAACTTATGCTTGTTTGCCGCATAAGTTCGAAGCTGGTACACCAAATATTGCCGGCGGTATTGTGTTGGGCGTTGCCATTGATTATTTAAACGAAATAGGTTTTGATAATATTGCGGCTTACGAACAAGAATTGTTAGACTACGGAATGCAGCAGTTAAGTAAGTTGAAAGGAATTGAATTTTATGGAACCACCGCTGAAAAAGCATCGGTAATTTCGTTTAATTTCAAGGGAATTCATCCGTACGATGTCGGTGCAATTATCGATAAACTGGGAATTGCGGTTCGTACGGGTCATCACTGCGCACAACCTATCATGAATTATTTCGATATTCCCGGAACCATTCGCGCATCGTTCGCATTTTACAATACCAAAGAAGAAATCGATGCAATGATCGAGGCTTTGAAAAAAGCGCAAATGATGTTGCAATAGTAGAGAAAGTCTTAATGTCAAATGTCGAAAGTCTCTAAAACCTTAAATAAAAAAACGTTAAACAAGAACAAATGACAATTAAAGAAATACAGGAAGAAATAGTTGATGAATTTGCAATGTTCGATGATTGGATGCAACGTTACGAATACATCATTGAACTAGGGAAATCACTTCCTTTAATAGAAGATCAATATAAAGTAGAAGAAAATTTAATCCGCGGATGCCAGTCAAAAGTGTGGTTACACGCCCAAAAAAACGACGATAAAATTGTTTTTACTGCCGATAGCGATGCCATTCTTACCAAAGGAATCATTGCTATTTTAATAAGAACATTTTCAGACCAAAAAGCTGTCGATGTTATGAATGCCGACACCTCTTTTATCGATGAAATCGGACTAAAAGAACATTTATCACCAACGCGTGCCAACGGACTGGTATCCATGCTAAAACAAATAAAATTATATGCAATCGCCCTTCAAGCCAACTGATAATATGGAAGAACAAATAGATGTAAACGAATTAGGAGAAAATATTGTTAAAACCTTAAAAACAATTTTCGATCCTGAAATTCCTGTGGATATTTATGAACTGGGATTGATTTACGACGTTTTTGTGAATGAAAATTACGACGTAAAAATATTAATGACTCTAACATCGCCAAACTGCCCCGTTGCAGAAACGTTGCCAATGGAAGTTAAAGAAAAAGTAAGCTCTATAAACATGGTAAAAGATGTAGAGATCGAATTAACGTTTGATCCGCCTTGGGAAAAAGATATGATGAGCGAAGAAGCAAAATTGGAACTTGGAATGTTATAAAATGGAAGATGAAATTGTAAATAAAGTAGTACAAAGTAGTCTGGTAATCTTCGATCTGGAAGATTATTATCCTACCCAAGAACGTGTTGTTTTAGATATATCGCAATGGCTTTTTCAAGGTTTCATTCTAAAGGAAAAAGAATTTAGAGATGCCTTGAAAAATTTCGATTTTACTGTTTATCAAGACAAATTGGTGGCTATAACCTGCACAACCGATGCTATTTTACCGTCATGGGCATTCATGTTGGTATCGTCTTATGTACAGCCGTTTGCAAAAATTGTGGTTCAGGGATCCATAGATCAGTTAATAATTACCTACTATCAACAATTAATAGATAAGTTAGATTTTTCGGTTTACGATAATCAACCGGTAATAATAAAAGGATGTTCTAAAAAACCAATTCCAGAAGAAGGTTATGTAATGGCAACTCAGAAAATGATGAATCACGCACGATCTATCATGTTTGGCGAAGCTTGTTCCGCAGTGCCGATTTTTAAAAGGAAAAAATAATTTTTTTGGTAATTATACATTATTATATAAATATTATACGTTACTATTTACTAGTATTTTTCTTATTTCAATGCACTTTATTACGTAATATTATTGTGTTCTTTAATGATTTAATTTTATTATAATTTTAATGTTAGGTAAAAATATGTAATTTTAATTTTGTTTATGTGGACTATTTGTTTAAATTTAACGAATTATTAAATTAATTTAATCATTATGTTTAAAAAAATACTTTTCTTTCTGCTCTTTGCAACCGTGAGTATGCATGCTCAGAAAACAGGACCTGAATATGACTGGTTCGATATTAGAGTTGATGATATTGAAGTCGATACAAGATTTGTTCGCGATAGTGAAGATCCAAACACATACATTGTATGTAAGGGGAAAAGGATTGGTGTTAAACCTATATTTCAAACACAATATCTTCGTGGAACTCCTAAGTACGAAATGGAGCCAATTCCCCATAATCCTTATGAACTGAATCCTCTATTAAATGGTGGTACAGAAATTCAGCCTGGTACAGTTTCTTGGGATGATAATAGAGCAGATTGTCCTGTGGAAATACCATTCAAATTTTGTTATTTTAATCAAACATTTGATAAAGTATATGTTTGGAGTAATGGTGCAATAACTTTTACTAATGAAACTCAATGTAGTACTTCTACTAGATTTTCGTATATAACCGACTATGTTAATGGACCTATTCCAGGTGGACATTATAGAAATCAATTTCTTAACACAGTGTTTGTTGCGCTTCAACATTCACATTGGGATAAAAATATATATCCTTTTGGTAGTATTAATTATCAAGTTTATGGCACCGCACCAGACCGAAAATTTGTGATTAGTTTTTTTGATATGCCAACTGCGGGTTTAAATCCAACGGCATGTCCACCACCTGTCCCTTATCAAAACCATCAGGTTGTTTTGCACGAATCTACAAACGTTATAGATGTAAATATTATTTTTCATGAGAACTGCCCAGCTGGGGATTCTATGAAAGACGATCATGCATTAACTGGTATTATCGATAATACTGGAACTGTTGCATTTTCACCTCCAGGTTGGAACTTTACACCTTGGGCAGCAACAAAAGAATCTTGGCGTTTTGCACCTGCAGGAGATTGTGGTTATAGAACGCAATTTAATATTACTGATAGTAAAGGTACAAGAACAGTTGTACAAGATTGTGAAGGAGAGTTAGATCTAGTTATTGAAGAACTAACAGAAATTGAAGCTGTTTTAATAGTGGAAATTTGTGGTGGAACCTATAGTGAAAGTTATAAAATAAGAGTTCGCCCTGCCATTGAAATTGATAAAGTTAACTTGGAACATATTGTATGCGACAAAAATCAGAATACTTATGATTTAAACATATTCACAAAAGAGATAAAAGATAATCAATCGGCTTCAGCTGCAGAAATAGCTAAATTACGCTTTAATTATTATTCATCAGAAGATGATGCTACAAATAAGATAAATAATATTAAAGATCTTAGAGAATATCCTATTAAAGAAATCGAAAATCCGATTTATGTAAGAATTGAATATTCAGAATTGGAAGAATGTTACGAAATTTTACCGATTATGATTATCAAAGCTCCCGTAGAAGTACTTCCAAAAGAAGATGTTTTCCTTTGTACAGAATATACATTACCTGTGTTAACGAATGACGAGTTTTATTTTAGAATGGAACGTTTAGATGAAGATGCGAAATACGTTGTAGAAACTATTTTAGATGTAAAAGAAAATCAGAAAATTACTAAAAAGGGTTATTACAGAGTATATGTTAAAAAAACAAACCAATACAAATGTGAAGACGTTAAATCATATTTATTAATGGTTGAGAACTGTGATTATCCTAAAGGACTTTCTCCAAACGGGGATGGTGAAAATGATTATTTAGATTTAACTTATAACAATGTCTACGAATTAAAAATTTATAACCGTTACGGAAAACTTGTTTATGAACACGGTAAAGGATATAAGAGACAGTGGAGTGGTCAAGACTCTAGTGGCAAAATCTTGCCATCGGGTACTTATTTTCTAAAAGTTAAAACAAAGAACTATGAGTATCAAGATTGGATACAATTAATATACGAAACAAAATAATTTAAACATTAAGCAATGAGAAATTTTATATATATACTTGTATTAATCGTTTCTACAAACTTATATGCACAAAGTGGTATAGAAAATGATGAGCTATTTTTAAAGTATGAGCAAGCTTATTTAAATATGAATAGCCAAAACGAGTTTAATAATTATGAACAAGCAATTAAAAATTTTTATACAAGTTTTGTAAATTATAAAGACAGATCTAAATTTACAAAAACGAAAGACAAAGAACGTTGGCTAAATAAAAATTATTCTAAGTTGAATTTAAACTCTGCAACAGAAGCACTTAATTTGTATAATGCTTTAATTAATTCAAAAGCAATTATAGATAGTAAAAATAAAGTTGTTGAAGACACTCGCAACGAGCTATTAAAAAAATACGACGTGAACCTAGTATGGGAAACCTTACAAAACAGGATTAAAGCTCGTAAATAAAACTAAAAACCGCCTCATAATTTTATGAGGCGGTTTGTTTTTATAACGTATTTAAAGAGTTAATTGCTTAAAATTACCTGCTAAAAATTTGATTTAAATTGCTCTAGAAAGCGTACGTCGTTTTCAAAATACATGCGTATGTCACCAATTTGATATAAAAGCATTGCCATGCGTTCTAAGCCCATGCCAAAGGCAAAGCCAGAGTATTCATCGGGATTAATGTTAGATGCCTTTAAAACATTAGGATCTACCATTCCACAACCCATAATTTCTAACCAACCGGTTCCTTTTGTAATTCGGTAGTCCGTTTCGGTTTTTAAGCCCCAATAAACATCAACTTCTGCACTTGGCTCGGTAAAAGGGAAATACGACGGGCGAAGACGAATTTTCGACTTTCCGAACATTTCCTTCGTAAAATATAATAAAGTCTGCTTTAAATCGGCAAACGATACATCTTTATCAATATACAAACCTTCTACCTGATGAAAAATACAGTGCGAACGCGATGATATAGCTTCGTTACGAAAAACACGACCTGGCGAAATGGTACGGATAGGAGGTTGGTTATTCTCCATGTAACGTACCTGAACCGATGACGTATGCGTACGCAACAAATAATCTGGATTCATTTGTACAAAAAAGGTGTCTTGCATATCACGTGCCGGGTGGTGCGCCGGAAAGTTCAACGCTTCGAAATTATGCCAATCATCTTCTATTTCTGGACCTTCGGAAACATTGAATCCAATATTCGAAAACACATCAATAACTTGGTTTTTTACTAATGAAATAGGATGACGAGAACCAATGTTAATTGGCGTTCCCGGACGTGTTAAATCACCAAAAATACCTATTGATTCTTCCTTAGATTCTAACGTGTCTTGAATAAGTTTAATTTTACCTTCAACAGCATTTTTTAATGAATTAATTGCCTGCCCAAATTCCTTTTTTTGGTCGTTTGGAACATTTTTAAATTCGGCAAAAATTTCATTAATTAAGCCTTTTTTAGAAATAAACTTAATTCTAAAAGTGTCTAAAGTGTCTTTATTATCGGTAGTAAAAGCTTCCGCTTCGCCAATTAATTCTTTAATTTTGTCTATCATTGTTTTTATAACAAGGTAATTACTGCAAATTTACGCTTTTTGATCGATGCTAAAAATTAGAATGGTTAAAAATTAGCTTATATATCCGTTATCTAAAAAATAATTTACAATTGCATCTTTCATAAGTACAGCTTGTTCACCAGCTTTTAAATGAGGTAGTTGGTCTTTTATTGTATAATGTGGCCATCCGTCGGTATCGAAATGTGAAAATTCGTAATAACCAAAAGGCTCTAGCAATCTACAAATAGCTATGTGCATTATGTTTACTTTTTCGTCTTTCTTAAATTTTTTATTGAATTTACCTAGTTCTTGTATACCAATTAAATAAGTAATTCCGTCAACATCTAAAGGATCTCCATCGGCAAATTGATTCGATAGTTTTTCAACCAATAAATTCCATCGCTCTTTTAATTCTTCGTCTCTTGCCATAATAATTTTTAATATACTACAAAGATATTTCTTAATAATGAAACTATTTTATATTTGCACTTTATTTTAATGATATGATTGTTGTAGATTTAATAATTGCTGTTTTATTGGGATATGCCTTGTTTAAAGGAATAAAAAACGGTTTGGTAGTATCGGTAATTTCATTAATTGCGTTGATTGTTGGAATCTACATTTCCTTACGATTTTCGTTTTTTACGCGCGAATTTTTAACCGTAAATACACAGTGGAATCCTAACACCTTAACCATTGCAGCATTTTTTATAACCTTTGTGGCAGTGTTGGTATTATTGTTTTTTCTTGGGAAAGCAATTACAAAAGTTGCCGAAACCTTGGCGCTTGGTTTTGTAAATAAAATTTTGGGTGCTGTTTTTGAAGGAATTAAAATGCTGTTGATCATTTCGGTTTTTTTGAACTTATTCCAAAAGATAAATTTCAATAATTTGATAGTTTCTAAAGAAAAACTAGATGAATCGGTCTTTTATAAACCAATAGAAATGGTTTCTAAAGAACTATTTCCGTTAATGGAAGAATGGTACAAAATAGCTTTAAGCGAGGCTTCTGAAAATATTGAAGCAATGAAAGAAAACAAAAAATCCACTTCGTTTTAAAAGTGAATTTTTGTTAATGTTATTTCTTTATAAATTTAAAGGTAGAAACATTCTTGCTTTCAGTTTCAATTCTTAACATATAGATTCCAGATTTTAAATCGGAAACTTCTATTGAATTACTACTGCTATTTGTTGTAAGCGACTTAACAGATCTTCCTGATAAATCATAAACAGTTAAATTAGATATATTCTCTTTATAATCGATATTTAACCTATCTGTAACAGGGTTAGGATAAACGTTTAAATTCACTAAATCTAAAGTTGGGGTAGCAGCAGAGTCATCAATGTCAATTTTAAAATCATCTATAATAACTTCCCAATCACCAGAATTGTAAATAAAATTATACTTTACTCTAAGATTATCCAAGCTGGAAATCGAACCCGTTGGAATGGTATATGATAGAAGTTGACAATTGTTTGATGGTGTAAAGTTTGTACTGTTAGTGGTTAATGCACTATGCCAAGTATTTCCATTATTTAAGGTGTACAACATTTCAACAGTACCAAAATCACCTACAAAAGGTGTTTCTAAATCAAAATCCATTATTTTTAAATTGTAACTAATTGTTGCGATTCCTGGTATGATACTTACATATAAAGATGTTGTAATCTCGGTTATTTCGCTTTCATAAATGTTAGCATATAGATATTGTGTGCCACTGCAAGCGGTATAGTAATCGTCTATTCCAATAAAATTATCCGTAAATGTAGCGTTCCATCCGGTAGGTAATGCATAATTTTGAAGTGCATCAAAATTTTCATTTGTAAGTTGTACTTGTGCATTACAAGCTAAACCAAATAGAGTAATTAATGTTAGCGTAATTTTTTTCATAAAATGTTATATTAGTTATTTGATTACTAATGTAATAAAAAAAAGGCATCAAAATATTTTGATGCCTTTTTTAGTATAAATTAATTTTTTATTTACTTGCTATCCAAGTTCCTTTAATGCCCCCAGCACCATCGTTAACCCAAGTCCCTGAACCGTTTGATTTTGAAACTGATCCAACGAAACTTCCTATATCTTCTTCCGTGCCATCATCATTGGTTTTAACTAATATCATAGAAAGTTCTCCATGAATATTTACTTTGCCTTTTAACGTTAGCTCTTGGGTTTTAAAACCGTTAGATTCAACATCGCCAATAATTTTACCATCACCATTTACTATAAAATCAATAGTACCAGAATCGCTGCCAGAATAAGTACCAAGCCAACTGCCTTTGTATTTAGCGTAAGGTGATGTAGTAGCTATTGGATCTTCTTCATCATGACAAGATACAGTCATAAGTGTTAATGGCAATAATATTAATAGAAGTGAAAATACTTTTTTCATGATTATATATTTATAGTTTAGGTATTTTTTATGCTAATGTAATAAATTTTTGGAATTTACCATGATAAAAAATATTTTTTTAAAATATAGGGTTATTTAGAAAGATTTTCTAACATAACTTTTGTCATATTCTCTAAATTATATTCTGGTTTCCAATTCCAATCATTGGCTGCTGCAGAATCATCAATACTTGAAGGCCAAGAATCGGCAATTGCCTGACGGAAATCGGGTTCATAAGAAATCTTAAATCCTGATTTCTCCTTTGCGATTGCCACTGCAATCTCTTTTGGTGTAAAACTCATTGCTGCTAAGTTGTAAGCAGATCGTATTTTAATATCTTCTGCTTTTGCTTGCATAATGCCTATGGTTGCACGAATAGCATCATCCATATACATCATTGGTAATTCAGTGTTTTCAGATAAAAAACAAGTGTAATTATTGTCACTTACCGCTTTGTAATAAATGTCTACAGCGTAATCGGTTGTGCCGCCACCCGGTGGAGTCTTCCAAGAAATTAATCCTGGATAACGGATAGAACGTACATCAACACCATATTTATTAAAATAATATTCGCACCAACGTTCACCAGCTTGTTTAGAAATCCCATAAACGGTAGATGGTTCCATTACGGTATATTGTGGTGTGTTTTGTTTTGGAGTTGTTGGTCCAAAAACCGCAATACTTGATGGCCAGAATATTTTTTTAATCTTTTTGTCTTTTGCTAAATTTAGTACATGGAAAAGCGAATTCATATTTAAATCCCATGCAAAAGCCGGATTTTTCTCTGCAGTGGCAGAAAGTAAAGCAGCCATTAAGTAAACTTCGTCAACTTTGTATTTGTTAACTAAAGCTTCAACCTGCTCATAATTCATGGCATCTACAATTTCAAAAGGACCTGTTTTAAAAACATCTTGTTCGCCTTTTCTAATGTCTGATGCTATTACGTTTTCTGTTCCGTAAATTTCTCTTAATTTTAAGGTAAGTTCAGAGCCTATTTGTCCGCAAGCTCCAATAATTAATATTTTGGTATCGTTCATGTTGTTTAGTTTCTTCTACAAAGATAGCTTTTGTAACTATTTTTTTAAGTGTTTTTTAAAAAAAGCTTAATAGCATCTTAATATTTAATGTTAAAACAGAATTCTACCGTCAATATTAGTAATTTTGTACTTTGCTAAAGATATTTTATGAAATATATTTTAATGATACTCTTACTTGTAACGGTAACAATAAGCTGTAAAAAAGAGGTAATAACTACCCCGAATGTAACTACTAAAATTTCGCAAGATTCTATGGTTAAAACCATTCATGAAAAATGGAAATTTACAGTAGTAGTAAACAATCCAACAATTAGTTCTAAGTTAAACAATTGGGAAGATTGGCGCAATTATGTAAATGAGTTAACAATAACGCCGAGTGCTAGTAAAGCAAATTTAATACGTAGAGCAAATGCATTGGTTGAAAAAACGGCTGTTTTAAAAAGCAATATTCCAGAATTGTATAACAAACCCGAAACAAAAGCCCGATTAACATTGTTAGAAACGCACGTGCAAAATCTTGATATGCAACTAGAATTAGTTCCGTTAAATAGTAAAGAAATAATCTTGTTGCTTGCCAATATTCAAAAAAGCACCAATTCTCTTATCAATCAGTTTAACGAGTTCGAAGTAAAATTAAAAATACCGAAAGAAGTTGGCGAAGATAAACTAATTCAGCCGATTGATACTATTAAACGTGCCACTTTAAATGCCTTACCTACAGAATAATGAGTATTAAAAAAGTATTTGAACAAGCAACAAAAACGCAGCAATTACAACAGCAGCTTAACAAGTTAGGTAATAAAATCCACGCCAAAGGATTTATCGGCTCGGCATTGTCGTTTCAAATTCAGGCATTGTTTAAAAACTCTGAACAACATTTTTTATTGATTTTTAACGATAAAGAAGAAGCTGCTTATTATTTGAATGATTTGGAAAATCTGATTTCGAAAGATTATGTGTTGTTTTATCCGGGTTCGTACCGCCGTCCGTATCAAATCGAAGAAACAGATAATGCCAATGTGTTGTTACGTGCCGAAGTTTTAAACCGGTTAAATGCCCGTAAAAAACCGGTTGTGATTGTTTCATATGCCGATGCGTTGTTCGAAAAAGTGGTTACTCGCAAGCAGTTAGATAAAAACACCTTGAAAATTGCTGTTAACGATAAGATGACGATTGATTTTGTAAACGAAGTGCTGTTTGAATACAATTTTAAACGAGTGGACTTTGTTTCGGAACCGGGCGAATTTTCGGTTCGTGGTGGAATTATCGATGTGTTTTCTTTTTCGAACGAAAATCCGTATCGTATTGAATTCTTTGGAAATGAAATAGATAGTATCCGTACGTTTGATGTGGAAACGCAGCTATCAATCGAAACCAATAAAAAAATTACGATTATTCCCAATGTCGAAAACAAGTTTTTGCAGGAAAACCGTGAAAGTTTCTTGAATTACATCAGTCCAAACACGGTTTTATTTATTCAGAACACCCATTTAGTAAGCGACCAACTTACCAAAATGTTTCAGAAAGCAACCGAAGCTTTCGATAAATTAAATAAAGATGTTCAGCATTTGGCACCTGAACAAATGTTTTTGCCTTCGGCAGAATTCCTACAAAAAGCCGATGATTTTACAGTAGTTGAACTCGCACAGCAAAACTTTTTTACACCCCATTTTTCTGTCGATTTTTATTTCAATCCGCAACCGTCGTTCAATAAACAGTTCGATTTGCTTATAGAAAATCTCAATGAAAACACTGAAAACGGTTTTACAAACTATCTGTATTGTTCCAGTGAATCGCAAAGCAAACGTTTCGAAGAAATTTTCAGCAGTTTAAAAGATCAAAACAAAAGTATTCAGCAATATCAAACGGTGGTAATGCCTTTGTATCAAGGTTTTATCGATAAAGAAAATCAAATTGCGTGTTATACCGATCATCAAATTTTTGAACGCTACCATAAATTTAGCATCAAAAACGGGTACACCAAAAAACAAACCATTACCTTGAAAGAACTTACCACGCTTTCGGTGGGCGATTACGTAACGCATATTGACCATGGAATTGGGAAGTTTGGCGGTTTACAGAAAATCGATGTCGATGGTAAAAAACAGGAAGCTATAAAATTGGTGTATGCCGATAACGATATTGTGTACGTTTCAATCCATTCACTTCATAAAATATCAAAATACAACGGCAAAGAAGGTGCGCCGCCAAAGATTTACAAAATTGGATCGGGTGCTTGGAAAGCCTTAAAGCAAAAAACAAAAGCACGGGTTAAGCATATTGCTTTTAATTTGATAAAGTTATATGCCAAACGCAGATTAGAAAAGGGTTTTGCCTGTGCACCCGACAGTTATTTGCAGGCTGAATTAGAAAGTTCGTTTATTTACGAGGACACGCCCGATCAGTTAAAATCTACCATTGATGTAAAAACCGATATGGAAAATGAACGACCAATGGATCGATTAGTCTGTGGAGATGTTGGCTTTGGTAAAACCGAAGTTGCTATTCGTGCGGCTTTTAAAATGGTTGATAACGGTAAGCAAGTGGCTATTTTAGTGCCAACAACCATTTTGGCGTTTCAGCATTACAAAACCTTTACCGAGCGTTTAAAGGATATGCCAGTTAAAGTTGCTTATTTAAATCGATTTAAAACTGCTAAACAAAAAGCCGAAACCTTGAAAGAATTGGCAGAAGGAAAGGTAGATATCATTATTGGAACGCATCAGTTGGTCAATAAAAATGTGGTATTTAAAGATTTGGGATTATTGGTGATTGATGAAGAACAAAAGTTTGGTGTTGCCGTAAAAGATAAATTAAAAACCATTGGCGAAAATATTGATACTTTAACGCTAACTGCAACGCCAATTCCAAGAACTTTGCAGTTTTCATTGATGGCAGCGCGCGATTTATCGGTAATTACAACCCCGCCACCCAACCGTTATCCTATTGAAACAAATGTGGTTGGCTTTAACGAAGAAGTGATTCGTGATGCGATTGCTTATGAGATAGAACGTGGTGGACAGGTATATTTTATCAATAATCGTATTGAAAATATTAAGGAAGTTGCCGGAATGATCCAACGTTTGGTACCAAATGCGAAAGTTGGCATTGGTCACGGACAAATGGAAGGTAAAAAATTAGAAGAGTTGATGTTGGCTTTTATGGACGGCGAATTTGACGTTTTGGTTGCCACAACCATTATTGAAAGTGGGTTGGATGTTCCAAACGCAAATACCATTTTTATCAATAATGCCAATAATTTCGGACTTTCAGATTTGCATCAAATGCGTGGTCGGGTAGGGCGAAGCAACAAAAAAGCATTTTGTTATTTCATTACGCCGCCTTACAGTGTAATGACCGAAGAAGCGCGCAAACGTATTTCGGCATTGGAACAATTCAGTGATTTAGGTAGTGGATTTAATATTGCTATGAAAGATTTGGAAATTCGTGGCGCAGGCGATATTTTAGGTGGCGAACAAAGTGGATTTATCAATGAAATTGGTTTCGAAACCTATCAAAAAATCATGAACGAAGCTATTGATGAGTTGAAGGAAAACGAGTTCAAAGATCTATATGAAGAAGAGCAAAATATCGATACAAAAGAATATGTAAAAGATATTGTAATAGAATCTGATTTTGAGATTTTGTTTCCTGATGATTATATAAACAGTATTTCTGAACGACTTTCTTTATACAACGAATTAGCGACTTTGAAAACTGAAGATGAACTGATTGCTTTTCAGAATAAATTGATCGACCGATTTGGTGCATTACCTAAACAAGCAATAAATTTGTTAGATTCGGTTCGAATTAAATGGATCGCCTCAAAAGCAGGAATTGAAAAATTAGTATTGAAACAAGGTAAAATGATTGGCTATTTTGTAAGCGATCAACAATCGATGTATTATCAGTCGGCACAATTTAGAAAGGTATTACAGTTTATTCAGTTGTATCCAAAATTGGCAACGTTAAAAGAAAAACAAACCAAAAACGGCTTGCGTTTGCTGTTAACGTTCGATCAGGTGAAATCAATTCATAAGGCATTGGAGAACCTTCAAAAATTAGAGCAATTATGAGAATTTTAAGTATATTTTGTTTTTTGTTAATGTCAGTCACAAGTGGTTACGCACAAGATACGTTAACTATTGAACACCAACCCATTATTATTGATGCAAGTTATGCCGGTGGCAATACCGAAGATTTATATTACTATGTAAACAATAACTTTAATTACAACAACGTAAAAAAAGAAGATATTCCTGCAAAGGCAAAAAACCAACCGTATTTTGTTTTTTATGTTGTGTTTGCAGTGAGCGAAGATGGAAAAGCATTTGAGTTTTCGCCTAAAGAAATTTCGGCAGAAAACAGTTTTTATAAAGAAGCCGTACGTGTAATTGCATCAACCCGATGGAATGTTGCTACAAAAAACAACGAATATAAAAAACAGTTTATGGTGATTCCGATAAAAGCAAATATTGGGGATTTTTAAAAAGTTTTAGTAAAGGTATTTATGGGATCACAAAACACATTAATTGATAATGATAATTCTAGTTTTAATCTTGCATTAGATAAACTCTTTAATTCAGATGAAAACTTGTTTATAATTGGTAAGGCAGGTACTGGTAAGTCAACATTTTTAAAATATGTTGTACAAAAGAATATAAAGAAGACAATCGTTCTTGCACCTGTAAATCGTCAGCAAAAAGTGGACAGTTTAGATACATAATTTAAGATAGTGTTTTCTAAAA
>NZ_RQTJ01000039.1 GCF_003858535.1 Paenimyroides viscosum
AACGCCAAATGACAACGCATTGGTATTGCTTGTTACACGAACCCAAATGCGTTCGCCGTTGTTACCATTATAAGTTGCCAAATTACCTGATGGTATGGCGTTTTGATTCGTATCGGCATCTGGCTTGCTTAAATGATAACTTACAGTGTAGCCCACAGCGTTATTGTATACTAAAGGTGTTTGTACGGTTAAATCGAACGTTTGAACAGACTCCCCTTCACATATAGATAAATCTTCTAAAGGATTTAAGGTTAATACGCAATTTAAAAAGCTTAAAGTAAAGGATGACACATAAGGACATGGATTGTTTAACTCATAAGCGCGTACCCAAAGTGTTACCGGAGCGGTTGCGTTATTTGCTAAATAATATAAATCGGGAATCGCATTAGTATCGTTCTCTGCATCTTGCTGGGTAGCGTAAAAACTAAATAAGATGTTAGGATTCGTTGTTACTCCTACCACTGCGTCTTTTAAATCAAAACGAGTGTTTAGTCCCGCACTTGGACATGCCGTTAAATTTAATGGAGCACTAATACTTACATATTCGTAAAACTCTATGCGGACTGGATCCGCCTCCATTACACAGTTGGTCACTGTAGGTATAAAGCCTTTTACACTATAATCACCTGTTTCGGTAACAACTAAATTTGGACCCGTTTGTCCAGGTATTTGTATGCCGTCTTTAAACCATTCAAAGGTAAACAATAAAGGATCTAATCCTGACTCTAATAAATAGCTATCGCCTACACATAAGCCGTTTCCATCAACTACTAAAACAGGATCTCCTAAATTTAAATTACCGATATCAAAACTTCCTGCCTTGAAAAATACAGCACTAGTGTGGCTATCAGAAGGACAGAAATCTAAAACAGCTAGCTTTATACGATATCTTCTTCCAACAATAACATTTGCGGTTAAAGATTGCATAGGAATAGTATGTCCCGAAAGATTTATAGCAGCAGTTAAAGGAGGTACTTGATTAGCTAAATTCCCATAAGAATTACCAAAATACTGTGGATTAATAGAACCTGCAGCACAAGTAAACGGCTGACTTTTAGCCACATCACGTAATGTATTGATGGAAATAGGGTCATTTGTACCAGGTATTTTAGCTAAATTCTCTCCTGCACCAGTAGTTAAGTCGATTAGCCAAGCACCAAACATAGCTCCATTACCACACTCAAAATTACAACCTCTATTATAACTATGACTACCAAACAAATATTCAAAACTTACTGTATTTTGCATTGGAACAAACTCGAAATCAATAACGGTTGACCTCATAGCGGTAGGAGTAATTGGTGTAGTTGGCCATCCTCCAGCGTCATTTATTAAATCATTTAAATCTTGGTCGCCTATCCATGGATATTGATTTGGACTAAACGGTCCTCCTCCAGGCGTACAAGGTCCTTCAACACCAATTGCCATATCAGTAGAAAGTACAATACCATCCTCAAATGGAAAAGTACTACCGTTTCGATTGAAATAACCAGCGGCTTTAACACTATTAGAACCAGGCGCGCCACTTCCATATTGATACCTTACATTAGAGACCAAATCACATTTAGACCCTACTAATACATCTTTCACTAGCTGATCTGCTGTATAGGTATCATCAACATCCACATAATTGTACGGTTGACTAAAACCAAAAAAACTGGTTACTAAAAACAGTATTAATAAATATTTGTTTCTCATAGCTTAGTTAATATAAAATTTTCATGAGTTAATTTTTGCGTATAAACACAAGTTCATTTAAAAAGCGAAATTTACATAAAATTAAGAAACTATTAAGTTTTTTTTTTAGAAAAAAAACCCAATCAAAAGAAAATTAACATTTGAAGAAAAAACGTTTGTTATAAAACATATACAATTACTTATCAAATTATTAATTAAGATGCTTTATTTAGTGCATTTCACTATATTTGCATCTTATTATTTTTTAAATAAATACTATTGAAATTATGTGTAAATCAGACGCATTACACGAAGAAATGGGAGATAACCATATAGGATCAAGCGATTATACACCATTAAAAGCTGATGCTTTTTCTATTTCTGACGATGAAAAGATCGAATTAATTAAAAAAGATGTTGAAAATATATTGAACACTTTGGGTATGGATTTGACAGACGATAGTTTAAAAGGTACTCCAAACCGTGTGGCTAAAATGTTTGTTAAAGAGATTTTTGGCGGATTGAATCCTGCTAAAAAACCTTCATCATCAACTTTTGATAATAAATATAAGTATAATGAAATGTTGGTTGAAAAAAACATCGTTGTTTATTCAACCTGCGAACATCACTTACTACCTATAGTTGGTCGTGCACATGTGGCATATATATCAAACGGAAAAGTAGTTGGTTTATCTAAAATGAACCGTATTGTAGATTATTACGCAAAACGTCCGCAGGTTCAAGAACGTTTAACTATTCAGATTGTTGAAGAACTTAAACGTGTGTTAGGAACCGAAGATGTTGCTTGTGTAGTCGATGCCAAACATTTATGTGTAAATTCTCGTGGAATTCGCGATATTGAAAGTTCAACTGTTACTGCAGAGTTCAGTGGTGCTTTTAAAAACGATGTTACACGCAGAGAATTTTTAGACTACATTAAATTAGATACTCAGTTTTAATTTAACGCGAATTTGCTAATTCGCAATTGCGCAACAATATGAAATCAAACCTAAAAATATACAATTCCTTAACAGGAGAGAAAGAGCTTTTTAAACCTTTACACGAAGATAAAGTTGGTATGTACGTTTGTGGGCCTACTGTTTACAGCAACGTGCATTTGGGAAATGTGCGTACGTTTCTTTCGTTTGATTTTATTTTCAGAAGCCTTCAATACATGGGTTTCAAGGTGCGTTATGTACGAAACATTACCGATGCCGGACATTTAACCGATGATGGCGATGTGAATAACGACCGTTTTGTAAAACAATCTCGTTTAGAGAAGTTGGAACCAATGGAAATTGTTCAGAAATATACGGTTGATTTTCATAACGTATTAAAGTTGTTCAACCTGCTTCCTCCTACTATCGAACCAACCGCGACTGGACATATTATTGAACAATTGGAGCTTACTCAAAAGCTGATCGATAAAGGTTTCGCTTATGAAAGTAACGGTTCGGTTTATTTTGATGTGTTGGAATATAATAAACGTGGTTTGAATTATGGTGAACTTTCGCGTAGAAATATCGAAGAACTGTTTGAAAACACCCGCGATTTAGACGGACAAAACGAAAAGAAGAATCCGCAGGATTTTGCATTGTGGAAAAAAGCTTCTCCGCAACATATCATGCGTTGGTCGTCTCCTTGGGGCGATGGTTTTCCAGGCTGGCATTTAGAATGTACCGCAATGAGCACCAAATATCTGGGCGATCAGTTTGATATTCACGGTGGCGGAATGGATTTAAAATTCCCGCACCACGAATGTGAAATCGCGCAAGGAAAAGCTTGCAACGGCACATCACCTGTTCGTTATTGGATGCATGCAAATATGTTAACCATGAACGGGCAACGTATGAGTAAATCTACCGGAAACTACATTTTACCAATGCAGTTAATTACTGGTGAGAACGATTTTTTTGAAAAACCTTTTACTCCGGGTGTATTACGTTTCTGTTTTTTACAGGCGCATTACCGCAGCGTTTTAGATATTTCGAACGAAGCAATGTTGGCATCTGAAAAAGGTTTTGATCGATTGATGGACGCAATAAAATCACTAGCTGATTTAAATACGTCGGCAACATCTACCTTTAATGTATCAGAATGGAAACAGAAATGTTTAGATGCTCTGCTAGATGATTTTAACAGTCCGATTTTAATTGCGACAATTTTTGAAGCGGTTAAATTTATTAATTCGGTTAAAGAAAACAAAGCAACTATTTCTGCAGCCGATTTAGATCTTTTAAAAGAAACATTAAACAATTTGGTGTTCGATGTTTTGGGATTATACGCAAGTGAAAACACCAACAATAACGCTAAATTAGAAGAAGTTGTAAACTTATTGATTGATATGCGTAATTTGGCTCGTGCAAACAAAGATTTCGCACAGTCCGATTTAATTCGCGACCAGTTGGCAGCAATCGGTATCGAACTAAAAGATGCAAAAGACGGCACAACTTTTACCCTTTAATTTTTTACAAAAAAGAGCTACTTAAACGGTAGCTTTTTTTATCTTTGATACTTATGGAACAACTCAAAAAAATCCTCATTTTCCCTTTTGTTGTACTAATACGTTTTTACCAGCTGGTAATTTCGCCCCTAACACCGCCATCGTGCAGGTTTACTCCTACATGCTCGCATTATACGTTAGAAGCGTTAAAAAAACACGGCTTGTTTAAAGGTAGCTGGTTAGGCATAAAACGCATTGCAAAATGTCATCCGTGGGGAAAATCGGGTTATGATCCTGTTCCTTAAAAACTAAAAATATTTTATATGATCTGGAATCCTTCCGAAGGAATTACCATTGGTAGTTTTACCTTACGTTTTTACAGCTTAATGTTTGTTATTGCATTTGCATTGGGCTATTATATCATGAAAAAAGTGTACGAACGTGAAAACCGTTCACAAGATGAATTAGATAAACTTTTTTTCTACACGTTTATTGCTACATTATTAGGTGCACGTTTAGGTCACGTTTTCTTTTATGATTGGAATTATTATAAAGATCATTTATCGGAAATATTATTACCCTTTAAATTTGATCCATTTGAATTTACAGGTTTTGCAGGATTGGCTAGTCATGGTGCAGCTGTCGGAATTATTTTAGCGATGTTCTTTTACAGCAGAATGATAAAAAAACCGCTATTATGGATTTTAGACCGAGTAGTTTTATCGATAACTATTGGTGGTGTTTTTGTTCGATTTGGAAACTTTTTCAATTCAGAAATTTACGGGCATATTACTGATAAATCGATGCCATTCGGAGTTAAATTTATTCGCGAAGATGAATTTTGGCAAAGCCAGAATCTATTAGGAATAACACAAGCAGCTAGCAAAAACGAAGCTTACAAATTAATACAAACCGATCCTAGATTTTCAACGATTTTAGAAGCTATCCCATTTCGCCATCCAACACAATTATATGAAGCATTTGGATACGTAATTTTATTCATTGTTTTAATGTTTATGTACTGGAAAACCGACGCTCGTAACTATTTAGGAAAAATCTTCGGAGTGTTTTTGGTTTTCTTATGGCTGATACGTTTTGTAGTAGAATACGTTAAAGAAAGCCAAGGCGGATTTGAATCTTCCTTAGGATTACTTTCTACCGGACAATGGTTAAGTATTCCGTTTATAATTGCCGGAATTTACATTTGGGCAACTGCTAAAAACAGACCCGTAACAAATAGTTAACACAAAAACTCCTGATTTTTCAGGAGTTTCTTTTTTGAAATTCGTACCTTTATAGGAATTGTTAAAAAAATAAACTATGAGAAAAAGAATTTTAATTCCCGTAATTCTTTTAGGAACCATTGGCTTAACAAGTTGTGTTTCTAAAAAAAAGTATGAAGGCTTGCAGGCAAACTACACGCAACTTCAAAGTGATTATAAAGGATTAGGACAACGATTTCATCAATCAGAAGTTGATTTAAGCTCTAGCAATGCCCGTGTAAAAAGCTTGGAAGATATGTTGTCACAAGAACGCTCTGCTAACGACGCCCTAAAGAAAACTTTAGAATCTTTACAAGGATCTTTAGACAAAAGTATCACACAAGGTAACGTTAATATTTCTAAATTGGTCGATGAGATTAATGCCAGCAACAAGTACATTCAGCATTTGGTGAACACCAAAAACAAAAGCGATTCTTTAAATGTTGTACTAACCAACAACCTTACCCGTTCGTTAAGCCGTGAAGAATTACGCGATGTAGATGTACAGGTTTTGAAAGGTGTTGTTTACATTTCATTAGCCGATAATATGTTGTACAAATCAGGTAGTTACGAAATATCCGATCGCGCTGGCGAAACCTTAAGTAAAGTTGCTAAAATAATTAACGATTATAAAGATTACGATGTGTTGATTGAAGGCAATACCGACAACGTGCCAATTAAACGCGAAAATATTCGTAACAACTGGGATTTAAGTTCTTTAAGAGCTTCATCAGTTGTACAGGCATTACAAAATCAGTACGGTGTAAATCCAAAACGTTTAACAGCCGGTGGTCGCGGAGAGTTTAACCCAATTGCGGACAATAGTACCGATGCCGGTAAAACCAAAAACCGTAGAACGCAGATTATCATTACTCCTAAATTAGATGAGTTTATGGATTTGATCGATCAAGCTCCAGAGAAATAAAATTAAAACGATTGTTAAAACAACAATCGTTTTTTTTTTATCTTTATCAAAAAGAGTACGTTATGAAATATTTATCACTATTATTTTTATGCTTTTCTTTAACAAGCTGCTTTTGGGGACGTGGAGATGACGACTATAATTCACAATCATATTCCAAAATTGACAGTTTTCCAAAATTTCAAAACGAATACATTCCCTTAGACGTTTTAAAACCAGCAGCAAATCTATTAAAAGTTGCTACAATCACTAATACTTTCTATAGTTCATCTGATTATTATCAACGAAGAAATGCAAACCAAACCAACTTACCCCCAACAAACCAAACAGACAAAGATCCTTCAAAAAACAATTCCTTCAAAACCATTGGCACCTTTTATTACAATTCAGAAAACTTACTCATCAAAACTGTATTTGACAGTTACGATTGGAATTTAGATAATTTTATAAAAACCTATTCTGGGGTAATGGAATATAAATACGATAATCAAAAAAAAATAATTGAAAATATATTATTTCATGGAGATACCAACAACGGAACATATTCTAAACGTCTTTATACATATAATTCCGAAAATAAAATATCACGAATTGATTTTCATGAATTCGAAGAAAATGTAGAGATTGTAAGCAAATACAATTATGACTTGTATACTTACAATGAAAACACTTCTGTAGTTGAAAGCTATAATAAAGACAGCATACTTCAATACACTAGAACAACATTGTTTGATAATTATAAAAACATAATTAAAGATTATGCAAATTCAGGTTTCCATTATTCTAAGAACATATACAACCCTATCTATTTTGCCGTTCCAAAAACATTCAATTGCTTGTTTGAAAGCTATCATTATAATTTGATATCCGATAAATATTATAAATCATTAAACATAAAATTGAACAAAGATTATTTTCCAGAAATTATTGAAGATGGAAATTACCACAACGGCACACGAAAAATATACACTTACAAATAATTTTAAGATAATTTTTACTAAAATTTATTTAACAATATTGAATTTCGTTGCATGAAAATAAAACGAAAAAAATTAATGACAACAATCTTTATAGTTATTGGGCTTATAATTGTAGGCACGCTTATTTTTCTACAACATCCGTTGTTTGGAAAAGAACCTACGGGCGATCGTTTAGAACGAATTAAAAATTCAAAACATTACAAAAACGGTCAGTTTCAAAATTTATCACACACACCTGCCCTTCCAGAGGGTGTTACTTATTGGAGTATTATGAAAGAATTGGCTTTTTCTAAAATTGAACATACAAAACCAACCGACAGTATTCCTTGCGTGAAAACGAATTTATTAGAAAAAACCATTGAAGATGATTTTATGGTTTGGTTTGGGCATTCGTCTTACTACATGAAAATCGATGGACAATCGTTTTTAATCGATCCAGTTTTAAGCAAAAACGCATCGCCTTTATATGGAACAAACAATGCTTTTATGGGTGCCGATGTATTTACTTGCGAAGCACTTCCTGAAATTGATGTTTTAATTTTAACGCATGATCATTACGATCATTTAGATTATTCGTCGTTTAAGAATATTAAAGATAAAGTAAGTAAAATTATTTGTCCGTTGGGTGTAGGCGAACATTTAGAATATTGGGGATTTCCGAAGGACAATATTACCGAGTTAGATTGGTATGAAGATGCCTCAGTATCCGATTCTATCAAGATCACCGCTACACCAGCACGACATTTTTCGGGCAGAGGCTTTAAACGAAACACCACTTTATGGGCATCGTACGTGTTGCAAACAAAAAATCTGAAATTTTATTTAGGCGGCGACAGTGGGTACGATATGCATTTTAAAGAGATCGGTACAAAATACGGTCCGTTTGATTTAGCTATTCTTGAAAACGGACAGTACGACAAAAAGTGGAAGTATATTCACATGATGCCCGAAGAAGTTGTACAGGCAAGTAACGATTTACAAGCAAAAAGATTTTTCCCCGTGCATAGTTCTAAATTTAAACTGGCAAATCATCCGTGGAAAGAACCTTTGGAGCGCGTAAGTATTGCAAGTACAAAACAAACCTCATCACAATTAATTACTCCTAAAATTGGAGAGGTTATTTATTTAAACCAGCAAGATCAGGTTTTTGAAAAGTGGTGGGAACAGGTAAATTAATATCACAAAAAAGTCGCTTTAAAAGCGACTTTTTTAGTTATTGTTTAAAACGATTTCCGAAAAGTTTATAACAAATAGAATGTATCAACCTTTCGTCGGTTCGAGCTTGTCGAGAACTCTTTACGAAAAATCTAATCGAAGTGACGGTTATCTATAATAAATGAATATATTTTGGTATAAGAAGCTGAACTAAATTCAGCTTGACAAAATGTTTAATTATTCATACTGTTGAACAAGTTCCATTATTTTCTTTTCTTTTTCTAACAAAATTAAACGCGTTCCGTCTAATTTGTAATGTGTAACTTTTTCTAAAGCATTGGTAAAAACTTTTTCGTTTACACCGTCGCAAAACATTTTGGTCGATGTAATATGATTGAATTTCATAGTATTTTGATACATCAATAATTGTCCGTTAATAGCATTACAAGCACTATTTCCAGAAAAAACCGGCTGATTGATATCAATCTTAATAAATGGTTTTTTATACGGATATAAATCGGCAGCTTTAATTTTTCCTACATAAATTTTATCCAAATACCAGTTTCCGTTTAAGGTTACCTTATGAAATTTCATTTCACCCGTATCAGACTTTAAAATCAACACATTATTTTTTAAATCGTACGATTTTACTTGCGTAAGACCACTTTTAAAATCTTCACTTTTAACTTTATTGCACGCCATCATGGTCGAAATAAAATTGGGAGGAAAACTAATCTCCTGATTTTTCTTCAACACCGCTTTTCCATTAATTCTGTTACAGCCATCGTATCCGTAAACCGATAAATTTTCAGCATTTTCAAAAGTCAATGTTGGCAAGCCTTCTTTAAAATCTTTTGCTAAATCTTTACTAAAACTGGCACCTGCAAGTTCCCAGGTTCCGTTTAAAAGTGTTTGATCTTCTTTAATTTCTTTCTTTGCAGCACACGAAACAATAAAAGTTGCTGCTGCTAAAAGTAAAAATATCTTTTTCATATTCATTTTAATTTCGATAAAAATAAAAAAAGCTCCGCAAAACGCGAAGCTTTTAACTATTCGTTATGTAAAAAAGCTTGTCTTTCTAATAAAAGCTCTTCGCTTTCTACGTGGTTATCATCGGGCACACAACAATCAACCGGACAAACGGCTGCACATTGCGGCTCTTCGTGAAAACCTTTACATTCGGTACATTTTCCCGGAACAATGTAATAAATATCGTCAGAAATCGGTGTTTGTGCATCATCAGAATCAATTTCCGTTCCATCAGGCAAAACAATTTTTCCGCTTAATTTTGTACCGTCTTTCCAGCGCCAGTCATCAGCACCTTCATAAATTGCTGTATTTGGGCATTCTGGTTCGCATGCGCCACAATTTATGCATTCATCGGTTATTATAATTGCCATAGCAAGTATTTTTATTTAATTAATGTAACTTTGTACAAAAGTACTGCATAAACAATTTACAAACAAATCTATATGATTTTAGAAGATAAAAAAGACGCATTTGTACAGTTAGGTGCGTTTTTAAAACAGTTTACCCAACAACCTTACCAGCAAAACCCTAGTGTATTGTTTAACGATGCCTTTTTTGAACCTTTTGTTTCGCTGATAAATCAATTGCACGAAAGCAACAGCTGGTTTAAACGCGATCAGTTGCATTTTGCTTTTAAATCGTGGAGTGATGCTTTAACAAACGATAATTTAGCCAAATGGCTTTCTGCATACAATTTACAAGAAGATAAATTAAAAACAATTGGTTTGATATTAGCCGGAAACATACCAATGGTTGGTTTTCATGATATTTTATCGGTTTTAATGTCAGGTAATAAAGCGCTGATTAAACTTTCATCGAACGATGCTTTATTGATTCCTTTTCTTTTGAACTACCTCAGCACGGTTGAACCGCAATTTAAAGATCGATTCGAAATCACAAAAGATAAATTGCAAAATTTTGATGCCGTGATTGCTACGGGAAGTGACAATACGGCTCGATATTTTGATTATTATTTTGGAAAATATCCGAACATTATTCGTAAAAACCGAAATTCGGTTGCAGTATTAAACGGCAATGAATCTAAAGAAGATATGTTAGCATTGGGCGAAGATATTTTTAGATATTTTGGCTTAGGTTGTAGAAATGTATCTAAACTTTTTGTTCCGAAAGATTATAATTTCGATGATTTTTTTGGAGGTTTATTTCAGTTTAAAGATGTTTTAGATGATGATAAGTACACCAATAATTACGATTATAACAAGGCGGTTTTTTTAATGAGTAATTTTAAATTGTTAGACAACGGTTTCTTTACTATTAAAGAAGACGCATCATACGCTTCGCCAATTTCGTCTGCTTTTTACGAATATTATACCGATCTAAGTGAAGTTGAAGAAAAATTAAAAGCCGATGCCGACAAAATTCAGTGCATTGTTTCTAATAATTTAGTTGCAAACAGCATTGCTTTTGGAGAAACGCAAAAACCAAAACTTTGGGATTATGCAGATAATGTTGATACAATGAATTTTTTATTATCTTTATAAAAATTAAATAAAAATTTCAGAAAAAAATGATGGATCAAATTCAGCAGATTGTAAATCAGCTAACAGAAAAAGAAGTGGGTACAAACCAAGGTATCGACAATAATTTAGTATCAAACGTTGCTAAGGAAACAGGTAGTTCTTTAATGGAAGGATTGCAAAATGCAGTTTCGGGCGGTAATATGGGAGAATTAATGAATATGTTTGGCGGAAGCGATACAAACTCGTTAACATCAAACCCAATTGTTAAAAGTATTATTGAATCGTTGACATCTAAATTAGGCGCAAATGTTGGTTTAGATGCGGGTACATCGGGCAATTTTGCAAGTAGCATTATCCCACAAATTTTAAATATGATAATGGGCAAAGCTAAAAGCGGCGACTTCAACATTACCGATATTTTAGGATCGTTAACCGGCGGAAACGCAACGGCTATGTTAGACCAAAACGGCGACGGTAAATTAGGAATTGACGACGCAATTGCTGCCGTAAAAAAAGGTAATTTAGGTGATATCTTAGGCGGATTTTTTAAGAAGTAATTTTTATTAGATAAAAGAGAATAGATGAAAGAGGAAAGATTTATGTCTTTATGTTTTATCTAAAATTATTTATAATGTAAAGCTCAACGTAATGTTGAGCTTTTTGTCTTAAATTATTCTTTTCTTTGATACCATTTATCATTTTCCAAATAAACAAATTCAATTCCTTTGGTTTTATGATAAAAAATAAAAGATTCTTCTTGTTCGTAATAAGTAGGACTATATCTTAAAACTACTACATCTTTGAATTTAAAACCACGAAACTCAACCTCTGTAAAGCCATCTAAAGGAAACGAACCTCCAAAATTCTTTCTACCTCCTTCAAAAATCCTATAAATTTCTAATGACACAAAATTAGGATCTTTTGTACTAGTTGCTGTTATGTGGTATTGCTCATTATTTATATTTATAGTTGCTTTTTTTATTTGATAATCTTCCCTATCACATTCAGAGCTCATGGTATATGTTTCTCTTGCAGAATTTGCAACAGTACCAAAATACTCTACATTATTATCATCAATCCATTTCAGAGGATGTTCTTCTGTATATGTAGGAAAAAGAGTTTCTGTTTCCTCTGGCAAAGGATAACTACCTAACAACGTATTTTCACAACAACCAGAAAAAATCGGCATTAAAACCAAAATCAATAATTTAAATATGTTTTTCATAAATTAATTTCTTTTATACCAATTACCATTTCTAAATAAAATAAATTCAACTCCATTTTCTTTACTATAAATCATTTTTTCTATATCCCAAATATCTTTTTTATCTCTATTTTCAAAAACTATAACGTTATTAAAACTAAAACCGGCCACTTCTGTATCTTCCGTTAACACATCGATTTTTCCAATGGTACTTTCTTTTAAAAACAAATAATTTGAAGCTACATAATTATGAATACTTAAATAAAAATTAGAGTAGTCAATGTTAAATTCCCCTTGGTACTTACTTATAATAAATTTTCTTTTTCCATATTCATAGGTAATATATTCACATGATTCTGGTCCTATATCATCTTTTTGAGTGTAATAGTTAACAGCTTCGAAATCTGCAATGAATGTGTTGCCATCTTGATCTATAAAGGTTACTTTTTCAGAAGTATTTTTTAAATACTCTTTATTATCAATATCTACCATCTGTATTCCTACTTCTTCATTATTACAAACACAGCTATAAAACATTAATACACTAAATAATAAAATCATTTTTTTCATAACTCACTAATCTAAATTCCTAATCAAAGAAAGCTAAAAAAAAGAATATATCTTAAAAATTTATTGTCTTTTTTATTTTAAGTCTGAACTGATTTTTCTATTCTGACATTTTCTCACCATCACCATTTTTAAGTTTAGTAAATGTTAAGCTTGATAATGCCGTTAAAACCGCCAGTGTTATTAAAGTTAAATGAAAAGCGGTTACTAAATCGCCGTGATAGAAATCCATTTTGTCTTTAAAGAAAGCCAACACCAACGCTGCAATCGATATTCCGAAACTTATTGATAGTTGCTGCATAATTGCCAGCAAACTGTTTCCGCCACTTGCCTGATCGTCATTTAAATCGGCTAACGAAATGGTATTCATTGCCGTCATTTGTATCGATGTAAACGCTCCGTAAGCAATCATTAGTAAAATATAATACATTAGCGGTGTATCTTTTTGCATAAAACTAAAAACAAAGATAATTACCGCTAAAAACAAGGTGTTGCTAATTAAAATGTTTCGATATCCAAAATGTTTTACCAAACGAACGATCCACGGTTTTATGGCAATGGTTGTTAATGCCGATGGCAACAACATCATTCCTGCTTTTGAAGCCGAAAAACCAAAGCCAACCTGCATCATTAACGGTAACAGAAAAGGTAATCCGCTTATTCCGAAACGGGTTATTAAACTGCCCAACAAACCAATTCGCAATGTTCGAATTTTAAAAAGATTTAAGTCGATAATTGGTTTTGGTGTTTTTTTGAAATGTTTGTAATAAAGTATAAATAATAAAACTGCAGCTGCAACCAATCCTAAAACCAACGAATAATGATTGATACCAACACTGCTTACTTCTAACGCAAATGTTACCAACACCAATGCGGTGCTAAAATAGATCAATCCTAAAATATCAAACTTACCGACTGTGTTTTTAAAGTTCGGCATAATTTTAAAGGCTAAAAATATCCCTAAAGCACCAACGGGTAAATTCACTAAAAAAATCCAATGCCAGGAAAAGTTATCAGATAAAAAACCGCCTAAACTCGGACCTACAACCAATCCTAACAATCCCGGAATGGTTATGTAGTTCATGATTTTCAACAATTGATTTCTTGGGTATTGATACAAAATCGCCAATCGAGCAATGGGAACCATCATAGATCCGCCAATTGCTTGAAGAATGCGTGATAGGTTCAGTGTAATCAAATCGACAGATATCGCACAAAAGAACGATCCCAATGTAAACAAAAATACCGCAAACATAAACATTCGTTTGGTTCCGAATTTATCAGAAAGCCAGCCCGAAAGCGGTATAAACAACGCCAACGTTAGTGTATAACTCACAATTACCGACTGCATTTCTAACGGCGAATAATTCATATCCTCAGCAATGCTTGGCAACGATGTGTTAAGTATGGTACCGTCTAACGACTGCATAAACATGGCTACGGCGGCAACCAACGGCAGGTATTTTTCGTAAGGCGATGAATCTTCTTTTATCATGAATTTTGTTTGATGCTTGATGTTAGGTGTTTGATGTATTCTGAAAATAATTTATTTAACTCATTTAAACTTTTCCAAACCACATAGATTTATAGTTATCAATATTCTATAAGATCTTATAGATTACCCTTGGTAATACACATTATGGTTGAGCTATGTTTATATCGAAGATAAAAGCTATCGAAAAACTTAAAATTAGCTATACCTTAAAAACATCTATGTGTCTATGTGGTTTATTTACTATTTTATCGATTTTTATTATCAAGAAAGTTTAAATCACTCATTAAAAAAGTCTGCTTTTCAGCAGACTTAATTTACAAATTTATACTTGAATAACACCTAAATTAAACTGTTTTTCAATTGGCGCGTGGTTCGCTGCTTCAATTCCCATAGAAATCCATTTGCGGGTATCTAACGGGTCAATAATAGCATCGGTCCATAAACGTGCTGCTGCATAATATGGCGATGTTTGTGCATCGTATTTTGCTTTGATTTTATCGAACAATTCTGCTTCCTTTTCAGGAGTTAACTCCTCTCCTCTTGCTTTTAATGATGATGCTTCTATCTGCAATAAAACTTTAGCAGCTTGCGCGCCACCCATTACTGCTAATTCTGCACTTGGCCAAGCCAAGAAGAAACGTGGATCATACGCTTTACCGCACATTGCATAGTTTCCTGCACCATACGAGTTACCCATAATAACGGTAAATTTAGGCACCACAGAATTACTTACGGCGTTCACCATTTTGGCTCCGTCTTTAATGATACCGCCGTGTTCAGATTTAGATCCAACCATAAAACCGGTAACATCTTGCAAGAAAACCAAAGGAATTTTCTTTTGGTTACAGTTTGCAATGAAACGGGTTGCTTTATCGGCAGAATCAGAATAAATTACACCACCAAACTGCATTTCGCTCGGCTTGGTTTTCGCTCCGGTAGTTTTCACCACTTTACGCTGATTGGCAACAATACCAACCGCCCAACCATCAATACGCGCATAACCGGTAATAATTGTTTGTCCGTAACCAGCCTTGTATTCATCGAATTCAGAATCATCAACCAAACGTTTAATGATTTCCATAGTATCGTATTGTTCGCCACGAGATTTAGGTAAAATTCCGTAAATTTCGTTTGGATCTAATGCCGGTTTTTTGGTATCGATTCTGTTAAATCCTGCTTTATCAAAATCGCCCATTTTACCAACAATGTTGCGAATGGTTTCTAAACAATCTTTATCGTCTTTAGATTTATAATCGGTAACACCAGAAATTTCGGTATGTGTTGTAGCACCACCCAAAGTTTCATTATCAATAGATTCGCCAATTGCTGCTTTTACCAAATAAGATCCTGCTAAAAAGATCGATCCTGTTTTATCAACAATCAACGCTTCATCGCTCATAATCGGCAAATAAGCTCCACCTGCAACACAACTTCCCATTACGGCTGCAATCTGGGTAATTCCCATAGACGACATAATGGCGTTGTTACGAAAAATACGTCCGAAGTTTTCTTTATCAGGGAAAATTTCATCTTGCATTGGCAGATAAACTCCTGCAGAATCAACTAAATAAATAATTGGCAAACGATTTTCAATGGCAATTTCCTGCGCACGTAAATTCTTTTTACCTGTAATTGGGAACCACGCACCTGCTTTCACAGTAGCATCATTCGCAACCACAATTACTTGTTTACCATTAACGTAACCAATTTTCACCACAACACCGCCAGAAGGACAACCGCCGTGTTCCTGATACATGCCATCGCCAACAAATGCACCAATTTCTATTGATTTAGAATCTTTATCGAACAAAAAATCAATACGCTCGCGAGCAGTCATTTTTCCTTGTTCGTGCAGTTTTGCAATTCTTTTTTCGCCACCGCCTAATTTAACTTTGGCAAATCTTTGTTTTAATTCTGATAATAGTAATTTATTATGATCTTCGTTTTTATTGAAGTTTAAATCCATTTCGTGAAAAATTTCGTTTAAGTTCTTTGAATTCTGCTAAAATACAAATATTCCTTCTATTTTAAAGAAACCGTTTTTGAAAATATTTTACATTAAATTGTAAACTTAATATTAAGTTAACATTAGTTTATTACTTTCGCAGTGCGAAAAAATTAATAAACACATGTCATTAAATTCAATTTTTCAATTTTTAGTTCCAAAGGATAAAACATTTTACCCTTTATTTGAACAAGCTGCTGGTAAAATTAAGTTATTATCAGAAACATTACACGATGCAGTTAATTTACCTGCAAGCGATAGAGAAAAATTATTACGAGAAGTAGAGGTTTTAAAATCTGAAATAGAAGCGATTGTACAAACCACTCGCGTTGAATTAGGTAGAAATTTCATTACACCATTTGATAGAGAAGACATTAACAACTTAATGACTGCAGTTGACGAAATTGCTGATCATTTAAGTGATGCCGCTTCGCGTATGCGTTTGTATCAAATTGAAAAAGTAACAAAACCATTACGCAAACTTACCGAAGCTAATTTAGAAGCTTGTACCCAAGTGGCACAAAGTATTTTAGATTTAAAAGATATGAAAAACTTAAAAGCTATTGCTGAAGGTTGTAAAGTTATTTTACGATTAGAACGTAAAGCAGATAAGGTTTTTGACAAGGCTGTTGCCGACATCTTTGAAAATGAAACTAATGCCATAGAAATTATAAAATATAAAGAAGTAATGGATGCTTTAGAAACTGCTACAGATAGCTGTCGCCGAGTAGCAAATGTATTAGAAACCATTACAGTTAAGTACGCATAAAAATCATTTAATAATACATAATTATGGAAATGTTTTTTACTGCATTTAACGATATAATAAGCAGACCCGAGGGTATCATGCTTGTTATAATTATAGTTTTAGCTTTAGGTTTTGACTATATTAATGGTTTTCACGATGCTGCAAATTCCATTGCAACTATTGTAACCACACGCGTTTTAACTCCGTTTCAGGCTGTTCTTTGGGCTGCAGCATTTAACTTTGCAGCTTATTTTATATCCTTATACATTATCGGGGAATTCAAAATTGGTAATACCATAGCAAAATCTGTCAACGAAAATTTTATTACGCTAGAAGTTATTTTTGCCGGTTTAATTGCAGCAATTCTATGGAATTTAGCTACATGGAAATTAGGTATTCCATCCTCATCATCACATACATTAATTGGCGGTTTTATTGGAGCTGCCGTTGCACATGCCGGAGGCTTTAGCGCGAATGGTGTGGATGTAATTGAATACGCAAAAGTTCTACCTATATTCCTTTTCATTTTTGGCGCACCATTTTTAGGAATGATTCTCGCCTACTTTATAACCGTTGCTATTATGTGGATTTGTCGTAAAGCTAACCCTCATAAAGCAGAACAATGGTTTAAAAAGCTACAGTTGGTATCATCGGCTTTATTTAGTTTAGGTCATGGTGGTAACGATGCACAAAAAGTAATGGGTATTATTGGTGCTGCTGTAATTTTTTACCATGTAAATGTTGATATGGATCCTGAATATTTAGTATCTGGGGTTGATACTTTTAAAGTTTTTGTTTCACATTGGGCATGGGTACCATTAGCATCATTCTTATTCATTGCTTTGGGCACCATGAGTGGTGGTTGGAAAATTGTTAAAACAATGGGATCTAAAATTACAAAGGTAACTCCGTTAGAAGGTGTTGCTGCAGAAACAGCCGGTGCCGTTGCTTTATATGTTACCGAGCACATGGGAATACCGGTTTCTACAACACACACCATTACAGGTTCTATTATTGGTGTAGGTATCACCAAACGTGTATCGGCAGTTCGCTGGGGTGTAACCATATCTTTATTATGGGCATGGATTTTAACCATACCAGTATCTGCATTGGTAGCAATGCTTGTTTACCACATTGTTCACTTGTTTGTTTAAGATTGATATCATTTAAAATAAGAAAAGTCGTTCATTAAGAGCGACTTTTTTGTTGTTTGGTATTTTTTGAAACTTGCCCAAAAATAGAATATTAAATCTATAAAGTATATTCATTTTATTTTACTCGGTGTGTTATTCCGTGCTTAATACAGAATCGGACTATCTTTTTGACGAGAAGCTGAACCAAGTTCAGCTTGACATAGATACGCTCCAATTTAAGTTTGATAAATTCAATTATTTGAAATTAACTATGAAACGATCTTTTTTATATCTACTGAAACTTGATTGACTTAACCGGAGAAATCTTTGTTATTATGTACGATGGTATCAACATAATTACATAACTTAAAACAACTAAAGCTACATTTATTAAAATGATATAAACAGGCGATATATACACAGGCGCTTCTTTTACGTAATATTGTGTAGGATCTAATGTGATAATACCAAAATATTTCTGGGTTAATAACAAACCTAAACCTATTGCGTTTCCTATTAACAATCCTACAAATACGATATATGTTGCATTGTAAACAAAAATTTTACGGATAGTCCAATTACCTGCTCCTAAGGCCTTTAAAATACCAATCATCTGTGTTCGTTCTAAAATAAGAACCAGCAAAGCAACAATTATATTAATAACGGCTACTAAAATCATTAACCCAACAATGATGTAGATGTTTAAATCGAATACTTGAAGCCAGTCAAAAATATTATAGTATTTGGTTGTTATTGGCTCGCTGTTTAAGGTCGATGGAATATGGCTGTACACTTTATCTGCAATTGTATCAATCTGTGTAAAATCGTTCACAAAAAGTTCAAAGCCACCTACTTCATCTACTTGCCATTTATTTAAACGCTGAATGTGCTTTAAATCGCCTAACACAAAGGTTTCATCAAATTGTGGAAAACCCGAATCGTAAATTCCCGAAATCGTAAAAGCACGTACATTTGGCAAACTTTCTCCATCGTTCTTTAAAAAATACGTTTCAATTTTGTCGCCTACTTTTAGTTCTAATCTCTTTGCCAAAAATCCAGAAATTACCACCTCATTGGTCATCCCTTCCGCTTTATATTCAGGCAATTTTCCTGCGGTCAAATAATCTTCCAAATAATTCCATTGGTAATTTTTATCTACTCCTTTAAAAACAATTCCTTCAAACGATTTATCGGTTCTAACAACTCCCGCTTTTGTAGCAAACGGATGCACCGCAGTCACTTCGGGAACTTCGGTAAACTTGGGATAGAAATTCTGCTTTGTAGAAATAGGCTCTAAAGTAACTTCGGACTGGTTGTTATCGAAATTAGATATCACCACATGCCCGTTGAACGATGTAATTTTATCGCGTATTTTTTGCTGCAAACCCAAACCCGTTGCAATAGAAACCAGCATCATAACAACGCTAATAGCAACCGCAGCAATGGCAATTTTTATAATTGGCGCAGAAACACTATTTTTATACTTTTTAGAAGTTGCTAAACGTTTAGCTATAAAATAAGATACATTCAAAACTATGAAATCTATAATTCTTTTCAAAAATACATTTTTATTTCTCTTTGTAACAGCATTTACAGGCTTAAGTTTTGTTTGCAATGCGCAAAGTAAGTCAAAAGTCGAAAGTCAAAAGTCAAAAGATTATCAAGTGGAAATACAAACAGGTGCGGATCAACCGGAAATTTATCTTCCGTTATTAAAAGATAAAAAAGTAGGAATTTTGACGAATCAGACGGGAATTATTAAAGTGGGGGAAGTAACACAAGGGACAGAGATTCAAAGTGGTCGTACACGAAAAAAAGAAATTAGATCAACAAATCCAATTTATTCCAACATCATAGATTATCTCATCGAACAAAAAATCAACCTAAAAAAAATCTATGCGCCCGAACATGGTTTTCGTGGAACTGCAGATGCTGGTGAACTGATTAAAGACGGAAAAGATACCAAAACCGGTTTGCCGATTATTTCTTTGTACGGAAACAATAAAAAGCCGACAAAAGAGCAGCTTGCCGGGATTGATGTAATGATTTTTGATTTGCAGGATGTAGGCGCGCGATTTTACACCTACATTTCGTCGTTACACTATTTAATGGAAGCTTGTGCCGAAAACAACATCCCTTTGATTGTTTTGGATCGACCAAATCCGAAAGGTGCAACGGTCGACGGACCTGTTTTAGAAATGAAAAACAAAAGTTTTGTAGGCATGCACCCAATTCCTGTTTTACACGGAATGACCATTGGCGAATATGCCCAAATGATTAACGGCGAAAAATGGCTGAACCCTTCGACAGGCTCAGGGCAAGCTCTTCAGTGTAAATTAACCATTATTCCTTGTAAAAATTACAACAAAAGTATGCACTATTCATTGCCTGTAAAACCATCGCCAAATTTACCAAACGATACAGCTATTAATCTATACACAAGTTTATGTTTTTTTGAAGGAACCAATGTAAGTATGGGTCGCGGAACCGAAAAGCAGTTTCAAATTTACGGATCGCCCTTTTTAAAGAATATGGATTTTACTTTTACTCCAAAACCGAATGATGGCGCAAAAGATCCGGTGAATAATGGCAAATTATGTTATGGTGAAGATATATCAACACATAAAGCAATAGACGGTTTATCGTTAGAATGGCTTTTAAAGGCGTACAAAAATACCGATAGTAAAGAAAAGTTCTTTAATAACTTTTTTATTAAACTTGCTGGAACCGATAAATTGCAAAAACAAATTGAAAAAGGTTTAACCGAAAAAGAAATTAGAGAAACCTGGAAAACCGGTATTGAAGATTTTAAAAACACTCGTAAAAAGTACTTGCTTTATACCGATTTTTAACTTCAATTTATCATTACAAACCTTACAAATTATAAGTTTTTTATTATATTTGATTAAAAGTTAAAAAAAAGTAAATTGTTATGAATACAACAAACGCTATAATTGCTATCATTGATCGTTTTCAATCTCTTTACGAATGGTTCCTTCGTATTTTAGGTCGCATGGTTGACTTGTTTGAACGATTTAAAGAATTTATCTTAAATTTGGTAGAATATGTGCTTGATAATTTTGATACCGAAGAAGATGCACACAATTTTCTGAAGAATTATTTAGATAACGAACATAGTTTCATATAAAGAAAATGCCTTTTTACAAAGGCATTTTCTTTTTCATTTCTTCAACAACAGCAAATGCTGCCGGACAAATTTCAACATTCTTCAAAGTAAGATTGCTTATCTGCTGAAACTTTTTCCTATCGGTATGCGGAAATTCCCTGCAAGCTTTCGGGCGTACATCGTAAATCATACAGTAATTTTCGTGATCTAAAAACGTACACGGAACACTTTGCAGCACATAATCGTTATCCTCATCAATTCGTAAATATTGGCTTATAAACTGCTGCGGCTTTTGGCGTAAATGTTTTGCAACGCGCTCAATATCTGCGAACGTAAATAAAGGTCCTGTAGTTTTACAGCAGTTTGCACACTTTAAACAATCGGTCTTTTTAAAAACATCGTCATGAATAAGCTGCATTTTGTAATCTAAATCTTTAGGTGTTTTTTTCTTTAGCTTATCAAAATACTTCTTATTTTCTGTATGCTTATCTTTTGCTAACTTTGGCAATTGTTTTAAATACTGTTCCATTGCAATTTTAAAATACAAAATTACAAATAATCAAATTATGTTTAAAGATCTTTTTGGCAAAGCAATGCTGGATTATGTACAAAATAATCAGCCCGAAAATTTAATTACCGAAACAAACATCAGCGAAGCCGATGAAATGGATGTTTCTTATCTATTTAGATCGTTTAAGGATATGCCTAAATTAGAACAAAAAGCATTAAAATTAGCGAAAGGAAGTATTCTTGATGTTGGTTGTGGAGCCGGAAGTCATGCATTGTATTTACAAGAAAAAGGATTTAATGTTTTAGCGATTGATATATCTGCAAATGCTGTTGAAACCTGTAAAATTCGCGGTGTTGAAAAAACTATGCAGATTGATATTTTACAAGTTGATGATTCTGAAAAATTCGATACCATTCTGCTTTTAATGAACGGGACAGGAATTTTTGGTAAATTGAAAAATATTGATGAATATCTTACCAAATTAAAAAATTTGCTAACTGATAACGGACAGATTTTAATTGATAGTTCTGATATTGTTTATATGTTTGATGAAGACGATGACGGCGGAAAATGGATTCCTATATACGGTGATTATTATGGCGAACTTACGTTTAACATATCATACAAAGGCGAAAATGAAGAACCTTTTAATTGGTTGTATTTAGATTTTAATACGTTGCAAAACGCTTGTATTGCTCATAATTTAATCTGCGAATTGGTTTTAGAAGGATCTAATTTTGATTACTTGGCTAGAATTACAAAATAAAAAGCTAAAATGATTATCGGAAAGTTTATGCCAAATAGAATCTATCAAACTCTCGTCAGTTCGAGCTTGTAGAGAACTCATTACGAAAAATCTACTCGAAGTAACGGCTATCTGTATATCAAGTATATTTTGGTATAATGTTCCAGATAGTCAATAAAGCGAATAATGATTGCACTTATCATTCCGACGAAAGCAGTAATCTCTAATCGAGTAGACGGCTCCGCCAGAAACTGACGGAGTGCGCCTCTCACACCACCGAGCGTACGGGTCACGTACTCGGCGGTTCGCAAAGAGATGGGTTAAGTTGTAAATGTAATTCAGTTAAGGAAACATATCCTCTTTTCTTCAGGCGTTGTAAAGTAATGGTAGTGCCTAGAATAGGACTTTGTGCTATTGCCCAACCGCCTTTCCGTGTTCTGCTCCAAGCGTAGGCATGGTCTTGGTCTACACCTAATCGAATCAGGTTTTTCCTTTTCCTTTCAGGTTTTTTCCAATGATGCCAAATGCAATAGCGCAGTCGGTTGCGAAGCCAACCGTCTAAATCTCGTAATTTGCCCAAAATACTCGTGCCTTGGAAATAGTTCAACCATCCGCGTTGCACTTCTTTTATCTTGGCAATACGCTCTTCAAATGTGGCTGGTGTGGTTTTTCGGGTGATTGTTTTAAGTCGTTCTTTTAGTTTCTTCCATGCTTTTTCCGATACAATGAGTTGGTATTGATTTTTACTTCCTTTCTCGTACGTAGGTACGAATCCAAAACCCAAAATTGTGAAGTTGATTGGTTTTCTAATCCCGCTCTTTTCTTCATTTATAGTCAATTTGAGTTTGGTTTTCAAAAACTTTTCAATTACTACTCTTGTAGCTTTGGCTTGATTGTGGCTTTTGCAATAGATACTAAAATCATCCGCATAACGTACAAATTTATGTCCTCTTCGAGTCATTTCCTTATCCAATTGATGGAGTAAAATGTTCGACAATAGCGGACTTAGTGGACTTCCTTGTGGAACGCCTTTTACTCACGCGTTTATATTTGTTTTTTTTGTATTCGTGAATGCAGAGCATTTCTTCGTTTATGTAGTTTTCCGTTGATTTTAATCGGTGCTCTGAGCCATTTGCGTATGAGTTGCATCGTAGCTTTGCATTTCACTTTTTGATAGATTAAATTCAGTAATAAACAATGGTCAACTTCATCAAAGAAGTTTTTCAGGTCAATATCCACAATGTGGTTTAATCCTGAATGGATGTATTCCCGAGATTGTCCAACGGCTTGTCGGGCATTCTTGTGGGGTCTAAATCCATAGCTGTAATTACTGAATTCGGGTTCGAAATGCGGTGCAATAGTTTGTGCTACGGCTTGTTGCAACACACGTTCTGTAGTGGTGGGAACACCTAATAATCGGGTTTTCCCGTTTCCTTTCGGAATTTCAATACCTAAAATGGGTTGCACTTGGTAGTTGCCTTGCTTGATTGCTTCAATCAGCTGTAGTTTCTTTTCTGAAAACACCTTGCGGAGTTCTCGGACAGAAACACCATCAACACCCGCACTGCCTTTATTGGCAATCACGTGTTCCAATGCTTTTTGAAG
>NZ_RQTJ01000040.1 GCF_003858535.1 Paenimyroides viscosum
TATTCGACAGAAATATTAACAACCTAAAAATTAATCTCGTTTAATAATGCACTATGGGTTAATTATTATATTTATCATAACATTAAACAAACTCCTTAAACATAGGTCCATCACGCTTAACTTTTTCAATAGCTTCAATCCAATAATACCAAAAGGCTGAATCAACAGGTCTATCCTCTCCCTTCCAATATTCTCCTCCACTAATTACATCTGTTAAATCAGTAGAACCACTATTTTTATAATATTCAGCTAGGACATAAAGCATCGCTTCATATCCTATTTTTTTTGATATTAATTGCTCCTGTTCTTTTTCGAGATTGTTTTCCATTTGTGATTGTAATTTACTTTAAAATTTAAGGTAACCCTTCAAAACATTAGCATCAATACCTTCGTGTGATTCATTATACACCACTACTCTATTTTTAATTAATAAAATTTGTGGTGATTGATGTGAAATTCCAAAATCATCGGCAATCTCATTTGAAATATTTCTATATGCAATTAAATCCAAATAATAGGCATCAATAACATCATTCAGTAAAAAATCACTTTCAAAATTCTTTAAAGCCATTTTACTAATGATACAACGCGTACTGTGTTTAAAAATCAATTGTAATTTTTGGTGTGACGCTTGTTTTATTTCATCAATTTGATCTATATGTTCTAAAACCTTCCAATTCATATTCGTAATTTTATACACAAAGATAAGACGTTCCTGCATAAAATCAATCCTCAAACAACAAAAACAAGACATTTTGTCATTATTTGATGTGAAAAATCACCGCAAACAAGTCAAAGAGTCATTAAACAACAATTGGAACATCATTTGAAATTACTCGAGTAACAACACAAAAAATTGTCAAAATATATGAACTTAAATAATTTCACCATTAAATCGCAAGAAGTATTACAACAGGCTCAAGTTTTAGTACAAACGTTTGGTCAACAGCAAATTGAAAACGAACACTTGCTAAAAGCTATTTTAGAAATAGATGAAAACGTTACGCCTTTCATTTTAAAAAAAGTCGGTGTAAATATCGAGCAATTAAAAACACAAAACGATCAAATTATTGAATCGTTTGCAAAAGTACAAGGCGGACAAATTAGTTTATCGCGTGAAGCAAATAATGCATTAAACGACGCCCAAGCCATTGCTAAAAAAAGAAACGACGAATATGTTTCTATTGAACATTTATTCTTGTCGATCTTTAAATCGAACAGCAAAATTGCAAGCTTTTTAAAATCGAACGGAGTTACAGAAAAACAGATTGACGCAGCCATTAACGAATTGCGAAAAGGCGAACGAGTAACATCGGCATCGGCAGAAGACACTTACAATTCATTGAATAAATATGCTAAAAATTTAAATCAATTAGCGAACGATGGCAAGCTGGATCCGGTGATTGGTCGAGATGAAGAAATCCGCAGAGTATTACAGATTTTAACCCGCCGCACCAAAAACAATCCTATGTTAATTGGTGAGCCAGGCGTTGGTAAAACTGCGATTGCCGAAGGTTTGGCACACCGAATTGTTCAGGGCGATGTACCCGAAAATTTAAAAGACAAATTGGTTTTTTCTTTAGATATGGGGGCATTGATTGCCGGAGCAAAATACAAAGGTGAATTTGAAGAACGTTTAAAATCGGTTGTGAAAGAAGTAACAACATCTGACGGAAACATTATTCTTTTTATTGATGAAATCCATACATTAGTGGGTGCTGGCGGTGGCGAAGGCGCTATGGATGCGGCAAATATTTTAAAACCAGCTTTGGCTCGCGGCGAATTAAGAGCTATTGGTGCCACAACTTTAGACGAGTATCAGAAATATTTCGAGAAAGACAAAGCGTTAGAACGTCGTTTTCAAAAGGTTATCATTGAAGAACCCGATACCGAAAGTGCTATTTCAATTTTACGTGGAATCAAGGAAAAATACGAAACGCATCATAAAGTACGTATTAAAGACGAAGCAATTATTGGTGCGGTTGAACTATCGCAACGTTATATATCTAACCGTTTTTTACCAGATAAAGCCATTGATTTAATGGACGAAGCGGCATCGAAACTGCGTATGGAGATCAATTCAAAACCTGAAGAATTAGATGTTTTGGATCGAAAAATCATGCAGCTGGAAATCGAAATTGAAGCGATTAAACGGGAGAATGATGAATCGAAATTAAAAGCATTAGGTATTGATTTGGCGAATTTAAAAGAAGAACGCAATCAAATTTTTTCTAAATGGAAATCTGAAAAAGATGTGGTTGATAACATTCAAAACATCAAATCTAATATTGAAGAATTTAAATTAGAGGCTGAACGTGCCGAGCGTAATGGAGATTATGGCAAGGTTGCCGAAATTCGCTACGGAAAAATTCAAGATGCCGAAGCCAAATTAACTGAATATCAAAAGCAGTTAGAAGAAAATCAGAAAGGGCAAACTTTAATTAAAGAAGAGGTTACTTATGAGGATATTGCTGATGTGGTGGCGAAATGGACTGGAGTTCCGGTTACTAAAATGATTCAAAGCGATCGTGAAAAGTTATTGAATTTAGAAGCTGAGTTACACAAACGCGTGGTGGGTCAGGAAGAAGCTATCGAAGCCATTTCAGATGCCGTTCGCAGAAGTCGTTCCGGATTGCAAGATCCTAAAAAACCTATTGGTTCGTTTCTATTTTTAGGAACAACAGGAGTGGGAAAAACCGAGTTGGCAAAAGCGTTAGCAGAATATTTATTTGATGACGAAAACGCCATGACCCGAATTGATATGAGCGAATATTCTGAACGTCACAGCGTGAGCAGATTAGTTGGCGCGCCTCCGGGATACGTGGGTTACGATGAAGGTGGACAATTAACCGAGGCTGTTCGCAGAAGACCTTATTCGGTTATTTTGCTTGATGAAATTGAAAAAGCACATCCAGATACTTTCAATATTTTATTGCAGGTTTTAGATGAAGGAAGATTAACAGACAACAAAGGTCGATTAGCCGATTTTAAAAACACCATCATCATCATGACATCGAATATGGGAAGTCAGATTATTCAAGAACAATTTGATAACAATCCAACCGATGTTGCTGCCGAAAATGCTAAAGAGGAAGTCTTAAATCAGTTAAAAACCATGGTTCGTCCAGAATTTTTAAACCGTATTGATGAAATCATCATGTTTACACCTTTAACAGCAGGTAATATTGAACAAATTGTAAGCATTCAATTAAAAGGAGTGTTTAAAATGTTAGCGCAACAACACATTACAATGGATGCTACACCAGAAGCAATTAGTTATCTTTCTAAAAAAGGATTTGATCCGCATTTTGGTGCACGACCAGTAAAAAGGGTTATTCAGCGTGAAGTTTTAAATCAATTATCTAAAGAAATATTGGCTGGAAAGATTAAAACCGACAGTATTATTTTGTTAGATAGTTTTGAAGATCAATTAGTTTTTAGAAATCAAGAATTATAATATTTAGAAGCGTCTTAAAATAAAGACGCTTTTTTTGTACTTTTAACTAAGATTTTTGTATCTTCAAAATAAAAATGAAATACTCATTTATTATTTTTTTTGTATTGTTTCCAATTTTTATTTTAGCTCAAAGTAAGAATGAATTTTACGTATATAACGTTGACGGAGTATTAAAACCAAAAGATTCTCTGTTCAAATTTAATCACAAAACACATCATGTGTGGGGGATTATAAAAAATGATTCTGTTATATATAAGCATCATAAAACACAACCTATAACTTATAAAATAAATTATGAAGAAGTTATTTCAAAATTCAAAAATTCTGATTTAGTAAAACATCCAAACGCTCCTTTATTAATAGATTATAATTTTAAAAATGATAATTGCCATAATTTAAAATTAAACAAAGAATATGTAATTTCACAAAAGAATATTGCTTTAAAAGAATTTAGTTCACGATACAAAAACGTAAATTACATACAGATTTATGAACGTGGTATAAATATCAAATACCTAAAAGATTTTGTTTACATTGATAATGATGATTTTTTTAGAAAAAATATTTTTATTCAACCTGCATTATGCGGTGCAGTAATAGTTATATATCCAAACAATACATATAAGATTTCTTATGGGGAAGGAGCAATTTTCGAAGTAGAAAAAAACTAATAATAAAAAAATATGGAACAAAGACATGTAGAAATTTTTGCCGGTAGCGCTATTATGGCTATGGCAGTAAAAAATACGTTATCAGAAAACAATATATTGTATGTAGAACGTAACGATATAGAATCGGCAATTACTGCAGGTTTTGGATCTGCTGATAAAGCCGTACACATTTTTGTGTTAGAAGATGACGAAGAAAAAGCACGTTATGCTTTAATAGAAGCTAATTTTGATGATATTGATGAAGTTGGCGATTTAATAGACGAAAACGAAGAAGAAGAATAAAAGCTGTTCAATTGAACAGCTTTTTGATTTAATTAGCCACTTCGCTAATAAATTTTATACGCATTAATCGTAATTCTTCAATATCATAATCACCGTCGAATTCTTTTAAAGCGGCTTTTATAGAATCGTTTTCGGCATCCATAAAATACTCTTTAATTTCTTCTTGTTGATCTTCATCTAAAACATCATCAACCCAATAATTAATATTTAATTTAGTGCCAGAATAAACAATTTGCTCCATTTCTTTTAATAAAGCATCCATATTTAAACTTTTTGTAGCCGCGATATCTTCTAAAGAAAGTTTACGATCTACACTTTGAATGATAAATAATTTTAGGGCAGAATTTGCTCCGGTTGATTTTACAACTAAATCATCTGGGCGAATAATATCATTCTCTTCTACGTATCTTGTGATTAAGTCTATAAATTCTTTTCCGTATTTTTTAGCTTTACCTTCACTTACGCCATGCACATTAGCAAGTTCATCCATTTTTATTGGATATTTCAATGCCATATCTTCTAAAGAAGGATCCTGAAAAACCACAAATGGCGGAACATCCATTTTTTTAGCAACTTTTTTACGTAAATCTTTTAACATACTTACCAAAACTTCATCGGCAACATTAGAAGATTTTGCATTTGTAATAATGGTGTCGTCATTTGTAGTTTCGTAGTTATGATCTTCGGTCATCATAAAAGAAGTAGGATTTTGTAGAAAATCTTTTCCTTCTTTTGTGATTTTAAGCACACCGTAACTTTCAATATCTTTTGATATTAAGTTTGATACTAAAATCTGACGTATTAATGCCATCCAATACTTATCATTAAAATCTTTACCTGCGCCAAAAACTTTTTGGGTATCGGTTTTATAAGATTTTATTACTGCATTTATTTTACCTAATAAAGTAAGTACAATTTCTTTTGACTTGTAAATCTGCTTAGTATCAACAATTGTTTTTAATAAAAGTTCTACTTGATCTTTCGCTTCCTTTTTTGATTTTGGATTACGTGAATTATCGTCCATATCGGCGCCATCGCCATTTATTTCATCAAATTCTTCGCCAAAATAATGTAATAAAAATTTACGACGAGAAACCGATGTTTCTGCATAAGCAACAACTTCTTGCAATAAAGCAAAACCTATTTCTTGTTCTGCTAAAGGTTTGCCTGCCATAAATTTTTCTAACTTTTCTATATCCTTATATGCATAATAAGAAATACAATAGCCCTCACCTCCATCACGTCCTGCACGACCTGTCTCTTGATAATAACTTTCAAGTGATTTTGGTATATCATGATGAATTACAAAACGCACATCGGGTTTATCAATCCCCATTCCAAAAGCAATTGTTGCTACTACCACATCAACATCTTCCATTAAAAACATATCCTGATGTCTGGCGCGTGTTTTAGCATCTAAACCTGCGTGATACGCAACTGCAGAAATGCCGTTAACTTGTAAAACTTGTGTAATTTCTTCGACCTTTTTACGACTTAAGCAATAAATAACACCCGATTTGCCTTTAAATTGGCTTATGAATTTGATAATATCCGATTCAATGTTTTTTGTTTTCGGACGTATTTCGTAGTAAAGATTAGGGCGATTAAAGGATGCCTTAAATACGTTCGCGTTTGCAATTTCAAGATTTTTAAGAATATCTTCTTGAACTTTTGGGGTTGCAGTTGCTGTTAACCCTATTATTGGAATGTCACCTAACTTTCTAATAATGTTACGCAGATTTCTGTATTCAGGTCTAAAGTCATGTCCCCATTCAGAAATACAATGTGCTTCGTCAATCGCTATAAATGACAGTGGTACAGAATTTAAAAATTCTACATATTCATCTTTGGTTAAAGATTCAGGTGCTACGTACAAAAGTTTTGTAACTCCTTTTTTAATATCCTCTTTAACTTGTGTAATTTCGGTTTTGGTTAATGAAGAGTTCAATACATGTGCCACACCAATTTCGCTTGAAAGGCTGCGAATGGCATCAACTTGATTTTTCATTAAAGCAATTAAAGGCGATACTACAATGGCAGTTCCTTCAAGCACCAAAGCAGGTAATTGGTAACACAAAGATTTACCACCACCAGTTGGCATAATTACAAAGGTATTATTTCCGTAAATAATACTATTTACAACTTGCTCTTGTAATCCTTTGAACTGACTAAATCCGAAATATTTTTTTAATTCTTTATGTAAGTCAATTTCGATTGATTTCATGTTTTTAATTATGCTATTTTATCTAAATTTGCATTTATAAAGATATACAAATCTTTTAATTTAAGCAAAGTTTACATAACACGTTTGTATTTTGGATATTAATTTTAACATATTAGCAATAGCTAAAGGCACTTTACAAGCTGAAAGCGATGCTATTACAAAGGCTATAGATTTTTTAAATGATGATTTTTTAGAATCGGTTAAAGCCATATTTAACTCAGAAGGAAGACTAATTGTTACCGGAATAGGTAAAAGTGCCCATATTGGTCAGAAAATAGTTGCAACTTTAAACTCTACCGGAACTCCTTCTTTATTTATGCACGCTGCAGAAGCTGTTCATGGCGATTTAGGAATGATTACGAAAAACGACGTAATTTTATGTATTTCTAAAAGCGGAAACAGCCCCGAAATTAAAGTTTTGGCACCTTTATTAAAACGCGATGGCAATATTTTAATTGGAATGACCGCTAACAAAGCATCTTTTTTAGGAAAAAATTCTGATTTTGTAATAAATGCTTATGTTGAAAAAGAAGCAGATCCAAATAATTTAGCTCCAACAACAAGTACAACTGTTCAGTTGGCTTTGGGCGATGCCTTAGCTGTTTCGTTAATTGAAATGCGAAATTTTACTGCGAACGATTTTGCAAAATACCACCCAGGTGGCGCATTAGGGAAAAAACTTTTATTGCGTATTGAAAATATCTTAGATGGTAAAAACAAACCTACTGTTAACATCTCTTCTCGTATTCAAGAGGTTATTTTTGAAATATCGAACAAGCGTTTGGGCGTTACAGCCGTTTTAGATGGCGATGATATTAAAGGAATTATTACAGATGGTGATATACGAAGAATGTTAGAAAAAACTACCGATTTATCATTAATTACCGCAAAAGAAATTATGACGGTAAATCCTAAAACAATAGAAATGAATGCTAAAGTAGAAGATGCTTTAAACATTATGGAATCGTTTGAAATTACGCAATTAGTAGTTACTAAAAATAACAAATATGCCGGTATTATTCATTTACACGACATTTTAAAAGAAGGAATTGTATCGTGAAGAATAAAAACACAAACAAAGAAATGTCATTTTTAAATCATTTAGAAGAATTAAGATGGCTTTTGGTTCGCAGCAGCATTGCTATTTTAGTTGCATCGGTTATCGCTGTTTTTTTTAATGAATTTATTTTCGATGTAATTATTTTTGGTCCAAAAAAAGGCGATTTCGTAACCTATCAGTTTTTTTGTGATATTGCAACAAAATACGATTTAGACAGATCATTCTGCGATAACGAACTGCCTTTTGTAATTCAGAACCGAACTATGGACGGACAATTGTCTGTTATGATTTGGACATGTATTACGGCAGGCTTTATAATGGCATTTCCATTTATATTGTGGGAATTTTGGAAATTTATCAGTCCTGCACTATATGCAAACGAACGTAAATACGCCAAATTATTCTTATTTGTTTCTAGTTTATTGTTTTTTTTAGGAATTCTTTTCGGATATTTTGTATTAGTACCGTTGTCAATCAATTTTTTATCTAATTTTACCATTAGTAGTATTGTTGAAAATCAGATAGATATCAATTCGTATATCAACACAGTAAAAACAACATCATTAGCCACTGGTTTGGTTTTTGAACTACCAATAATAATTTTCTTTTTAACTTATTTAGGTTTAATAACCGATAGTTTTTTAAAAGAATATAGAAGATATGCTTACGTTTTAATTTTAATTGTAGCCGCAGTGGTTACACCGCCAGATGTAATTAGTCAGTTAATTGTATCATTTCCATTAATTGTTTTGTATGAAGGCAGTATTATTGTTGCTAAATTCATTACCAAACGCAATGTGCAGAAAGAAGCTGAAACAGCTTTAACAAAAAAATAAGCTATGAAATTAAGAGCCGAAAATTTAATTAAAACTTATAAAGGACGAAAAGTTGTAAAAGGTATTTCTGTAGAAGTAAACCAAGGCGAAATTGTAGGATTGTTAGGACCTAACGGTGCCGGAAAAACAACATCGTTCTACATGATTGTTGGTTTGGTAAAACCAAATGCCGGTAATATATTTTTAGATAATTTAAATATTACCAATTACCCTATGTACAAACGTGCCCAAAACGGCATAGGATATTTAGCACAAGAAGCATCGGTTTTTAGAAAGTTAAGTATAGAAGACAATATATTATCGGTATTACAGCTTACCACGCTTTCAAAAAAAGAACAAGTTGCTAAAATGGAATCATTAATTGATGAATTTAGTTTACAACACATCCGCACAAACCGTGGCGATTTACTTTCTGGTGGTGAACGCAGAAGAACCGAAATTGCACGCGCTTTAGCTACCGACCCTAAATTTATTTTGTTAGATGAACCTTTCGCAGGTGTAGATCCTGTTGCGGTAGAAGATATTCAGCGTATTGTGGCACAGTTAAAAAACAAAAACATAGGTATTTTAATTACCGACCATAACGTGCAAGAAACATTAGCAATTACAGATAAAACTTATTTAATGTTCGAAGGTGGAATTCTAAAAGCAGGTATACCTGAAGATTTAGCTGAAGACGAAATGGTTAGAAAAGTATATTTAGGTCAAAATTTTGAATTAAGAAAAAAGAAATTAGAATTTTAGTATTAAATTTTCATTTATTATATAAAAATAATAATTTTGCGAAACTAAAAAAACCTTATTAAACATATTTATGACTTTGTCAAAAAAAATACAGAGAAATTTTTCTCATTTAAAAACAATACAATATCTGCCCCGGTGGACTATCTTTTCTATAGATATTAGTATTGTTATCTTATCTGTTATTACTACACATTTTATTTTAAGTGGTGTAGGCATACAGTTTAAACCAATTATTCAAACCCCTTATGTATTTATTCTATTCATAGTAATACATTTACTTTTTTTTCTGCGTTTTAGAACTTACACGGGTATTGTACGCCATACTACTTTAAATGATGCAGCAAAATTATTCTTTGTAGAGTCGCTTTGTTTTATAATTTTATATATAACTAATACAGCTGTAGATCTTATTTTTGATGGTAGATTATTCTTAAACACTCAGTTATTAATGAGCATATCAATAACTTACGGCTTATTACTGGTGTTTAGACTAGCTGTTAAAGTTTGTTTTGATTTCTTTTCTGAATATTCACACGATCACCAACAATACATTAAAACCGTAATTTATGGTAGTGATGACCGTGCAATTGCTGTTGCTAATGCCATAATTAGTGAAATTCCTAAGAAATACAAGTTAGAAGGTTTTATCAATCCACATGCTAAAAATTCTAACAACCGTATTTTAAATGTTCCCGTTTTAGCAAAAATCCGCAAAGTTTCGGTTTTAGTTAGAACTTTAGGTGCCAAAACTTTAATCATTGCAGATGAAAATCTAACAAAAGATGAAAAAATAGAAATTATAGAAGATTGTTTGAACTACAATATAAAAGTTTATAATTTACCTAGATTAACAGACATCAATGATCAGAAAAAAGTAGCTTCAAACATTCGTAAAATTAAAATTGAAGATCTTTTAGAACGCAAACCAATTGTTATTAATAACAACGAAATATCAGACCAAATTAAAGATAAAGTGGTGTTAGTTTCAGGTGCAGCGGGATCTATTGGTAGTGAAATTGTTTGGCAAGTTGCAGCTTTTAATCCTAAAAAACTTATTTTACTAGATCAAGCAGAAACCCCATTACACCATATTTCGTTAGAAATTTCAAAATGCAATACAACTGCTGAAATAATCTGCATTATAGCCGATGTTAGAAACTACGACTCGTTAGAACGAGTTTTTAATGATTACAAACCAAACATTGTTTATCATGCAGCTGCATACAAACATGTTCCTTTAATGGAAATGAACCCACAACAAGCAATATTTACGAATGTTTTAGGTAGTAAATACATGGCTGATCTATCGTTGAAATATAAAGCAGAACGCTTTGTAATGGTATCAACAGATAAAGCCGTGAACCCAAGTAATGTAATGGGAGCCAGCAAACGTATCGCAGAAAAATATGTACAATCTTTAGCACAAAAACTAAAAAAAGAAAACAACCAAACAACCAAGTATATTACTACGCGATTTGGAAATGTATTAGGATCTAACGGATCGGTAGTACCCCTATTTACAAAGCAAATAGAAAACGGCGGACCTATTACAATTACGCATCCAGATATTATACGCTATTTCATGACAATTCCAGAAGCGTGCCAATTAGTATTAGAGGCAGGTTCTATGGGAAATGGAGGCGAAATTTATATTTTTGACATGGGTAAACCTGTTAAAATTATTGATCTAGCCACAAAAATGATTAAATTAGCCGGCTTGGAACCTAAGCAAGATATTGAAATTAAAATTGTAGGTCTGCGCCCGGGTGAAAAACTTTATGAAGAATTGCTCAACGATGGTTCTACCACGTTACCAACTCATCACGAAAAAATTATGATTGCGCAAGATGTACAAGAAGATCACGAATTTATTTCAAATCAAATTGATGAATTAAAAAGTTTATCATCAGCATATTTGGTAATTGATACAGTTGCAACAATGAAAAAAATTGTGCCCGAATTTAAAAGCTTAAACTCAACTTTTGAGAAATTAGATTAGATATTTATGAAAAAGAAACTTTTACCCATTTTAATAACAACCGTTTTGCTTACTTCTTGTGCATCAAGAGAAAAAATAGCATACTATCAAAATATTGATAACACCGAAATTGCAAACAAAAAATTTGAAACAAAAATAAAAAACGATGATCTTTTAATGATTATCGTGTCAGCACAAAACCCTTTAGCTGTTCAACAATTTAATTTAACTACTAATTTAAGCGTTGACCCTAGTAACCAAGCAGGTGGAGGACAAATGCAACAACAATTATATTTAGTAGACGACAAGGGATTTATTGATTTTCCTGTTTTAGGAAAAATTTTAGTAGGTAATAAAACCAAGGAAGAAATTGTACAAGAATTACAAACTAAAATTTCTAGAGAAGTTAAAAACCCAATTGTTAACTTACGTATAATGAACTACAAGGTAAGTGTTCAAGGAGAAGTAAAAATGCCTGGAACGCACCGTATCACCTCTGAAAGAATAACTTTACTAGAAGCAATTTCATTATCGGGAGATTTAACCACTTATGGAAGACGTGATAATATTGTGATATTAAGAGAAGAAAACGGAGAAGTAAAATCACACCGTATAGATTTAACCAAAGCAGATTTTATAAATTCAGATTTTTATTATCTAAAACAAAATGATGTTGTGTATGTAGAACCTAACAAGGTAGCTGTTAACTCTTCAGCAGTTGGTCCAAATATCTCAATCTATTTATCAGCAATATCCTTATTACTAACAACAGTAGCCATAATACTTACAAACTCTAACAAATAATGACAGAAGATAAAGACAATGTTATAAACTTAAAAGAAGAATTATTTAAGTATTTAGCACACTGGCGCTGGTTTGTTTTAAGTGTTTTCGTTTCGCTTATATTAGCTTTTTTATACATTAAATTTACACCAAAAAGCTATAGCATTGCCACAAAAATTTTAATAAAAGACGAAAAAAGTAACGATTTAGCAAACCAATTAAGTGCATTTTCAGAAATGAGTATGCTTGGTAATTCTAAAAACAATATTGAGAACGAAGTCGAAATTCTTAAATCTAGAACATTAATTTACAACACTTTAGATTCTTTAAACTTAAACATACAGTATTTAGACACTTCTGAAGTTATCGAAAAGGATTTGTATAAAAAATCACCTGTTCAAGTTATATGGAATAATGAACAACTTGCCAAAACAGTGACTATTGAATTACACAATATTACTGCTAACGCTTTTGATGTTTCTGTAAACGATACTAAAATAGGAAACACCACTTTTGGTAAAAGGATAACTAGTGAATTTGGATCTTTTATCGTTAATAAAACAGCTGCTATAAATAAAATTAGTGAGCTAAAAATTAATATTTTTCCAAAATTACAGCACGCTGAAAGCTACCGAAATATATTAAGTGTTTCACCTGCAAGTAAAACTTCAAGTGTTATCGATGTTTCCATTATAGATAAAACTCCTGAAAAAGCTGCTGACTTCTTAAATACATTAGTTTACAACTATAATTTAGGGGGTATAAAAGACAAAAGATTCATATCAGAGAGTACTTCTGATTTTATTTCAGATCGTTTAACGTTGATTGCCACAGAATTAGGTGATGTAGAATCGCAAGTAGAGGGCTATAAAAACGCTAATAGTTTATCGGACATTGAAACCGAAGTTAAGTTATACCTAGATAATTTATCAACTTTTGAAAAATCGGTTTTAGAAAACGAAACTAAAATTAACATTGTTAACAGCCTTATTACACACATTAGCAAAGCTAAACCAGACGATTTAGTGCCAGGTGGCTTGTTAACCGAAGATGCTGGTTCTGAAAGCTATATTCAGGAAATTAACCAATTGATTCTTGAAAAACAAAAAATGTCTGTTAGTGCTACTCCTGAAAACACCAACTACATTCGTTTAGAAGATCAAATTCGTTCATTAAAATCTAACTTACTTGCAAGTTTACGCAGAAATTTAAGTTCACTGCAAATTGTAAAAACCGATTACAAACGTCAAGAAAACGAAATGCAATCCAAACTTTCTCAAGTTCCACGTCAGGAAAGAGAATTTAGAATTATTGATCGCCAGCAAAAAGTAAAAGAAGCTTTATACTTGTTTTTACTTCAAAAACGTGAAGAAACCAATATTACCTTGGCAGCAACAGATCTGAACGCAAAAGTTATTGATAAGGCTATTGCTACAGACAAGCCCGTTGCACCAAAAACAATGATTATTTTATTGGCTGCATTGGTTTTAGGAGCAATAATACCATTCATTGTAATATATATAACAAACCTATTAGATACGAAGATTAAAAACAGATTTGACATTACAGATAATTCAAATATTCCATTTTTAGGAGATATTCCAACATCAGAATCTACCGGTGAATTAATGGAAATAGGAAGCAGATCAAGTGCTGCCGAAGCTATACGTATTGTTAGAACAAATTTAGATTTTATATTATCTGATAAATCTGACGAAGAATGTAAAGTGATATTCTTAACATCAACAATATCTGGAGAGGGTAAAACATTTGTTTCGGCAAATTTAGCAGCAACATTCTCCTTATCAGGCAAAAAAGTTTTATTAATTGGTTTTGATTTACGTAATCCTAAGTTATATGAATACGTTAAAGTAAACCCTTTAGGTGTTTCTAACTATGTAACCAATAGTAGTAAACCTTTAAACGACTATATCATTCCTGTTGAAGGATATACGAATTTCGATGTATTATCATCTGGCTCTATTCCACCTAATCCTACAGAGATATTAATGAGTAAAAAAATTAAGGAAGTTTTTGATACATTAAAAACTCAGTACGATTATATTATTGTGGATACAGCTCCTGTAAGTTTGGTTACCGACACCCTATTAATTAGTAAATATGCTGACGCTACTATTTATGTTGTAAGAGCAAACAAAATTGACAAGGAAATGTTAAGAATACCAAATGAGTTATATAAAGATAAAAAGTTAAATAAACTTTCATTAGTACTAAATGATTCAGATGTTACAAAAGGATACGGATACGGGTACGGATACGGATACGGTGCAAAAGTTGAAAAGAAACCTTTTTGGAAAGAACTTTTAGGATTAAAATAAAAATATAGCTGTCTTACTAGGCAGCTATATTTTTTTATGAAACAGTCTTTTAAAAATTATTTAAGCAAAAAATTTAGGTAGATTATACAATACAAAAGCGATGATTTAATCATCGCTTTTGTATTGTAGTAATAGTTAAAAATCTTTTTCTTTTTACATTAAATCACGAATATTGCTTTAAGAATTCCTTGCAAAATAATTACTAACAACCGTTACAAAACTAATGATGCTAGCGGTACTTACTGGCATAATAATAGCTGCAACTAATGGCGATAAATTATTAGACAATGCAAAACTTAAACCTATAATATTATAAGTAATAGCCAAGCAATAACTCCATTTTATAGTTTTCATGGCGTTTTTTGCAAAATTTAAAAAATAAGGTAATTTATTAAAAACGGAAGCATCAATAATAGCATCACTTGCTGGCGTAAAAACATTTATATTTTCCGAAATAGAAATACCAATATTACTTTGCGCTAATGCGCCGGCGTCATTTAACCCATCACCAATCATTAAAACATTATGTCCGTTTATTTGTAAGTCTTTTATAAACTCTAATTTATCGTTTGGTTTTTGATTAAAAATTAACTGTGTATTATCAGGTAATATTCTAGATAACATTCGTTGTTCTCCGTCATTATCGCCAGAAAGCACATACAAATTATATTTTTTATTCTTTAACGTTGCAAACAACTCTTGTATGCCTTCACGGTATTCGTTATCAAACACATAAAAGCCTTTTACTTTATCATTTATACTAACATATACTTTAGTTTGATTATTTTCTAAATTGCTACTTGCCCCTACCCAATTTGTCGAACCAATTTTAATGGTTTGGTTTTGAAAAGATCCAACGATACCCTTTCCTGCAACTTCTTTATAGTTTAGTGGTTTTTCGATAAAAGTTTCTGGTAAAATCAAATACAAACGTCTGCTTAATGGATGGTTTGATCCTCTTACAATATTTTTAATTGCCTTTAAATCATCTTTTGTCAACAATTCGCCTACGTATTTTATTTGTTGGTTGCTGTTAGATGTTAAAGTTCCTGTTTTATCAAACACAATAGTATCAACCTTAGATAGCTGCTCTATAACGGCGGTATTTTTTAGATATAGTTTCCGTTTACCCATTAATCTAATAACATTTCCCCAAGTATAGGGCGCTGTTAATGCTAATGCACATGGGCAAGCCACAATTAACACCGCTGTTAATACGTTAAACGCATCGTTAAAACTAGTAAAACTCCAAACAATAAAACCCACTAATGCTATGGTTAGTAATGTTGGTGTAAATATATGGCTGGCTTTATCGGTAATGGTTTGTATTTTTTGTGTAACTTTTTTCTGAAATACTTCATTACTCCACAATTGTGTTAAGTAACTTTGCGATACCGTACTAACTACTTCAACAGTTATAGCGTTGCCTACCTGCTTACCCCCTGCAAATATTTTATCTCCCGATTTTTTTTCAACAGGTACAGCTTCACCGGTTACAAAACTATAATCAATAAAAGCGGTGTCTGATAACAAAATGGCATCTACAGGAATTAACTCTTCGTTACGAATAAGCAATTGGTTGCCTTTTTCAATTTCGTAAACTTGAATTGGAACTTCTTTTTGTTGATCTAACTTAGTAACCGCAATAGGAAAATACGATTTATAATCCCTTTCAAACGATAAAAAATTATACGTTGTTTGTTGAATTAATTTTCCTGAAAGCATAAAAAAGACCAATCCGCACATGCTGTCTAAAAAGCCGGCACCATCTTGAAAAAAAATATCTACCAAACTGCGTAAAAACATTACAATAATACCTAATGCCATAGGAATATCAATATTGTAAGCCTTTGTTTTTAGACTATAATATGCCGATTTATAATAAGGCGTTGCAGAATACAAGAAAACGGGCAATGCCAAAAATATGTTGAAATACCTGAAAAAATCGCGATATTGTAGCATCCAAAAATCATCAACATTAAAGTATTCTGGAAACGATAGCAACATAATGTTTCCAAAACCAAAAAAAGCTACCCCAATTTTATACAGTAAACTACGATCTATTAGCTTAGGTTTTTCACTATATTGTTCTAAACTTATGTAAGGCTCGTACCCTATTGAAGCTAATAATAACACCAATTGTTTTAATGTTATTTTTTGACTGTTATAAGTAATACTAACTTTCTTTTGCGAAAAAACTACTTGCGAATGTGTTATTGCGCTGTTTAGAGTATTAAGATTTTCTAATATCCAAATACATGAACTACAATGAATGTGTGGAATGTAAAGACGTACAATTTCCGTTGATTCTTCCTTAAAATCAAGTAAATTATCAACAATATCTGTATTATCTAAGTAATTGTATTTTGATACAACATCTTTAGGAATTGCACCCGGATTTTTTTCAAAATCATAATAATTACTCAATCCGTTATCTGAAAATAAATCATATACGGTTTGGCAACCTTTACAACAGAAATTTTTATCATCAAAAACGATCACTTCATTTTCAACGACATTATTTCCACAATGATAACAATTTAACATTTGTTTGCTTTATACCTTATACAAAATTCTTTATTATCAATTTTAAATAACATGATATTTATCATAAATAATTATATATTTGGTATATTTGTAAAAATTAAACTAATGGGCAAGTGTGAACAATGTATTGTAAGAGAATTAAGTTCGTTAAAAGCTTTATCTAAAGACGAGCTAATTCATTTAGCGCATTGCAAAGAAGGATACAGTATAAAAAAGGGCGACGTTATTTTTCACGAAGGCGATACAATGAACGGTGTTTACTGTATTAAAGAAGGAACTTGCAAATTAGTTAAAATGAACTCCAACGGTAAAGACACCATTTTAAAACTTATTACCAAAGGCGATTTATTAGGACAAACATCTATATTAACCGAAGGCAAGGCAAGTTTAAGTGCTGTGGCTGTAGATGATATGCAGGTATGTTTTATTCCAAAAACCGAGTTATTAAATTTTATTGATACCAACAAAAACTTTTCATTTCAAGTTACCAAAGATGTATGCCAAAATCTTAATTCTGCAACCGATTTTGCTATAAACAACACACACAAAACGGTAAAAGAACGTTTGGCTATAGCTTTGTTAGATATTTTAGAAAGTGCCGGTAATGATGATGAAGGCTTTTTAAACCTACAATTAAGTCGTGAAGAAATTGCCAGCATGGTTGGTACCGCTACAGAAAGCTGTATTCGTTTACTTGCCGAACTAAAAAAAACAGGCATTATTGACCTTAAAGCAAAAAAAATAAAAATTTTAAAGCTAAACGAATTAAAAAACTTAGCACAATAAATTTATAATAAAGCCTTTAAAGTAAATGCTAATTTGTTTATTTTCGCAGTATGATGAATACAAATGACCAAGCATTTTTAGTAAATTTTTTAAAAACGCCTAAACAAATAACAATAGTTCCACACCGTAATCCCGATGGCGATGCATTGGGATCATGTTTAGGTCTTTATCACGTATTAAAACAGTTAAACCATACGGTAAAAGTAATTTCGCCAAATGAATTTCCCGATTTTATTGCATGGTTGCCCGCAGCAGAAGAAACTCTTATTTTTGAGAAGAATTTTGAAGCCTGCAAAAACTTTTTACAAGGAAGTGATTTGGTTTTTACGTTAGATTTTAATGCGCTTCACCGTGCAGGTGATCAAATGGGATCGTATTTAGAGAAACTGCGCAAACCATTTGTAATGATAGATCACCACCAAATGCCCGATGCGTACGCAAAAATCACGGTTTCCGATACTTCTTTCGGATCAACCTGCGAATTATTGTATCGTTTTTTAGAAGAATTAAATCTTACGCAATATATCAATAGAGATGCAGCAACTTGTATTTACACAGGTATTGTAACAGATTCTGGATCTTTTAAATTTGTGAAAACTACCGGTGATACCCATCGCGTAGTTGCAGATTTAATAGATTTAGGGGTTGATAATCCAAAAGTGCATAATTCACTTTTCAGCACGGCATCGTTCAATCAGTTGCAATTATTAGGTAAAGCTTTGCAAAATTTAAAAGTATTACCTAATCACAGTACAGCATACACGTTTTTATCTCAAGACGATTTAAATGAATTTAATTATCAAAAAGGCGACACAGAAGGTATTGTAAATTATGGTTTGTCATTAAAAGGTATAAATCTTGCTGCTATATTTATTGAAAATAAAGAAGAAAGCATGATAAAAATATCTTTTAGATCTGAAGGCGAATTTGATGTAAATTCATTTGCAAGAACTTATTTTAATGGAGGCGGACATATTAATGCTGCCGGAGGTAAATCTTTTACTACTTTAGCAGAAACAGTTACAAGTTTTGAAACCCTTTTAACAACCATCAACAAACAATAATATGAAAAAAATAATTGTAAGTTTAACCTTTATTGGTTTGTTGTTTGCTTGTAAACAGCCCGAATCTCGTATGCCTATTAGCTATAGTTCTGGTACGTTTATTAAAGAATCGGTTCAACGCAATAAAAACATTGTTAAAGACGAAGAAAAACTAATTCAAGACATTATTAAAAGTGATTCTACTCATCATTATTATCAATCAGCGGTTGGTTTTTGGTATAAGTATGATGTTGCTGTAACCACAGATAGTTTATTGCCTAAAAAAGGCGATATCGTTAAATTAGATTTTGAAATTTACGATATTAACAACAATTTAATTTACACAAAAGCCGAAACAACGCCAAAAGTTTACGCAGTTGACAAACAGGAAATTATGGTAGGTTTACGCCATGCCGTAAAATTAATGCACAAAGGCGAAACGGTTTCGTTTATATTTCCATCGCACATGGCGTACGGGTATTTAGGCGATAAAGAAAAAATTGGTACCAACGTACCACTTATTTGTAAAGTAACTCTTAATGATATTAAACCAGAATAAAATGAAAAAATTCTTATTTGCTTTTGCATTAATTACCACACAAGCTTTTTCACAAACAAAATTAGCCGATGGTATGTATGCAAATTTCGTGACCAAAAAAGGCACAATTACAACCCAATTATATTTTAATGAAACACCATTAACAGTTGCAAATTTTGTTGCTTTGGCAGAAGGAACGCATCCAACGGTTAAAGCAGAATATAAAGGAAAACCCTTTTATAACGGGTTGAAATTTCACCGCGTTATTGCCAACTTTATGATTCAGGGAGGCGATCCTAAAGGCGATGGTTCTGGTGAACCAGGATATTTATTTGCAGATGAAATTGTTTCTACATTGAAACATGATGGTCCTGGCGTTTTATCTATGGCTAACCGCGGACCTGTAACTAATGGATCTCAATTTTTTATTACACACGTTGCTACGCCACATTTAGATGGTCGCCATACGATATTTGGAAAAGTAGTTAACGGACAAGAGATCGTTAATGCAATAGAACAAAATGATGTTATTGAAAAAGTAGAAATTATTCGCGTAGGTAAAGATGCTAAGAAATTTAATGCAGCAAAAACATTTACATCTACTCAAGAAAAAATAAAAAAAGACGAAGAGCTTAAAAAGAAACAAGCCGAATCTTTAAAAATCGAATCAAAAAAAATGTTCGATGAGTATCAAGCAAAAGCTACCGCATATCCATCGGGAATTAAAATGTATGTTGTAGAAACAGGTGCAGGCATCAAACCAACCGAAGGTGAAAATATTCGTTTTGATTATGCAGGATATTTAGCTGACGGAACTTTGTTTGATACCGGAATTGAAACTTTGGCTGAAAAACACGGAATTTTAAATCCACAAAGAAAAGGTGCAAACGCTTACCAGCCTTTAGATTATACTTTTGGCAACAAAGGCGGATTCATTGAAGGAATGACCGAAGGCTTATTACAATTGAATAAAGGCGATAAAGCTTACATCTTTATACCATCGAACTTAGGTTATGGCGAACGCGCTATGGGACCAATTCCAGCAAATTCAAACCTAGTTTTTTACGTAGACATTAAACCTTAATTAATATAAAATGAAGAAAATTTTAGCATTAGCTGTATTAACGGCAACATTATTTACAGCGTGTAAAAAAGAAAACGAAACAAATTTACCTGAAGGCTTATATGCCGAAATTACTACAAGCAAAGGTAAAATTGTTGCTCAATTAGAATATGAAAAAGTTCCGTTAACCGTAGCTAACTTTGTAAGTTTAGCAGAAGGTAAAAACCAATTTGTTGAAGCACAATATAAAGACAAACCATATTACGACGGATTAACATTTCATAGAGTAATTGCAGATTTTATGATACAAGGTGGTGATCCAACAGGAACAGGTGAAGGCGGACCAGGATACAAATTCGCAGATGAATTTCATGCAGATTTAAAACACGATAAACCTGGTGTTTTATCTATGGCAAATGCAGGACCAACAACTAACGGTTCGCAATTCTTCATTACCCACGTTCCTACTCCGCATTTAGACGGAATGCACAGTGTTTTTGGTCATGTAATTGAAGGACAAGAAATTGTAAACACCATTGCACAAGGTGATAAAATAGAAACCATAAAAATTATTCGTTCCGGCGATAAGGCAAAATCTTTTGATGCTGCAAAAGTTTTTAAAGAATCACAAGAAGAAAACCAAAAGAAAGAACAAGAAGCAAACAAAGCAATTGAAGGCACTTTAAACGAAATGAAAACTACATTTGCCGATGCTAAAGCTAAAGCTACTACAACTGCAAGCGGTTTATCTTATTTTGTTTTTGAAAAAGGAAACGGCGGAAAACCAAATCAAGGCGATAAAATAAATGTTGCATACGCAGGCTATTTTGAAGACGGACGTTTGTTTGATACTAGTTTAGAAAATGTTGCTACAAAATACAATATGTTAGATGCACGTCGTAAAGCTGCAAATCAATACATTCCTATTCCGTTTGAATATGGTCAAAAAACAGGATTAATTCCAGGTTTTATCGAAGGTATCGAGCAATTGAGCATCGGTGATAAAGCGTATATCTTTATCCCATCGCATTTAGGCTATGGCGAACAAGGTGCAGGCGGTGTAATTCCACCAAACACAAATTTAATTTTTGAATTACATATTTCAAATTAATATAAAAGAGGCTTTTGCCTCTTTTTATTTTACTCATTCCTATTCAACCCCTTAAAAATGAACAAAAATTATTTAAAATCATCTATTTTACTTTCGTTTTCTGTTTGTAGCTTAATGGTATCTGCCCAAAACAATTTTCAGCAAAACAAACAAGCCATTTATAACGAAATTATTACAGAAGTTGAAAACAATAGTCAACTTGAAAATTTAGCATTTGAATTGTTAGATGAAATTGGTCCCCGTTTGGTAGGATCTCCCGAAATGCAACAGGCTCACAATTGGGTTGTTGATACGTACAAAAAATGGAATATTTCTGCTGAAAATGTTGCGTACGGCGAATGGAAATCTTGGCAAAGAGGTACAACACAGATCGAAATGACCCATCCAAGAATTAAATCGATCGATGGAATGCAACTTGCTTGGAATTCTAACACAAAAAAAGCAATTGAAGCAGAAGTTGTGGCGATGCCCATTTTTCAATCGAAAGCAGAATTTGAAACATGGACTAATTCGGTTAAAGGAAAAATTGTTTTAATTTCTCAATATCAAAAATCAGGCAGACCAGAAAATCAGTGGAAAGAACACGCGACTGAAGAAGATTTTACATCGTTCAAAAAAGAAAAAAACGATGATTTAGCAGCTTGGAATAACAGTATAAAAACTACCGGAAAAACCACACGTGAAATTGTAGAATATTTAGAAACGAAAGGTGCTGTTGGTTTTGTACAATCGTTTTACACAGGAACAATGGGCAGTAATCGCATTTTTTACAGTTTTTCTAAAACCACGCCAATGGTCGACGTTAGTTTAGAAGATTACGGTTTGTTACATCGTTTGGCGGTTAATGGAAAAGCTCCGAAATTAAAGATCAATACGCAATCTAAAAATCTAGGAACTGCAAAAACATTTAATACAATTGCCACGATTCCCGGAAAAACCAAACCAAATGAATACGTAATGCTTTCGGCACATTTAGACTCTTGGGACGGTGCGCAAGGTGCGACAGATAACGGTACCGGAACCATTTTAATGATGGAAGTTGCCCGTTTAATTCAGAAATATGCTCCGAATAACGACAGAACTATTGTAATTGGACATTGGGGAAGCGAAGAGCAAGGTTTAAACGGATCGCGCGCGTATATTATGGATAACCCAACCGAAGTTCAAAAAATTAAAGTTTTTTTTAATCAAGACAGCGGAACAGGTCGTATTAATTACGTTGGCGGACAAGGATTTACCCAATCTTATAATTATTTAGGAACTTGGTTACAAAATGTTCCTGAAAACAACAGAAAACACATTAAAACCGATTATCCAGGAATGCCGCAAGGTGGCGGAACAGATAATGCATCTTTTGTGGCAGTGGGTGTTCCTGCTTTTAACTTAGGAACTCAGAACTGGGATTATGGTCAGTACACATGGCATACTAATCGCGACACCTACGATAAAATTGTTTTTGAAGAATTAGAGCTAAACGTAATTATAACTACAATTCTAACTTTAGAAGCTGCAAACGACCCCAACGAAATATCAAATGAAAAAAGAGTTTTACCAACAACTACCGAATGGCCAACGGTAAAAGAACCAAAACGAAATTCTAAAGATTATTAAAAAAGAAGCCGTCTCAATATTAAAATTTGAGGCGGTTTTTTTATTAGAATTAATTTCCAA
>NZ_RQTJ01000004.1:0-153917 GCF_003858535.1 Paenimyroides viscosum
ATTCGACAGAAATATTAACAACCTAAAAATTAATCTCGTTTAATAATGCACTATGGGTTAGTATAGGTTGAGAGTACTTATATAAAAAGGAGTTCAATATAATTTTGAGCTCCTTTTTATATTTTGTCTAAAAAATAGGTTTAAATACAATTCCTAAGGAATTAAACATACAATTAATGTATATTAAAAAACTTTGGTCAGTAATTAAATTTTCAAACTGACATTTATCATATTTTATTTAATCTGCCAATTATAGTTTTGTACAAAGATTTAAGGTATGGGCGTAATTTATATTTTAATATGCATTAGCATATTTGTAGCTGCCGTTTTTATGATACTCTTCATAAAATCTGTTAAAAGCGGACAGTTCGATGATCAGTATACTCCGTCTGTGAGGATGCTTTTCGATGATGAAATCAAAGAGAAAAAAGAAAGAAAAACAAAAAAACAATCAAATTAATTATTATTTATGGAAGTGCAACAATTTTATTACGACAACAAAATTGTTAAGAAGTTTCTGTATGCGGCAATTCTTTTTGGAGTTGTTGGTATGCTTGTAGGATTGCTTTTAGCAGTTATGTTTATATTTCCAAACATCACAGATAATATTCCGTGGTTAAGTTTTGGAAGGTTAAGACCTTTACACACCAATGCGGTAATTTTTGCTTTTGTAGGAAATACCATTTTTGCGGGGGTTTACTATTCGTTACAACGTTTACTTAAAACGCGAATGTATAGCGATTTTTTAAGTAATATTAATTTTTGGGGTTGGCAGTTAATTATTGTAGCAGCAGCAATTACTTTACCGTTAGGTTATACTTCATCTAAAGAATATGCCGAATTAGAGTGGCCTATAGACATTGCCATTGCAGTAGTATGGGTAGTTTTTGGTATAAATATGATTATGACCATATTAAACCGTAGAGAACGTCACTTGTATGTTGCTATTTGGTTTTATTTGGCAACGTTTGTTACGGTTGCAGTTCTGCATATTTTTAACAATATAGAATTGCCTGTAAATATGTGGAAATCGTATTCGGTTTACGCAGGGGTGCAAGATGCTTTAGTACAATGGTGGTATGGTCATAATGCGGTAGCATTTTTCTTAACAACACCGTTTTTGGGTCTTATGTATTACTTTTTACCCAAAATTGCAAACCGTCCTGTTTATTCTTATAGATTATCTATTATTCACTTCTGGTCGTTAATATTTTTATATATCTGGGCAGGACCACACCATTTATTGTACACATCATTACCAGAATGGGCTCAAAATTTAGGTGTAGTATTTTCTGTAATGCTTCTGGCACCATCTTGGGGTGGTATGATCAACGGTTTATTAACACTTCGTGGAGCTTGGGATAAAGTACGTACAGAACCTGTTTTAAAATTCTTTGTAGTAGCAATTACAGGTTATGGTATGGCTACGTTTGAAGGACCAATGTTATCATTTAAAAACGTAAATGCTATTGCGCATTATACAGACTGGATCGTAGCACACGTGCATGTTGGGGCTTTAGCTTGGAATGGATTTATGGCATTTGCTGTTATGTATTGGTTGTTGCCAAGAATTGCAAAAACAGAATTATATTCTAAAAAACTAGCAAATTTCCATTTTTGGATTGGAACTTTAGGAATCATTCTTTATACTATTCCTTTATATGTTGCAGGTTTCAGTCAGCACATGATGTGGAAACAATTTAATCCAGACGGAACTTTAAAATATGGTAACTTCTTAGAAACTGTAACAGCTATTATGCCAATGTATGCAATGCGTGCTATAGGCGGATCGTTATACTTAATTGGTATTTTGGTTCTTGTGTACAACATTTATAAAACAATGACGGCTGCACCACAGGTTGAAGATGAGTTGGCAGAAGCTCCAGAATTGGTTCGTATATCTCCAACTCGTGTAAAAGGAGAAAGATTTCATGCTTGGTTAGAACGTAAACCAATTCAATTAACCATTTTAGCAACCATAGCTATTTTAATTGGAGGAATTGTCCAAATTGTACCTACATTGGTGGTCGATTCTAATATTCAAACCATATCAAGCGTAAAACCTTACACACCATTAGAACTAGAAGGACGTGATTTATATATACGTGAAGGTTGTGTGGGTTGTCACTCACAAATGATTCGTCCGTTTAGAAGTGAAGTAGAACGTTACGGCGAATATTCAAAATCAGGCGAATATGTATACGATTATCCATTTTTATGGGGATCAAAACGAACAGGTCCAGATTTACACCGTTTAGGTGCAAAATATTCAGATAACTGGCATTTTAATCACATGTACGATCCGCAAAGTACCTCACCAGGTTCTATAATGCCGGGTTATAAATGGATGTTCGACAACAAAGAAATGAACATTGCCGATACCGAGAATAAAATGCGTGTATTACAAAAATTAGGAGTTCCTTATACCGATGAAGATATTGCCAATGCTAAAGCTACAATGAAACAACAAGCACAGCAAATAGAAGATAATTTAAAGAACGATCCTGATTTCGTAAAATCTTATGAAGCAAGTAAAAAGACAGCACAAGCAAATGGTGAAAAGTTTGTTCCAATGAGCGATCGTGAAATCACTGCTTTAATTGCATATTTACAACGTTTAGGAACCGATATTAAGGTAAAAGAAAATAAATAGAATGTTATGTTAAAATTTATTAAACACAATATGGAAACTATTTCAGGAATTGAAATATATCCAATAATAGCCTTACTAATATTCTTTTTATTTTTTACAGGATTAATTGTTTGGGTTTTTACTTACAAAAAAAGTGTAATAAACGAAATAAGTAGGTTGCCTTTACAAAATGATAACGAAAACGAAAATCAAACCAATACGAATTTATAGTTATGAAACGATTTTTTCCAGTATACGTCCGTGTTCCACTGATATTTTTCACCTGTTATGGTCTGTTAGAATATTTTATAGATTCTGGTGATAAACCTGCAATAATAGCTTACCCATCTGTAATGTTGCTTTTAGCATTAGTGTTATTAGTGATAATAGCGCTAGAAATTGTAGCAAGTGCATCAAATAACATCATTAATCAGCTAATGACGCCAGAAGAACGAGCTGAAAAGGAACGATTAGAAAATTTGCCTATATCGCAAATACCATTTGTAAAAAATCTTTTACAAAAGTTAACCAAAACTAAACCTATTACTAGTGAAAAAGAGATAGAGTTAGATCATGATTACGATGGAATTAAAGAATTAGACAACGATTTACCACCATGGTGGGTGTACCTTTTTTATGCGACTATTATTTTTAGTGTGATTTATCTTGGAAAGTATCATTTATTTGGTGGCGATAATCAATTCCAAGAATTAGAAAAAGAATTAGCAATTGCACAAAAAGATATCGAAGAATATAAAAAAACGGCTCCTGATTTACTTACTGCAGATAAAGTTATTCTATTGACTGATGCTGGCGATATTGCTGCCGGAAAAGCTATTTACGATGCTAATTGTGTGGCTTGCCACCGTGCCGATGGTGGTGGAGGTATTGGGCCAAATTTGGCAGATGAGTATTGGATATTAGGCGGCGATGTAAAAGAAATTTTTAATACTATTATGGAAGGTGGTCGCGATGGTAAAGGAATGGTTGCTTGGAAACAACAAATTAAACCAAGTGATATACAAAAAGTATCAAGTTATATTTTATCATTACAGGGCAAAAACCCTGCAGACGGTAAAGCACCCGAAGGTGATAAAGTTACAAACAATCCGGCTAGTACAACTGTTGCCACAGACAGCTTAGCAGTAAAACAAGCAAGTGCACCGGATGCATAATAATTTCCAACCAAATTTGGAGAGTTTTTAGTTTTATTTTTCTTCCACAGCTCTTCTATAAAAGGGCTGTGGTTATTTAAACTAAATTTAAAAGATCTTAGAAATGATTAATGAAGATAGCAATTTTAGAGACAGATTAGGTACTGTTGATAAAGAGGGTAAAAGAATTTGGGTGTATCCAAAAAAACCATCGGGTAAGTTTTACGATTTACGCAAAATTGTAAGTTATTTACTATTGGTAATTTTAATGGTTTCGCCTTTCATTAAAATAAACGGAAATCAACTTTTTTTATTTAATGTTTTAGAGCGTAAATTTTCAATTTTCAGCTTTACATTTTGGCCACAAGATTTTTACATAGTAGTTATTGCAATAATTATTTGTGTCGTATTTGTAGCACTATTTACTGTTGTTTTCGGAAGAATTTTTTGCGGATGGATCTGTCCGCAAACTATTTTTTTAGAAATGGTTTTTAGACGAATTGAATATTGGATAGAAGGTGATCGCGGAGCACAAATAAGGTTAAACAAGCAACAATGGAATGCCGAAAAAATAAGAAAAAAAGCATTAAAATGGTTTGTGTTTTTTATTATATCTTTTGTAATAGCAAATGTTTTTCTTGCCTACCTTATTGGTTCAGATCAAGTTTTGGCTATGGTAAAACATGGACCATTTGTAAATATATCAACCTTTATATCACTAATTGTTTTTACAGCAGTTTTTTATTTTGTATTTGCATGGTTTCGTGAACAGGTTTGTATTATTGCTTGCCCATACGGAAGGTTACAAGGTGTTTTACTTGATGAAAAGTCTATTGTTGTAGCTTACGATTATAAACGTGGTGAATCAGAAAAGGGTAGGGCAAAGTTTAAAAAGAATGAAAACAGAACAGAAAAGGGACTAGGCGATTGTATTGATTGTGCACAATGCGTACAAGTTTGTCCAACAGGGATTGATATTCGTAACGGCACACAGTTAGAATGTGTAAACTGTACCGCTTGTATTGATGCTTGCGATTTTATGATGGAATCTGTAAACCTGCCAAAAGGTTTAATTAGATACGCATCAGAAGTTGAAATTGACAAAAAAGAGAAGTTTGTATTCACTGCCAGAATGAAAGGTTACTCTGCCGTTTTATTAATATTAATGGGTATTTTAACCGGATTGCTTTTTTTACGAAGCGATGTTGAAGCCAAAGTATTGCGTTTACCAGGGCAGTTGTTTGAACATAAAGGAGAAAATATTAGCAATGTGTACACTTATAAAATTGTAAATAAAACAGCTCGTAATTTCGAGAATGTGACTATTAAACTTGTACATCCGGAAGGTAAGATTGATTTAGTTGGAAAAAAATCAATCATTATACCTAAAGAACAAATGATTCAGGGTACGTTATTTATAGAAATTCCGCAGGCTTTACTTAAAAGTGATAAAACCGAAGTTCAGCTAGAAATCTATAATAACAATGAATTAATAGATCATACCAAAACCAACTTTTTAGGACCGCGAAGTTTTAATTAGAATAGAAAATTTGAATACTAACATATATCAAAATTGAAATGAATGTTGTCAATCCAACGAAGCAGGAATCTTTTTCAGAATATATAGATTCTTCGATTCCATTAAGAATGACAATTTTTAATGATATATGTTAGTTCAATGATAAAAAAAAAGAAAAACTAAAACTTGAACAAATGAAATTTAATTGGGGAACAGGCATAGTTATAGGTATTGCAGCCTTTATGATATTTATACTGCAATATGTTATTCGTGTACAAATGTATGCACGTTATGATAATGAATTGGTAACAGAACAATATTACCAAAAAGAAGCTGAAATTAACGGCAACCGCTTAAAACAAGAAAATGCTGTTGATTTAGGAGAAAATTTATATGTAAAAACAACCGAAAAAGGTATCGAGGTTTTTTTTCCTGAACATTTTAATGCAACAGAAATTAATGGCAGAGTATCCCTTTACAGACCGTCTAACCAAGCCTTTGATCAGACAATTCCTTTAGAATTGACTTCCAATCATTTGCTTATACCTAAATCTCGCTTGGTAGACGGTCGTTGGGATATTACAATAGATTTTACATATAAAAACACAGCATACTTAAAACAACAAATTTTAGTTTTATAATGATAATTCCGTTACTGTTAGGTTTATTAGGTAGTTTGCATTGTGTTGCAATGTGCGGACCAATAGCTTTAGCATTACCAGTACATCAATTTAATACTACAAAAAAAACAGCTTCAATATTATTGTATCATTTAGGCAGAATAAGTGTTTATGTAGTATTAGGTGTTGTTTTTGGAACTGTAGGTAAAGGTTTGTTCATAGCCGGGTTTCAACAAAATGTTTCAATAATTTTAGGGATACTTTTAATACTTGGTGTGCTTTTTTTTAATGAAAAAAAAATGCAAAATTTGGTATTAAGCCCAAATTCTAAAGCATATATAAAATTTAAGAATACATTTGGTACTTATATTCGTAAAAAAACACCTGTATCATTTGTTATTATGGGTATGTTAAATGGTTTGTTGCCTTGTGCAATGATTTATATGGCACTATTTGGCGCTACTGCAACGCAAGGTAGTTTATACGGTGGCTTGTTTATGTTATGGTACGGTTTAGGAACTATTCCGTTACTTTCGCTTTTGGTTTTAATGGGAAATTGGGTTACAAACAACTTTAAAAATAAATTTAAAAAGGCTGTGCCGGTATTTTTAATATTCACAGGATGTTTATTGATTATACGAGGTTTAAATTTAGATATTCCGTATTTATCACCATCGAGTTTGCAACTATTTATTTCGGGAAATCCACAGTGTTTTTAATAAAAAAACGAGATTCGCAATGAATCTCGTTTTTGTTTTTATTTGATTAACGATAATCTATATTCCACTTTACTCCAGTCAACCAACTGCCAGAAGTTTTCAATATATTTAGGTCGTTCGTTTTTATATTTTAAGTAGTAAGCGTGTTCCCAAACATCAATATTCATTAAAGGATATCCTTTAACTTCTGCATTTGGCATTAACGGATTATCTTGATTGATTGATGTAGTGATTTTCAATGTACCATCGTTCTGATATACCAACCAAACCCAGCCCGAACCAAATACTCCTTTTGCGGCATCGGTAAACTGAGTTTTAAATTGATCGAAACTTCCAAAATCTTTATTAATTAATTCGGCAACTTTACCTGTTGGACGTCCGCCTGCTTTTGGTCCTATAATTTCCCAAAAAATATTGTGATTATAGTAACCACCTGCATTATTTCTCAACGCACTATTTTTAAGATCCATCCCTTTTAAGATTTCCTCAATAGACATTGTTTCTAAAGGTGTTCCTTTAACAGCATCGTTTAATTTATTGCAGTATCCTAAATGATGCTTACCATAATGTGTTTCAACGGTTTGTCCGTCCATATAAGGATCTAAATCGTTGTAACCGTAATTTAAACCTTTCATTTGAAAAGCACCTTGATTAGCTACTACCGATTTTGGATCTCCTTTTGCTGGGATAGAATCTGTAGCTGTAGCACTTGGTACTTGTACCTCTGTCATTTCTTCTTTATTTTTACAACTAAATAATAATAAAGAAGTAATTGTTGTTAGTAATAAAATGTTTCTTTTCATACAATTTATAGCTTTAATGATTTTACAAGGTCAATATACAAAATTTTAGCTTCTTCTTGTGTTAAATGTGTTACTTGTTTCCAAGCATTAAATTTAAAACCTCTAATAAGATCTACCTCTTTATATACAAAATCATGAGAATAATTTAACGTTGCTTGTTTATAATAGGCATATAAGCGCAAGCGTATATCTGGCGGTAATTTAATAATTGTTTCAGATGCTTTTTCAAAAGCTTCTTTAAATAATTGATCGGTATTTTGTGACATTTATTTATTGGCGATTACCGTTTTGTTTCCGCGTGCTTTTTGATTTAAAACTACGTTTACATTTGTTCCCAAAGGAAGATACAAGTCCACACGTGAACCAAATTTTATAAATCCTGCGTCTTCACCCTGATTAACTCTGTGACCAACTTTTGCATAATTTACAATTCTTTTTGCCAATGCACCGGCAATTTGGCGGTACATAACTTCTCCGTATACAGGATTATCTATAACAATGGTGGTACGTTCGTTTTCTTCACTTGCCTTAGGATGCCATGCTACTAAATATTTACCTGGGTGGTATTTGCTATAAGTAACCATTCCGTTTAAAGCATATCTGGTAACGTGTACGTTTATAGGCGACATAAAAATAGATACCATTAAACGTCTGTCTTTAAAATATTCTGGTTCGTAAACTTCTTCTATTACAACTACTTTACCATCTACAGGAGCCAATATCAAATGATCGGCAATATCGTCTAATGTTCTTTTTGGATTTCTAAAAAACTGAAGTACAATTACCAAAAACAATAAAGTAACTATTTGTACAACTTTTACCAACCAAGGAATAGAAATTAAATATTCAACCCCCAATATAATAGAAACTGCAATTAAAAGTGAGAATAAAATAATTTTAGCGCCTTCTTTATGAAACATTAGATAATAATTTTATAAATTAAAAATAAAAATGGTGCAGCAAATAAAATGCTGTCTAACCGGTCTAAAATACCGCCGTGCCCAGGCATAATTGCTCCACTGTCTTTTACACCAGCTTGTCTTTTGTATTTAGATTCTACCAAATCGCCTATGGTACCAATTACACTTATTGTTAAGGCAAGAAGCATCCAAAATGGCAAAGTTGCTTGAATTCCGGTGTATTTAAATAAAATAAATGCTGCAACTTGGGTAAACACTACACCGCCTATAAAACCTTCAATTGTTTTTTTTGGCGATATTTTTTCGTAAAGCTTGTGTTTACCTAAAAGTTTGCCACAAATATAAGCAAAAGTGTCGTTACACCATATCATTATAAAGATACTTAATAATAACAAGGGTGTATATTGTTGGTTATAATAGGGTAGTTGTGTAATAATTAGAATAGGAAGTACTACATAGCCAACTAAATGCAGATATTTTATAAAATTTGTTGGCTGTGTAAAACTTTTATTTTTAAAAAGATCAAAAATTAAATAGATAGAAAACGGTAAACCTATTAAGTAGAAAATGTTTTCCGGAGTATTATCAAGCAAAAAGAACGAAACCGAAATAGCTAATGAAATTAAGTAACCAGCTATTTGGTTTATTTTATATAGTTTACAAAATTCGTAAACTGCTACCATAAAAATAAGTACAAAAAGAATAAGAAAAGTATCTTTTGAAAATAAAATTGCACCAACTAATAGTGCAATATAAACAATTCCCGAAAGGGTACGTTTTGTAACTTCATTCATACTTTAAAAATCTTCTAGTAACAATAGGTAAAAGTTTTTTGCTTGTATTCCATATTGCAAAAAATCATCATTTTTACTTTCTTTAAAATGCTGCATGGTTGTAATGTTTGTTGGGATTTCATTAGCGTAACGTATTTTTATATTACGTAAACCATCGCTTTTAGAACGTGTAATCTGGCTTGCTTTTGCAACTACTATAATGTTTTTAGGTAACTCGTTTGGTTTGTAATGATATAGTTGTTTAGACGAGAACAGGATCGATCCGTCTTGTGCAATTAAACTTTCGCAACTTGTTAGTAAAAATATAGGGTTTATAGGGTTTTTATAATTTAGTTTATTGTCTGATAAAAAATGTTGAAGTCCTTTTTCAAAGGTTAAAGCTTCAATTTCAAACCAATCATTTTCTTGTAAAATACTTATAAAGTTATCTTCAAGCTCTTCATCATTTTCACAATATAAAAACTTGCCGCCATTTATCTTAAAGTTGTAAGTAAACTGTTCGTCTACAGGAGTTTCTTTTTCAGGCAGATACTTGCTTTCCTCATCGTTATTATTTTGACGAGGAGAAGTAAAACTACTTAAAATTTTTTTAAATATATTCATTGGCAATTTAAAAAGTACACTTTGGTATTATCTTCAAAGATAAAAAAAAACTTGGTTTAACTAAAGGCTAAACCAAGTTTTTGTATTGTAAGCTAAAGTGCTTATTTTAAATAACTTCAGACTCGTTTTCGGTAGTAACATCGATAATCTCTTTGTTGTCGAAGGTACGTTTTCCAAAAATATCTTCTAAATCTTCTCTAAAAATTACTTCCTTTTCACAAAGTAAGTCCGCAAGCTGAATTAATTTATCTTTATTTTCTGTCAATAATGTAATTGCTCTTTGATATTGCCCTTCAATTAATCCTGAAATTTCTTTGTCGATCAATTTTGCAGTTTCTTCTGAATAAGGTTTAGAAAAATTATATTCGCTTTGCCCGGATGAATCATAGTATGTAATATTTCCTAATGAATCATTTAAACCGTAGATGGTAACCATTGCACGTGCTTGTTTGTTTACTTTTTCAAGATCACTTAAAGCACCTGTTGAAATTTTATCGAAGATTACTTTTTCTGCAGCTCTACCGCCCATGGTTGCACACATTTCGTCTAACATTTGTTCTGTTCGCACAATTTGGCGCTCTTCTGGTAGATACCATGCAGCACCTAAACTCATACCACGTGGAACAATAGTAACTTTAACCAATGGCGCAGCGTGTTCTGTTAACCAAGAAACGGTTGCATGACCAGCTTCGTGTATAGCAATAGCATATTTTTCTTCTGGGGTAATAATTTTGTTTTTCTTTTCTAATCCACCAACAATACGGTCAACAGCGTCTAAAAAGTCTTGCTTGTCTACTTCTGTTTTACCTTTACGTGCAGCGGTTAAAGCTGCTTCGTTACAAACGTTTGCAATATCTGCACCAGAGAAACCTGGTGTTTGTTTTGATAAAAAGTCAACATCAAGGTTGTCTACTTTTTTAATGTTTTTTAGGTGAACAATAAATATTTCTTTACGTTCATTAACGTCTGGTAAATCAACATAAATTTGTCTGTCAAAACGTCCGGCACGCATTAAAGCTTTATCTAAAATTTCAGCTCGGTTTGTTGCAGCTAAAACAATTACGTTGGTGTTTGTACCAAAGCCATCCATTTCGGTAAGTAATTGGTTCAGTGTGTTTTCACGTTCGTCATTAGATCCTGAAAAGTTCGATTTTCCTCTGGCTCTACCAATAGCATCAATTTCATCGATAAAAATAATGGCAGGCGATTTTTCTTTAGCTTGTTTAAATAAATCACGTACACGAGATGCACCTACACCTACAAACATTTCAACAAAATCAGATCCTGATAAAGAGAAAAAAGGTACTTGTGCTTCACCAGCAACTGCCTTGGCAAGTAATGTTTTTCCTGTTCCTGGAGGTCCAACTAATAAGGCACCTTTAGGAATTTTACCTCCGATAGATGTATATTTTTCTGGATTTTTTAAGAACTCTACAATTTCTTGAATTTCTTCTTTTGCGCCAACTAATCCGGCAACATCGTTAAAGGTTACGCGAATGTCGTTCTTTTCATCAAACAAACGAGCTTTAGATTTTCCTATAGAAAATATTTGTCCGCCACCGCCACCGCCGGCACCGCCACTCATTCTGCGCATCATGAAGAACCAGAAAGCAATAATTAAAATAATAGGTAGTAAGGATAAAAGTATCGATCCAAAATTACTTTCTTTCTCGGTTGTAAATTCTTTTAATTTTCCTTCGCTAGTAGCTTGTACTAATTTTTCTTCGAATAAATCTTTATTAGCAATTTCTACGACATAATCAGGTCCAGTAGACATAGAGCTTAATAAAGTCGGCTTGTTTTCTTTTTTGTGTTCTGCGGTTTTTTTAACAGCTTCGTTTAAATATACTTGTGCAGATGAGTTGTTAAAAACAACTTTTTCTACCTGACTTTTATCTAGATATTCATAAAATTTAGATAAGCCAATTGTTTTACCATCGCCAAAACCACCACCGCCTGTGGTTAGTGAAATAGCAAAAAGTATAAATATAATGCCGCCATAAAGCATCCAAGGATTGTACTTTGGCTTATTGTTTACGGGATTTTTCATAAAATTTGTTACTGGATTGATTGGTTAGAAGTTACTTGGGTAATTTTAGCATCGCCCCAAAGATCTTCAATATTATAGTATTCACGGGTTTCTTTTTGAAAAACATGAACTACCACATTTATATAGTCCATTAAAACCCAATTTGCTTGTTCAGAGCCTTCTACGTGCCAAGGTTTATCTTTTATTTCTTTTGATACGGTACGTTGTACAGATCCTGAAATAGCGTTAACTTGTGTGTTAGAATTTCCGTCGCATATTACAAAATAATCACAAGCGGTATTTTCTATGTCTCTTAAATCTAAAATGGTAATATTTTCTCCTTTTACGTTTTCTATTCCTTCAATGATAAGGGCTAATAAAGCCTCATTATTCTTTTTGTTTTCGTTCATGTATGTATTTTGTACTTAATTTATTGCAAATTTATTAAATTGTATTGTCTTATAAAGTAATTTTGTTCTAAAGATAGTATTTATAATGTATTTAATCAAACTCAGTGCCACATCTTCCACTAACGATTTCTTAAAGAAACTGTCAGCCACATCGGTTTTAGAGAACTTTACTGTTGTTTGGGCAAACGTACAGTTGCAAGGTAAAGGACAAATGGGTAGTGTTTGGGTTACAGAAGATGCTAAAAACCTAACGTTTAGTATCTATTTAAAAGAAAATAATACTTCGATTGATAATTTATTTAACCTGAATGTATTGGTTGCCAACGCTGTTTTAAAGGCTTTGTTTTCTTTAAATTTAACGAATATTTATGTAAAATGGCCAAACGACATTTTGTCATACAACAAGAAGATTGCAGGCATTTTAATTGAAAATAACATTCATGCTAATGGCAGTATAAGTTCGGTAATTGGTATTGGAATTAATTGTAAACAGACAAATTTTGAAGGATTTCCGCAAGCATCGTCTATTTTAAAGCAGTATGATATCATTCCAAATAAAGAAGAATTGCTAACTGCGATTGTTGATAATATAAAAAAGAGTTTAATTGATTTAGATGATCAATCTGATGATGAATGGAATTACTATCACAACTACTTATTTAAAAAAGATGTTGTAAGTACTTTTGAAAATAAAGACGGAACGTTATTCAACGGTATTATAAAACAAGTAAATCGCCATGGTCAGCTGGTTTTACAGCTAGAAAATGACGATTTAAAATGTTATAACTTAAAAGATATTAAGTTGATGTATTAATCTGCAGGAATAAATTTCATGGAAACAGAATTCATACAATAACGTGTTCCTGTGGTGTCTTTGGGACCATCATCGAAAACATGCCCTAAATGCCCTTTGCATTTTGCACAAGTAACTTCGGTACGAATCATTCCGTGCGTGGTATCTTTTGTGTAAACTACCGACCCTTCTATAGCTTTATCAAATGAAGGCCACCCGCATGAAGAATCATACTTTGCATCAGAATTAAATAGTTTGTTTCCGCAAGCAGCACAAACGTAAGATCCTTTTTCAAAAAAATCATTGTATTTGCCACTAAAAGGTCTTTCTGTACCTTTTTCGCGTAAAATATAATATTCTTCGGGTGTTAGTTTTTCTTTCCAATCTTTTTCTGTCATAGCTTTTGTTGTTTGGGTTTGTGCGTTGGCGTTGTGTTCTTTACAGCTTATAAATTGTATACATAAAAATATCCAAAATATTTTAACTGGTAACGAACTGTATAATTTTTTCGATAACTTTTTCATCTCCTAAAATTTTTCTGTGACCTAAACCGGTAGTTATTAATAATTCGTTGTTTTGCAGGTTTGCTGAAATTGCTTCTGCAGCAGTAAAAGGCACGTCTTTGTCATTTTTGTCATGAATAATTAAAACGGGAACATACACTTTTAAGGCTTTTTCGGCAACATCGTAATTATTCATTTTATCATTATACTTTCTTTCGAACAAATTAATTAGTACAGGTGTAATTTTTTTGCTCATACTAATAGTATTTAAAAAATCTTCGGTAATGGCTTTTGTAGTGTTTCCACTTCCTATAATTACTGCTTTATCGGTTTGCAAACCTCGACCTAAAGAGTTTATAACACTCATTCCGCCTAATGAATGACCAATCATAACATCGAAACCATTGTGTTTTTTATCTAATTCAAAAATAGCTTCAATAAAATCCTTCATGTTCGATGCTGATTTTGGACTGTTTCCATGCCCAGGAGCATCAAAACTAATAATGGTATAATTTAATTCTTTAAAAGCCTTTGCTATTGATACCAATTGTGTACCGCGACCATTCCAACCATGAACAAGTAATACTTTTTTAGAACCGAACTTATTTTCATAAACCATTATTTCTTTACCACATTTAGGTAATAATATTTTTGATTTATGAGAAACCTCGAACATTTTTTGTTCTCTTTTAGGAGTTTTATATTTAATAGGGGTTTCAAATAATTTTAATGCAAATGCAGCCGCTAAATTTTTATTAAGCGCTTGTAAAACTTTCGATGTATTTTTGATATAACGTGGAACTTCTAAAACTTTTGCTTGTTTTTGTGCCATATTTTATATTTTTGTACACAAAGTTAAAAGGTATTCTTGGGAATATTTTATAATTTTAGAAAAATTTAAAGATTAAATTATATAGCTATGAAAAGATTATTAGTACTATGCAGCGTAGCAGCTTTAATGCTGGCGTGTGCTACCAATCCATTAACAGGAAAAAAGGGATTGGCGTTAACAAATGAAAATGAACAGTTAATACCTATGGCGTATCAACAATATACTACCTTTTTAAAGGAGAATAAAGTTATTACAGGTACTGCCGATGCTACAAAAGTACAGAATGTTGGTGCAAAAATTAAAGATGCCGCAGTAAAATGGATGGCATCTAAAGGAGCACAAAACCAAATAGCTTCTTATAAGTGGGAGTACAATTTAGTTCAAGGTAAAGAAATTAACGCTTGGTGTATGCCTGGCGGGAAAATTGCTGTATTTACAGGAATTATGCCTGTAACTAAAGACGAAGCTGGTTTAGCAACAGTAATGGGGCACGAGGTTGCACATGCATTATTAAGTCATAGCCGCAAACGTATGGATAAAGCCTTAATTCAAGCAGGTGTAGCACAAGGTTTAGGTGCAGCGACATCTGGTAGTTCGGCAGCAGTACAGCAAGGATTAGGATTGTTGTACGGAACCGGATCAAACTTGGCAATGTTAGCTTATGGTAGAGGTGATGAATCTGAAGCAGACCGTTTAGGATTAATGTTAATGGCAATTGCAGGTTACAATCCTGATAATGCTATTGGTTTTTGGCAACGTATGTCATCGCAAGGCGGTAGTAAAACACCCGAATTGTTAAGTACGCACCCAAGTGATAAAACACGTATTGCCGATATTCAAAGATTAATTCCCGAAGCAAAAGCTGAAGCTACCAAATTTGGTAAAAAATATTAAATACATTTAAAAGGCAGTAATTAAACTGCCTTTTTACTTCTTCTTTATGAAAACACATATTAAAGGCGACAAAAAAGTTCTTAACGCTTGGGCTTTTTACGATTGGGCAAACTCTGTATATGCTTTAGTAATATCATCTTCTATATTTCCATTGTTTTATGGAGCATTATTTAGGTTAGAAGATAAAGAATCTGCTTCGTTTTTTGGTATCGAAACTCCAAGTGAATCAATTATAAGTTACGTAACTGCCATTGGTTTTTTAATAATAGCTTTTATTTCTCCGCTTTTATCAGGTGTTGCAGATTATTTAGGTAACAAAAATTTTTTCTTGAAATTGTTTTGCTTCGTAGGATCTATTTCATGTATGATGCTTTACTTTTTCGATTTAAACAACCTATATTTAAGTCTGTTCTTTTATATGATGGCGTTAATTGGTTTTTGGGGAAGTTTGGTTTTTTACAATTCTTATTTGCCCGATATTGCTTACCCTGAACAACAAGATGCTGTTTCTGCAAAAGGGTATTCGTTAGGATACATTGGTTCGGTAATTTTACTTATAATCAATTTGGCAATGGTTATGAAAAGTGAACTTTTCGGGTTTGATGGACCTATGCAAGCAATGAAATTCTCTTTTGTTTTGGTTGGAATTTGGTGGTTAGGCTTCAGTCAGATATCATACAGATTGTTGCCTAATTTCAGAAATTCAAAGAAAATAAGTACACAAGCTTTCTTTTCGGGTTTCACAGAATTAAAACGAATTTTTAATGAATTAAAGCAATACCCCGTTTTAAAAGGATATTTAAGTGCCTTTTTTGTTTACAGCATGGCAGTACAAACTGTTATGATTATTGCTGCTTATTTTGGTGAGAAGGAAGTTCAATGGGAAGATAACGATCAAAGACAAATGGGGTTAATAGTAAGTATCCTTCTAATTCAATTGATTGCAGTGGTTGGAGCGATTCTTACATCAAAATTATCAAAACGTATCGGTAATATTTATGCATTAATTGTTATAAATACCGCGTGGATTTTTATCTGTATATGTGCTTATTTCGTTGTAAAGCCAATAGAATTTTACATAGTTGCAGCAATGGTTGGTTTAGTAATGGGCGGAATACAGTCACTTTCACGATCTACCTATTCAAAATTACTGCCCGAAACAACAGATACAACTTCGTTTTTTAGTTTTTATGACGTTACCGAAAAAATAGGAATCGTAATTGGAATGTTAATTTACGGAGTAATAGCTCAAATTACAGGAAAAATGCAAAATGCAATTTTATTTTTGGTTGTGTTCTTTGCAATAGGTATTATTTTATTGATAAAAACAGCAAAAAAACAAGCAGTTAGTTAAAATAAATAATATTTTTACAAATACTTTCGTATGTAAAAAAAATAATTTTATATTTGGATAAATTTAACATTCTTACTAAATCTTATGAAAAAATTAAAATATATTTTGGCATCTGTAGTTTTGGCAACTGGTTTTGCTTCATGTGAAACAGAATCTATAGATGAAAAAGTAAAGGATGATAGTTTAACAGGAACCCCAATTCTTAGTTTTGATTTAAATTCTAAAGAAACGGTTGTAACTGATAAAGTAGAAGTTGGTTTTACAGGTAATGGGGTATCTATTTATGCGCGTTTATCTTTAGTAAATCAAGATGACACCTCAAATCCTGAAATTCGTTATAAAGCAGCTAATTTAGAAATTAATTTTAGCTCTTTAGCAGTTGCTAATTTCCCTACTGTTTTAAGTATTGATAATCCAAGCAACCTTACCAGTATGGCTTCTTTACAAGTTCAAGAATACACACCTGCTGAAGAAGAAGGTAAATTTGATAAAGTATGGGTTAGTTATTCAACCTCTTTTGCAGCAGAAAATCAAAATGCTGGTTACGGAAACATTACACATGTTAACGGAACTGCAGAATACATGAATGGTAATTTTGATTATATTCTTTTTCCACAAGAACCAACAGAGGAAACACAAGATATAGACTTACAACCACAACGTATAACTAAAGGAAACTTTAATTACTTACATTACTAAAATAGAAAAAATATAAAACCTTACCAACGTAAGGTTTTTTTATTGGCATAAATATTGAAACATTAAGTACTTAGTTAGAAATACATACGAACTTAATGTTTTAAAATGTTATTTATCTTTTATAATGACATTTTGACTTATAAAATATTTATGTCACACGAAAAAATTATATCATTAGACAATTTGTCACTTCAAGATTTAGATTCAAACGCAGAATTTATTCCGTTGTTTTCGCAGGAAGACGAAGAGGCAATGAACAAAGAAGAAATCCCTACAGAACTTAGCATATTACCTTTACGCAACATGGTTTTGTTCCCGGGTGTTGTAATTCCTATTACGGCAGGTCGCGACAAATCTATTAAATTAATTAACGAAGCTTTAGAAGGAAATAAAACAATCGGAGTTGTTGCCCAACTTAACGAAGAAGTTGAAATTCCTGGTGGAAATGATGTTTACAGATTTGGTACTGTTGCTAAAATTTTAAAGACTTTAAAATTACCCGATGGTAACATTACCGTAATCTTACAAGGTAAAAAGCGTTTCGCAATTGATGAAATTATTCAGGAAGAACCTTATTTAAAAGCAAAAGTTGTTGAAGCAGAAGATGCAAAACCAAATACAGACGATTTAGAGTTCAAAACCATCATTGAAACCATTAAAGAAACGGCGCAGGAAATTGTTCGTGAAAACCCGAATATTCCTTCAGAAGCTGCTTTTGCGCTTAAAAACATCGAAAGTGATTCGTTTTTGGTAAACTTTGTTTCATCAAACTTAAATCTTGATGTAGAAGATAAGCAAGCGCTTTTAGAAAAAAATGATCTAAAGGAACGTGCGCTGGAAACGCTGCGCAGAATGAATACCGAACTTCAGAAACTGAATTTAAAGAACGATATTCAAACTAAAGTCCGTATCGATTTAGATCAGCAGCAAAAAGAATATTTCCTACATCAGCAAATAAAAACCATTCAGGAAGAATTGGGCGGCGTTTCGCATGAGCAGGAATTCGAAGAAATGCGCACAAAAGCGAAATCTAAAAAGTGGGATACTAAAATTAAGGAGCATTTTGATAAGGAATTAAGCAAAATGCAGCGTATGAATCCACAGGTTGCAGAGTTTTCGATCCAAAGAAATTACCTGGAACTTTTATTGGAATTACCTTGGAACGAATATACAAAAGATAAATTCGATCTTAAAAACGCCAAAAAGATTTTAGATAAAGATCATTACGGGTTAGAAGATGTTAAACGTCGTGTAATTGAACACATGGCTGTTTTAAAACTTCGAAACGATATGAAATCGCCCATTTTATGTTTGTATGGTCCGCCGGGTGTCGGTAAAACATCTATCGGAAAATCGGTTGCAAAAGCATTGGGTCGTGAGTATGTTCGTATTTCGTTAGGTGGTTTACGTGACGAAGCCGAAATTCGCGGACACCGTAAAACCTATATCGGAGCTATGCCTGGGCGTATCATTCAATCGATAAAAAAGGCAAAAACATCAAATCCGGTGTTTGTTTTAGATGAAATCGATAAACTTTCAAGCAGTAATCAGGGTGATCCGTCAAGTGCAATGTTAGAAGTGTTGGATCCGGAACAAAACAAAGAATTCTATGATAATTTCGTAGAATTGGGCTTTGATCTTTCAAAAGTAATGTTCATTGCCACATCAAACAGCTTAAATACCATTCAGCCTGCGTTGTTGGATCGTATGGAAGTTATTGAAATGAACGGTTATACTATTGAAGAAAAAACCGAGATTTTAAGACAACATTTGCTTCCAAAACAATTGAAGGAACACGGTTTAGATGCAAAAATAATCAGTATTTCTAAAAAGGTTATGGAGTTTATCGTTACCAAATATACGCGTGAATCGGGTGTGCGCAGGTTAGATAAAGAAGTTGCAACGATTGTTCGAAATATTGCAAAATCGATTGTTTTAGAGGAAGAGTACAACGAAAAAATGACCGAAGAAGATATCGTGAAAATTTTAGGCGCACCTAAATACGATTACGATAAATACGAAACAAACGATGTTGCTGGTGTGGTTACAGGCTTGGCTTGGACACGCGTTGGTGGTGATATTTTGTTTATAGAGTCGATACTTTCGGAAGGAAAAGGAACGCTTACAATGACCGGAAATCTGGGTAATGTAATGAAAGAATCGGCAACGATTGCATTGGAATACATTAAATCGAACAGTAATTTGTTTGGAATTGATGCTAAAGTGTTTGAAAAATACAAAATTCACGTTCACGTACCAGAAGGTGCAACACCAAAAGATGGACCTTCTGCAGGTATTGCTATGCTAACATCAATGGTTTCGAGTTTTACCCAGCGAAAAATCAAGAAAAATGTTGCAATGACCGGTGAAATTACCTTACGTGGAAAAGTACTTCCGGTTGGCGGTATTAAAGAGAAAATATTGGCTGCAAAACGTGCAAATATTAAAGAAATAATTCTTTGTAAAGAAAATAAACGCGATATCGATCAGATAAAACCGGAATATTTAGCAGGATTAACGTTTCATTACGTAGATAAAATGACCGAAGTTATTGATTTAGCATTGACAAATCAAAAGGTTAAAAATGCAAAAGAGCTTACTGTTAAAGAAGCTTAATTGAAATATAAATTGATTACAAAAGCCAATACAGAAATGTATTGGCTTTTTTTGTTATATTAGTAGTTGTTGATATCAGTAATAAATGGAAAAAGATTTTATAATTTATGAAGTGAATAAAAGTAATATTTTAAAAATGTGTCTTTTAATGTTTCTATTTGGGATTGTTGGGACGCTGTTTCTTTTTTTTCCAACTTTTTTCGTTTCTAGTATTTATAGAAATATCTTAATTATAAAACTAATAGGCATTTTGGGCGTTATTACATCTGTCATTTTTTTAATAGGGCATATTACATTATTTGGTAGTAGTTATGGATTTAAAATACTTAAAGAAGGAATAATTAATAAAAGCAATTTGACTAATTGTGGAATAATTTATTTTAAAGATATCATTAAGATTCAAACTAAAAATCTGAAAAAGAATAACTTTATTTTAATCTTTGTAAAGAATGAACATGAATATTTAAAGAGAGTGAAAAATCCGTTATTAAAAATCAATCTAATGATGTATAAACGCTCATACAATACTCCTTTTATAATCGAAATCAAAAATCTCAATTGCACAATTCAACAATTAGAACAAGATCTAAAAAAAGCACGTATAAAAATACAAAATTAATATCATAAATATTTTTCAAAATAAAATGAAGAATGTTAAACGAAAACATACCATTTTTTTTATTCTGTCGTTATAAAGTTATATATTCGTTTTCATGTAATTCAACTAAACATGCGTAAACTATTAACTTTAGTTTCTTTAATAACATTAACAACCGCAACCGCGCAGGTAGGCGATAAAAACGCTTATCAGTTTTTACAAATGCCAACATCGCCCAAACAAGCGGCGTTAGGCGGTAGCAACGTAACCATAACGAACGAAGTAAATCAGGTACTATATAATCCGGCATCGTTAAGCGACGAAATGAACAACATGCTGGTAGTAAATTTTGGTAGATATTACGGCGATACAAGTTTGGGATCGGCAGCTTATGCACACAAATTTAAAAACGGACGTAACTTTCATGTGGGCGTAACTTTTTTAAATTACGGATCTATGGATGGTTACGATGAAAACGGTATCACAACTGGATCGTTCTCAGGTAACGATATCGCGGTTTCAGTTGGTTACGCGCATCCTTTTCAAGATACCAATTTTTCTGTCGGAGCGAACATTAAAGCTATTTCATCAACTTTAGAAAGTTATAATTCGTTTGCTGTTGCAGCAGATATCGGTGGTTTGTACAATGATCCCGAAACAGGTTGGGCTGTAGGTTTAACTGCTAAAAACTTGGGTGGACAATTGTCTAGCTACGAAGATACGCGCGAAAGTTTACCGTTCGAAGTTGTTTTAGGTTTCAGTAAATTATTAGAAAATGTACCAATTCGTTGGCATTTAACGTTAGATAATCTGCAGAAATGGGATATTTCGTTTTCAAACCCAAACCGTTCGCAAGTCGATTTAGAAAATAACGTAACCGAAGAAAAAGTTGGTTTTGGTAACAATCTTATGCGACATGTAGTGGTTGGTATCGAACTGTTTCCCGAAAAAAACTTCAACATTCGTTTAGGATACAACTTTAAAAACGGCGAAGAAATGAAATTGGTAGAACAACGCAGTTTTGCAGGTTTTACAGCAGGTTTTGGCTTACAAGTGAAACGTTTTAGAATAGAATACGCATACAACCGCTTTACATTGGCAGGAAACACCAATTTGTTTGGCTTATCGGTTAAACTGTAATATTTTTGCAGATAAAATAAATTGTTTTGAAAAAAATAACCATAGCTATTGATGGTCATTCATCAACCGGAAAAAGCACGCTGGCAAAACAGCTGGCAAAAGCCTTAAATTATATTTATATCGATACCGGTGCTATGTACCGTGCCGTAACCTTGTTTGCCATGCAGCAAGGTTTTATTTCTTCTGATTCTTTTGATGCCGACCAATTGGTCGCTAATTTAAATCATGTTTTTTTATCGTTTAAGTTTAATGAAGGTTTGGGTTTTGCCGAAATTTATCTGAACGATGAAAATGTAGAAGATAAAATCAGATCGATCGAAGTATCGAATTTTGTAAGTAAAATTGCCGAAGTTTCTGCAATTAGAACAAAATTGGTTCAACAGCAAAAAAAATACGGCATTGATAAAGGTGTTGTAATGGATGGTCGTGATATTGGAACCGTTGTTTTTCCTGATGCTGAATTAAAAATCTTTATGACAGCTTCGGCAGAAATTAGAGCAGAACGCAGATTTTTAGAAATGCAGGAAAAATCGACTGATATTACTTTTGATGAGGTGCTGAAAAATGTAGAAGAGCGCGACAAAATCGATTCTACCCGAGAAGATTCTCCTTTAATTGTTGCAGAAAATGCTGTAATGATTGATAATTCAAACCTGAGCAAAGACCAACAATTTAATATGATTTTAGATTTGGCACATAAAGCCATAAATGTTGTTTAGGTTTTTTCTTACCGTTAAAAATTAATACTTTTACACACTTTTTTATTCAAAACGATACAAATGGGCATAAAATCGAAATTAATAGCTATGAATTTCCTGCAGTTTTTTGTTTGGGGAGCTTGGTTAATAACAATTGGTAATTATTGGTTTGGCGATAAACAGTGGGATGGAACCCAATTCGGAGCCGTTTTTGGAACCATGGGTATTGCATCTATTTTTGTGCCTACACTTACCGGAATTATTGCCGATCGTTGGATAAATGCTGAACGTTTGTACGGTTTGCTTCATATTTTATACGGATTGGTACTGTTTTATCTGCCACAGGTAGATAATCCATCTTCGTTTTTTTATGTGATGCTTTTGGCAATGTGCTTTTACATGCCTACAATTGCGCTGAATAATTCTATATCATACACCATTTTAAAAAATAAAGGGTTCGATGTTATTAAAGATTTTCCACCAGTGCGTGTTTGGGGAACAGTAGGTTTTATTGCGGCAATGTGGTTGGTAAATCTATCGGGAAACAAAGCAACAGAAGGACAGTTTTACATTGCAGGTGTATCTGCAGTTTTGTTAGGATTGTATGCTTTTACATTACCTAAATGTCCACCACAGCGATTAATCGATAAAAATGCGCCGTTAACAGAACAGTTGGGGTTAAATGCCTTTAAATTGTTCGGTAATTATAAAATGGCATTGTTCTTTATATTCTCAATGTTTTTGGGTGGTGCGTTACAGTTAACCAATGCCTATGGGGATGTTTTTATAGATGAATTCAAACATTTTCCGCAGTATGCAGATTCTTTTGTAGTGAAATATTCTACCATAATCATGTCGGTTTCTCAAATATCTGAAACGTTGTTTATTTTGGCAATTCCGTTTTTCTTGAAACGATATGGAATTAAAAAAGTAATGATTATATCAATGCTAGCTTGGGTTTTACGATTTGCTTTGTTTGCTTACGGAGACCCTGCAACGGGTTTATGGATGATACTTTTCTCGTGTATTGTTTACGGAATGGCGTTTGATTTCTTTAATATTTCTGGATCATTGTTTGTTGAAACCAATACAAATGCTAAAATTCGTTCATCGGCTCAAGGATTATTTATGATGATGACCAACGGTTTTGGAGCAGTTATAGGAAGTAATGTTGCCGGCTGGGCGATTGACAAATACTTTACAAAATCGTTTACATCGGCTACAGATTTAGCTGCAGAATTGAATACAACAGCTGATAACCCAACATTTCTAACTATTTTAAAAGATTCTTTTAGAGTAAATATTAATGAAAGCGGAGTGTTAAGCAACGAAGTTTTATTGAAAGATTGGCAAGGAATCTGGCTAACATTTGCGACTTATTCTTTTGTGGTGGCTGTTTTGTTTGCATTGTTTTTTAAACACAAACACAACCCGAATGAAATTCAAAATATATAAAAAAAACGGAAACTCTAAGTTTCCGTTTTTTTATAAAAATAAATGAGTCAATGTGTAAATAAGCAAACCTACAAGTCCTCCAACCAACGTTCCGTTTATGCGAATGTATTGTAAATCTTTACCAACTTCCAATTCCATTTTCTCGCTTAATTCGGTACCATCCCATTTTTGAACCGTATTTGTAATGATTTTCCCAACCTCGTTACTGTTTTTCAATACCATTTTGTAGACGTATTGTCGGGCATATTTGTCGATATTTTCCTGCATAGTTTTATCTTCTCTAAAACTTACAATCATTTGCTGGATATTTTGTTTGATATACTGATTAAAAGTCGCATTACGATCGCTCAACTTCTTTAACATATCTTCTTTCAGTCGCAACCAGATATCTTTCGTGTACTCATACAATTTTTCTTTTGTGATGAATTCTTCTTTAATCTGATCGAATTTCTCTTGCCAATCGTCTTTTTCGTTCAAATCTTCCACCACCTGATACAATTTTAAAGTAACGGCTTTTCTAATATCATGATTTGGATTTTTTTCAATTTCTTCTAAAAATGTTGTAATGCCCGAAATCAACTGATTTGTAACAGATTTTCCGCCGATTAAACCCAATATTGGTTGTTTCTCTACAACTTTCTTGTAAATCAATTCTCGGTTATTCTCAACATAATGTTGTGCCTGCGGTAGAATAATGTTCAGTAAACGATCATGTTCATTCTGTTCTAAAAGATAGAGTAGGGAAGTAGCTGCTAATTTTTCTAATCGAATTTCGCTTGTAAGTTCAAAACCTTTAATTGCTAAAAATTCGGCAATAGATTCATCATCCAAATTACTAATGATACGCTGAATAATCTTACTGCATTCGTTGTAAATAAGCTGTTGGTTTTTGTCTTTAGAAAGCCAGTCGTTCAAATATTCACTGATTGATAGTTTATCGATATACGGACGAATAGTATCGGGAGTTAGGAAATTCGTGGTGACAAAGTTTCCTAAATTTTCGCCTAACGAATCTTTATTGTTTGTAATAAGGTTTGTGTGCGGAATTTTTATACCCAAAGGATATTTAAATAAAGCGGTTACTGCAAACCAATCTGCCAATGCACCCACCATTCCAGCTTCTGAAAACGCTCGTACATATTCCATCCATTTTTGCGGATTGTTTTTTAAAAGATACATCATTACAACATAGACAACAGCCATAAGTATAAACAAGCCTGTTGCTAACATTTTATGTTTTTTTAGTTGACTTTTTTTTAGGTGATCATTCATGATATATGTTTTAATGAAGCTACGATTTTTTGGCTGAATTTTCAAATTTAATTTTTTGTAAATTCTTGGATTTACGTTTCGTGACATTGTTTAATTCTTGATAAGAATTATTTAATTATAAATAAAAAACATTTAATTTAATTGATTTTTATTCTTTAATAAATATAATATTGATGTTTTTTTTGTAAACAATTATTTTTTATTAAGTTTAATTTTAGGTTTAAATAATGTTGTTGTAAATATTGATAATCAATTTATTATATTTTAATATAGATTTTGTTTATATGTTAATTTCTGATTTATTTTAGAATTTAAAAATTTACTTATTTAAAATAAATTTGTGTTTTTGATTTATAGAAATAAAAAAATCGCACTAAATAAATAGTGCGATTTAAATATTACGTTTTAAGTTATTTTAAATACTTGGAACGTTAACTTGTTCGTCAGCTTCTGCTTCGTAATCTATAGAGTCAAAATTAAATCCAAATAAATTAAAGAAGTCATTTCTGTATCCTTCAATATCCGAAATCTCTTCTAAATTTTCTGTTGTAGCTTGTTTCCATAATTTGTCAACTTCTTGCTGAACATCTTCACGCATTTCCCAATCATCAATTCTAATTCTACCTTCAGCATCTAACGAAATATTTCCATCATCAGTATATAATCGGTCATTGAATAAGCGGTACATTTGCTCAATCGTTCCTTCATGAATACCTTTTTCTTTCATTACTTTATATAAAAGCGAAATGTAAAGTGGTACCACAGGAATTGCAGAACTTGATTGTGTAACTAAAGCCTTGTTTACAGAAACGTAAGCTTCGCCGTTTAAATCTTTTAAAATGTTGTTTATGGTAGATGCTGTAGCTTCTAAATCGTTTTTCGCCTGACCAATAGTTCCGTTGCGGTAAATTGGGAATGTTAATTCTGGTCCTATGTACGAATAAGCAACCGTTTTAACTCCATCAGCTAAAACTCCCGCTTTTTGTAGATCTTCCATCCAAAATTTCCAATCTTCTCCACCCATTACGGCAATTGTATTGTCAATATCTTCCTGACTTTCAATAGGATTTATAGTGATATCTGAAACTACACCTGTATGGAAATCAACCGTTTTGTTTGAAAATGTTTGTCCGATTGGTTTTAAGACAGAAGAATACGCAACGCCTGTTTTTGGGTGCGTTCTGCGTGGCGATGCCAAACTATACACAATCAAATCAACCGTTCCTAAATCTTTTTTGATCAATTCTATTGTTTGCTGCTTAATTTCGTCTGAAAATGCATCTCCGTTGATTGATTTTGCATACAATCCTGCGTTTTGAGCTTCTTTTTCAAAAGCAGCAGAATTGTACCAACCTGCAGTTCCTGGTTTGCCTTCGGCAGCTGGTTTTTCAAAGAAAACACCAATTGTTGCAGCACCAGAACCAAAAGCAGCTGCTATACGAGAAGAAATTCCGAAACCGGTAGAAGCGCCAATTACTAAAACTTTCTTTGGTCCGTTTTTAATTTCGCCTTGTGATTTAACATAATCAATTTGATTTTTAATGTTAACCGCCGTTCCGTCTGGGTGCGATGTTAAACAAATAAAACCTCTTGTTCTTGGTTTAATAATCATTTTGCTATATTTTAATTTATTTTGAATCTTGTTTTAAACATCAAATTTAACTATTTATATCTTATTTTAAAATTATATTTTCTCACTTAAAAATTGGACTGATATCAATTGATTTTTGAAAATATATTATTGCGTTTTTTGTATTGTAAATCATTTTTAACAACACAATTTATTTATAAATAATTATTTTATTGCATTTTTTGTAACTTTAGGTTTGAATAATTATAAATATTTGCGCTATGAAAAGAAATTATAGTTTTATTCCTGTTTTTATGTTGCTGGGAATTTTCTCTTGTAACGATGATAATACTACCAAAACTGAAGCGGTTACTTTGGGTGATCCGGTTGAAACACAGCAACCAAACACCAATTATAAGCCTGCTTTTGAAGGGCAAACGCGTATTGGAAGTGTAAAAACAGCTACAAATCTTAAAATTGATGTTATTGCTACCGGTATTGGTCGTCCGTGGGCGATTGTTGCAATGCCAAATAATAATTTGTTAGTGACCGATAAAAGTGGTTCAATGAAGATTTTTTCTGAAATGGGAACAATGATGACCGAGGTTTCAGGATTTCCTGCTGTTGATGACGGTGGACAAGGTGGAATGTTAGATGTTGCGTTAGATCCTGATTTCACATCAAACAGAATGATTTATTGGTCGTTTTCTGAATCATTTGGAAATGGAAATCTAACATCAATTGCTAAAGGAAAATTATCTGCAGATGAAAAATCGATAGAAAATCCGACAGTAATTTACAGAGCAGAACCTTCATATAACGGCAGTTTACATTATGGAAGTCGCTTAGCTTTTGACGATGCCGGAAATTTATATGCAACTATAGGCGAGCGGTCTGATTTAGTTACACGTGCGCAAGCACAACAATTAGATAAAGCTTTGGGTAAAATTGTTCGAATTACTAAAAATGGTCAAGCGGTTTCGGGCAATCCGTTTATGTCTACAGCGAACGCAAAACCTGAAATATATTCTTACGGGCACAGAAATCCGCAAGGTTTAGCGTTTCATCCGGTTACAAAGCAATTATGGGAATCGGAGTTTGGAGCCAAAGGCGGTGATGAGATTAATTTTATAGAGCCTGGTAAAAATTACGGTTGGCCAATTATTACGTATGGGTTGGAGTATAGCGGAAACAAAATAGGCGAGGGAATTACTCAAAAAGAAGGCATGGAGCAACCTATTTATTATTGGGATCCTTCGGTTTCGCCAAGTGGTATGGATTTTTATACCGGAAATGCAATTCCAGAATGGCAGCATAATTTATTTGTAGGTGCTTTAAGCGGTCAGCATATTATTCGTTTGGTCATTAAAAACAATAAAGTAACGGGTGAAGAGCGTTTGCTCGCAGATAAAAACGAGCGTTTTCGCGATGTATTGGCATCGCACCAAAATCAGTCACTTTATGCGGTTACCGATAACGGTAAAATCTATAGAATCAGTAAAAATTAAATAAAAAAAAACAATCTTCTCAAATTGCTTTTTTTTATTCAATATCCTTATCCATAATATCAGATAGGTATCTGTTTTCTAAAACTTGCAATAAAGCATCGCGAGCATCCTGAAAAATACCGCGTAATCCACAGGTTGCTTCACAACAATCGTCACAGGTTGCATAAAAATTCAAACTTACACACGGCAGCATAGCCAAAGGTCCGTTTACAACTCTGATAATGGAAGAAACTTTAGTTTTTTCTGGTTCCTGAGACAAAGTGTAACCGCCAAATCTGCCACGATGGCTGGTTAAGAAACCTGCTTTTTTCAGTTCATGAAAAATATTTTCTAAAAAAGCCTGTGGAATTTTTTTCTCTCGGGAAATGGTACTCATAAGCACAGGACCTCCTGCTTGATTCTTTGCAAGATACCCTAAAGCTTTTAGCGCATATTTCGATTTTTGTGATAGCATATACAAAATTGTCTGTTTACAAAATTAACAATAATTTATTAGTAATAAACTTCATTGTTTTAGTGAAGATTTACTTATGTTTACTATTTTTGTGAAGATTAATTTAAAAAGATAGAATATGTCATTAAGATTAGGAGATGTAGCACCAGACTTTACCGCTGATACCAGTTTAGGAATATTGAATTTTTATGATTATTTAGGTGATAGTTGGGGCGTTTTGTTTAGTCACCCAGCAGATTTTACACCTGTTTGTACTACAGAATTAGGTAAAACAGCAGTGTTAAAAGAAGAATTTGCAAAACGCAATGTAAAGCCTATTGCAATTAGTGTTGATGGTGTTGAAAGTCATAACAAATGGATTGAAGATATTAACGAAACACAGGCTGTTTCTGTGCAGTTTCCTATTATTGCAGATGAAGATAAAAAAGTTGCTGAATTGTACGATATGATACACCCAAATGCTAGTGAAACTGTAACGGTTCGCAGTGTATTTATTATCGATCCTACTAAAAAAGTTCGACTAACAATTACTTACCCAGCAAGTACAGGCAGAAATTTTAATGAAATTATTCGTGTTATAGATAGTTTACAGTTAACCGATCAGCATAAATTAGCCACACCAGCCAATTGGAATAACGGTGATGATTGTATTGTTACACCTGCTGTTGATACTGCAAAAGCACAAGAAATTTTTGGCGAAGTAAACATAGTAAAACCCTATTTACGTTACGTAAAACAACCATAAACAAAACCACCTTGATTTTATCAAGGTGTTTTTTTATAAATTAAATTCTATCAGCAGATATTCAGATTTTGATACATCATCTTTTTGGTTTGTATGAACAGCTTCAACAATCAGACTTTTTTCATTGATCCAAAATAAAGTATTTGGTACAATTTTAAAATTTGTGAAGTTCGCTAGAAGCTTCTCTTTAAATCGAAAATTATTATCTAAACCTGAAATCACAAGCAAACAACCTACATCATTATTATTTGTTAATTCGGCAAATTGTTGCGATTCTTTATTGTAAATCGGCAACGTACTTTTATATTGAATTTTTTCTTGTGCATTTCGTTTGCTGTAGAAAGAATATATGGTTTCATTGTCTTCATTAACCCTGAAAACATACGATTGCAGAACGGGAGAGAAACCAATTGGAGTTGCTAGATATTCTAATCCGGTTTCTTCTGAAGTTGCTTTAATAGGAACTTCAACTTGCTCTCCAGAATTTGTGCTAAAAGAATAAACACCCGTTTGACTATTAGTTTCGATGTTTCGTGTCGAAAAAATAAAAGTAGTATTTCCTTTGCGTCTGTTTTGCAGATAACTTTGCTTACTGATTAGCTTTACTGTACCGTATTTTTCAAACGATTTTGATTGATCATCATATACACCATTTAAATTGCTGTATCGAATTTCGTTTAAATCAACAGATTCTAAAGAAAAATCATCTTTCATTTTAAAATGCTTTTTCTTTACAAAACCATTATAACTTAACGGATTGCTTCCGTACGAAAAATAATTAACTTCATAAAACTCATCTGATTCATTTACAAGAAAAATTCTTTGGGAAGGCGAATTTTCAATTGTTTTAATCTGACTTTTTATGGTATCTGTTGAAGCAAATAATGTGACTTGCTTATTGTTTACAAAATACAATTCATTTTGTTGCTCCTCAATATCAAAAGAAATCTCTTTAAATTGAATAATGGTATCATTTACAGATGTTTGTTCTTGATTCGCTTCTTTTTTACAAGAAGCTATTGAAATTAAACCAATAACACAAACCGTTTTTATAATGATGTTTTTCATAAATTAATCTTTAAATGAACAAAAGCACCCGAAGGTGCTTTCAAATTATTTTTTATTAGTTACACACCAATTGCGTGCGTTAACAAAAGCTTCAACCCATGGAGAAACTTCGTCTTTTCTTCCTGCCGGGTAATTTGCCCAGTTCCAAGGAAACACAGAACGCTCAATATGCGGCATTGTAACCAAGTGTCTTCCTGTTGTATCGCACATCATGGCTGTATTATAGTCAGATCCGTTCGGGTTTGCCGGATATGCATCGTAGGCATATTTTGCAACAATGTTGTATTCGTTTTCGCTGTTTGGCAAATTGAATTTACCTTCACCATGCGAAATCCAAACTCCTAATGTTGTACCAGCTAAAGTTGACAACATAATTGAATTATTTTGTTGAACTTTTACCGAAACGAAGTTCGATTCGTGTTTTTGCGAGGTATTATGATGCATTTTTCCATGCACTTCATGATCCGGATTGATCAATTCTAATTCCATAAACAACTGGCAACCGTTACAAATACCAACCGACATAGTATCAGGACGAGCAAAGAAATTCTTTAATGCCGTATTTGCCTTTTCGTTGTACATAAATGCACCAGCCCAACCTTTTGCCGAACCTAAAACATCTGAATTCGAAAATCCACCAACAGCACCAATAAACTGAATATCTTCTAATGTTTCACGACCCGAAATTAAATCGGTCATGTGAACGTCTTTTACATCAAAACCAGCTAAAAACATTGCATTAGCCATTTCTCTTTCAGAATTAGATCCTTTTTCACGAATAATTGCTGCTTTTGGTTTTGCACCTGCATTAATTACTGGTTTCGCTCCATTAAAATGGGATGGGAAATTAAACTGTAAAGGTTGTTTTTTATAGTTCATTAAACGCTCGCGCGCCATACCGTTTTTAGATTGTTTTTTATCTAAATAATACGATGTAATGAACCAAGTATCACGTAATTCGTTAATATTAAAATTATACAAATCTTTACCAAAGAATACTTTTAGTTCATGACCTTCAGACGGAACCCCAATTTTTACAAACTCAATTCCGTTTAAAGACATTTTGTTTTCAAAAGCTACATCACTTTGTGCTTGTAAAACAACTGCAATGTTTTCGTTGAATAATGCTTTAATTAAATCTGGTTCGTTTAATCCTGTTAAATCAATATCTGCATCTAAATTATAGCCTGCAAAACACATTTCTAACAAGGTCGTGATTAATCCACCCGAACCAACATCGTGACCTGCAGCAATTTGATTATCGTTGATTAAATCTTGAATGGTATTAAATGCTTTTTTGAAATAAGCAGCATCTGTTATTGTTGGAACATCGTTACCGATCTTGTTTAAAATCTGTGCAAAAGCTGATCCTCCAAGTTTAAGTTTGTCTTTAGATAAGTTAACGTAATATATTGAGCCTGAGCTTTTTGATAAAACTGGTTCAACTACTTTTTTAATATCAGAACAGTTTCCTGCTGCTGAAATAATTACCGTTCCCGGAGCAATAACGTCTCCTTCAGGATATTTCTGTTTCATTGAAAGGGAATCTTTTCCTGTTGGGATATTAATTCCTAATTCAATCGCAAAATCAGCACAACCTTTTACAGCTTGATACAAACGCGCATCTTCACCTTTATTGTTACAAGCCCACATCCAGTTTGCAGATAATGAAATTCCGCTTATACCGTCTTTTATAGGTGCAAAAATAATGTTCGATAGTGCTTCACCAATGGCGTTTCTACTTCCTGCAACGGGATCAACCAAAGCAGTAATAGGCGAGTGCCCTACAGTTGTTGCAATACCTTCTTTTCCTTTAAAATCAAGTGCCATAACACCCACATTGTTTAAAGGCAATTGTAACGTACCAACACATTGTTGTTTAGCAACTTTTCCGCCAACACAACGGTCAACTTTATTGGTTAACCAATCTTTACAAGCAACAGATTCTAATTGTAAAACTTGGTTTAAGTAGTTATAAACTTCTTCTTTTTCGTATTCTAAATCTGCATAATTATAAACAACAGTTTCATCGTTCATAATTGTTTTTGGCGATGAACCAAACATATCTTCTAAAGCAAAATCCATTGGTTTTGCTCCGTTTGTAGCCGATTCAAAAGTAAAACGGTGGTTGTTTGTAACTTCACCTACATTGTACATTGGCGAACGCTCACGGTCTGCAACACGTTTTAATATTTCAATATCGTTTTTACCAATAACCAATCCCATACGTTCTTGCGATTCGTTACCAATGATTTCTTTAGCCGATAAGGTAGGATCACCAACAGGTAATTTATCTAAATCGATTAATCCACCGGTGTTTTCAACCAATTCAGACAAACAGTTTAAGTGTCCACCTGCACCGTGATCGTGAATTGATACGATTGGGTTAATGTCGGCTTCAACCATACCACGCACCGCATTCGCAGCACGTTTTTGCATTTCTGGGTTTGAACGTTGAATGGCGTTTAATTCGATACCAGATCCAAACGCACCTGTATCTGCAGATGAAACTGCTGCACCACCCATACCAATACGGTAGTTTTCCCCACCTAAAATTACAATTTGATCGCCTGGTTTGGGTTCGTGTTTCTTAGCTTGCTCTTCTTTTCCGTAACCAATACCGCCCGCCTGCATAATTACTTTGTCGTAACCTAATTTTCTAGCCTGTGCTGAGCCTGTCGAAGTATTTTCTTCGTGTTCAAAAGTTAAAACAGAACCGGTAATTAATGGTTGACCGAATTTGTTTCCAAAATCTGAAGCTCCGTTTGATGCTTTGATTAAGATATCCATTGGTGTTTGGTACAACCAATTACGCTCTTTCATTCCGTTTTCCCATTCACGATCGCCAACCAAACGTGAATAAGATGTCATGTAAATCGCTGTTCCTGCCAATGGCAACGAACCTTGACCACCTGCTAAACGGTCGCGAATTTCACCCCCCGAACCTGTTGCTGCACCGTTGAATGGTTCAACCGTAGTAGGGAAGTTATGAGTTTCTGCTTTTAATGAAATTACCGAATCAAAGTCTTTTTCTGAATAGAAATCAGGTTTATCGGCAGAATTTGGAGCAAATTGAGTTACACGCGGACCTTTTACAAAAGCTACGTTGTCTTTATATGCTGAAACAATTCCGTTTGGATTGGTTTCAGAAGTACTTTTAATTAATTTGAATAAAGAAGTTGGTTGTTCTTCGCCATCGATTACAAAAGTTCCATTGAAAATTTTATGACGACAGTGTTCTGAATTTACTTGTGAAAATCCAAAAACTTCAGAATCGGTTAATTTTCTACCAATTTTGTTAGCAACATTGTTTAAGTAAGCAACTTCTTCATTACTTAATGCTAAACCTTCTTGTTGGTTATAGGCTGCAATATCTTCAATTTCTAAAATAGGTTGTGGTTCAACATTAACCGTAAACATATCTTGGGTAAGAGAAGTGTATTTTTGAGAAATCATTGGATCGAAATCACTGAAATCTTCTGTTGTTTTTTGAAATTCTTCAATACGGATAATTCCGTTCACACCCATATTTTGTGTGATTTCTACCGCATTTGTACTCCACGGAGTAATCATTGCGGCACGTGGACCAACGAAATTTTGAGTTATTGAAGGTGTTTCTATTTGCGTAGCATTGCCAAACAGCCAATTTAGTTTTGCTACATCTTCTGTGTTTAAAGGAATTGAGGTTTGTACAGCGTAAACTATACCAGACGCATTTTCAAAAAATTGAATCATCGTTAAAAGATTTGTTGTGTGTGTTGTTTGAAAATAAAGAACAAAATTACTACTAAAAATTCATATTAGCAATACTAATCTGCCGAAGAACTAACGTGTTGGTATGCACCTAAATCTGCCGAAGTTAGTCTGCTTTTTCCTAATAAATCTTGTGGAACTTGCTGTGCAAAAAGTAAATTACCATAATTAATTAAGGAAGTGGCTTTTTCAGTAATCATTAATTCATTTTTATTTGTATTGTAAAAATACGGTTGATGTTCGTTGAAATTTTTAGCAATTAAACAGTTATTGAAATTGGTAATGTTGCTAAAATTGTAAGGGAAACTGTCGGTATTAAACCTATTCGCCGAATTTAAAAACTTGACTAACGAATATTCAAACTTAAAGGTGAAATTAGTCTCTTTATTTGCTGGAACCATCAATAACGATTCGCTTGCATTTCCGTAAATAATACTGTTTTTAAAATGTGCATTTAACGCAAAAGCATTTGTACCATCGCCATTATTCATTACTACCGCCGTTTGATTTTGTCGACTCCAGAAGTTAGCAAAAGTACAATGAGTAAAATCGTAAGTTCCGCCAAAATTAATGTTTAAGCCTGCAACACCGCAGTTATTGGTTACAATGTTTTTACCAATTACGTTTGCAACCTGTAAAAGAAGTGCGTTTTTTTCGCAATTATAAATTTGTAAATTGGTAAGGTTAACAGGAAGTTTGTTTTTATTTATAAATAAACCGTCAACGGCATTTTTAATAATTGCATTTGATATTGAAGCATCACTATCTTGACTAATCCAAATACCATCCCATTGCCCCGGAGTATCTTCAAAACTTGGTTCTAAACGATCGCCTTGAAAAACAGCAAGATTTTCTATAGATCCATTAACATTAAGATTAGCATTAGGAAAGGTAACCAAACCCGAATTTCTGTGAAAATGTACTTGTGTTCCTTCTGATACATTTAAGGTTTTATTAGGTGGAACAGCTGCATAACCATAAATTACATAGGGTTTGTTGTTATTCCATTCTAATTCGTTACCATTTGTAGCATCATTTTCATCTAAAAAGAAACCATAAATTTTAGTGTCGCCAAAGTTTAAGCTTTCATAAGATCCGTCTTCAAATTTTTGTGGATAAAGAAAAACAGCATCTTTTACCAAGGTTACCAAATTTACTTTTTGCTGATTGCTGCCTGCCTGAAACAGAATTTCATCGGTATATAAAAACTCTTTTCCGTTGGTTTGCTGTTTGATATCAACTGTGGTTTCAACAAAAATAAACAGACTGTCTTTTGCTAAAAGTTCAATGTTTTCGAAACTTTTTCCAGGCATTCCATCAACCATTAATCTAAAGTTTGAACTTTCTCCTTTCCCTAACTTAATAGAAGGAATTTTAATGTCTTTATTGCTTTTGTTGTACACTTTTAAATTGTAAGTGCTTGATCCAATGTTCGAAAAAATAGTATCAAGATAAACAGTGTCTTTAGAAAAAGCTAATTCTGAACCGGTTGCAGGTTCAAAATTAAAATCATCGCGGCAAGATGCTAAGCTAATGATGCTTACTAAAAGAATTATATGGTATAAAAATTTCATTTATTGTTTCTGTATTTGGGTTTTATTAAAAGTAACGAAAATTTACAAAATTATGATGTGTAATAAGTTAATTATTTAAAATATTCTTTAGTGTTTGATAGTGTAACTCGTTACTTTTTGCAGCTTGTAAGTTTTTATTGTAAGCTTTTAATGCTTTATCTGCTTTTTGTTTTGCTAATGTTGGGTTGTTGTAAATTGTTTCAATTTGTGTAACAAAATCATTAATATCTAAATAATTGGCATAAAAAATACAATCATCAGTTAAAACTTCTGCTGCGCCAACAGCATTTTTAAACATTATTGTAGGTTTTTGAAACCTTGCTGCATGCATTGCCATTAAAGAAAAAGCATCTTCTCTAGACGGAATTAAATATATATTGGCAACATCTAAATAATTTAATGGCGTTTGCGTATGTGGAACCAGTTCGATATAATTTTCTAGGTGAAGTTTGTCAATATCTAACTGAATTGCTTTTAAATATTCGTTGTTTTGTAATACACCAACAATATAAAATTTAAACTGTAAGGTTGGATTTTTTTCTTTTAATCGGTGTGCAATTTGCGGAATTAAATCAGTCCCTTTGGTAAGATTTGGGTGACCAATTGTTACAAGTACTAATTCGTTAACTTTAAAATTATTTACAAATTGTGGATCTTTAGAAAATGATTCTTCTGGAATTGTAGGATAAATAATTGTACAAATTTCTTTAGGTACATTATAATTTTCGACCAAATTAGTAACCGATGCTTGCGATACTGCAAAAACATAGTCTATATTTTTAAACTGATTAGCAGCTATGTCTTTATCTAAATAAATATCGGTTAAAAATTTACCTTCATGCACATACAATAACGTTTTAAGATTGTTGTTGTGGTGTTTTAAACTGCTTAATAAATTTAAAGTTACAATGGTGTTTCCGTAAATTAAATCGTATTTATTTTTTTTTAGAATACTTTCAATGTTTGCACTAAATAGTTTTGCTATTTTGCCAAAAACAGTCTTTCTTTTCTTGTTGATATAAAAATTTCTACAAATTTCTTTTAACTCTTTTTCAATTCCGCCAAAATAACTTAATACATAGATATCTATTACAAATTCATTTTTGTGATGTGCATTTATAAATTTCAAAAACGATAAAAGAGCATTTGGTGCACCTGTTTGTGAATCTTCATGTAAAACAAATAATATTTTTTTCTTTTGCATTTTTATAAAAGTATAATAAGACGTTAAATATTAAATATGTTTTTCACCCAAGACTGAATTGTATATTTTTTAAAAACTTTTTCATCTAAAGGACTATAAGGAGTATTTAAGAAATCTGCTGGAATTTCAATACTGTCCTCATTGATAACTAAAATATTTTGTGGGTCATAAAAGTCATAATTAATTACATTTTTGTTAGTTGTAATTATTTTCTTTTGATATGCCATAGCTTCAAAAAACCGAAAACTTAATCCGCTTTGATTTTCTCTAATTAAATCAATTAAAATAAAACTGTCTTTAGTAAATTGCTCCACTTCGGTTAGATTTTTATTTTCATTAAAGAAAATAATATTTTTATTAACCTTGCTGTTAGGTTTATCTTTTATAAAAAAAAGATAGTTGGAATAATTTAAAGAATCGAATGCATCGGCAATTCTACTTAAAACATACATACGTTCTTTATCAATTGATTGTATTGCAAAAGAAATATATTTAGGAGAACTATTTAATTTTATAGGGATGTTAGAAATATAGTTAAAGTTTGTAGTATGTTTAAATGGATATTTTGCCACATCTTCATCGTCAAAACAATAAATTTCATCAAATAAATCATTATAGTCTTTTGGTAAGGGTACACGTGTTAAGCTATCGTAATTATAAGCAATTAATTTATCAGTATACTTGCGCGCCAATAGAGAATAATTATCTGGAAAATAGCCTGGATTCACCATAAAGGTTATATCACTTTTATTTTTTGCATTTGTAAGTCTGTTTATTATTTTTTGTTGTTGAATTCTTTTTTTAAGGTTGATTTTTAAAATGTTTTTAGTAAAAAAATTCAGAATACGCACTCCAAAATTTGGATATTCATACTTAATCAAACAAGTGTTTACATAATTAACTTCGTGCCCAAGGTTTTCAAGTTCTTGTGCAATTTTTTGGTTAAACCCCCATAAATCAAAGCTAAAAATTGTTATTTTCATTAGTATAATTAAAATTTATATATTGATAACTGTTTTTATCCAGTTGTTTAAAGTGTATTTGTTATAAATGTTTTCTGGGATTGGCTGGTAATTTGATTTTAGAAAATTGGTTGTTATAGTTGGATTTTTTGCATCTATTACTAAAATGTTATTTGGATTGTAAAAATCATAATCAATGATATTTTTATTTGTAGTTATAAGCTTCTTTTGAAGTGCCATAGCTTCAAAAATTCTAAAGCTTAATCCATTTTGTCCATCGCGAACCAGATCTAATAAAATTTCTGAATTATCCATTCTCTTTTGAAAAGTTTCTAAACCAATTCGTTCGTTAAAAAAAATAATATTTTTATTAATTTTAGTATTAACCTTTCCGTAAACAAGAAATTCATAATTTTTAATATTTAACGAATCAAGCTGATCAGCAATTTTACTTAAAGTGAAAATTCGATCTTTACTTTTAGATTGAATAGTAAATGCTTTTAAAGTGTTTTTAAAATTTATAGGTGATTTTGGTAGATATATAAAATTGGTTATAAATTTAAAATCGTGTTTTTTACAATCGTTTTTATCGAACGAATAAATTTCATCAAAATAAGACATTTTATCGGCAGGTAATGGTAATTGCGCCATGCTGTCATAGTTATAAGCAATTAATTTTTTTGATTTTTTCCGAACTTCCTTTAAAATAGTATGATTAAAATGAGCCGGATCTACAACTAATGTAATGTCTTGAATTTCATTTAAAATTTTATCTAATACAAATTGGGTTTGTTTATTTTTTTTAAGATTTTTTTTTAAAATAGTTTTACTAAAAAAATTAATAATTTTTTCACCAAAATTTTTATAAACATGTTTAAATGCAGCACTATTTATATAAGTAGCTTCAATACCTTTGTTTTGAAGTTCATTAGCAATAAATTTATTAAAACCATATAAATCTAAACTTAAAATAGTTACTTTCATAAATTACAAATTAGTATAAAAATTATAATAATTTTCTTCTAAATTTTTTAAATCAAACTGCGATAAAACTATATCAAACGAACGTTCTTTGAATTGATTTGCTATATCGGGTTGCTCTAATAAAGATACACATTTTTCGGCTAAAAGATCTGCATCGCCAATATCTGTTAAATAACCGTTAGTTCCATCTTTTATTACTTCTGGTATTCCACCTGCTTTTGTTGATACAATTGGAATTTTTGATGCAAAAGCTTCGTAAATAGTTAAAGGCAATCCTTCTGTAATCGACGTCATTAATAAAATATCAAATTCTTTTAAATAATCGGCAACATTTGTTTTAAAACCTAAAAAACAGACAATGCTTTCTAATTTTTTTGTTTGTACTAATTCTTTTAAAATAGTTTCTTCAGATCCGGTTCCAAGAATAACAAACCGTACGTTTGATTTTTTTTTAATTACTTTTTCAGCGGTATTTATAAAAGTAACTAAATCTTTTTGTTTTGCTAAAGAAGAAATATTTCCAATAATCTTTAATTCTTTAGAAAAATTTAATTCTTTATGAATTAAACCTGTTTTGCTTTTATCTTTAAATTCCGAAACATTAATGGCGTCATAAATTGTCAACAGTTTCTCTTTGGAAATATTTATGTTAACAAATATTTTTTCTACAGCCTTTGAAACGGAAACAATTTTGAAAATATATTTATTGTCATATTTCAGTTTTTTTAAAAAACTATTTTTAATAATATTGTTTCTTTTGCGGCTGTAAATAAGTTTCACATCTTTTTTTAATAGTGCTTTGGCTATGATTGCAGCAGATAACGCACTTGAATCATGAATGTGTAAAACATCGATATTAAACTTTTTAACACAATTTATAATTGGTTTTATTAACGAAAAAACTTTATTTTTTTTTGTGTATGCAATTACTTGTGCTTTATCATTTAAAGCTTTTTTATAAAGAACAGCATTTTCTGGGCATAAAATATATTGGTCTAATTCGCCATACTTTTTTAAAAGGTTGTATATGGTGTACATTTGCGCATCGCCTCCACGCCATTCTACAATTGATGTTACATTTAAAATATTCATGATATGTATTTAGACCAAAATTTTACAACGCCTTTTTTATTAAATCCATGACAAGCAAAAGGTAATTCGCCATTTAAAAAGCCAAAAGCAACTTCAGGTTTCCTGTCTACACAAAAACATAAAGCGGTTTTATAATCCGGCTTTAAAAATGAATGTTTTTGTGGAACATACAATGACCAAAAAACATCTTCTATATGATAATTTTCTTTTTCTTTATTTGATAGAAAATAAGTGATCTGTTCTTTTTCTTTTAATGAAATATTGTAGAAAAGTTTTGTTTTTCTTAAAGAAAAACCTCCGTTTCCAACTTGATTTATGTGATTGTACAATCTTTGTTTTAACCCAAATATTCGCTTTATTTTATTAAAAATAAATCTTGATTTATGGTTAAATAATATTTTTTCACTGTCTAACCATGGGGCACCAATGTAATCAAATCCTTTTGAAATCCATAAAGACAATTCGTTTTTAAAAACATACGCATCGGTTTGGAAAATAAGCATATATTCATAATTTAAAAAAGCTTCATAGAAATGCGATGAAAGTAATAATTGATTATAACCGTTTATAGATTTAAAAAAGTGATCTTCAAATCTACAGATTTCATAATTAAATTGAATTTCATATTCTTTAAGGAAATCAATATCTAAAGATTCAGGAGCAATAAAAATAATTGGAAAACTTTTAAGGTGTTGATTAACACTTTTCAATGATTTCTTTTCAAAATCATCAAAAAACGCTCTGTATATAGGAATTAAAATAACTACTTTTTCTGTGTCATTTTTCATTAAGCAATAACATTTTCATACAAATATAGATATTATTATATAATTGAAAAGCTATAATATTGGTGTTTGTCAATATTTGTTAAATAATAAGCCAAAGAGATTGCTATTATCGTTATTTTTGTAGGTGTAATATTAAATTAAATGAAATTTATAATTAATCAAATTTTTAATAAAAGACAATCTGAAATTGAAAATTTTATTTTGAATTTTGATGTTGATGGGAAATTATTAGTAAAAGGTAGTAGAAATACCATTAAAATTTTTTCTTTAAACGATCAGTTGCTGAATATTAAAGCTTTTAAGAAACCTAATTTGCTTAATTCTTTTGTATATAGATTCATTCGTGATTCTAAAGCAAAACGATCATATAATTATGCTTTAAAATTATTAGAAAAAAATATTGGAACGCCACAACCTATTGCATTTGCTGAATATAATGATGCAATTGGTTTAGGTAAAAGTTTTTATGTGTGTGAGCATATTACAACCGAATATACTTACCGCGATTTAGTTGAAAACCCCAATTTAGAAAATCACGAAGCTATTTTGCGCGCGTTTACTGTTTTTTGTTATAAACTACATGAAGCAGGAGTAGAGTTTAAAGATCATTCGCCAGGAAACACGTTGATAAAAATAAATAAAGATCAATCGTATTCTTTTTATTTGGTTGATTTGAATAGAATGCAGTTTCATGCCGAAATGCCGTTTAAACAACGCATGTATAATTTACGCAGACTAACGCCTAAAAAAGAAATGATTGCCATTATGGCAAACGAATATGCGAAGTTGTACACGCAAAAAACTGAAACCGAAATTTTTAGCTTAATGTGGAATTTAACAAGCGAATTTCAAATGAAATTTCATAGCAAACAAAAAATGAAAAAGAAAATTAAATTTTGGAAACGCTAGATTTATCTAGCTTTTTCATTTCATTGTAGCGCTCTTTTATACCTTGGGCGTACACTTTACAAATTGTAAATCCTTTTGATCCATCTAAAAAACCTAACCTAAAAAAATAACGGTTTAAAAACGTATAAATTGGATGAAACACAGCTAAAAAAGTATTAGGTTTTGTGCCGTTATTTAATTTTTCAATAGCTTTTAAACGGTTGTAATAAAAAACTTTGTCTTTAAAATGCTGATGGTGTGCGTACGAATAATGAATTAAATAATTATTTAATGTACCTAAATTATCATTAAAGTTTAATTTTTCATGCACAATACCGTGGTATTTAGCATTTTTCTTTTGAAACAAACGTAGGTTTTTGTCCGATTGTAATCCAGAAAAGTTAACAGGTTCATTAAAAAAGTAAAACTTTCGTTTTAAGTAATATCCTCTTTTAGTATTATTTGAATTTAAAACACCCTGAATTTCCTGCTTTAAGTCATTTGAAATTCGTTCATCACCATCAATAAATAAAATCCAATCATTAGTTGCGTAATCAATTGCGATATTGCGTTGTTCAGAAAAATTATTAAAAACGTGTTGATAAACTTTAACCTGTGGAAAATCTTTTAAAATTTCTAAAGTATTATCGGTACTAAAAGAATCAACCACGATAATCTCATCTGCAAAATCTAAATTAAGCATAAGATTCCTAATGTTTTTTTCTTCATTAAGGGTAATAATTAAGGCAGTGAGTTTATTATTGTTCATTAATCAAATTACTTTTGATAAAATGGGTTAGCAAATCTCCGAAAAATTCGGGTAAAAATAAATTATAAAGGTTGTTGTTTTCTTTTTTTATTTGTTTTAAGCGCTTATTTTTAAAAAGATCCGGTTTGTAATCGTTTAAATGAACCGATATGTGTTTTATCCCGTCTTCAAAAGTACTCCAAGCTATTTTTTCAATCCAAGGCGAAAATATAATAAAAGTTGGTTTGTTTAAAGCTTTTGCCATATTCATGGTGCCACCATCGTTACCAATTACAAAACTACATTGGTTTAACAAGGCAAGTAAACCGCGTAAATTGTTGCCTAAAACATTAAAAAATATTCTTTTCTGCGTTTCTACCGAACATAAATTTAAAACTTTTTTTGCAGTTTCAATTTGGTTGGGAATATAGTTTAATAAAATTTGCACATCGCTTTTTGCAACCATATCAACCACTTTTGCCATGTGTTTTAGCGGATATGTTTTTGTTTCGCTACTACCAATAATATTAAGCATTACAATTGGTTTTTGCAAATTAACGTTGTGTTTTTTTAAAAGATTTATTGCATTTTCATTTTCTTCATCGGTTATTTTAATCGTAGGATGCGTTACATATAAATCTTTGGATATTTTTAATGGATCTAATAATTTTAAACGATGCTCTATGACCAACCCTAAGTTTGTTTTTGGTTGCTGATCTCTTTCTATTAAATGGGTAAACAATAAATTAGAAATTTTCTTTTTAAATGAAATTTTGGTTTTTGCATTTGATAATCCTACAATTAACCAACTTTCTAACTTGCTGTAAGCATCAATTATAACATCGTAATTTTGTTCTTTTAATGATAAAGCAAAGCTAATAAGTGCCTTTTTGTTGTCTCTGTATTCATTTTTAAAAAAGATAACATTATAATTTTTATCGTTTTCGGAAATTACAGGATAGGTGTTCTCATAAATTAGGTAATCAATCTGCGCAGTAGGATAGGCTTTGCAAAGTGTTTCGCACAAAATAGTGCTTACTAATACGTCGCCAATCATTTTTTGTTGAATCACCAATATTTTTTTCATACTTTTTACAAAAAGTTATTTCTACAAAAATATTAAAATACTCTATATTTGCTTGCATGAAACCAAATATTTCAATAATTGTTAGTACATATAATTCTCCCGAATGGCTAGAAAAGGTTATTTGGGGATTTTCCGCACAGACATATACAGCGTTTGAATTGATTATTGCCGATGATGGATCAACTACAGATACCAGCGAATTAATTAAAAATTTACTGCAACAAGTGTTTTTTCCTATAAAACATGTGTGGCATGAAGATAACGGTTTTCAAAAAACCATTATACTTAATAAAGCAGTTTTAGAAACATCGACAGATTATATTATTATGACCGATGGCGATTGTATTCCGCGTAAAGATTTTGTTGAAACTCATGAAAAATTACGGAAGCCAAATGTTTTTCTTTCGGGCGGATATCATAAATTATCAATGGATCTATCAAAATTAATTACAAAAGAAGATATTATTTCTGGCAATTGTTTTAATGTTGATTGGCTTGTGACTAACGGAATGAAAAAATCTTTTAAAAACAATAAATTGAGCGCTTTTGGCATTAAAAGTTCTTTTTTAAACTTTATTACACCGACAACACCTTCATGGAACGGGCATAATTCTTCTGCCTGGAAAAAAGATATTTTATCTGTAAACGGTTTTGATGAACGTATGGAATATGGTGGCGAAGACCGTGAATTAGGCGAGCGTTTAGTTAATAAAGGTATAAAAGGTAAACAAATACGGTATAGCACTACTTGCGTACATTTAGATCATGCGCGTGGTTATGTAAATGAAAAAGCATTAGCTGTTAATAAACAAATTAGAGAAAATACAAAAAATACAAAAAGCATTTGGACAGAATATGGTATTAAAAAAGGAACTCGTTAAAAGTTCCTTTTTTTATTAGATTTTAATATAATTAATCTCGTTTTCGTACGATCTAACCGCACCGCTTTTCAAAACAACAAGCAATCTGCCTTCGTCACTCCATCTTGCAGCCTCGATTTCTTCGCCAACAAAAAGTTCTAATTCGTGATTGTTTTCGTCAACAATATATAAAAGCTGACCGTTAATTCTAAAATTATTCGATTTTTTAAAGTTCTCTGTAAATTCCATATCAATTATCTTTTATTCAAAAATACAAAACAGATTTTTAATTGCAACCAAATAAATCTTTATTAATACAATTTTAAGTGGTATTTTTGAAAAGTATCAAAATTATATACAAAAAATTATGTCAGACGATAAAAAAGTAATCTTTTCAATGTCGAAAGTGAGTAAAACCTACTCTTCGACAAACAAAACAGTGCTTAAAGATATTTATCTAAGCTTTTTTTATGGAGCCAAAATCGGAATTTTAGGTTTAAACGGTTCAGGTAAATCATCCTTATTAAAAATTATTGCAGGCGTTGATAAAAATTATCAGGGCGATGTAGTTTTTGCACCAGGATATTCGGTTGGGTACCTAGAACAAGAACCGCAGTTAGATGAAACCAAAACCGTAATTGAAGTGGTACGCGAAGGAATGGCAGAAGTGGTTGCTATTTTAGACGAGTTCAATAAAATTAACGATATGTTTGGCTTGCCAGAAGTTTATGAAGATGCAGATAAAATGCAGAAACTTATGGATCGCCAAGCAGATTTACAAGATAAAATTGATGCAGTAGGCGGATGGGAATTAGACAATAAATTAGAAATTGCCATGGACGCGCTTCGTTGTCCTGAACCAGATACGCCAATTTCGGTACTTTCAGGTGGTGAACGTCGTCGTGTGGCTTTATGTCGATTGTTATTACAAGAACCTGATGTATTACTTTTAGATGAGCCTACCAACCACTTAGATGCAGAATCGGTTCATTGGTTAGAACAACATTTACAACAATATAAAGGAACCATCATTGCGGTAACGCACGACCGTTATTTCTTGGATAATGTTGCCGGATGGATTCTTGAATTAGACCGTGGCGAAGGTATTCCATGGAAAGGAAATTATTCTTCTTGGTTAGATCAAAAATCTAGCAGAATGGCACAAGAAGAAAAAGTGGCATCAAAACGTAGAAAAAATTTAGAACGCGAGTTAGATTGGGTTCGTCAAGGTGCTAAAGGTCGACAAACAAAACAAAAAGCACGTTTACAGAATTACGATCGTTTATTGAATGAAGATCAAAAACAATTAGAAGAAAAATTAGAAATCTACATTCCAAACGGACCACGTTTAGGTACAAATGTTATTGAAGCTAAAGGTGTTGCGAAAGCATTCGGAGATAAAATTTTGTATGATAATTTAAATTTCACGTTGCCACAAGCGGGTATTGTTGGTATTATTGGACCAAACGGTGCAGGTAAATCTACTATTTTCCGTATGATTATGGATGAACAAAAAGCTGATGCTGGTGAATTTGTTGTGGGTGAAACTGTAAAAATTGCGTATGTAGATCAATCGCATACAAATATAGATACAGAAAAATCGATTTATGATAATTTCGCAGATGGTCAGGAATTAATCATGATGGGCGGTCGTCAGGTTAATGCTCGTGCTTATTTATCGCGTTTTAACTTTGCAGGATCAGATCAAAACAAAAAAGTTTCAACATTATCGGGTGGTGAACGTAACCGTTTGCACTTGGCTATGACTTTAAAAGAAGAAGGTAACGTATTGTTATTAGATGAGCCTACCAACGATTTGGATATTAACACCTTACGAGCTTTAGAAGAAGGTTTAGAGAATTTTGCAGGTTGTGCTGTAATTATTTCTCACGACCGTTGGTTTTTAGACCGTGTTTGTACGCATATTTTAGCTTTTGAAAACGATTCTGAAGTTTATTTCTTTGAAGGATCTTTCTCTGAATACGAAGAAAATCGTAAAAAACGTTTAGGTGATGTAGCACCAACGCGAATTAAATACAAAAAATTAGTTCGCTAATTAAACTTAAAAAGCTGTTCAACTGAACAGCTTTTTTATGTTGTTATTTATTCTGCGGCTGCATTAAATTAATTTCTTTGTATGCAACGTTTGTAAGTTTTGTATCTGCATCTTTTTCTTATTTAAGTGTTTGTTCTAGTAACTTGGCAACTCCTTTTTCACCTAAAGTTTTAGCAAAGGCTACCAAAGTTCTATAAAATGCAATTTCGGAATGTTCAATTTTTTGCTATGAAGAAATAATAGCTGCATCACGAATAGCTCTGGGTTGCGTTTCTTCTAATATTCTGTTATTTTCTTCGATTAAACTTTCAATAGCACTACATTTTATTTCACGGTCTGAGTCACCTAAAAGTTTAAAAACTTTTTGCAAACGTTCAATTTGTCGTTCGGTAACAATTATATGCTCTTCAATATCATTTTTAATTTTTTCAGCTGTTCGGTAGCTGTTTTTTATCATTTGTTTTCATAGCATATAATTTTAATTAAGTTGTAATTCACAACTTTAATTGAGCCTCTATTTTTTAAGGATGCACATAATAAGTGATTTTAAACGGGTTAAATGCATTTATACCTTCAATTAGTTTTTCTCTATCGTTAGAATCGTACCATTTCTTGGTGTTTTTATCAAAAAAAGAAAGAACTGTCATATACACATTATGTGTTTTAAAATTAACTACGTATAAACCTGATTCCTCTGGTTGAGATAGAGGATATGTTACCCATCGCATTGCTTTCATAAGTGTATTTTTTAATAGTTCTACATTGGTTTTTTTAAATTTAATAGTTTAAAACGTTTTATAAAAAACACACTCATTAACCTACCAAAGCAATGAGTGTGTAAATTCTTATATTCAAAACTATTTATATTAGGTCAAGATGTATGCCAATGCGTATTCATATATAACATATTTATGTTAGGTACAGTACATGCTGTTTTTTTATATTTTAATTATATATAATGTAATATTGTTAATGATTTTTTTTTTGGTGAATAATTTCCACAAAATGTATAAAATATCGTTAAAATGTCATTATTTATTAAATAAAATTATAATATAGCGCTGTGTGTGTTCTAAAAGTTATAGCGTTTTGCCATGTATTAATTATTAGCGGTGAAAAACTAAGGTTTACTTAATAATTTAAATGAGGTTAGGGTGTAATAATTGATTGCAAATCCTTATTTTTGGGAAAATTTAAACAAATTTATATAATGAAAAGTATTTTAGAAAACATCGTTTCAGAAATGGAAACATTAAAAACAGACGCTAATGCACAAATTGAAAGTGGTAACAAAGCAGCAGGAACACGTGCGCGTAAATCGACTTTAGCTTTAGAAAAATTAATGAAAGAGTTTAGAAAAGCTTCTTTAGACGCATCTAAAAAATAATGTAGAAATTTAGTTTTACATAAAACACCCGCCGATGGAAGCGGGTGTTTTTAAATGCAAACTTAATTTAAATAAACAACAGCAAATTTATTAGTCTTTTTTATAGAACCAAATAGGTATTTTACCTATTAACATATTTAAGATTAAAAAATTACTCTCAAAATTCTGTATAAGTGAAGATGTAAACTAACTGCTGTTTTTCACTGTAAATACCCTACACACAAAATTATTTTAATGTAAATTGCATTATATTCTGCAAAAAAATAGTTGTTAACCATAAAAGGGTTCTTTCAAAATTTTAAAGCATAATATAAATTTCAAGCAACATTTATGTTAAAGAGAATTAAGAGTCACACCATATCGCATTATTTCATTATAACATTAAGGTTTGTTGTAGGAACTGTATTTATTCCATCTGGATTATTAAAATTTCAAGGTAAAAGATTTTCTACAATTTGTTCAGAAATGTATCAAGATTTCTTTTTTCATGAACTGCATGAAACCGGTATTTATTGGAATTTTTTAGGATTTTGCCAATTACTTACTGCCTTTTTATTATTTACACAACGATACACAACCTTGGCAGCTTTGCTTTTTACAGGAATATGTACCAATATTTTTATTTTTACATTAAGTGCTAATATGATTGATAAGGTGGTAATTATGAGCTTTATGATGCTTGCCGCTATTCTTTTAATTTTGTGGGATTTTAATAAATTTTCTGTATTATTTAAAAATTACAATCACCATTTTGATCAAATACAAAATACCAAGCAGCCTTCTTTACTCATGCAGTTTGTAGGCTTAATACTATATATAGTGGTAGTTGTAGTTTTTTTGTTTTTTGATACTTATTATTAGGTATTTAGTGTTAACGAATTGTTTTTATCTACTTATAGGTAATTTGTATGGAATTTAATATATACTTAAACATTAATTTTTGTAACGTTTTTAAACTTTAGTGATCTGTAAGCGTTGTGCTACCTTGTTGAGCTTCGTTCAGTTTTTCAAGCTCATGTAAGTATTAAAAAATTATATGAGATTTAGCATAAAGCACAGGATGCATAGAAGATAACTACTATACTCGTTAAAAAAAAACTCCATATCTATTAAAACCAAAAACTCCGTTTCAAAATTCTGAAACGGATTTTTTTATGATAAGAAATACTACTTATTTACTTAAGTACATTTTTCTGCGAGCATATAAATCGTAGAAAGCATCATCTTTTAAACTGTCTATAAACAAGATACTTTCTCCAGTCGATTTCATTTCAGGTCCCAAAGCTTTATTTACACCTGGGAACTTATTGAAAGAGAAAACCGGTTGCTTAATGGCGTAACCATTTAACTGTGGATTAAATGTAAAATCGGTAACTTTTGCACCTAACATTACTTTTGTAGCGTAGTTTACATAAGGTTCACCATAAGCTTTAGCAATAAACGGTACCGTACGAGATGCACGTGGATTTGCTTCGATAATATAAACCGTATCATCTTTAATAGCAAACTGTATGTTGATTAATCCTTTTGTTTTTAAGGCAACTGCAATCTTTTTAGTGTGATCTTTAATTTGTTGTAAAACAAATTCACCTAAATTAAACGGAGGCAATGTTGCATTTGAATCACCCGAGTGAACTCCACATGGTTCAATGTGTTCCATGATTCCGATGATGTACACATTTTCGCCGTCGCAAATTGCATCAGCTTCTGCTTCAACTGCACCAGACAAATAATAATCTAATAATAATTTGTTACCAGGAATCGATTTTAATAAATCAATTACATGCTCTTCTAACTCTTTTTTGTTGATTACGATTTTCATTCCCTGACCACCTAAAACATAAGACGGACGTACTAAAAGAGGGAAATCTAATTCGTCTGCTAATTTCGATGCTTCGTCTGCAGTTGTTGCTACACCAAATTTAGGGAACGGAATATTTAATTCGGTTAACAATTCAGAGAAACGTCCGCGATCTTCCGCTAAATCTAAAGCTTCGTAGCTTGTTCCAATGATTTTTATTCCGTATTTTTCTAACTTTTCAGCCAGTTTTAAAGCAGTTTGTCCACCTAATTGTACAATAACTCCTTCTGGTTTTTCGTGACGAATAATGTCGTAGATATGTTCCCAATAAACAGGTTCAAAGTACAATTTATCAGCTGTATCAAAATCCGTAGAAACCGTTTCAGGATTACAGTTAATCATAATGGTTTCGTAACCACATTCAGCTGCTGCCAAAACGCCGTGCACACAAGAATAATCAAATTCAATTCCTTGCCCAATTCGGTTTGGTCCAGATCCTAAAACAACAATCTTCTTTTTATCGGTACGAACAGATTCGTTTGATGTATAAGTAGTTCCGTCTGCTTTTTCAATATCAGCTTCAAAAGTAGAGTAGTAGTAAGGTGTTTGCGCTACGAATTCTGCCGCGCACGTATCAACCAGTTTGTACACACGGTTAATGTTCATTTGTTCGCGCAATGCATGAATTTCACTTTCTAAACAACGCAACATGTGAGCAATTTGGCGGTCTGCAAAACCTTTTTGCTTCGCTTCTAACAACAAATCTTTAGGCAATGAAGCTAATGTGTGTTTGGAAACTTCTTGTTCTAAAGCATACATTTCTTCGTATTGCTTTAAGAACCACATGTCTATTTTAGTTATTTCATGAATAGTGCTTAACGGAATTCCCAATGCAATAGCATCGTAAATTACGAAAACGCGATCCCATGAAGCATGTTCTAATTTATCTAAAATTTGGTCGTAATTTGTGTAACCTTTTCCGTCGGCACCAATTCCATTACGTTTTATTTCTAACGATTGTGTTGCTTTTTGTAAGGCTTCTTGGAACGATCGACCAATTCCCATTACTTCACCAACCGATTTCATTTGTAAACCTAAGGTACGATCTGCACCTTCGAATTTATCAAAGTTCCAACGAGGTATTTTTACGATAACGTAATCTAAAGTTGGCTCGAATAATGCCGAAGTTGATTTGGTGATTTGATTTTGTAATTCGTCTAACGTATAACCCAACGCTAATTTTGTAGCGATTTTTGCAATAGGATACCCCGTTGCTTTTGATGCCAATGCAGATGAACGAGATACACGCGGATTGATTTCAATTGCCACGATGTCTTCTTTTTCGTCTGGAGATACAGCAAACTGAACGTTACATCCGCCGGCAAAATTACCAATAGAACGCATCATTTTTATTGCCATATCGCGCATACGCTGAAACGTACGGTCTGATAATGTCATTGCTGGCGCAACAGTAATAGAATCACCTGTGTGGATTCCCATTGCGTCCATATTTTCAATGGTACAGATAATTACAACGTTGTCGTTTTTATCGCGTAATAATTCTAATTCGTATTCTTTCCAACCTAACAAAGCTTTATCAATCAAAACTTCGTGAATTGGCGATGCTTCTAAACCGTAAGTTAATAAACCATCGAAATCTTCTTCTTTATGAACAAAAGCAGCACCCGTTCCACCTAAAGTAAATGATGGACGAATCACTAATGGGAAACCAAATTCCTGAGCAATTTCTTTTCCTTCTAAAAACGAAGTTGCTGTTTTAGCCGGAGCAAATGGAATGTCGATTCTTGATAGTAACTGTTTAAATTGTTCGCGGTCTTCAGTTACATTAATAGCATTGATATCAACACCAATTAATTTTACGTTGAAATCTTGCCAGATACCTTTTTCGTCTGCTTCCAAACATAAATTCAAAGCTGTTTGTCCGCCCATTGTTGGTAAAACCGCATCGATTTCCGGATGTGCTTTTAAAATTTCAACAATAGATTTAGTGTTTAAAGGCTTTAAATATACATGATCTGCCATTGAAGGATCGGTCATGATGGTTGCAGGGTTAGAATTTATCAAAATAACTTTGATACCTTCTTCGCGTAATGATCGTGCCGATTGCGACCCTGAATAGTCAAATTCACAAGCCTGTCCAATGATGATTGGACCAGAACCAATGATTAAAACAGTTTTAATTGAATTATCTTTAGGCATTTTAATAATAGGTGTGTTATTTTATTGAGAGTAAATTTACTGATAATTAGTTGAATTTCAACTTAAAAAACAGACAATAACGATAAGGTATAAAAAAAGGCGATACACTTAAAGTAACGCCTTTATTTATGATGAAACATCATTATTTTTTATGTCTTGGTTCACTAGAAACTGTTAACTTATGTCTTCCTTTAGCTCTTCTACGTGCTAATACTTTTCTTCCGTTAGCGCTAGCCATTCTGTCCATGAAACCGTGTTTGTTTCTTCTTTTTCTTTTTGATGGTTGAAACGTTCTCTTACTCATTGCTTCTTATCTTTAAATCTATAAAATTTTACGAATGTTCAGCTTTGAAAACAAGTAGCTTCAAAACCGAGTGCAAATATACAAATCCTTTTATTACCTACAAATTGTTTTTAAAAATTATTTAAAATTATGTTGTACTATAATTTTAACTTAAAAACATCTTTTGTTGCTGCGTAGGATTTACTACATTTGCAAAGTTAAAAATAAAAGAAATGATTAACAAGAATATAAAAATTATAGTTGCAGCCGCTTTATTAGCAACGGCAATTTGGCAGTTTACAGAAAATAATATTGGAAATGGTATTTTTTTAATATTATTAGTTTTAATAGTAGTGTTAATTTACTTTAAGAACGAAATGTTGATTATGACCTTGTTTAAATTTAGAAAACAAGATATGGACGGTGCTAAAAAAATTCTTGCTAAAATAAACCCAGATACAGCATTAATTAAAAATCAACAGGGATATTACTATTATTTAAATGGTATTATTAATGCGCAAAATAACTTAAATCAGGCTGAAAAAGATTTTCGTAAAGCAATTGATTTAGGGTTGAACCAGAAAGAAGATTTGGCAGTATCTAAATTGCAGTTGGCTGGTATTGTAATGAGTAAAAACCGTCCGGCTGAAGCTCAGAAATTAATTGCCGAAGCAAAACAACACGATACTAAAGGAATGTTGAAAGAGCAAATTTCTATGATTGAAGGTCAAATGAAACAAGCCCGCGGACAAAAAGTTCCAATGTGGTACAACCAAAGCAAGAAAAGAGGTTTTTAATTTCTTTACAACATAAATATTAAGCCATTCGTTTACAGAGTGGCTTTTTTTTATAATTTTTTCCATCAAAAAACTAAACACTATTATGTATCATAAAATACTATCCGTTCTACTGTGTGTATTTTTTATCAGTTGTAATAAATCAGAAAATGATAGAACCATTGATTTTTCCAAAGACCGCGATTTTAGAATTATCAATGTTTTTAACGAACAGATGTATGCCGATTTAGAGCAAAGGCTTCCAGATAACATTAAACCCGACGCCGAAAGTGAAGAATCGTACGTAACTTATTCTTATTTATCGCTTAAATCTAATAAAGAATATACTTTCTTGATTGGAAATAAATTTATGTACGGAACTTATTCTGTAATCAATAAAGATGAAATCTTATTAAAATCAGAAGAATTTGGCGATATTCCTTTAAAAATTATGAAGGAAGAAAACGGTTGCATTCAAATTCATGGAGATTTTAAAGCTTACAAAAGCGATATGATGATTGAGTTAGATGGAAACACGAAGTATTATTTAAACCTAAATACTGATTTTGAAAAATTGGGAAAAGAAAATGATATTCGATCTGTAGCATTTAACCAATGGCGCTTTGAACCGCAACAAAAAGAAACCGACGACGAAATTAAAAACCGCTTAATTTTAAACTTAAAATATATAGCTGCTTATATGCGCGTGCACATGTACGGCGGCTTCAATCAAATTCATACTGCAGGAATTCATTCGCCTTTTCTTTATGCAAAAAATGGTTTGTTTTTGTATGAATGGCAGCGTGTACCTTATTTCTGGAAACATGTTTTTCATGATGAAAAAGATGCTAAAAAAGCTTTTAAACTTTTACACAAAACATTTAATGAAGTAGAAGCGCCAAAGTTTATTGATAATTGGCTGGCTTACAACGAAAGTTGCTTGCAAATCGTAATTAAAAAACTTGAAGACGAAGATAATCTTTAAGAAAATCAAAAGCCTCAATTTAATATTGAGGCTTTTAATCTATAAATTATTTCCTTTTATAACCTTCGGTAGGAATTTGTATGTTGTAAGATTTACTGCCGTTTACAATCAAAGAAGTGTCAATTAACCAAGGATTGTACAACTTTAAAAGTTTGTAATTGATACCTTGCTCTAATGCCCATTTTTGTAGATCGTCTATGTTTGAATTTACAGCAACGGTTTTAGTTTTCACAGGCTGATACAATTCATCTTTAGAAAAAACATAACCGTATTTGTCTGCATTATTCATAATTTCCTTTAAAGCCAAAATCCTAAAAACGTAGCGCGATGTTTCTTCGTTTAAAAATAAATCGTAATAATCGGTAACGCCTTGCGCAATTTGCTGGCGTTCAACACCTGCCATTCCTCTGTTATATGCAGCCGCTACCAATGTCCAATTTCCAAATTTAGCATAAGCTCTTTTTAAATAAACACACGCAGCTTCGGTAGCTTTAATTACATCGTATCGTTCATCAACGGTGCTGCTTACTTCCAAATTATATTCTTTAGCCGTTTCGGGCATAAATTGCCAAAAACCTTTAGCGCCTGCGCTTGATGTTGCATTGGTTAACGCACTTTCTATTACACACAAATATTTAAAATCGTTTGGAATACCGTTGCGCTTTAAAATAGGTTCAATATCAGCAAAATGTCTGTTAGCCCTTTTAATAATTAGGCTTGTTGCAGAATGCAGGTTAATGTTCACCATCATTTCACGATCTAAACGCTCTCTTACATCAATAATTTCCAAAGGCACACGCTCACCGCAGAAATCGGCATTCTTTATATAGAAGTTTGTTTCAGATGCATTTTTTTCAACAGTCGTAAACTGATAAAAACCAGCCGACAATGCAACTACACCAACTATTAAAGCAATTTTTTTATACGTTTTTTTCATATTTATTTTTCTAAAATTTCCAATAGCTTTTTATTGATCCATTTTGCGTTTACAAGCACCATAACATGCGTTCCGTTCTCTAAAAACTCGGCGTTTTTAATTCGTTTATGTGGAAAAATATGATCTTTTGTTCCGTGTAAATGATACACATTTTCAACTGGATTTTTGTTTTCCCATGAAATTACGGACTTAAATGCCCAATCTAAATAATTTACAGAACGAATAGATAGATATTTGTGGTACATATCGATACGCTGATGGATTTTTTTTGAAGATACTATTTTTTTTGTAACATTTTCAATTAAAGTAATATATGATGTTGGAAAAAATCGATAAAGTTTCCATTTTTTAGCCCAATGTATCCTAACCGGAAATTCCGATGGATCTTTTACACTTGATATTATAATTACTTTTTCTACAGATATAATCTTGGCAATTTCCTGTACAATGATTCCACCGAACGAAACGCCGATTAAAATAGGGTTCTCTAAAGTAATTTGCAAAGCAATGCGCTCGCTGTATTTTTGCAATGATTCGTCTTTTTCAGGTTCAAACCAATCAATAAAATGGAGGTTGTATTTTGAATCATCCAATTTAATATTTTCAAAAATGTCACAATTTGCAGCCATTCCCGGCATAAAATAGATGTTTTTCATCTAAATAAATTTGTAATTATGGATACTGTTTTGCATTATTAAAAACTATTTCATTAATTTGCAATCAAAATAAATAAGAAATTAAGTTTTAATTTTTAATAATTCTTTATTTTCATTAAAATTCATTTCTTACCGAAAGAACCTTTGAAATATATAAAAATAGAAAAAAATGTTATATGGAATTTAAAAACAATGAACTGTTAAGACAGTTTGAATGTAGATGTGGCGACAGATTTGTAATTATTGAATACTCTATACAAGAACGAAAACTTTTTTTAACCAAACTAAACCCTAATGGATGTGAAGATGAAGTGTTAATTAATGATTTTATTAAAGGCATTTTAGATCAGGCAGAAGAAAAAAAATTGCGAATTGTACCAGTAAACTCAGGTATTGTTGCATTTTTTAAGAAAAATCCAAGTTATAGGGAGTTATTAGCTGCAGGAATTAAAATATAAATCATAAAAAATCCCGAAACTTTCGGGATTTTTTTATTGTATTTCGACACTTAAACCGGCATCTAACAAAGCAGAACACATTGGCACCAAATCTATTATATCACCCGATTTTACATCACATTTGCCTTTGTAATGAACCAGCATTGCACATTGTTCCGCCTGTAAAGCTTCATGATTACAAACTTTAACCAAGGTTTCAATAACATGGTCAAAAGTATTTACATCGTCATTAAAGAGAACAATTGTATTTTGATTACCTAATAATTCTTCAATTTTTACTTCTTCTAAGATTTGCTCTTTTGTACTCATTTTTACTTCTTTATAAATTTTAACGACGCCCAGTTATTTCGTTCTAACTGATAGTCTAAAAACATATTTTGTTGGTTTGCAGCTTCTTCAATCGCAGCAATATCTTCTGTGTAAAATCCGCTGAATAAAATAATACCGCCGGTTTTTAATGTTTTGGCATAAGCTTCCATATCATTCAGTAAAATATTACGGTTAATGTTGGCTATAACCAAATCGTATTTGTTTGTTTTGTCTGCCAATAAATCTGCATCGCCTTCATAAACGTCGATATTTTTAATATTATTGCGTTCTGCATTTTCTATAGAATTTAAATAACACCAATTGTCAATATCAATAGCATCGGCATGTTTTGCACCTTTCATTAATGCTAGAATGGCTAAAATAGCAGTTCCGCAACCCATATCTAACACTTCCATATTGGTAACATCTATATTTAATAAATGTTTCATCATCATAAAAGTAGTTTCGTGGTGTCCTGTTCCAAAACTCATTTTTGGTTCGATCACGATTTCATACAGAACGTTTTTAGCTTCGTGGAACGGTGCGCGAACATAGCAAAGATCGTCTACATTAATAGGTTCAAAGTTTTTTTCCCATTCTTCGTTCCAGTTAACTTGTTCTATTTCTTCGGTTTGATAGGAAACTTTAAACTCCGGATTACTCAAAATATAAACATCATTCAACAAATCTGTTGTGTTGTCGTGTTCTTGAATATATGCAGATAATCCTTCTTCGGTTTCCACAAAACTGTCAAACGCCAATTCGCCTAATTCGGCTAATAATATATCTGCACCTGGTTCTTTTGGTTCTATTTTAAAATGATATGCTATGTATTTAGATTCCATTTACAATTACTTAACGATTATTTAATATTGTATTTTTAAACACTACAAAATTACTCATACTTTTGCACAATAGTTTAATAAAACGTATGAAAAAGATTATTTTTTTATTAAGTATGTTAAGTTTTGGTGCTGTTAATGCCCAAATAGATACAAAAAAGGATATAGAAGATATAAAGATTTCTTCATTACCTTATTACAGTTATGGTAAAGGATTAGGAATGACATCGGCAGATAGTTTGTTTCAGTTAAACATTCGTTTTAGAATGCAAAATAGGGTAACTTATTTTGATTATGAAGAACAAGAATCAAATTACGAAGCACAGATTAGAAGATTGCGCTTACGTTTAGATGGATACGTGGGTAATCCAAAATTTCAATATGCCTTACAACTTTCTTTTTCACCAGGCGATGTTGGTGAAATTGAAGAAGGTAAAAATTTGAACATTATACGTGATGCGGTTGTAAGTTATAACCCAAATAAAAATTGGAGTTTTCTTTTCGGACAAACAAAGTTACCGGGTAACCGTCAACGTGTAAATTCATCGGGATCTTTACAGCTAACAGATAGATCTATTAATAATGCGCAGTTTAATATTGATCGTGATTTTGGTTTTCAGGCGAATTATTTTCAACAGCAAAAAGATCAGTTTTCATATAACATAAAAACAGCAGTATCTTCTGGAAACGGTAGAAATTGGAGTGGAAAAGACAACAATGTTGCGTTAACCGGAAAATTAGAATTATTGCCTTTTGGTACTTTTAAGAAAGGTGGAGATTATTTTGAAGGAGATATTCAACGTGAAGAAAAACCAAAAGTAATGCTTTCAGGTGTTTTACATAAAAACTTTGATGCCAATGCAGCGCGTGGTCAACAAGGAGATAAATTGTATGAAAATAGAAATTTACAATCGGTTTTTATAGATGCAATTGGTAAATACAATGGTTGGGCGGGTATGGTTTCTTATATGAACCGCACAACAGACAATCCGTTAACAGTGGGTGAGAATAGTGATGGTTTACAAGAAACGCGATATGTTTTTGCAGGTGAGGGTATGGATTATCAGTTAAGTTATACTTTTCCGGTTTCACATTACGAAATTATTGGTAGATTTTCTACACAAAACGTAAACGATGCCATTTATAAATTAAATGTTCCAAACCAGAAACAATATAGTTTTGGTGTAACAAAATACATTTGGGAACACGCTTTTAAAGTTCAGGCAGAAGTTACCTACGATGATTTAAGTTATCATACGGGCGATCAAAAAAACAACTGGTATGTACGTTTCCAAATTGAAATAGGAATTTAATTACGACATAAAACATAAAAAAAATCGAACATTACGTTCGATTTTTTTTGTTAAATATAGTTTGTAAAATAAAACCTATAATTATTACAGCAAATACACCAATTGGATTAAGCCACAAATAACTTATTACGTCTAAATAGTAAATGTATATTACCAATATTTGCGCAGCAATGGCACCCCAAAAAGTTGCTTTAGCTTTTATATATTTAAAGAAGAAGGCTATTAAGAAAATTCCTAAAACGGTTCCATAGAAAATAGATCCAATGATGTTTACCAACTGAATTAAATTCTCGAACAACGTAATAACACAAGCCGCCAAAATACAGATGATTCCCCAGAAAATAACAAGATACTTGGTAACTTTTAAATAATGGGTTTCAGATAAATTGGGTTTGTACGTTTTGTAGATATCAATTGCCGAACTTGATGCCACTGCATACAGTCCCGAAGCTGAACTTGACATGGCTGCAGAAAAAATCATTGCCAGTAAAAATCCGATAATTCCGTGTGGCAGGTAATTCAAAATAAAATAAATAAACACATAATCTTTATCGTTAGTTTCTGCTTTACTATCAACTTTTGTAATAATATCGCGGGCATTTTTCCGCAACTGAACTTCGTTTTCGTTTAAAGTAACCAATTTTTCTTCTAACATTTCGTTTTCAAAACCTTGGTTTAACTGTCCGGTGTAAATCTGCGTTACTTCTTTCTTTTCGTTCAATAAATCTTTCAGTTGAATTTCCAAACTACGGTACTCTTCGTTGTATTCAGAATTAATTACTTTTGATGTATTTACCGGATTAAAATGCAATGGCGCCTGATAAAAATGGAAAAAGATAAAAACCATAACACCAACCAACAGAATAAAAAACTGCATGGGTACTTTTAAAATTCCGTTCATTAGCAAGCCCATCTGCGTTTCTTTGATGCTTTTTCCAGAAAGATATCGACCAACCTGTGACTGATCGGTTCCAAAATAAGCCAACATTAAAAAGAAACCTGCCGTTAAACCATTCCACAATGTGTATGTTTCAGTAAAATCGGTCGAGAAATTAAGCAGTTCTAATTTTCCTTCGATCTTTGCTACATTAAAAACGTTTACAAAAGTTACTTCTTCGGGCAAGCGAAACAAAATAATAAAGAACGTTAAAAACATTCCTGCCATTATTACAAATGCTTGTTGCTTTTGAGTGATGTTCAATGCCTTTGTTCCACCAAAATAGGTGTAAAATATAATTACGATACCAATTGATACAATGATAGAGGTTAGATCCCAATTTAAAATCGAAGATAGAATAATTGCCGGAGCATAAATGGTAATTCCTGTACCAATGCTTCGTTGAATAAGGAAAATAACCGAAGCTAGTGTCCGCGTTTTTAAATCGAAACGTTCTTCTAAAAACTCGTAAGCCGTGTAAACTTTCAATCTGTGGAAAACAGGAATAAAAACCATACAAATAACCACCATTGCCAACGGTAAACCAAAATAGAACTGTACAAAGCCCATTCCGTCGTGATACGCCTGACCAGGAGTCGATAAAAAAGTAATTGCACTTGCCTGCGTTGCCATGACCGACAAACCTACCGTAAACCAATTGGTACTTTGGTTTGCCAAAATATATTCCTGAATGTTTTTGCTTCCGCGGGTTTTAAAGGTTCCGTATAAAACAATAAACAACAAGGTGCTTAAAAGTATAATCCAGTCTAATAATTCCATATTAATTGCTAAAATGCATTATAAAATAAAAAAGAATAATGTAAAAAACATTAATTAAAAGCACAATGCTGTAGCTTCTTCGCCATTTAATCCATTTAAAATCACTCATTTTTTAATTCAATTAGGTTAATAAATAATTCTAAAGCGCCAGTATTTCCTGAAGGTAACTGTCTAAAAAAGCTTAAACCCGTATAAATATAATGTCCTTTTCCGTGTTTTGCAATAAGCAGTGCGCCGTTTGTTTCTTTTTCGTCAAAATCGTGCGATGTAAAAACAGGTTGAAATTCTCCTGCAAAATCATCAGCATAATACAAACCTTGTTCCTGAACCCAGTTTTTAAAGTTTTCCTGCGTAATTTTAAACGGTTTGTTTAAAACCGTTTCGTTAGGATTAATAAAATTTACCACCGCGTTTTCATCGGTAATTCGTGTTCTGCCAATTTTTATTTTGTACGGAGCAATTTCTTCGGTTTTTAAAGGTACATTGGTTTGATACTGAACAATAACCGTTCCGCCATTTTTTACATAATCAAACAACAATTTGTTTTTCGTTTTTAAAGAACTTTCGGTGTTGAATGCACGAATTCCAACAATTATTGTTTCATATTTTGATAAATCTTCGGCTTTTACAGTTTCTAAATTAATGAAATCTACGTTGTAACCAACATCTTTTAAAACCTGTGGAATTTCATCACCAGCACCAACAATATAGCCAATTTTTGATTTCTTTAAAACACTTTTATTGAAAGAAACTACTTTTGTTTCCGAATCTTTTAAATAATAGTTTAAAGGAATATGACTGTAATCAACCCATTTTATTTCGTTGTTGTAAGTGTTTGTATTTTGTTTGAAATGTGCTTGGTATGTTCCGTTTAAAAAGTTTTTATTGATAGTGATCGTATTATTTTTCTCGCTTTCGTTCAGAGTGATTTCTTTCTGATAAACTTCTTCATTTTTAGAATTTATAATAGATAAAAAACCTTTTATATTTTCTTTAGAATAATTGTCTGTTGTAACTTCTATTTTTTGGTTTTGATTGTTGTTTGTAATATAAGTTGATTGATTGAATCGAACCGAAATTGCAGGAACCACATGAAATGGTTTGTAAATTTCACCTTTTACCACATCTTTATAATGGTATTGAATAGGTAAAGTGTAAGATAGGTAAACATCATTAACTTGTATACCAATTTCATTTTTCTTGGTTAGATTAAACTGATTTTTAAAGTCGTTAAAATTGTCGATAAATTTAAAATTTGTATAATCTTGATTGGTAAATTTTGTTTGGAAATAATCGTAATAAACATCCTGATCTGCTAAAGATTTACCTACAATTATTTTTTGGTTGTTAATAATAACATCTTTAATAACAATGTTTTGGTTCGATCTGTTGGCAACTTCAACCTTAACATCAACGTTTTCGTTTGGCGTAGTGTAAGGTTCGTTTGTAGTAATATCTAGAAACAAGCCGGCGCAGTTTTTAATCAGTTCTTTAACCTCGTTTTGTTTGCGGGTTTTCCAGATGGTTTCAGGTAATTTGTCAATTTCAACATAAATTTTTGTCAGTAAATTGGTCGATTTTGATGGATCTTTAAAATCGTATTCGTTGATTAATTGCGTAACCAAAGGCTGAATGTTGTTGCCACCTTTAATACGGTTCCAGCTTGTATCAACACCTTCAAACAAATTGCTCCCTTTTATAGCATCGCCATCAACTAATTCTACATAATCAATTTCTTCGCCACGAGATGAGATATCGCCAAAACCTTGTGATTGATGCTGACTGCGACTTAACGAAGCAATTTCTTGATTATTTTTTCCCAACTGATTATAAAAAACACCAATATTCAACGGAATGTATTTTGATTTATCGGCTTTATCAAACGCTTGTTTGCTGCCAAAAAAGAACCACGAAACATTAAAAAATAAACGTTTTGGTTGCCACATTTCAGTATTTTCTTGTGATAAATCTTTATAATTTTTATCATTCGCCAAGGTAAATGTCAGTTTAGATAATTGCGCCGATGCGGTATGATGTCCGTGCGTTGTTTCTTCTGTTCTGTGATCGAATCTATTTACAATAACATCGGGTTGCTCTTTGCGAATCATGTAAACCATCTGTTTTAACAACAAATGTTTATCCCATTTTTCAAATGCTTCTTTCGGATGTTTCGAAAATCCAAAATCATCGGCAGTAGAAAAAAACTGTTTACCGCCATCTATATTTCTTGCGTTCCATAATTCGTTGGTTCTAATAATACCTAAATCGGTTCCCAACTCGTTACTGATTAAATTTTGTCCGCCATTACCGCGTGTTAACGACAAATAATTGGTGTACGCTTTATCGTGATGCGTTAAATAGGTAATTAACCGAGTATTTTCGTCATCGGGATGTGCTGCAATGTACATAGCACTTGCCAAAACGTTTAGTTTTTCAATCTTAAAATAAATTTCAGACGGAGTAGGAGTTTGTGGTTTTTGTGCAATGATGTTTTGCATAAATAACGCACAAAAAATATATATAATGTTATTTTTCATTTTTTTGATAAATATTGTATAGTAACTAGCCATTAATTTTAAAACCACAGATTAAAGGATTTTAAAGATTTTCAATAGAATTCTGTTAATTTATGTAATCTATGTTGTAAAAAAACTACAAAACCACTACAGATTTTTGTAAAAACAAATTGTTTGGATACGAAATTTTTTCACCTTCACTTGTAATTAATATGGTATGAAATGCCTTAATATCATCGATTTCGGCTTCAATAGGGAAATCTTTATCTTGAATTCTTATACGGTCGCCAATTTTAAAGGGAAATGCAAAAAACATAATAACACCTGCCGTAAAATTGCTTAAAACCGACCATTGTGCAAAAAATGCCACACCAATAAAAGTTATTGCTGCACCAACAAAACCAAAAAGCTGAGTGGTATCAACACCCCACATTAAGATGATGAAAATTACGAACAAGATATTAAGCAGTGAATTGAAATACTTAATGATCAGTTTACTGCGATTGTCTGATTTTGAAGAATATTCAGAAAATTTTAAAATAACCTTGCGAATAATTAATCTTAAAATATAAATGATAACAACTAAAATAAGTGTCGCAATAATTTTTCCGTAATAATCGGGTAAGTGAAAATTGTTAAACATTACCATTTAATTAATTCATTATACAACTTTTCCATAGGCATGCCTACCACATTGGTATAAGAGCCGTTGATTTTTTCAATACCAATTAAACCAATCCATTCTTGAATTCCGTACGATCCGGCTTTATCTAAAGGTTTAAAGGTATCAACATAATAGGTGATATCTAAAGAATTTAAGTTGTTGAATGTTACTTGGGTTACATCGTAAAACAATTGTTCTTTTTGGTTTGATTTAATACAAACAGCACTAATAACCTCATGTGTTTTACCTGATAATTGCTGTAACATTTGTTTAGCATCGTCGCTGTTTTCAGGTTTTCCTAATGCCATATCATCAATCCAAACAATGGTATCGCAAGTAATCACAATGCTGTTTGTATCTAAATTATTAAAAACCGAAGCCTTTTGCTGTGCTATATATAAAGCAATATCCTTGCCCTTTAAGTGGGAAGGATATTCTTCGTTTACGTTAGCAGGTTTAATGGTAAAAGTTAACCCTAAATCTGTTAAAAATTGTTTTCTTCTGGGAGAATTTGATGCTAATATTATTTGATAATCGTTATATTTTTCTTGTAAGATCATTTCATTTTAAATTGAAAAATAAAACTACAATAGAAAATATAGTTAACCAAATGATTATGTTTAAAATATTGTTTATGCGGTTAAAATCTTCGGTAGTTTTGGCATTCCATAGTTTAGACAGATAAAACAAGTAGGGCAGTACTACCAATGCACCAATGTATCCAATTAAAATGTTCAGATTTAAATGTATCACACAAAACAAAACAATCAACACTAACGGAATAAGCGATAATACGGTTGTTCTTTTAGCTCCTTTTTCTCTGCCGTGAATGGTTGCTAATGATTTTCGACTGTGTTTAATATCTAATTCCATAAATTTTAAATCTACCAAAATAGTTTTTATGAAATAAAGCAGCCACAGTACCATACAAATTTGTAGCGATATGTTTAGAAGTTGATCTTTAACAGGATCTAAAGCTTCGTTTGTTTGCAACGACGGCATTAAATCCATAACAATCAATATAAAAAATGGAAACGAAATTATTAGTGAATAAACAATATTATCAAACACTAAAATTTTACGCCATTGTGTGATATATAAATACAGTATAGCTGCCAAACCTAAGAAAAATCCAAAGTAATAAGTACGGTCTATATCGCTAGCTGCAAAAAATGAAATACCAATTCCAACACCATTAAAACCTAAATACTTGTAATACGCTTTTTCAACGCTTTTTTCAATTGTTTTATCTGGAAATTCTTCTTGCAGAACAATTTTGTACAACAATATACCGCCGTATAAAATAAAACCAATGGCAATTAAAAAGGCAAAATAATGAAGCATAGAAAGTCCTAAATCATCAATCAAGGATTCAAACAAAACAAATCTAAAAAATAAAACCGCTACAATTACTTGTAACATCATTTGTGCTTGATCTTTCTTTAGAACATTCATGAGCTTATGTATTTAATTGTTAATCAAATTTTGCTTCGAAGTGCTCAAGCCAATTTCCTTGAACCTTCATAACTTGCTCTATCACATCGCGCACGGCACCTTCACCACCTTTTATATGCGAAATGTATTTGCTAAGCTTTTTAATTTCGGGCGCAGCATCTTGCGGACAAGCAGGTAAACCTACCTTTTGCATAACCCAGTAATCGGGCAAATCGTCACCCATGTATAAAACATTTTCGGGTTTAATATTGTTCACATCAATGTATTCCTGATAAATTTCTACCTTATCAATAACCCCTAAATGTATGTCGTAAATGCCTAAATTTCTTAATCGTACTCTAACGCCTTCGCTTGATCCGCCCGAAATAACACACACATTGTATCCTTTTTCTATTGCTGCTTTCATTGCGTAACCGTCGCGTATGTTCATGGTTCTTAATAATTCGCCTGTTTGTGTAACTTGTATTGTTCCGTTTGTTAATACGCCGTCAACATCAAAAATAAACGTGTTAATGTTGTTCAGGTATTCTTTGTAACTTTTAGACATTTTCTTGTATGCTTTGTGTAATTAAATTATAGATTGTTTTATGGTTTTGATTTTGTAAAAAATCTTGATGTGTTTTTATTGTTTTTTGATCGAACCTTATTGCCGGACCCGTTTGCGCATCTTTCGGATTTAAATAATTGATCTTATCAGCGGTTTCCTTAATCAATGGTTTTAAAATATCGAACGGAATATTGTTTTCCTTACAAATTTCGTTTCCTATGGAATACAGATGATTGGTAAAGTTACTGACAAAAACCGCTGCTACATGCAAACTTTTTCGCTGAGCTGACGATATTTCGAACACATTGTGCGATAGTTCTTTTGCCAACAATTTTAATTCAATTAGATCATCAACAATTTCAGCTTCCAAACACAACGGTACTTCCTTAAAATTGATTTCTTTGCTTTTTGAAAAAGTTTGTAACGGGTAAAAAACGCCTTTTCGGTTTTTATCGTTCAAAATTTCTAAAGCTGTTGTTCCCGATGTATGAACCACCAATGAATTGGTGTACGGAATTTTTTCTGAAACTTCTGCAATGGCACTATCTGTAACCGAAATCAAAGTGATGTTAGCCGGTTTTAAATCTTCAATCGTTGAAACAATTAAATTTTTCGGAAAAAAATCGGTAACCTTATCTAAAGAACGAACCGCTACATTTTGAATCTTATAATTTGATAATCCAGCGAAAGCCCACACCAAATGGTGCGCCACATTACCAGAACCTATTATGTTTATTGTTTTCATAACATCAAAATTAAGGCAACACCATTTTGTAATTTCAAATTAAGTTAAATTTAATATAATTTTAAGAAAAAACGAATTTATAGTTAAAATTTATGAAAAGTTGAGTAAAATACTCACATGCCTTATTCCAACTAATCTTAATTCACGCCTTTAATTGGATATATTTTCGTAAATTTGCAACTTATAAAAAAATTTAAGTATGTTAACAGTTTCAAATTTATCTGTTCAATTTGGAAAACGTATATTGTTTGATGAGGTAAATGCTACATTTACTCAAGGTAACTGCTACGGAATCATTGGTGCAAACGGTGCAGGAAAATCTACGTTTTTAAAGATTATTGCAGGCGATATCGATCCAACTTCTGGTCACGTAATTTTAGAACCAGGCAAACGTATGTCGGTTTTAAACCAAAACCACAATATGTTTGACGAGCACACCGTTTTGGAAACTGTTTTAATGGGAAATAAAGTGCTGTTTGCTATTAAAAAGGAAATGGACGAGTTATATGCCGATTATTCTGACGAAAATGCAGACAGAATTGGCGAATTACAGTTGCAGTTTGATGAAATGAACGGTTGGAATGCCGATTCTGATGCCGCTTCTATGTTATCGAATTTAGGAATTTCTGAGGATTTGCATTATACTTTAATGGGCGAAGTAGAGCCAAAATTAAAAGTTCGTGTGTTATTGGCACAAGCTTTATTTGGAAATCCTGATGTTTTGGTAATGGATGAGCCTACCAACGACTTGGATTTCGAAACAATTGGTTGGTTAGAGAATTTCTTGGCAAACTACGAAAATACCGTTTTGGTTGTATCGCATGACCGTCACTTTTTAGACGCGGTTTGTACACATATTTCTGATATTGATTTCGGAAAAATCAATCATTTTTCGGGTAACTATACTTTTTGGTACGAATCTTCGCAGTTAGCTGCAAAACAACGTGCACAACAAAACAAAAAAGCCGAAGAGAAAAAAGCCGAATTAGAAGAGTTTATCCGCAGATTCTCTGCCAACGTTGCAAAATCTAAACAAGCAACTTCACGTAAAAAAATGATCGAGAAGTTAAACGTAAACGATATTAAACCATCGTCTCGTCGTTATCCAGCTATTATTTTTGAACAAGAGCGCGAAGCCGGAGATCAAATTTTAAATATTAAAGGTTTACAAGCTTCATCAGAAGGAGAAATCTTGTTTAAAGATGTTGATTTTAACATGGCAAAAGGCGATAAAATTGTTGTTTTTTCGAAAGATTCACGTGCAACAACGGCTTTCTACGAAATTTTAAACAACAATGTAAAACCCGATGCAGGTACATTTGATTGGGGAATTACAACCATACAGTCTTATTTACCGGCAGACAACCACCACTTTTTTACAGAAGATTTAACCTTGGTTGACTGGTTACGTCAATGGGCAAAAACAGAAGAAGAACGCGATGAAGTTTTTATCCGTGGATTTTTAGGGAAAATGATTTTCTCTGGCGAAGAAGCTTTGAAAAAAGGTACGGTATTATCGGGTGGAGAAAAAGTGCGTTGTATGCTTTCACGTATGATGATGATTAAAGCAAACGTGTTGATGTTAGACGAACCTACAAATCACTTAGATTTGGAATCGATTACGGCATTTAATAACTCATTGAAAAACTTTAAAGGTTCGGTATTATTCACCACACACGATCACGAGTTTGCACAAACAGTTGGTAACCGTATTTTGGAATTAACACCAAACGGAGTGATTGATCGTTACATGACATTCGACGAATATCTAGACGATCCAAAAATTAAAGAATTACGTACAAAAATGTATTCTTAATTACATTTTGTGATATTTTTTAAAAACAGTTCCAAAACGGAGCTGTTTTTTTATTATATTTACTTTTTAACTAAAAATGTATATTATGAGCAAAAAAATATTTTTCTTCTTATTGATTCCTTTTTTAGGTTATAGTCAAGTACAAATAGGGCAAGATATTATTGGAGAAGCTATTGATGATAGAAGTGGATATAGTGTCGCTATTTCACCTGATGGAACAGTAGTTGCAATAGGAGCACCATTAAATGATGAAAATGGAGAAGGTTCAGGTCATGTACGTGTTTACAAAAATGTAAATGGTTTGTGGCAAAAAGTTGGAAATGATATTGATGGCGAATCATCTTCTGATACGAGTGGTTTTAGTGTTTCACTTTCATCTAATGGAAACATTGTTGCAATAGGAGCACCTGGTAATAGCGGAAATGGACAAAGTTCGGGTCATGTGCGCATATTCGAAAATATTTCCGGTGTATGGACACAAATTGGAAATGACATAGACGGAGAGGCTTCGTTAGATACAAGTGGATTCAGTGTTTCCATTTCTTTAAATGGAAATATTGTGGCTATTGGAGCACCGTTTAATGATGGAAATGGTTCTGATTCAGGACATGTGAGAGTTTATGAAAATATTTCAGGTAGCTGGACAAAAGTCGGAAATGATATTGATGGAGAGCATAATAGTGATGGTAGTGGATCAAGTATATCTATATCTGCAGATGGTGATGTTGTTGCAATTGGTGCACCTCGTAATGATGGTAGTGGATTGTCTTCAGGTCATGTACGTGTTTATCAAAATATATCGGGTAATTGGATACAAATTGGCAATGATATTAACGGAAAATCAGCTTTAGATAATTTTGGAGTTAGTGTTTCACTTTCTTCTGATGGTAATATATTAGCCTCTAGTGCTTCTCTTCAAAATGGTATGGATTATGTGCGTGTTTATCAGAATGTTTCAGGAAATTGGCTACAAATAGGAAACGATATTTTAGGTGAAAATTTGTATGATTGGCATGGTAAAAGTGTATCATTGTCTTCTGATGGAACTGTTTTAGCCGTTGGTGCACCTCTTAATATAGGAAATGGAATTGATTGTGGTCATGTGCGTATATTTAAAAATTTAGCAGGTGTTTGGACACAAATACTATATGATATTGATGGAAAATCAGCTGGCGATTTTTTTGGCTGGAGTGTTTCCCTTTCAGCAGATGGTAATACTGTAGCTATAGGAAGTACCCGCTCAGATATAGATGGTTCGGGGGAGGGTTATGTTCGTGTTTTTGATTTAACAAAATTAGCTTCAAACAATGAATTTGTATCACAAAACTTTAACATTTACCCTAACCCAACTTCAGATATTTTAAACATCAGTTTAGAAAATAATCTGGTTTTAGAACACGTAACTATTTACAATAATTTAGGTCAAGTGGTTAAAACTGCAACTGAAAATGTTATTGATGTCAGCCACCTAGCAAAAGGATTGTATTTTGTAGAAGTTACAACAAATCAAGGTAAGGCTACAAAAAAAGTAGTTGTTCAATAATAAATAAAAATCCCGAAAGAAACTTTCGGGATTTTTTTATTTCATTTTCAACGTAGTTTTTTCAATTTTTTCTGATAAATTGCTCATCCATATTAATTGATCGATGATTAACTGAGATTCTTCTAATTTTTGAATTTTTAATGCATCGTCAATATCTAATTTTTCTACTTCTTGTTTGCGAATTGCTTTTAATTCACTCATACTAATTTTGTAATCTTCTTCGGTATCAGATGTAATTTCGGCATCAAAATCTAAATTATGTAGTGCTTGGCTTAGGTTATTGTTAATATAATCCATCACCAGTTTAAATGCTTTTGACGCTTCGGTTGTTTTATGAAATTGAATGTAAGTACCAATACTTGCTGCCGATGATATTAGGGTTTGACTAAGAACGGTTAATTCGTACAACTCTACTCGATTTAATTGTTTACGTTTGGGTTCTTGAATCATTCGTTGAAAACTCGCCATTAAATTACCAACTTCTATAAACGCATTCTTTCGCGCCAATTTGTATGATGTGGTAGGTTCGCCTTTTTTTATGTAATAATACTTTACTTCTATAATATACAATTTTATGGCTTTTAACGAGTTTTCTAAATAAATATTCATAGAATTTAATTCCCATGTTGGCCACACAAAACGTGTAGTTAAATACGCTAAAAGTGCACCAATTACGGTATCTAAAATTCTATAAACCAACTGTGTTTCGGCATTGTTTGTAAGCAATCCGTAAATTAAGATTACATAAAAGGTTACAAAAGTAACACCTATCTTATAATCGGTTGCAGACAGCCAATAGCCAAATAGCATAGAAAAAATGGCTAAAACAGTTAAAATTATATTACTATCTATTAAAATAAGAGCAACAATACCTAAAACACCGCCAATTAAAGTTCCAATTACTCTTTGGGTTGATCGTTGTTTGGTTAAACCATAACCCGGTCGCATAATAACCACAATAGTTAGCAATATCCAATAGGCGTTTTCAAAATTAAAAATATTTCCAACCAATAAGCCAATAAGCATTGTAACGGTAATGCGCAAAGCGTATCTAAAGGTAGCCGATCTAAAATTTAAATGGTCTGTAAATGTTTTTAAACGGTAATGTTCTGGTGTAAAGAATTTTTCTAAATCGCGGTATTTTCCTCTTAATTCATCGGCGTTTACACGTTCTTTGTATACACGTTCTAAACCTTTTATTTTCTCTATTTGTTTATCCGCATAAAAAAGTAAATTATTAACATTTAGGGCATTTTCATTGTAAACAGATATATTATGACTTCTTAAATATTCGTTAATTCGCAGTTTCAATTTTTTAAAATCGTTTGCTAAATTTCCAGTTGAATGATGTTTTTTATTTGTTTTGATGTGAAAAGCCAAACTTTTTAAAGTAACAGAAAAATTATGAGCAAGTGTTTTATATTCCGCTACAATAGAATCGTCGTCTTTAAAAAAGGCAATAAATTCTTTATGATTGAAGGTATTTGTCATAGCCAGTTCTAAAATTTCTAGCAATGACGAAAGCGCAACAAGTAGTTTACGATTGTTGTTAGAGTTTAATGTGCGGGCTTTATTATATACCAAATATTCGCGAATGTTTTCATGTAATTCATTAATTCTAATCTGCTTTTCAAGCATTTGGCGTTGAATTTTTTCTCTATCGGCATCTTTAATCCATAATTGCGATCTAAGCTCTAAATATTCGCCTGTAGTTTCAATACATTCTGCAACTTCTAAATTTATATATCGGTTTGGTTTAATTAAGTAAAAAATAATCGATATCAATGTATAAAACAAACCGCCAAACAAAAGATATAAGCAATTCGTTAAAACTTTTTCGGGCTCGTCATGATGAATGAATGATAAACTAATCGTTAATAATAAGGTAAATGATAATAAGTTAGCTCTGTGACCAAAAAGTGATATAAACGCCGATAGAAAAACAAAGACACAGAATATTACTGTAAAAACTAAAAAATAAGCATACGTAAAAGTAAGTAAGAACGATATAATGGGTATAAGTACAGAAACCAGCAGTAAACCTATAATTTTATGTTTAAAATTGCTCGATATATCAATAGGTGCACAAAGTAAAGCGCCTAAAGTAACAGTAAAGGCAGCAGTAAAATCGGCAGAACTATAAAAAATAAAAAAGGCAACAATAGCAGTAAACGTAATCTTAATTGCGTTATAAAACTGATTGTCACCAAGTTTTAAAATTAACTTATCAAACATTATAAAAATAGTATTAAATAAAAAGTGCACTTATACAAACATTAAAGTTAATTAATTGGGTGCAAACTTTACTATATTTTGTAAATTTGCATCAATATTTAAAATACGAAACAATGATACTACCTATTGTAGGTTACGGCGATCCGGTTTTACGTAAAGAATGCGAAGAAATTTCTAAAGATTATCCGCAGCTTAAAGAGCTTATAAACAATATGTACGAAACAATGGATCATGCTTATGGTGTAGGCTTAGCAGCACCGCAGATAGGTTTGCCCATTCGTTTATTTATTGTAGACACAAAACCATTTGGCGAAGACGAAGACCTATCACAAGCAGAACGCGATTTTCTAGCAAATTTTAATTGCACTTTTATAAATGCGAAAATTTTGAAAGAAGAAGGGGAAGAGTGGGCTTTTAACGAAGGATGTTTAAGCATACCGGGTGTTCGTGAAGACGTGTACCGCAAACCCAATATTACAATTGAATACTACGATGAGCATTTTGAAAAACATGTTAAAGAGTTTTCAGGATACGCCGCACGTGTTATTCAGCATGAATACGACCATATTGAAGGTGTGTTGTTTACCGATAAAATTTCTACACTAAAAAAGAAATTAAACAGCAAACGATTACAAAATATTATGGAAGGGAAAGTTTATCCCGATTATAAAATGAAATTTATCAACAAAAAAGGCCGATAATTTTGGATATTAAATTCTAATTAAGATATTTGTGACCTTGAAAAAAATAAAATAATGAGCGTAGAGAAAGTTTTAGCTATATCTGGAAAACCAGGATTATACGAATTGAAAATCCAAACAAGATCAGGATTTATTGCAGAATCATTAATTGATGGAAAAAGATTAACAGTTGGTTTACGTAGTAATGTAAGCTTGTTATCAGAAATTTCTATTTATACAGAAACAGCCGAATTAAAATTATTCGAAGTTTTTGCTAAAATTGCAACCAAAGAAAATAACGGACCGGCTTTAGATCACAAAGCAACTAACAACGATTTGTTAGCTTATTTTGGCGAAGTTGTTCCTGATTTTGACCGCGACCGCGTATATGTATCAGACATTAAAAAAGTATTAAACTGGTACAACATTTTACAAAAAGCAAATTACATTGCAAATTTAACAGCACCGGCAGTAACAACAACAGGTACGGTTACAATTAACAATTCCGAAAGTGTAGAAGAAGCGGTAGTAGTGGAAGCAACTGAGGAAAAACCTAAAGCTAAACGCGCGCCTAAAAAGAAAACAGAAGATAAAGAATAATATTTAAACCGGCATTTTGCCGGTTTTTTTACACCGTTTTATTATGAACAACAGAGCACAGCAGTTAAAAGCATTCGAAGAATTGTTAGATATTATGGACGATTTACGTGAAAAATGTCCGTGGGATCAAAAACAGACCTTTCAATCGTTAAAACACTTGACAATTGAAGAGGTTTATGAATTGAACGATGCCATTTCTGATAACGATACAACCGAAATTAAAAAGGAATTAGGCGATTTGATGCTTCACATTGTTTTTTATTCTAAAATTGGCAGTGAAACCAATTCGTTTGATATTGAAGACGTGTGTAAAGGAATCAGTGAAAAATTAATAAGCAGACATCCGCATATTTATGGCGATGCCGTTGCCGAAGATGAAAAAGCTGTTCTGGAGAATTGGGAAAAATTAAAGTTGAAAGAAGGCAACAAATCTGTTTTAAGCGGCGTGCCAAAATCGCTTCCGGCAATAATAAAAGCATTTCGCATTCAAGATAAAGTAAAAGGTGTAGGATTCGATTGGGATAATAAAGAAGATGTTTGGGCAAAGGTTGAAGAAGAACTGAATGAGTTTAAAGTTGAGGTTGATAATAACGATTTCGAAAAGCAAGAACAAGAGTTCGGCGATGTATTGTTTGCGCTAATCAACTACGCTCGTTTTTGTAATATAAATCCCGAAGAGGCATTGAATAAAACCAATAATAAGTTTATTAACCGATTTACAAAAATGGAAGAACTTATTAGTAATGACAATAAACAATTAGGCGATTTACCATTAAAAGAATTAGACATTTATTGGAATGAAGTAAAAAAGTTTGAAAACAAATAAATATTTTTCATATATTTAATTAAAAATTAAATTGTATGAAAGATTTATTAAGAGCGTTACTAGCAGGTTGGGGCGCCAAAAAAGCTGGTTTTGGCTGTTTTGGAACCATTATTGTGTTTATTATTCTATATTGGATATTAGGAAAGTTTATGTAAAAAATTAAAGGCTGTCTTAAATGTTAGACAGCCTTTTTACTATTCTTTAATAACCTTTGTTGGCTTTTTATCTTTATCTAAAGCAACGAAAGTAAATTCACCGTTTATTGCCTGATAGCGGACATCGCTGTACATCTCTTCGATATAAATTTCAACCGAAACCTTTAAACTTTTGTTACCAACATGTGTAACTTTTCCTATAAGTTCAACGATTGTTCCTGCTGGAATTGGTTTGGTGAAATCTATTTTATCAGAAGAAACCGTTACCATAATTTGTCGAGAAAATCGGGTAGCGGTAATAAAGGCAACTTCGTCCATCATGTGCATTGCCGTTCCGCCGAAAAGGGTGTCGTAATGATTGGTTGTGTTTGGGAAAACAGCCTTAAAAATTCGTGTTTCGCTGTTTTTTATTCTTTCTTCTAATGTCATTTTTTAATGATTTTAATCCATACAAATTACGTTTTTTTGAACGCTTTTTGGTGTATTTGTTTTTATAAATATTTTATTTTTATGAATTTATCTAAGAAATTAAGATACATAAATGAATTGTAATTTGTTAGGCTTCACAGCTTGTACATGTCACCAGATTATTCACAAATTCTTTTGATACACTTTGACTGCGTTGGTAATACAACGTTTTTACACCTAATTTCCAAGCTTCTATTAACAAACGGTTTACTTCTTTTATTGGAAGGTTAGACGGAATGTTGATGTTTAAACTTTGTGCCTGATCAATATATTTTTGGCGAATAGATGCCTGCAAAATAATTTCGTACTGACTAATTTCTTTAAACGTTTTAAACACCTCTTTTTCTTCTTGGGTTAATTCTGCTAAATGTTGTACGCTGCCATGGTTTAACATAATACTCCGCCAGGTTTCTTCTGTATCAATTCCTTTTTCTTGCAGTAATAATTTAAGATATTTGTTTTTACGCATAAAGTTTCCTTTTGCCAAACCGGCTTTGTAATAATTACTGCTAAACGGTTCGATTCCCGGAGAAGTTTGTCCTAAAATTGCCGATGAAGAAGTGGTAGGAGCTATGGCTAATAAAGTAGTGTTTCTTCTTTCATATCCTTTTAAAACAGAGGGCTCTCCGTAAATTCGAGCTAAATCTTGTGATGCTTTTAGGGCTTTTTCTTCCATTTCTTTGAAAATTTTAGTAGTAAGCATTTTAGCTTCTAAACTTTCAAACGCAATCCTGTTTTTCTGAAGGTACGAATGCCATCCCATAACACCTAAACCTAATGCACGATGGTTTTTAGCAAAAGTATTAGCCGATTTTAGATAATAATTATCTTCGGTTTTTTCAATAAATTCACTCATTACGGCATCTAAAAAATAAGTTGCCAGCTTCACAGCTTCGGTATCTTTCCATTCATCATACAATTCTAAATTCATTGATGATAAACAACATACAAACGATTCATCTTTAGAAGAAGGCAAGGCAATTTCTGAACACAAGTTACTAGCATAAATGCGCATTTCTTTGTCTTTGTAAACTTCTGGTTTGTTTCGGTTTACGTTATCTGTGAAAAAGATGTAAGGCAATCCTTTTTGCTGACGGCTTTCTAACACTTTTGCCCAAACTTCTCGTTTTTCCATATCGCCGTCAATCATGTCTTGCATCCAATAATCGGGCACACAAACGCCTGTAAATAAATTTTGGATAGGATTTCCGATGTTTTTAATATCCAAAAATTCTTTAATATCGTCGTGATCTATATCTAAATAAGCAGCAAATGCCCCACGACGAACGCCGCCTTGCGAAATGGTATCCATTGCGGTATCAAACAATTTCATAAAACTCACGGCGCCACTGCTTTTACCATTATCGGTTACGGCACTTCCGCGTTCGCGCAGTTCACCAAAATAACCCGAAGTTCCACCGCCAATTTTTGTCTGCATAATTACTTCGCCCAATTTATGAGTGATTCCTTCGATATAATCTGGAACATACACATTAAAGCACGAAATGGGTAATCCGCGTTCGGTTCCCATGTTTGCCCAGATAGGCGAGGACAGGCTCATCCAGCCTTTTTCGATCATTTCAATAAAAGCTTCGGCTAATTCGGGTTTGTATAAGCGTTTGGCTGCTGCATTTGCTATACGTTCTATTGCTTTTTGTGGAGTTTCGCCTTTTAAAAGGTATCCTCGGTTTAATATTTGTTCGCTTTCTTCGTTAAGCCACCATAATCTTTCCATTTTTCTTTATATTTTAAATAATCGATATAGATTTTAGTAAATTCGTCATTACGAGTGAGTTTTCGATAGAAAAATGTATCGAGAAGTTTTTGAATTATAAGTTCTCGACTTCGCTCGAACTGACGAAAATCTTATATATTCTAGGTTGGGATAAAATTCGTAATAGTCTAAATACTTCTGTTAAAATAAATCGTTAGCAGTTATACTTTTGTCGTGTTTGGTGTAGTCAACAGGTCGTTTGGCAAAGAAATCATCAAGGCTGTTGGCAAAAATTTCCTCTTCAAACCAAATCATTGGCTGATACTCTTTTTCAGAAATATTAAAAATCTTTTCCAAACCAATTTGTTTTAAACTTTCATCTAATCTAAATTTCATGAAGTTTAATAGATTTTCTTTTGATATGGTTTCTAATTCGCTCCACTCAAAAATCCAATCCAATATTTCGCTTTCAATTTCAATAGATTCTTTTACAATGGTATTTATTTCGTTGATTGAAGTGGCATCAAAATAATCAGGAAATTCTTCTTTTATTTTATTGATGATGTAAATGCCTGCATTGGCATGAATTTGCTCGTCTACCGATGTCCACGCAATAATATTGCTCACGTTTTTCATGGCTCCTTTAAAGCGAGTAAACGATAAAATAATAGCAAACTGACTAAATAACGACACGTTTTCAATTAAAATAGTGAACAGAATCAGCGATTTTAGATAGTCTTTTTTATTATCGGCTTTTGAGTGTTTTAAAGCGTTTGATAAATAATCGATCCGTTTTTTAATAACCGGTATGTCAATAATTTTTTCAAAGGCATTGTTGAAACCCAATACTTCTAATAATCGGGAATAAGCTTCGGAATGTCGAAATTCACATTCGGCAAACGTACTACCCAATCCGTTAAATTCTGGTTTTGGTAAATGCGTAAACAAATTACCCCAAAAAGTTTTAACATTCACTTCAATTTGAGCAATAGCAAGCAGACTGCGTTTTACAATTTCCTGTTCTACGGATGATAAATGTGAGTGAAAGTCTTGAATATCTGCCGTAAAATCAACTTCAGAATGCACCCAAAACGATCGGTTAATAGCGTTGGTAAACTCTAAAATTTCAGGATATTCAAAAGGTTTGTAATTAATCCGTTTAGTGAAAATACTCATAACTTAATATTATTTAATGAAACAATAGAAAGTAAATTCCGAAGTAAGCGTTTCATAAATAATAAGGAAAGGCAAATTTCAGACATTTACTTTTTGTGCGAAAGCAACGTCTATTATCTGCCTAAGGTCTGACTCATAAGATCATTCTTATTTACAGTTGCGCAACAGTTCAAGGTTTTCACTTGATTCTTATACGACAGATAATTGATGTAGTAAAAGTATCTGTTTTTACAATAAAAAAACAAAAAATAAGCATATAGTTATAAACAATATTAGTTGATAACTTTTTTATAGATAATTTTAATTTTGAAAACAATTATTACCTTACTAATGTTTCTTGTTGTAATTATTTGTAAACTTTTTGTATTATAAAAATATGTAATTTACTGATTATTAGTTTTTTGATGTTATTTATTTGTAAATTTTGTGTTTTTAGTAGTTTTCAACAGTTGTTTATAACTTAAAAAAATATTTTTATTGAATTAATATGAAATGTAAAAAAAGTTTGTAATTTTAGAAAGTTGAAAACAAGAAAGTGATACTCTTTTAAAGGGTTGAATTTAAAAGGATTGATCATTTTCTTGTACAGAAAAATAGTATTGTTAACACAGAAAAAAGAATTAGGATATGGAAATAGAAGTTGCAAATCAAAGAAAAATCTACACTTATGACGAGGCGATAAAAGCTTCGACCGAATATTTTAAAGGCGATACATTAGCCGCAACCGTATTTATTAATAAGTATGCGTTGAAAGATTCGGAAGGAAATATTTACGAATCTACACCAGATGAAATGCACCAACGTATTGCTTCTGAAATTGCTCGTGTGGAATCGAAATACGCAAACCCAATGAGTGAAGAAGAGTTGTTTAATTTGATTAAAAACTTCACCTATATCATTCCTCAAGGTAGCCCAATGACTGGTATTGGCAACCCTTTTCAAATTGCATCATTATCAAACTGTTTCGTAATTGGTAACAATGGCGACAGCGATTCTTATGGGGGCATCATGAAGATCGATCAAGAGCAAGTACAGTTAATGAAACGTAGAGGTGGAGTAGGGCATGACTTATCACACATCCGTCCTAAAGGATCACCAGTAAAGAACTCAGCTTTAACATCAACAGGATTGGTTCCTTTTATGGAGCGTTTTTCTAATTCAACCCGCGAAGTAGCACAAGATGGTCGTCGTGGTGCGTTAATGTTGTCTGTATCCATCAACCATCCAGATGCCGAAGGATTCATTGATGCCAAGTTAGAACAAGGAAAAGTAACCGGAGCCAACGTATCGGTTCGTATCGATGATTCGTTCATGAAAGCGGTTCGCAATAACGCAGCTTATACACAGAAATATCCTATATTTTCTCAAAATCCTAAATTTTCAAAAGACATTCAGGCAGCCGATTTATGGAAAAAAATTGTGCATAACGCATGGAAATCTGCCGAACCAGGAATTTTATTTTGGGATACTATTATTAATGAATCATTGCCAGATTGTTACGCCGATTTAGGTTACAAAACTTTATCAACAAACCCTTGTGGCGAAATTCCATTATGTGCGTACGATTCTTGTCGTTTATTGGCGATTAATTTATTCTCGTATGTTGAAAATCCGTTTACCAAAGAGGCGTCTTTTAATTTTGAATTGTTCAAAAACCACGTAGCTATTGCACAACGTATGATGGATGATATTATTGATTTAGAATTAGAAAAAATCGATACCATTATCCAAAAAATCGACGAAGATCCTGAAGAAGTAGAAGTAAAACGTATTGAACGCAATTTATGGATCGAAATCCGTAAAAAAGCAGACGAAGGTCGTAGAACCGGAGTGGGTATTACTGCAGAAGGCGATATGTTGGCTGGTTTAGGTATTCGTTACGGATCTAAAGAAGGAAACGCATTTTCTGTTGAAATTCACAAAACATTGGCATTGGCTGCGTATCGTTCGTCGGTAGAAATGGCTAAAGAGCGTGGTGCTTTTGCAATTTACGATGCCAAACGTGAAGAGAATAATCCGTTTGCGCTGCGCATTAAAGAAAACGATCCGGCTTTATATAACGATATGCAAGAGTACGGTCGTAGAAACATTGCCTTATTAACCATTGCCCCAACAGGATCAACTTCTATTTTATCGCAAACAACATCGGGTATCGAACCTGTTTTCTTACCTGTTTATAAACGCAGAAGAAAAGTAAATCCGAATGATAAAGATGTACGCATTGATTTTATTGATGAATTAGGTGATTCTTGGGAAGAATATGTAGTATTCCACCATAAATTTAAAATGTGGATGGAAGTTAACGGCATCGATACGTCTATCAATTACTCAAACGAGGAAATCAACGAATTAATCGAAAAATCACCTTATTACAAAGCTACTTCAAACGATGTTGATTATATCAGCAAAGTAGAAATGCAAGGTGCCATTCAAAAATGGGTAGATCATTCTATATCAGTAACCATCAATGTACCTAACGATGTTTCAGAAGAATTGGTAGGTCAATTATATATGAAAGCATGGGAAGTTGGATGTAAGGGAGTAACCGTTTACCGCGATGGATCTCGTTCTGGTGTATTGATTTCAAACGATAAAAAAGAAGATAAAAAAGAAGAAGTAGAAACAAAAGAAACTACTTTTCCAACAAAACGCCCGCAAGTTTTAGAAGCCGATGTAGTTCGTTTCCAAAATAATAAAGAAAAATGGATTGCTTTTATTGGAAAAATCGACGATCAACCGTATGAAATTTTTACCGGTTTAGCCGATGACGAAGACGGAATTTTAATTCCACGTTGGGTAAACGAAGGTTTTATTATTAAAAATAAAGAAGATAACGGAAATACACGTTACGATTTTCAATACGTAAACCAACGCGGTTATAAAACAACCATTGAAGGTTTATCGTATCGTTTTGATCCAGAGTTTTGGAACTATGCCAAATTAATTTCTGGAACTTTACGTCACGGAATGAAAATTGAAAACGTGGTAGATTTAATTAATTCTCTGCAATTAGATAACGAATCGATCAACACTTGGAAAAACGGAGTTGCCAGAGCGTTAAAACGATTTGTTCCAGACGGTACCGAAGCTACTGGGCAAAAATGCAGCAACTGTAATTCAACCAACTTAATGTATCAAGAAGGTTGTTTAACGTGTAAAGACTGTGGATCGTCTAAGTGTGGGTAATTGAATTTGTATTCAAAAAATATAATGACAGATAAATGAATTTAAGAGGAACTTTTATAGTTCCTCTTTTTTTGTATTTTTAATCAATTAAAATTTAAAGTACAAATAAAATGAGATATGACATCATAATTACATTGATATTAGTTTTAATTCATACGGGATTGTTTGCGAATGAGACTATTAGTTTTACATGGGAAGGAGGGGGACATAAAAATTTTCAATTAACAGCAACCTTCAATGAAGAATATACTATTGATTGGGGTGACGGAATTGTTGAAAAGATGTTAGGGAATCAAAGGGATTTATTAAGGCATAATTATCATGATGATAATGAGTATACTGTAATTATTAAAAGTGTTCGAGATAATTGTTTTTTTACCGATTTGTACATTAGAGGGTCGAAATTAATTCACTTAGATGTATCAAAAGGTTTCTCATTAAAAAATATAATTTGTAGTATAAACCAATTATCGATTTTAGATGTTTCTAATAACGTCAACTTAGAAACTTTAGGATGTGATAATAATAAAATAAAAAAGCTGGATCTTAGTAAAAATAAGAAATTGACTATTTTGAATTGCAATGGGAATTTATTAAAAGTTTTAAATTTAAACACTTGCGAAAAATTACACACTTTGTATTGTAGTAATAACAGACTTTTAATTTTGGAAATACAGAAGTTACCTTATTTACGAACTATAAATTGTTCTTTTAATCATTTAACCTCTTTAGATGTAACAGGTAGTGACAATTTATATTCTTTAAATTGTCAAAATAATAAATTAACCAATCTGAATATAATCAAAAACTCATCAATTGGCTTGGACTATGGAAATTCTATCAGAGAGTTGAACTGTTACAATAATTCATTAAAATTATCCGATTTATATAAAATAAATAAAGTAGCGACTCCTTTTAGTCGAATTTTTGGAAGACAAGTATTAAAATCAATTCTTATAAATATTGGTGAGATAGTTGATTTTAGTGAAGAAAGAAAGTTTGATGGAATTGAAACATCTTTTACCATAACAGAAAAAGGAATAACATCATCCTCTGAAAAATATCTGATTAGTGAAGGCAAAATTAAATTTACCCAAGAAGGAAATTATACGATTACATTTAAGAATTCCAATATAAAAGATGGTAATCACGGCGGAACACAAGGTAATTGGCAAGATACAGTTCAAATAGAGATTGATATCATAGTTAAAAAATAGAGTTATATCAATTTTAGATAATATTATATTTTGCATAAACTTTTTCGTAAATTTGCAAACTGAAAATGTTCAATTATGATGTTAGATCGTTTACAATATGTAAAACAACGTTATGATGAGGTTTCTGATTTGATTATTCAGCCAGATATTATTGCCGATCAAAAACGTTACGTACAATTAAATAAAGAATACAAAGACTTAAAAGGCTTGGTAGAAAAGCGTGAAGAGTATATAAATATCGTTGGAAATATTGATGAAGCTAAAGAAATCATTGCAGACGGAAGCGATGCAGAAATGGTTGAAATGGCTAAAATGCAGTTAGACGAAGCACAAACACGCTTACCTGAATTAGAAGAAGAAATTAAGTTTATGCTTATTCCTAAAGATCCGGAAGACGCTAAAAACGTAATGGTCGAAATTCGTGCAGGAACAGGTGGAGACGAAGCTTCTATTTTTGCAGGCGATTTGTTTCGTATGTACACAAAATTTTGCGAAACTAAGGGGTGGAGAACTTCAGTTGTAGATTTAAACGAAGGAACATCGGGCGGATTCAAAGAGATTATTTTTGAAGTTTCTGGCGAAGATGTTTACGGAAGTTTAAAATACGAAGCAGGCGTACACCGCGTGCAACGTGTTCCACAAACCGAAACACAAGGTCGCGTACACACATCGGCAGCAACCGTAATGGTTTTACCGGAAGCAGAAGAGTTCGATGTTCAAATTGATATGAACGAAGTTCGTGTAGATTTTTTCTGTTCATCGGGTCCGGGGGGGCAGTCGGTAAATACCACAAAATCTGCGGTTCGTTTAACGCACATTCCAACAGGTTTGGTGGCGCAATGTCAAGATCAAAAATCGCAACATAAAAATAAAGATAAAGCCTTAATCGTTTTACGTTCGCGTTTATACGAAATGGAATTAGCTAAAAAGCAAGCTGAAGACGCAACAAAACGTTCTTCTCAGGTTTCATCGGGCGACCGTTCTGCTAAAATTCGTACCTATAACTATCCGCAAGGTCGTGTAACCGATCACCGTATTGGTATGGACGTTTTTGATATGGATGGTGTAATGAGTGGGAAAATTCAGAAATTTATCGATGAATTACAGCTTGTAGCAAATACCGAAAAGTTAAAAGAATCAGAAGTATTCTAATTTAATATATTTGTAAAGCCTCTTTTTTAGAGGCTTTTTTTTCTATTTTTAAAGCATAAACATTCGGCATTTTTTTACATAGTCCCGCTTTCGTTCATAGTTTTGTTTCACAAAAGCTAATCCACTCAATCGGGGCTAAACACAATCATAGTGCCTGTTTTTAAAGTTTCAAAAAAATGACTACAAAACAACTTTACAACCAAATTCAGCAAAAAAAATCATTTCTATGTGTAGGTTTAGATGTTGATTTAAATAAAATTCCACAGCATTTGTTAGCAACCGAAGATCCAATTTTCGAGTTTAACAAAGCAATTATCGATGCCACACACGATTTATGTGTATCATACAAACCAAACACCGCTTTTTACGAAGCTTACGGTTTAAAAGGTTGGCAATCTTTAGAAAAAACAATCAATTACATCAACGAAAACTATCCGGATATTTTTACGATAGCTGATGCCAAACGTGGCGATATCGGTAATACGTCAACCATGTACGCCAAAGCTTTTTTAGAAGATCTAAATTTCGATTCGGTTACCGTTGCACCTTATATGGGTAAAGATTCTGTTGAGCCTTTTTTAGCTTTTGAAAACAAACATACTATTTTGCTGGCATTAACATCAAACGAAGGTGCATTTGATTTTCAAACGCAACAAGTAAACGATAAACCAATGTATCAAACGGTATTAGAAACATCGAAAATCTGGAAAAATAGCGAAAATTTAATGTATGTTGTCGGGGCAACCAAAGCAGAATATTTTAAAGAAATTCGCAACATTGTTCCCGATTCATTTTTATTAGTTCCAGGAGTAGGCGCACAAGGCGGAAGTTTAGAGGATGTTTGCAAATACGGAATGAACAAACAAGTTGGTTTGTTAATAAATTCATCGCGCGGAATCATTTATGCATCAAACCAAAAAGATTTTGCAGAAGCTGCCCGAACCGAAGCGTTAAAACTTCAAAAAGCAATGGAAATAATTTTAGAACAAAACTAAAATGCTTACAATTACAGACGATTTAGGATCGCAACATATCTTTAACCAAACACCAAAGCGTATCATTTCATTGGTGCCTTCATTAACCGAAACTTTGTACGAATTAGGTTTAGAAGATCAAATAATTGGTATAACAAAGTTTTGTGTGCATCCGTATCATTTAAAATCGGTAAAAATAAATATTGGTGGCACTAAAAAAGTTCATATCGAAAAAATTAAGGCGCTTAATCCAGATATTATTATTGCCAATAAAGAAGAAAATACGCTTGAAATCGTTGAAAGCCTTAAAGATATTTGTCCTGTTTTTGTAACTGATATTGTTACGGTAGAAGATACGTTGAAAACAATAACCGATTTAGGAAAAATTTTTAAACGTACTACCGATGCTAAAAAATGGGTCGAAAAAATTAAGTTTGCAAACGATGATTTTGAACGTTTCATGGAAGCCAAACAATGGCAAAAAGCAGCGTATTTAATTTGGCGTGAGCCTTATATGGCGGCTGGAAATGACACGTTTATCAACGAAATGTTAAAGCTAAATAGGTTTAATAATATTTACGAAGATTTTGAAGAAAGATATCCCGAAGTTGAAATCAGAAAAATGCGTATTCAAGGCGATCCCGATTTGGTTTTACTATCGTCTGAACCTTATCCGTTCAAAGAAGAGCACGCGTTTGAAATTGGTCGAGTTACACATCATGCAAAAACTGTTTTTGTAGATGGCGAAATGTTTTCGTGGTATGGAACTCGTTTATTTAAAGCGTTCCAGTATTTTAAAGCCTTACAAAAAAGAATAGAAGAATAAAAAAACTGAATCTGTTACGGGATTCAGTTTTTTGTTTTTAATCATGTTCTGGCCAAACCAATTTATCGGTATTGTATCCAAAACTTTCTGCTTTTAAAACAAAATATTGTCTAACTATTTCGGGCATTGTTTTTTCTCTAGAAAGTATCCACATATAATCGGTATTTCTACCAAAAACAAGCGCATATTTGTAGTCATTTGTAATTTCAACCACATTGTATTCATCATAAAAAGGTCCCCAAAAAGAGACTTTTAAAGCACCTGTATTCTTTTTACGAAGTTTTGCTTTGCCTTCTGCAATTTCCCATTCTTCTTTTACATAGTTCCAACCTTGGTTCACTACTTTAATAGAATTGTCTTTATTTAAACTGTAATGCGCTGTGGTATTGTTCAGGTTTTTTTCAAAACTAAAATCTAAACGGGCAATTTCGTACCAACGTCCAAGATATCTCATGGTATCAAACGGAGTAACAACGGTAATATCTTCGTTTTTTTTCCTGTTTTTTAATGCTAAATAGGCGAGAGATCCAATACCTACGGCACCTGCTGTTAATAAAATTTTCTTTCTTTGCATGATTTTTTCTTTTAAAGTTACAAAAAAAGATGCGGAAAATCAAAATAGACGGCTTAAAGAATTAGTATATTTGATTTTTAAACGATATAAAATACCAAATGGGAGTAGCAGAATTATTATTAAAACGTAAGCAAGAATTAACTGCAAAAAATGTAAATGAAGGAGAAGTTTTTAGAACGAATTTTGAGCTGAAAACGAATGTTGTTAAGTTAGAAAGCGGTGTATTGTATAGAATAATTGAACATGGTTCGGGTATTTTACCAACTATGGATAGTAAGGTTCGATGCCACTACCACGGAACAAATATTTACGGCGAAGTGTTTGACAGTTCTGTAGAACGCGGAAAACCAGCCGATTTTCAAATAAGCAAATTAATAAAAGGTTGGCAAGAAGTAATGCCGCTGCTAAAAGTTGGATCAAAAGCTAAAATTGTAATTCCACCGGATGCTGCTTATGGCGATCAGCAAATTTCAAAAGAAATTGGTCCACGAAGCACATTGATTTTTGAAGTAGAATTGTTAGAAGTCCTATAGAAAAAAACGCTTTCGTCATGAAAGCGTTTTTCGTATAATTACTTTTTATCTTGCATTGCAAAGACAGATTTTAATAAGTTAGTAGAACGTGCAGAAACATTTGTTCTAATATTTGCTTCTTCTTTTTCAATCATAGTGTAAACGCCGGTTAATGCTTGCTGCGTTACGTAATCTGTTAAATCTGGATTGATTTTTTTAACCATTGGTATGGCATTATATTTTGTAATAATGTTGCTCCAAACTTTATCGGCACCTACTTTAGTGAACGACGATTTTATCACCGGATTAAATTTACTGTACAATGATGTTTTGGTAGATTTTTGTAAATATTGTGTCGCAGCATTTTTATTGCCCATTAAAATATTTGTCGCATCAGAAATACTCATCCCCGTAATAGCATCAACAAAAATAGGTGTAGCTTCTTTAACCGCATTACTTGCTGCTTTATTTAAAGATTTAATTCCTTCATCTGCCAAACTTCCTAAGCCAACATCGCGCAAAGTTTTTTCTACTTTTTGCAATTCACTTGGTAAACCAATTCTAACTAAAGAATTATTGTAAAAACCATCGGCTTTTGTAAGGTTTACTACCTGTTTGTCGATACCTTGCTGTAATGCTTCTTTTAAACCTGCAGCAATCTGAGTTTGCCCTACACCAGAACCTTCTAAAATTTGTGGTAATTGGCTAGCAGCTTGTTGTAACTGTGCACTTGTACAGCTTGACAGCATTAATGAAACAATTGTAATTGGAATGATCATTTTTTTCATACTAAATTTTTATTTATGATATACTTGTGAAATAATTTCGTAATAAATCGCGGTTAATTTTACTTGGAGTAAAAACTTCTAAAATTTGTGGTTGATCGTTTTGTGAGAATAACAATTTTAATGCCACGTTTAAATTTTCTTCGGTATCGGCGGTTAAATAATTAAACTGATACATTTTTGCCAAATGCTCGGCGGTTAAATTATGTTCTGTTTCAAAAAACGTATTAAAGGTTTTGTTTTCAACATGACCAGGTAAAATTCTAAAAATACCACCGCCACTGTTGTTTATAATTATAATTTTAAAATTTTTTGGTATATAATTGTTCCATAACGCATTACTGTCGTAAAAGAAACTAATATCGCCCGAAACTAAAACGGTAGGTTTGTTTACAATTACGGCTGCACCAATTGCTGTTGATGTGGATCCATCGATACCGCTCGTACCACGATTGCAGTAAACATCAATGCTTTTATCGGTTTCAAACAATTGTGCATATCTAATAACGGCACTGTTGCTAATTTGCAGTTGAATGTTTTGCGGAAGATTGTTCCAGATGATGTGAAACGATTTTAAATCTGAAAAAGGAATGGTATCCATATAGGTTTCATGTCCTTTTTTTCGATTTTGCATTATTGTTTGAATTTTCTCTGAAAAGTCGGAATTTACAACTGTAATCTGTTCTTTTGTCTGACTGATAAAATGATCTGGCGAAATAGTAATGTGCTTTGTAAGCGATGAAAAAGTATCATACGCGCGTAATTCATCAATATGCCAATGATTTTTAGCGGGATAATTTCTAAACAATGCTTTTACACGTTTTGATACGATCATTCCGCCAAAAGTCAGTAACAAATCTGGTTGAAAATCTTTAAAATCATCTTCAGAAAAAGTAGAAATCAACGTATCAATATTTGCAACAATATTTTTATGATGAATGTTAGAATTGATTTCGGTAAGAATCACCACATTTGGTAATGATGCCAAGTAATCAATATTTTCTTTTGAAATGATATCCGGATTCTGTGATCCAATCAAAACAACAATTTTCTCTGCATTTTGAACAATCGTTGTATCAAATTCTTCCTGAACTTTAACTTCTAATTCATCATTCAATAAAACGGGATGGTAACTATATTCGCTTACAATGTTGTACAAAGGCTCTTCGAAAGGAACATTAATATGCACCGGACCTTTTTTATTTTTTGATGTAGTAATGGCTTTCTGAATCAGTTCATCGTTTTCAGCTGAAGCTTCATCAGATAAATTCGCATTAAACAACGAGTGATTTTCAAAAACATTTCGCTGACGAATGGTTTGTCCGTCGCCAATATCAATTTTAGAAGTAGGTCTGTCTGCAGAAACAACAATCAACGGAATTTGACTGTAAAAAGCCTCGGCAACTGCTGGATAATAATTCAACAACGCCGAACCCGAAGTACATAAAACGGCACTTGGCTGATTGGTTTGCTGGGCAATACCCATTGCAAAAAAGGCAGCACAACGTTCGTCTACAATACTGTAACAAGTAAAATACGAATCGTTTGTAAAACCAATGGTTAAAGGAGCATTGCGTGAACCGGGTGAAATAATGATATGTTGGATTCCCTTTGCTTTAAAAAGTTGTAAAATACTTTGAGCCAAAGGTATTTCAGGATAATTCATTTCTAAAAATTAATTATTCAAAGATACGAACTATCCTTAAAAGTATGAATTTTATCGTTGAAAAGTCTAGTATTTACAAAAAGACCTCACAGGTTTAAAAAACCTGTGAGGTCTGAAAATGTATAACATTTTAGTGTATCTTATTTTCCTTCAATCCAATTAGTAATTTCGCTATCGGTAGGCGAAACTTTCGGACCAATCACATTTGCTAATTTTCCTTCTTCGTTAATCAGGAATTTTTGAAAATTCCATTCTACAACGAAATCTCCCAAACCGTTTTTACTTTTTTGAGTTAAGTATTGATATAAAGGTTCCATTGCATCACCTTTTACTTCAATTTTACTCATCATAGGAAAAGTAACACCGTAATTCAATTTACAAAATTCTGCAATTTCTTCGTTTGTTCCCGGATCCTGACTCATAAAATCGTTCGTTGGAAAACCAATAATTACAAAGTTTTGGTCTTTATATTGTTGATATAATTTTTCTAATTCTTCAAACTGTGGTGTTAACCCGCATTTAGATGCTGTGTTTACAATTAACACTTTTTTTCCTTTTAAATCGGCAAGATTAAAGTCACTACCAGTAATATCTTTTACTTTAAATTGATAAATAGGGTCTACATTTTTTTGTTGTTCCATGATAACTTCGGGTTTATCTGTTATAGGTTTGTTTTTTGAGCAACCTAGGGCTAAAATTGCGGTTGTTATTAAAATAAATTTCATATATTGCTTTCTGTTAAACTAGTTTAGTTATAAACAATAAAGTTATTGTTAATTTCATATTTATGCAAAAAAAAGCTTTCCATTCGGAAAGCTTTTTTTACTATTTTTTATAATACTTTTTGTATTTGTAAAATGCTAATGAGGCAAGTAGTGCAACCGAACCAACGGATATCCATATAAAAGATGGAGTTACTACTTGATCGCCTTTAGCGTAAGAATGTAAACCAGATAGGTAGAAGTTAACACCAAAATAGGTCATCATAATGCTGTAAAAAGCCAAAACCGACATAAGGTTGTATATCCATAAACCACGTAATGCAGGTACAAAACGCATGTGAATTACAAATGCATACACCATAATTGATATTAACGCCCAAGTTTCTTTAGGATCCCATCCCCAGTAACGTCCCCAGCTTTCGTTAGCCCATTGTCCGCCCAAAAAGTTACCAATAGTTAACATAACCAAACCTACAGTAATAGCCATTTCGTTAATATAGGTAATTTCTTTAAGGTTCAATTCCATTTTAGCTTTGTTGTTTTTTGTAGTAAAAATCATTAAAAACAAAGCAACAATACCTAAAATCATTCCTAAGGTAAACGGACCGTAACTACCTACAATAACGGCAACGTGTATCATTAACCAATACGAATCTAAAACTGCAGCTAACGTTCCAATAGATGGATCCATCCAATTCCAATGTGCAATCATTAATACCATTGATGCAACAAACGCAGTAGAAGCGGTAGTTAAACTAGATTTACGTCCGAAAATTAAACCAAATATCACGGTAGCCCATGCAACAAAAATCATTGATTCATAAGCGTCTGACCATGGGGCGTGCCCTGATACATACCAACGCGCAATTAAACCAAGCGTATGTAAAGCAAATAAAGCAATAACAATTCCTGTGCATACTTTAGTTAAAACACGTAACGTTTTATTGTCTTTAAAAATACGAACAATTACAATAATGAACATGATAACGGAAACATACATATAATACGAAAATAGCTTTTTAAAGACATCGTATTTATTGTACAAAGTTTCGGCTTTTACTTTTTGTTCACTAGGAATAACTTTACTTCCATATTTTTTCTGAAAGTTTTTTATTGATTCTAATAACTCGTCTGATGCTTTAAAATCTTTTGTTTCTATTGATTTTAAAAGCGATGTGGTGTACATTGGTAAGATATTTTTGGTATAGATAGAATCCATACCTTTTAAACCAGACTCGTTCAATTCTAAATACGAAACCCATTTATTGTTTTCGTGCCCCGGTATAGGAAATATTTGTAAAATTTTTCCGCTAATGGCAGAATATAAAAGGTTTACTTTTTCATCTGCTGTAATAAAATCTTTTTGAAATTGATCTTTAACCGATGCTTGATGTGCATCATCTAAAAAATCAACTAATTTATAATTCCCTTTATCATCAAAAAAGTCTGCTAACGATGCATATTTAGCATCCGAAGGAATACCTATAATAGAACGAATACTATCGTTACCTTTTTTTAGATTGATAATTGGCACATGGTACCACAATTGCGGAAATTGCGTTATAGACAACATTACCTGATCAGAATCCATATCACGGAAATGATCGTCTTTACTTACTTTACGAAGTAATTCAGACGAAAACGTATTAATCGGTTTCATACGACCGCTAATATCCTGAACAATAATAGATCCAAACAAATCGGCGTGTTCTTGGCTAACAGTTGTTTTAACTAATAGCGAATCTATTTGCGTACTTGTTGGTTTGTTATGCGCGTGTTGTGCAGTTGCAGAAAACAAACCAAACAACAAACCTATAATAGTTAAAGCTGCTTTTTTAGCGTGAATTTTGTTTAATTTTTTGCGTAAATCGCTAAAACGCGTGTTTTTGTTAAATAAAATACACAACATGGCAATATAAAGTAAGGTGTAACCAATGTAAGTTATCCAAGTTCCCCAGAAATCGTGGTTCACAGATAAGTGGGTTCCTTTTTCGTCTGGATCATAAGATGCTTGGAAAAAACGGTAACCTTTATGATCTAAAACGTGGTTCATGTAAATTCTGTAATCGAATGATTTATCTGGATCAATGATAGTAACCTGACTTTCAAAGGAAGAGTAACTTTTTTCAGTTCCAGGATATTTCTCTGCAATAAAATCGTTCAGTTTTACTTGGAATGGGGTTGTGTAAACTTTAGATCCGTAAATTAAAGTAAATTCTAAATCGCCAATGATAAAAGATTGTGGTACACCCATTTGTCCTTGCGAACCCATTAAGGTAACTTCTTCTTCTTTACCTTGTGAACGTACCGTTAATACCAAAGCATCGCTGGTATTTTTAGCTTTAAAATCACCATTCGATTTTAGAACTTTTTTACCAATTATAGGTCGATCCATAACAAACTGAACACCTTGCAAATCGTACATAGAACGATAGTTTAGTGGGGCAGGTGTATTTGCAACAACTTCACCAGTTGCTTGTGTTGCCATTACACGGTAACTTCCTGCAAATGGTGTGCTAATTTGCATTTCACCGCTTTCATTGGTATAAAAATTAATAGCACCTTCTGTTACCTTATTATAAGAATATAAAACACCATGAATGCTTTCAATAGTTCCTTCTTCAATAAAATGTTCATGACGTTCACCATGATCGGATTCTACTAATTTTAAAAAGCTTTTACCGTCTTTAGTTTCTTCAATAACTTCTTCGGCACCCATTATAAAGTCTTTAAACTCAACTTCGAAAGGAATGTTATTAAAATCTTTTTTAAGTTTAAAATGGTTTGATGCAAATGTGCTTATAAAATTATCTTTATCTAAAGCACCCGAAAACAAACGTTGGTCTTCAAAAGTTCTGCGTTTCATTTCGCCTTCTAATTCACCATCAACCATAACGGTTAAAAATGTTTTATCAGAAAAAAACTGGTTTACAGTTTCGGTTTCTCTAATAGGCATCATTCCTTCAAAACTAATATATCGGGTAACAAACGCACCAATTAATATCAAAATAAAAGAAAGGTGTAGTATTAAAGTGTCCCATTTAGCTTTACTAAATAAGTTGTATCGTTTAATGTTTCCAATAAAGTTAAAAACAAAAATTAACATAATTGCTTCAAACCATTTGGTGTTGTAAACTAAAATTCGTGCTGTATCGGTGTTGTATTCATTTTCTATAAACGTTGCAAGACCCATTACGGCTGCAAAAACAATGAATAAAACAGCCATTAACCGGGTAGATGACAAAAAAGAGATAATTTTGCTCATAGTAAATAGTTGTTGTGTACTTAGAAATTTCCCAAAAGTACTTAAATTAAATGGCTTGCCTGTGTTTTTAACTTAATTTAAACAAATAAAAAGTCATTGTGATTTAATAGAAAAAACTACATTTGTATTTTAAATAAAAAGATACAATAATGCCTAAAATTTCACATAAAGGTTTACAAATGCCCGAATCGCCAATACGTAAATTGGTGCCATTTGCAGAAACAGCAAAGAAAAAAGGAAATAAAGTATTTCATTTAAACATTGGTCAGCCCGATATTAAAACACCTGAAGTAGCTTTAAACGCAGTTAAAAATGCCGATATTACTGTTTTAGAATACAGTCATTCTGCAGGATTTGATTCGTACCGCGAAAAATTAGCAGCTTATTATCAAAAACAAGGATTGCCAATTAATAAAGAAGATATTATTATTACAACAGGTGGATCTGAAGCGTTGATTTTTGCTATGGGATCTACCATGGATGAAGGTGATGAAATCATTATTCCAGAACCTTTTTATGCAAATTACAACGGTTTTTCTACTCAAAATGGTGTAAAGGTTGTACCTGTAATGTCTGGTATTGAAACAGGTTTTGCATTGCCGCCTATTGCCGATTTTGAAAAACTAATTACTTCACGAACTAAGGCGATTTTAATATGTAATCCTGGTAATCCAACAGGATATATGTATAGTAAAGAAGAAATTCAACAATTGGCTGCATTGGTTAAAAAACACGATTTGTTTTTAATTGCCGATGAAGTTTACAGAGAATTTGCTTATGATGGTTTTGAACATTTCTCTGTAATGAACGAAGAAAGCATTGCTGAAAACGCCATAATGATTGATTCAGTTTCTAAAAGATTTAGTATGTGTGGCGCGCGTATTGGTTGTATTGTTTCTAAAAACAAAGAACTTATGACTACTGCAATGAAGTTTGCACAAGCACGTTTATCGCCACCAACTTATGCACAAATTGCTTCAGAAGCAGCTTTAGATACCCCTCAATCTTATTTTGATGATGTTATTACAGAATATAAAGAACGCCGTGATACTTTAGTAAATGCTTTAAACGCTATAGACGGCGTACAAGTAGCTATGCCTAAAGGTGCGTTTTACTGTATTGCTAAATTGCCTGTAACCAATGCAGAAGATTTTGCAAAATGGTTGTTAGAAGAATATGATTTAAACGGTGAAACAGTTATGGTTGCACCTGCGGCTGGTTTTTATTCAACACCCGGAGTTGGTTTAAACGAAGTGCGTTTAGCATACGTACTTAATAAAGAAGATTTGATAAAATCTGCCGAAATTATAAAAGAAGCGTTGAAAGTTTACAACAAATAGTAAAAAGCTGCCACTGGCAGCTTTTTTTATTGATTTTTTTTAAGTACGTAGGTATAAATCCAAGTAAGTGTAAAGGTTGGTATAAAATCTAAACCAGGTAAAGCTTCTTCTACAAAAGATACAATACCACCAATTGTTCCTACTTTTCCTTTATACATTGTTTTTAGCAATATAGCCGAAATAGGTGCCCAAATTATATCGGAAAACTCACCAAGCAATGGAATTGCAAAAGAAAGCGTTCCAATAAAATCAAACAATAAACCTAGAAACAGTAAGCGGTATTTATTCTTATCTGTAACCTTGATTTCTGGTTGTACTACAATTTCATTCATTTTTATTAAATTAACTAATTAGTATATAGTTAACAAACTACGTGCCAATTATTTAGTGACATATTCCTGAAAAAACTTCTCAAACTTTTTTACTTTCGGAGAAATAACCATGGCACAATAACTTTTTTCTGGGTTGTTGTTAAAATAATCTCTATGATAATTTTCGGCAAAATAAAAAGTAGATGCCTTACTTACTTTTGTAACCACTGGTTTGTCAAAAATATTTTCTTGGTTTAAAATTTTTACAAAAAGTTCTGCCTGATCTTTTTGATCTTTAGTAGTGTAAAAAATCTCACTTCGGTATTGAGTTCCTACATCATTTCCTTGTCGGTTTAAGGTGGTGGGGTCGTGGGTAGCAAAAAACACTTCTAATAATTCTTGATAGGTTACTAAACTGTTATCAAAAACAATTTCAATAGCTTCTGCATGCTCTGTTGTGCCAGTGCAAACGTCTTCATACGTTGGGTTTTCGGTTTTACCACCAATATATCCGGGTTTAACCTCTTTAACTCCGTTAATTTTCTGAAAAATTGCTTCGGAACACCAAAAGCATCCGTTGGCAAAAATAGCAGTTTCAATTTCAGTCAAATTCATTTTCTTTTTATAATTTTCAATTAGCAAATTAAAATTACAATTAAAAAATAGGGGTTTTATATTATTTAACTAAAAGTTTAAGTAATTTCGTTTATAAATTTAAAAGTATGATTAAAGCCGAAAATATAAGTAAACAGTTTAACGGTTTGCAGGTTTTAAAGAATGTTTCTTTAGAAATTAAAAAGGGCGAAGTTGTAGCTATTGTTGGTTCATCGGGTGCAGGAAAAACGACCTTGCTTCAAATTTTAGGTGTTTTAGATGCACCTGAAAAAAATACCGATGTTAAATTAACAATAAATGATATTAATGTTTTAGATTTAAAAGACAAACAATTAGCTGCTTTTAGAAATAAAAATTTAGGTTTTATTTTTCAGTTTCATCAGTTATTGCCAGAATTTACCGCTTTAGAAAACGTGTGTATTCCGGCATTTATTTTAGGAAAAACCAAAGCCGAAGCAGAAAAAGAAGCAAAAGAACTTTTAGATTATTTGGGGTTAAGTCATAGAATTAATCATTTTCCAAGCGAATTATCGGGAGGAGAACAACAAAGGGTTGCTGTTGCCCGGGCACTGATAAACAAACCAGCAGTAATTTTTGCCGATGAACCTTCGGGTAACCTAGATACTAATACAGCAGAAAATTTACATGAGTTGTTTTTTAAGTTGCGTGATACCTTTGGACAAACTTTTGTAATTGTGACACACAACGAAGAACTGGCAAATTTAGCCGATCGTAAATTGGTAATGAGCGATGGTAAATTTGTTGTTTAACTTAATAAACTAAAGAAGTGATAGAAGATTTTATACAGAATATAACGAAGAACAATAAGGTGTTTGTAATTGAATTTAAAGAAGACATTGCCATTTCGCAATCTTTACTTTTTAAAGACGATGCCAATAATCCGGTAAATGTTGTGTGTTTTTGGTCAAGTAAACAAGCCGCAAGTAAATGTTGTATTGATGATTGGCAAAATTACAAGCCGCAAGAAATCTGTATAGCTACTTTTATAGAAGATTATTTAGTAAATGTTTACAATGAAAGTTTTATTGCAGGCATAGATTTTAACGAACAAATGGAAGGTATAGAAGCCGATCCGCTTGATTTAATTTTAGATATTATTAAAGTACTTAAAAAAAATAAAATGAATATTGAGTTTGAATATTTTAAAAATATAACCGATTTAGAAAATCAAATTCAAAAATTACTTTAAAACAGTTATTGCTATTTTCATTAAATCTAATAAATTAGCACAAATATATTATATATGAAGAAACTTACTTTATACGCTTTTGTCTTAGCCGGTTTTTTTGCGCAAGCACAAAATAATTTAACTATAGAAGAGGCAACTTTGGCGGCACAAAAAGGCTTTGGTACCAAATCTCTTTACGGCGCACAATGGCGAACAGCTAATGAACTTACTTATATCGATGCATCTTACAAAGCTTTAGTAGAAAAAAATATTCATGATAAAACGGTTGAAAATTTTGTTACCACTGCCGATCTAGAAAGTGCAGTTGCCGAAGCAATAAACGAAAAGATTTCTTTTAGAACCATTCCTTTTGATTATCATTGGGATAACGAAAAAGAGTTGTCGTTTACTTATCAAGGTGAAAACGACAAATATTTTGTTGTTTATAATATCGATACAAAAAAAGTATCAAAAGCTATAAAATTCAATGCTGCTGCATCAGAAGAAATCATCGCACCAAATAAAAATTACATTGTATATTTAAATAAAAATAATGTAGAAATTATTTTTACAAATGGCGATGTTGTTAAAGTTACTAATGATCCCGATCATGTTATAAACGGTAGCAGTAATACGCATAGAAATGAATTTGGTATTGATCGTGGAATGTGGGTTAGCCCAGACAGTAAGAAAATTTTGTTCTATAAAAAAGACGAGCGTATGGTTAAAAACTATCCGCTGGTTGATTTTGGAGCAAGAATTGCCGAGGTTAAGGATATAAAATATCCAATGGCTGGCTTAAAATCCGAAGAGGTAAGTTTGCACATTTATGATATCGATACTAAAAAAACAACTGTACTAAATATCGAAGGTGATAAAGAACAATTTTTAACAATGCCATCTTGGTCACCAAACAGCGAATCGGTTTATGTTGGTGTTTTAAATCGTGGTCAAAACCATTTAAAATTGCAAAGATATACGGCATCTACAGGAAATTTTGAAAAACAATTGTTTGAAGAAAAAAGTAAAACCTACGTTGAACCAAATACACCTTTAAAGTTTTTAAACGATAAAGAGTTTATTTATGTATCAGAGAAAGATGGATACCGCCAAATGTATCGCTATAACACCAACGGTAAGCAATTAAATAGTTACGTTTATAAAGATGTTCTTTTTAAAGGTTTTGTAGATGTTTCGCCAAAAGAAATTTACTACATGGGTACAGCCAACAAAGGCATGGATAAGTTATTGTACAAGGTTGATTTAAAATCAGGGAAAACCATTCCTGTTACTAAAAACTCCGCGACTTATAATGTAGAAATGAATAAAGATAAAACGTGGTATTATGCACAATATACCAATTTTACTACACCAAACAATATATCTTTAAACGCAGTGAATGGCAAGTCTACACTAGAATTATTGAATGCACCAAACCCATACGAAGGTAAAACGGTGTTGCCAAAAGTAGAACTTGTTACCATAAAAGCTGCAGACGGTAAAACAAACTTGAACGGAAGAATTTTATATCCTGCAAATTTTAACGAAAACGAAAAATATCCTGTAATGGTGTACGTTTACGGCGGACCTCATGCACAATTAGTTTCTAACCGTTTTGGCGCAGGTGCTGGTGGTTTTGATTACTATATGGCACAACAAGGCTTTGTAGTTTTTACTTTGGATAACAGAGGAAGCGAAAACCGCGGACGTGATTTTGAACATGTAATTCATAGAGAATTGGGTCAGAATGAAATGGCTGATCAAATGAAAGGAGTTGAGTTTTTAAAGTCGAAGAAGTTTGTTAATGCTGATAAAATTGGAGTATACGGTTGGTCTTACGGTGGATTTATGACTACAAGTCTTATGCTTAATTATCCTGATACATTTAAAGTTGGTGTTGCCGGCGGACCAGTTATCGATTGGAAATGGTACGAGGTTATGTATGGTGAACGTTATATGGATACACCTGAAGAAAACGCTGAAGGCTATGAAAAAGCATCAACCTTAAATAAAGTGAAAAATTTAAAAGGAAGGTTGTTGATGATTCATGGAGCACAAGATCCTGTGGTTGTGCAACAACATAGTATGGCGTTTATTGAACAATGTATTAAAGAAGGTAAGCAAGTAGATTATTTCTTGTATCCAACACATGAGCACAATGTTTCAGGAAAAGACAGAGTGCATTTGAATGCTAAAATTGCCGATTATTTTATCACACATTTAAAAAAATAACTTTAAAATGCATCAGTAATGATGCATTTTAATTTTTCAATTTATATGGAATCGATCTATAATTTCAAAATAAAAACATTGCAAGGAAAAGAAATTGATTTTAACGATTTCAGGAATAAAACAATTTTAATTGTTAACACAGCTAGCAAATGTGGTTTTACACCCCAATACAAAGGGTTAGAAAAATTGTATCAACAATACAAAGATCAAGGTTTAGTGATTTTAGCATTTCCGTGCAATCAGTTTAATAATCAAGAACCTGGAGATTCTTCAACAATAGAAAATAACTGTTTGATTAATTACGGAGTATCTTTTCCGGTTTTTGAAAAAATAGATGTAAACGGAAAAAACGCACACCCACTATTTAAGTATCTAAAAAAGAGTTTACCCGGTTGCTTCACGAATGCTATAAAATGGAACTTTGCAAAATTTTTAATTGATGCACATGGAAATCCTGTTAAACGTTTTGCGCCATATACACAACCTGAAAAAATTAACATATTCATGCTAAAAAATAACTACTTCTAGAGTAGTGAAAAAAAGTTTAAAAACCTATATTTGCTAAACCTTATAAAAATAAAAACACTTACATAATTAATTAAAAAAAATAATTACAAATAATTATTATGTTAGTTTTATATCCCGGAGAAAATTTTATTGAATTAGACTTAGGCGTAAAAAAAAGACTTCGGTATGCGGTGTCTAACTTTGGTCGTTTAATAAGTTTTAAAGATAATATGAAAGAAGGTACATTGCTAAAACCCAATGTTACCAATAATTTACGCATTTTTAGACACAAAGTACCTAAAGAGGATGCTAAAGGCTATTTGCACAAACACATAATGCTGTCTCGTGCAATTGCAGAGGCATTTGTAGAAAAGCCATCGCCAGAACACAACCATGTTATTCATTTAGATTTTGATAATCAGAACGATCATTTTACAAATTTAAAATGGGTAACAGAAGCAGAGAAGTATGCGCACCAACGTATAAACCCAAATGTTATTGAAGGTCATGTTAAACGTGTAGAAAAAAAGCGTTTAGCACAAAAGGGAATGAAATTAGATTCTACCCAAGTAATGCGAATTAAACGTATGATTTTTGATCCACAACGTAAAACTAGAATGCGTATAATTGCCAAACAATTTGGTATTAGTGAAATGCAGTTGTATCGTATAAAAACGGGCGAAAATTGGGCTAATGTACCAACGCCAAACTTTAAAATAAAAGAAGAAAAATAAACAGTAATTTACTGCTTATTTTATTTTTCCTTTTAAATCTATTTGTAATTTGTAGATAACGGCTTCGTTGTTTTTTGCATTGTCAGCATCTTCGCACAAGGCAAACACAGCACTTTTTTTGCTTTGTTCTAATACAGTTATGCCTTCAAATTTTTGGTTGTCGCTTATTTTTTCTGTAAAAAGCAATTTCATCTTTTTTAGATCAATTGCACCAAAAAGACTTCCTTTTATGGCACCATCGTTATAAGTAGACGTTTCATCTTCTGCAGTTGCAATAAAATATAGTGTATTGTTAATTACAGTTGCATCAGAAAATCCGCTTGGTATATTGTTTATTTTGGGCAGATCAAATTCAAAATAATAAATATTAAAATCATCGGTTAAATTTTTACCCTGAACCACATACAAATAATTTGCGTTTTTTGGTCCGTTGCCACGATTTATAAACAACCAGTCTTCATTATAGGTTGTAACTGCTTCAATATTAAAATCATCGATTGAAAGTTCAGAAAAACTCATCATTTCATCATACAGATTGGTTAAATCTATTGGGGTAGAAAATTTCGAGAATTTGTTAAACATAAAACCTTGGTTTCTGTTTTTAGTCGATCCTGATCCAAATGCATACCAAGTATTGTCAACAATAATGAACGATTCAAGATCGTGCTTTGTAGATTTCGACAGGTGGTTATTAACTGGTTCACCGTCTAAAGAATATTTCGCCAGTGAATCATTCGCTATAAAATAATGATACAAAGCATTTCCGTTATCAGAAACCAGCTGAATTTCGTTATTTTCATATCCGATACCAGACGCAGCTACAATTCCCGAGATTTTTAACCAAGAGGTAAGCAAATATTTTTTCATTGCTAAAATTTTATTGACTAATTTAGAGAAAAAGAATAATATGAAGCGCAATTATTTTAAAGTTCCCGAAAATTTAAACTTAAAGGATATTCCAACAAAATATAACACAGGTTTAGATCCTATTGCACTTAAAAAAGAAATTAAAAAGTACAGTAAAAAGATTGCCGAACTGCAGGATATGATGTATGCAGATGATCGATATTCGGTCTTAATTTGTTTTCAGGGAATGGATACTGCTGGAAAAGACAGTATGGTTCGTGAGGTTTTCAAAGGATTTAATCCGCGTGGTGTGGTTGTAGAAAGCTTTAAAACACCGTCGTACAAAGAATTGCAGCACGATTTTATGTGGAGACATTATACCAAATTACCCGAAAAAGGAAAATTTACCATTTTTAATAGAACGCATTACGAAAATGTTTTAATTACGCGCGTACATCCTGAATATCTGGAGAACGAACGGAATCCGTATATTGATATAAATAATTTAACTGATGATTTTTGGAATAATCGTATGCAGCGAATGGTTCAGTTTGAGAAATTTTGGGCAGAAAATGGCGTAATCATTTTAAAATTCTATTTACATTTAAGTAAAGACGAACAGAAAAATCGTTTGTTAAAACGTATTGACAAACCAAAACATCAATGGAAATTTTCTCCTGACGATCTTAAAGAACGTGGGTTTTGGGATAAATATCAGTTTTGTTACGAAGAAGTTTTAAAAAACAGCAGTCATAAAAAAGGGGAGTGGTTTATAGTTCCTAGTGATGATAAAGATGTTAGCCGTCTAATTGTATCAAAAATTATTTATGACACTTTAAAAAAGTATAAAGACATTGCGTACCCACAACCAGAAGACGAAATAGTAGAACATATTTCAAAGTATAAAGAAGAACTGTTAAACGACTAATAAAAAAGGATTGTTCTGTATTTTGAACAATCCTTTTTTTTATTTCTTCTTGCGTTTTTCGTCTCTTTTGCGTTCAACCGCACGGTTTCTAGGTGCCGATTTTCTTGGGGTTCTTTTTCCGGGGCCGCCTAAATTTACCTTTTTATTTTTATCTTTCTTTTCATGAAAAGCCTCGCCGCGTTCTGTATCAATTTTACGCTTGTTGGTTTTCATTTTAACTTTGTCTTTTTCAAACTCTAAACGTTGTTCTGCAATAACCACATGGCTAGGAATATCCAACAAAGGAATTTCGTAATCCATTAACGATTCAATATCAAAATGGGTTTCTTCTTCTTTGGGACTAATAAAACTAACGGCAGCGCCTTCTTTATCGGCACGACCTGTTCTACCAATACGGTGAATATATTGTTCAGGAATTTCGGGCATTTGCAGGTTAAAAACATGGGTAATATCGGTGATATCTAATCCACGTGCCATAACATCGGTAGTAACTAACCCTCTTAACTCACCATTTTGAAACAATTCCATAGTGTTTAAGCGGTAATTTTGCGTTTTATTAGAATGAATTACGCCAAACTGACCTGAAAAATCTTCGTTTAGATGTTCTAAAACATAATCTGCCAAACGTTTATTATTAACAAAAAGTAAAACGCGTGTGCTGGTTTCATCGTTTGTTAAAATATCTTTTAAAACATTTAATTTGGTAAGAAAGTTAGGAACGAGGTAAGCACTTTGCTTAATTTTTTCTAACGGAGTTCCCGATGGTGCCAACGAAACTTCTTCAGGAAAATTAAAATAATCATCTAAAATTTCGTCAACTTCTTCGGTCATGGTAGCAGAAAAAAGAATGTTCTGCTTTTTATCTTTCATCATGGAAAGTATTGATGTTAATTGTGTGCGAAATCCTAAATTTAAAATTTCATCAAACTCATCAATCACCAACTTTTGCAAGCTATCAAATCTTAAAATATTATCTAAAGCTAAATCCATTACTCTACCAGGAGTTCCAACAAAAATGTCAATTCCTTGGTAAACAGATGTTTTTTGAGTGTTGATGTTTACACCGCCATAAATTCCCAATACACGAATAGACATATATTTGGTAAGTTTTTCAATTTCTTCTACAACTTGAACTACCAATTCACGTGTTGGTACCAATATAGCAACGCGGGGTGCATCAGTCTCCTGAAATTTCCATTGTTTTAAGATAGGTAATAGATAAGCAAAGGTTTTTCCGGTTCCTGTTTGAGCAATTCCCATAACGTCTTTACCAGACAAGATGATATTGAATGATCTTTCTTGAATTGGGGTAGGATTTATGAAACCTAATTCATCAAGTGCCTTTTGTAAAGATTTTGGTAAGTTAAACTGCTCAAATGTTGCCATAAATAGATATTTTGGCAAAGGTAAGCATTCTAAAAAGAAATGAAGTGCTTAAGACTAAATGATTTTTTTTATTACACGAAGTTTGTGTGTGTGCCGTCCGGTGTCTGTATTTAAAATTCCTAAATGATCTAAACGGTCTATACGTACTTTACCATGTGCATGGATAATGTAATTATTTTCCATGATAATGCCCACGTGAATAATTTGACCTTCTTCATTATCAAAAAATGCCAAATCGCCCACTTCACTTTCTTCAATAAAACTTAAAGCTTCGCCAATTTTTGCTTGTTGTGATGCGTCGCGTGGAATGTTATACCCATTTAAGCGGTATACCATTTGGGTAAATCCAGAACAATCTATGCCAAAAGGTGTTTTACCGCCCCATAAGTAAGGTGCGTTAAGATATAAATAGGCTGTTTGTAAAAGATTTGTTTTTGGTTGAATGCCTGTAATTAAGTTACCATCAAATATTAGTTCTTGTAAATTGATATCGGCAAACGTTAAGAAAGATAAATCGCTACCTAATGATATAGGCATTAAAGTGTTATTTCCGGTAAGGTAGTCTATTAAATCGGCACAATAAAATTTAGCATTTTCTTGTATCTTTTTAAATTGATCTTCTGTAATTATTGTAAATTGTTTGTTATCTATCCAACCTTCATACAAATCGGCGGTTAAAGATATTTTAGACCACTTTTCTTTTTGTTCTATAATAGTAAACGTTTCTCCGAAAAGAACTTGTGTTACTAATTCACTTCGGTCTGAAGGTTCAAACCGTAAAGGAACAATAGCCAAATTACAAAGTGCATACATATTTTAAATTTAAAAAAGAGATGAGAAGGTTAAAAGACACCTTCTCATCTTAATAAAATTTTTTAAGTATTAAATTTTTTCAATCACAATAGCAGATGCACCACCACCACCATTACAAATAGCAGCTGCACCAATTTTACCGTTGTTTTGATTTAAAATGTTTAATAAAGTTACAACGATACGTGCCCCAGAACATCCAAGCGGATGACCTAAAGATACCGCACCACCGTTTACGTTTATTTTAGATTGATCTAATTTTAAAATATTTGCATTTGCAATTCCAACAACAGAAAAAGCTTCGTTAAATTCAAAGAAATCAACATCGTTAATACTAACGCCAGCTTTATCTAATGCTTTAGGTAATGCTTTAGCTGGTGCTGTTGTAAACCATTTTGGTTCTTGTGCAGCGTCTGCAAATCCTTTTATGTATGCTAAAGGTTTTAAGCCTAATTCGATTGCTTTTTCTTCGCTCATTAAAACAACAGCAGCAGCACCATCATTAATTGTAGATGCGTTTGCAGCAGTAACAGTTCCATCTTTAGTAAACGCAGGGTTTAAAGCTGGAATTTTATCTAATTTTACGTTAGAATATTCTTCGTCTTTAGTAACCATTATAGGGTCACCTTTACGTTGCGGAACAGCAACAGGAACAATTTCTGCATCAAATTTACCAGCATCCCATGCTTCAGCAGATTTTTTGTAAGAATTTATAGCAAATTCGTCTTGTTGTTCTCTTGTAATATTATGTTCAGTTGCAGTAGCATCGGCATAAACACCCATTGCTTGGTTTTCATAAGCATCGCTTAATCCATCTTTCTGCATACCGTCAGTAAAGGCAGTTCCACCAAACTTAACACCTGTTCTTAAATTAGCGTAATGTGGAATCATGCTCATGTTTTCCATACCACCTGCAACAATAATATTAGCATCACCATTAACAATAGCTTGTGCACCTTGCATAATAGCTTTCATACCAGAAGCACACACTTTATTTACAGTTGTACAGGCAACATCATGAGATAAACCTGCTAATAACGCAGCTTGACGAGCAGGAGCCTGACCAACACCGGCCTGAACTACATTCCCCATTAAAACTTCGTCAACTTTATTTGGATCTAAATTGATTTTTTCTAAAGCACCTTTAATCGCTGCTGCACCTAATTTTGGAGCAGAAACTGTAGATAATGCGCCCATAAAACTTCCTATTGGAGTTCTTGCAGCAGATACAATTACTACTTTCTTATTCATAAAATTATTAAAGTTTAGTTTACTGCGAATTTACTAAATATTATTGTTTTATCAATAAAAAAAATATAATTGAATTTTTTTAAGTTATTACAAATAACTATTGTTGTAACAGCAATGTTATAGCAAGCTGATTATGAATATACTAATTTTTTTAGTTGTTTTTTTTTGTAAAAAATATAGATAAAGGCTTGCAAAATCTTAAATCTCGTTATACATTTGCTATCGCTTAACTAAATAATTTTGTTAGTTTAGTAGGAGAGGTGCCAGAGTGGTAATGGAGCAGATTGCTAATCTGTCGACGGGTAACTGTCGCCAGGGTTCGAATCCCTGTCTCTCCGCTTTTCGGGGTGTAGCGTAGCCCGGTTATCGCGCCTGCTTTGGGAGCAGGAGGCCGCAGGTTCGAATCCTGCCACCCCGACAAATTAAGCCTACGTGTTTAAGGTCAGGCCCAATAGCTCAGCTGGATAGAGCAACTGCCTTCTAAGCAGTAGGTCTCAGGTTCGAATCCTGATTGGGTCACAAGTTAAAAAATCGTACTTATTTAAGTACGATTTTTTATTTTTTACCCAATAATTCATCTAATTTATTAGATAAATCTTCTCCTTTTAAATCTTTTGCTACAATGTTTCCTTTTTTATCTAAAATAATAGCTTTTGGTATTGATGTTATTTTAAAGTGTTGCAATAATGGTTCGTTCCAGCCCTTTAAATTAGATAGTTGTAACCACGATAAATGATCTTTTTCTATTGTATTTTTCCATTGTTGCTCATCTGTATCTAAAGATATAGCAATAATTTTTAAACCTTTATTTTTATATTTTTTAAAGAGTGCAACCGTGTTTGGGTTTTCTTTACGGCAGGGTGCACACCACGATGCCCAAAAGTAAATTATAGTGTATTTACCTAGATTGTTATATAAAGTTTGTTGTTTTTTTTTGGTGTCTGGTAACGAAAAATCAGCAACTTTTGCTCCAATTTTTACAGAAGCATATTCTTTTAAAAAAGCATCAAGTTTTTTTCCGTTTTCTGAATTTTTATTGCTTTGGCTTAATCCTTTGTAAAAAGTTTCTAATAAATTATAATTTACTTCCTCGTAAATTCCATTTAATTTTTCGTTTATTAAAACTTGAGTGTATTTGTTATTTTTATTTTGTTCGATAAAAGTGAACTTTGCTACTTCAATTTCATTTTTTACTTTTTTTTCTTTTTGATAATGCTCTCTATAAGCTTTGCTTTCTTCTGCGGTAAATTTTGAAGAATTAGCTGCTTTTGGTTTTTTCTTAGCTATTTCTTGTAATTTTTCAGTGTAATGCTTAATGAAATTTTCAAACTCAGTTAAACCCTCATTTTGTAAATTTTCTTTGGGTTGATCTTCTACAGTATGTTGTGCACTTGTTAAAAGTGGTGCACATAGCAGTAATAAAGAAAGATATTTTTGTAACATATTATAAATGTAAAAAGTCGGTAACAATGTACCGACTTTTTATGAATTTTCAAGAAAATTTATTTTAAAAGTTCTGCAATTTTAGCATCTAATTCTGCACCTTTTAAATCTTTTGCAACAATAGTTCCGTTTGCATCTAAAATAAATGTTGCAGGAATAGCTTCTACAGCGTAATCTTTTGCAATGGCATCATCCCAAAATTTTAAATTAGATACTTGTAACCAATCTAACTTATCATCGGCAATTGCTTTAACCCAAGCATCTTTTTCTTTGTCTAAAGAAACCCCAATAATTTTTAAACCTTGTGCTTTGTATTTGTTGTAAAGAGCTACCACATTTGGGTTTTCTTTACGACAAGGTCCACACCATGAAGCCCAAAAATCGATAAGTGTTGCTTTACCTAAATTTTTGTGTAATGATTCTGTTTTCCCATCAGGAGTATTAGCACTGAAATCTGGTGCTTTTTTACCAATAGCTACTTTGTCTTGTTTTGCTTGACTTTCTTTTTGAGTTTCTTCTATTTTCTTAAGATTTTCAGCAAACTCTTTACCTTTTTTAGTGTCTTTTACAGAAGCATCTAAATCGTTGTAATATTTTTTAATTTCATCTGGCGTTAAAGCATCAGACATTGCCAATTGCGTTAACAATAATAAAGAAATATAAGAATCTTTATTAGAGTCGATGAATTTTTTGTTTTGATCAACGTATTTTTCTTGAATTTTTGTAATCTGGCTCATTAACGATTGCATAGTAGCTTGATCGCCTTTTTGCTGAGCTTCCATGAATTTAGCTTGATTTTGTTGTTGAAAATCCATTATTTCTTTTTGGATTTTGTAAGCCTCATCATTATAAGATGTCATTAAGTCGTTGTTTTTTGTACCATTAACTTTAACTTCATCACGTTTCTCTTTATCAAACGTAAATTTAATTTCACCTTTTTCAAAAATGAATGGGTACATGAATTCTTGTGTTTTACCTAATTCAATAAAATAAATATCGGTTTCAGGAGTTTTGTCGTTTTTAAAAGTAAACGTACCGCCTTTAACTTCTGTTGAATCTATTTTGGTAAATCCGTTTTCGTCTTGTTTATTGATATAAACTTTAGTTCCATCTTCAAAACCTTTAACATCACCTTTAATAGTATATCCATCTTTATTACAAGAAACTAAAACAGCGGTTGTAAAAGCAAGTGCAAATAATTTTTTCATTTAAAATAGTTGATTTAATTTGGTGTAAATGTATAAAATATAATGTTAATAAAAATAAAATTAATTTACAGAGTTTAAAATAAGCAATATCCAGCCTAAAAGCAGTAATAGTCCGCCAATTGGGGTAATTGGGCCTAATATTTTTAACTTTTTATTTAATGCACTGCTTATGCAAAGACCATAAATACTGAAACTGAATAGCAGTATTCCAAAAGTTAGCGAATAAAATAGTAAATTTTCATGTGCATTAATGTGCTGTAAATTAAAACCAATAATTACCAAAAGCAAAGCATGATACATTTGATATTTTACACCGGTTTCGAAATTTTTAAGCTGCTCTTCGTTAAAAATGTTTTTAAGGGCGTGGGCACCAAAGGCTCCAAAAATAATTCCTAAAGCTCCAAATACAGCTCCTGTAGTTATAAAAATATTCATAATTAATTTAAGGTTAATTCTCCTAATATTTCTTCAGACATGAACGGGCCGCCTGGATATTTTGCTGTATAATCTAAATTCAACCAAACTTGTCCGCGTTCATCTATATGATAATGTATGGTTCTGCCTTTAGATTCCTTTTTAAATAAAACTTCTTTAATTAAGTAAATTACATTTTCTAAATCGGCTTTTGTACCAATAAGCATTTCGGGATACATGTGTTCTTTTGTATGAATAAGCCGTGGGGTACCACCAATTGCACGCACTGATGCAGCCATTAATATAGAATGATCGTCACAATCGCCAGAAAAATGCTGTAAAGATTCTGATGCTGTTGCAATATATTCCCGGTTTTTAGGATCGTTTACATAGTTCCAATTATCTTGTATTTCTTTAAAAATAGCAAAACATTGAATTATTTGGCGGTATTCTTTGTATCCTTTTATGTTTCTAAAATGTTTTGTTGTTGCGCCCACAGCAAAGTTCCGAACGTGTGGATTATCGTACTCAATTGCTTTAATGATTTTTGATTTGTTTGGAAAAGGCAACAATTTAGAAACAATGATATCCTGCGGATTGGGGTTGTCTGTCATAGCGTAAATCATGGCGCGATAATCTTCGAAAACCGATTTAAATCCGTAACCTGTAAATAACGTTCCAAAAAGTAGTACCAACACATAAATTATAATCGCAAAAAACAAAAATTGTTTTATATAATGTAGAATGTAAGTTACAATGGCAGTAATTAGTAGAAAAAGTAAAATACGGTCTAAATGCGCAGGCCATTCCGGATCTATTAAATTTTGGTGCAGAATAATAAAAACAGGAATTAACGTTAAAAGTGTTAAAAGCAAAATTATAATAGTATCCCAAGGCTTAGGCAGGCTAAGCTTATTTAAGGTACGCAATAATTTTACATTTACTATTTTCATTAACTACTTTTAAACAACAACTTCGGAATATTTTAAAGGGTGGTTTATTATTTTAAATTTTATTAAATCGGATATAATTTGATTAAACTGTGTTTCGGTAACTTTTTTTTGTGACCATTTGGTTATTTGTAACCATTGTTGGATATCTTCTAATTTTTGATTGAAAACACTTGCTAATGTTCTGTCGATACTCGGAATCATTTTAAATTCGCTTGTTGTTTGATTTATAATATCTAACAAATTATCAACCATTGCTTTATTTTGTTCATAAAATTCTTTTCGTGCAACAATCATAAAACACGGCCAAGGTGTAGGGCAAACATCCACACGTCTAAAAATTCCTTTATCAACAATAGGCTGGGTCATAAACCTGTCCCACATAAAATAATCGGCTTTATTGGCAGATAATGCTTCAACTGCGCCATTTAACGTATTTACGATTTCGAATTTTATCGAATCAAAATCCCATTTCTGGTTGGCAGCATTTACATACGTCATTAATTCAGAACCCGAACCATAGCGCGAAATAGCAGCTGTTTTTCCAAATAAATCGTCAACCGTTTTATAACTACTTTCGGCATTTACGTGAATTCCCCATTGCAAAGGCGATTGCACAAATGTTTGCAAAATAACCGATTCATTTCCGTTGGCAATATCCTTTAAAATACCTTCGGTTAAAATAACAGCTAAATCGGTTTCGTTATTGCGTAGCATTTCGCACATTTTACCGGTTCCTTCAGGCACATCGGTCCACTTAACATCAATGCCAACTTCGTTAAACATGCCTTCGTCAATAGTTAGTTGCCATGGAAAATTAAAGTGCTCTGGTACACCAATAATTCTTGCCGTTTTCATTGTAATTATGTTTAAATTTTAGGTAAATGTACTATTTTAATTTATTATTTAACATGTTAACCAAGGCTTGATATTTAGATAATTCAACCAATTCTTCGTCAATAGTAGTGTGATCTTTAAGATCATTGATTAATTCTTGAACACTGTCAATTTTTTTCTTTGCAAGCAACGGTTGTTTGTTTGCAATGGCATCGATAACTTCTTGTATAAGTTGATGTAAAATGGTTAATTTCAAATTAAGTCAATTTTATTCATACAAAAATAAGCTTTCTGTATAGTTTATGTATCTTTGATTATCAAAATTAATCGTTAAAAATGGCAAAAAAAATATCGAGCTTAGAAGATTTGGGCGGATTTGTTTTTTCTACGAACAAAGATTTTGAATTTGATCAAAATTCAGAAACCGAAGAAACATTAAATCCCAACCAACAGCATTTAGAAGCGCATTTAGATAAAAAAAATCGTGGTGGAAAAGTTGCTACCGTTATTAAAGGTTTTGTTGGATCTGCCGATGACTTAAAAACATTAGCTAAAGAGTTGAAAACCCTTTGTGGAGTAGGTGGTAGTGCTAAAGATGGTGAAATTATCATTCAAGGAAATTTTCGTGATAAAATAATGGATTACCTTAAAAACAAAGGTTATAAAGTAAAACGAGTAGGAGGTTGATATGGAAAAGATTAAAGATTCTGAATTAATATTAAATCCCGATGGTAGTGTTTATCATTTGAATTTAAAACCCGAAAATATTGCAAACGACATCATTTTTGTGGGCGATCAAGATAGGGTAGAAGCCATTACAAAATATTTTGATTCGGCTGAATTTTCAACTCAAAAACGAGAATTTAAAACACAAACAGGTACTTATAAAGGTAAACGACTAACCGTAATTTCAACAGGAATTGGCCCGGATAATATTGATATTGTGTTGAATGAATTAGATGCCTTAGTAAATATCGATTTTGCTACAAAAACGGTTAAACCTAATTTGACAAATTTAAACATTGTTCGTGTTGGAACATCGGGTTCGTTACAAGAAAATATTCCTGTAGATTCTTTGTTAATGTCGGCATTTGCCATTGGTACCGATAATATGTTGCGCAGTTATAGTTTGCAAGATGTGACTAATCAAGCAATAGAAAAAGCGTTTGTAAACCATACTAATTGGGATCTTTCTAAAGGTTTACCTTATGTTGTTGCTGCCGATAATAATTTATTGAACAAATTTAAATCTGATACTGTTTTTGAAGGAATTACCGTTACAGCTGGCGGATTTTACGGTGCACAAGGTAGAATTTTGCGTTTACAGTTGAACGATGAATTTTTAAACGATAAAATAGATTCGTTTGAATTTGAGGGAATAAAAGCAACTAATTTAGAAATGGAAACTGCTGCAATTTTTGGCTTGTCAAAATTATTAGGACACAAAGCCTTGTCGTTAAATGCAATTGTTGCAAATCGTAAAAATGGCACATTTAGCACAAATCCGTATGCCACAATAGATAAATTAATACAATTTACATTAAATAAAATTATTGGATAGATTTTTTTTGTCAATTCTTTTTTTACTAATAAAAATTATTTCTTAAAATTTCGATTAATTATTTAAAAATACGTGTGAAAATTAAAATGTTTATTAATTAAGGTTTTGTTGTTTATGTATTTGTTAACTTTGTAAGGCTATACAACAATAGTTTTATTATGGACAGAATTTTATATTCACATTATAACGATAAAGTAATGGCTGCCGATAAAGCAGCTTTGTTGATTGAAAATAACAACGTAGTTGGTGCAAGTGGTTTTACAAAAGCGGGCGACAGTAAATCGGTTTTACCTGCCTTTGCAAAACGTGCAGCAAATGAAGAGGTTGCCATTACGTTGATTACCGGAGCATCGTTAGGTTATACAACAGATGCCGATTTAGCAGAAAACAACGCTTTAATTCGCAGAATGCCTTTTATGGCAGATCCGGCTTTACGAAAATCAATTAACGATTATAAACTTAAATACATAGACCAACACCTTAGCGAAACAGTAGAGCAATTAATCTGCGGACATATCGCACCTATTGATGTTGCAATTATTGAAGCTTCTTTGATAGATGAAAACGGAAACATTATTCCTACAACTTCCATAGGAAATTCGGCTTTTTTTGCTGCACAAGCTAAAAAGATCATTATAGAAATCAATACAAAAATTCCGTTGTCTTTTAAAGGAGTTCACGATTGTGTGGTTCCAAATTCGTATCCAGATCGCGATGTGATCAATATTCAAAATATAACAGACAGAATAGGGGAAACCTTTATTAAAATTGATCCGGAAAAAGTAATTGCTGTTGTTTATACCGATATTACCGATCAGCCTGCCGTAATTGCAGAGCCCGATGTAAAAACGACTGCTATTTCAAATCATTTGTTGAACTTTTTTGAGAACGAAGTTAAAAAAGGAAAACTTACCTACAGTTTGCTGCCTTTGCAAGCGGGAATTGGTAAAGTGGCAAATTCGGTTTTAATGGGTTTTAAAAATTCTAATTTTAAGAATTTAACCATGTATTCTGAAGTTTTGCAGGATTCTACTTTTGATTTGATCGATTCTGGAAATCTTGATTTTGCTTCTGGATCATCTATCACCGTTTCTGAAGGTTGTTACGAACGATTAATTAATAATTTCAATGATTATAAGGATAAATTAGTATTGCGTCCACAAAATATTTCGAACGCTCCTGAAGTTGTCCGCAGATTAGGAATTATTGGAATTAATACAGCTATTGAATTTGATATTTACGGCAACGTAAACTCTACTCATATTTCGGGTAGTAAAATGATGAACGGAATTGGCGGATCAGGCGATTTTGCAAGAAACGCTTATTTAAGCATATTTGTTTGCCCGTCTGCATCTAAAGAAAACAATATTTCGCATGTAGTGCCAATGGTTACACACCACGATCACACCGAACATGATGTTGATATTTTAGTAACCGATCAAGGTTTGGCAGATTTAAGAGGACTAGCTCCACGTGAACGTGCTGAAGTGATTATTGAAAACTGTGTACACCCTGATTTTAAAGAAGAAATTCGCGATTATTTTACAAGAGCTTGTGAACAAACCGGTGGACAAACACCTCATATTTTAGAAGAAACCTTTAAATTTCATACTCGTTTAAAAGAAACGGGAAGCATGCAAAAAAATAAAACACTTGTTTAAAACAAGTGCTTTATTGGTTGGTTTCATTTGCTAGTAAAAACTATGCGCTTTTAGCGCAAGACTTTCAGACTCTAAAAATTTTTGCCAAGGATTAAAGGATTTTTAGGATTATATAAAATCTGTGTAAATTCTTTAATCTGTGGTTTTAAAAATCGGATCTTAGTCCGAAATCAAACCTGTGAGTTTTCAGTTTATAGTTTTTTAGTTAATTAACTTATAATAAATAAGAACAATAAACTAATTTCATAATCTAAACTTTATTCCTCTTCAGCAAAACGAGTAATTTCTCTTTCATAAAATTCGCCCGCTAGGTCAATTAAACGATCCATTTCTTCTTTTAATTCTACTTCTTCAGATTCATCTAATTCTTCTAAAAATTCAATATCTTCTGTTTCTAAATCAATAATAAAACGTGGATATTCTAAATGTATCACAAATAAATTATCAGGAAAATCGGTATTATCGGCTAAAACAAATTTTGGTAAATCCATTGTTTAAATTTTAATGTTATTGTTAATGTATTTCTTTGACATGTAATTGAAGCGAAGATACGAAAAAATTGCAGCTACTGTTAAGCCCGCTAATAAACCGTACCAAATACCTTCTGCTTTTAAGGGTGTGTATAACGCCAAGTAAATACACAAAGGAAAACCAATTACCCAATAAGAAACAAAAGTTATAATCATTGGTAAATTTACATCTTGCAACCCACGCAAAGCACCTAATGCTGTTACCTGAATACCGTCTGATATCTGAAAAATAGCTGCAATTAACAATAGCTTTCCAGCAATTAAGATCACTTCTTCATTCATAAGTGTTTGTGTAGCATCATTGTTGTTTAAGAAAAGCAATGGAATTAGGTTGTGAAAAATCATAAAAAATAATGCAAAACCCGAATACAGAATAAACGTCATTAACATGATTGATTTGGCTACGGTTTCCATTTTAACATAATCTTTTAAACCTTTTTGGTTACCCACGCGTATCATTGCAGCTACACTTAAGCCCGATGCAAACATAAAAGTCATTGATGCCATTGAAAGTGCAATTTGGTTAGCAGCTTGTGATTCTGTTCCTAACATTCCTGAAATCCAAACAGCACCCGTAAATAAAGCTACTTCAAACAAAGACTGCATTGATGATGGAATACCAATACTTGCAATATATTTCGATGTTTTAATATTGATTTCTTTAAACGATATTTTTTCAAGATAAGGTGTAAATACATCTAAACGATACATAACCACGATAAAGTAAATAAGCATTACAATACGCGATATTAAGGTACCGTAAGCGGCACCCATCATACCCATTTCGGGGAAAATCCACACACCATATATTAATAAATAATTAAAAACTACGTTTACAATATTGGCAATAATAGTGGCGTACATTGAATATTTTGTTTGCGATTTACCGTCGGCAAATTGTTTAAATCCTTGATAAATAACTAATGGAATCAATGAAAGTGCCACCACATCTAAAAACGGTTTTGCCATTTGGGTAACATCTGCAGGCTGATTCATTAAATCTATAAAAGGCTTTAAAAAGAATAGTAATGCAAATAATATCAAGCCTAAAAGTGTGCATAAAAAAACACCATTTATAAATATATTTCTACCCTTACTTATATCATTTTCAGTGTCAGAAGCAGCTATTAAAGGTGTAATTGCAGTTGAAAATCCTACACCTACAGATAATGCAATGAAAATAAAACTATTAGCAAGCGATGCAGCAGCCAATTCTGTAGCACCAATTTTCCCAACCATAATGTTATCTACAATTCCCACAATGGTATGCCCAAGCATCGCTAGAATAATTGGGTAAGCCAGTTTAAAATTGTAACCAAATTCTTGTGTATATTTTTTAAGATCCATTCATTTTTTTTGCAAAGATATTTAGTATTGGCATAACACTTGAATAGATTATAGAAAAAGATATAAATTATGAAAAAGATTTTTTATACCGCCGTTGCAACTTTATTTATAGGTTCGGCAGCATTTAGTCAAACAGGATATAACAAAGGATTTCGTTTAGGTTTGGGTTTAAACGGAGGTTTTCCTACCGATGGTGATTACGACGGAAGCATTGGTATTGATGCCCGTTTACAATACGATTTTACCAAAAAAACATCGATAACCCTAACATCGGGATATACCCATTTGTTTGCAGAGCCTGAAGAAGTTGGTTTTGTGCCTGCAAAATTAGGTTTTAAATATTTTCTAGGAAATCAGTTTTATGCAATGGGCGAAGCAGGTGCTGCCTTTGGCGTTAACGGAAATATTGATAATTCGCTAATTGTTGCACCGGTTTTTGGTTTTGCCAATAAATATTTAGATGCCAGTGTGCGTTACGAATATTACAGTGAATACGAAACCGATCAAATTGCGCTTCGTTTGGCTTATGGTTTTAGTTTAAAGAAGAAAAAGTAGTATATTTGAAATAAAAATCAAATGAAGAAATATTTAACAACAGCTTTTTTGGTAATTTTCAGTTTTGTAATGGTTTCATGTAATTGTACGAAAAATTCGTTCAATACAGAAAAAGCAACATCGCAAGAAATTATGACTAATTTGAACAATACTTCTTGGTCTTTAAAAAGATTAGATGTTGATAATAGAGATTTTGTTCCAACAGATGAACAAAAAGAATTGACGCTTTCTTTTCAAGACATAAATTATAGTTCTAGTGATGGTTGTAACGGTCAAGGAGGTGAGTTTGAAATAGAAGATAATAAAATTAGTTTTACCAAAGGAATGTCAACCATGCGTTATTGCGGTGATGAAATGAAACATTTAATTTATAGTGTTCCATTTGGTTCTGTAAAATCTATGGAAATAAAAAAAGATCAATTACAATTATTAGATTCGGATAAAAAAGTAATTGCTACATATACTAGAAAAAAGTAAGATATTTTTAATCGAAGTTAAAAGGAGTTCAGTGTAAATATTGAGCTCTTTTTTATTTTATAACAATGAAACTTGGTATCATTAACCATAAAAAAAATGTGTAACTTTACGCGAAACCACATTATATTTGAAAAATGTTCGAAAATAACACCGTTGAAATAGATCATATTCCACAATATCAAGAAATTGAATTTTCAAATCTAAATAATAATTATAAAAAAATAGTTGTTCTTAATTCCTTAATTACATTGTTATTGGGAGTTGGAATTTGTGCTGTTTTGTTCTTTTTAATCGATGAAATGGAGAAATTGTATGTAATTATACCTCTTTTTTTAATAAGTGTATTATTAGCTGTATTTCCATTACTATCTTACAAAAAAAAGAAATACGCTTTTCGCAAACACGATGTACTTTTTAAAAAAGGATTAATTTTTAAAGCAACACATATTTCTCCTTACATACGTTTACAACATGTAGTAATTAAACAAGGTTGGTACGCTAAAAAAATTGGTTTGGCAACATTGGTTATGTACACTGCGGCTAACAATTTCTCTGATATTTCTATTCCCGGACTTACTTTAGAAGATGCCGAAAGATGGAAAAGTTATTTAATGAATCGTATTCAAGAATTAAATGATGAATCAGAAGAACAATTATAATTTTTCAGAACTAAACAAACTAGATCGCAAGGCTCTTTTCTTAGTTTTAGGCACAACATTGTGGACTGTTGCAAGAGCAATTTGGCCTATTTTAGCAATTATTATTGTTAAGCGCGAAATGAAAAGTTGGTATCTTTTTGCAGTTATTGGTGTAGTTACTATTTTAACTTTTGCAACTAAATTAATTAATTTTTTTTACTTTTCGTATCAAATTGTTGATAATGAGTTGATTATTAAAAAAGGATGGCTTAGTAAATCTACCACAGCTGTTAAGCTAGATAAAATTCACGAAGTTAATCTTAATCAAAAGTTTATACATAAACTTATAGGTTTGTATGTTGTAAATGTTGATACGGCGGGGAGTTCTAAAACAGAAATTGAAATAAATGGTATCGATTTTAAAAAGGCATTGGCTTTAAAAGATCTTTTAACAACTGCCGAACAGGATATTGTTGTATCTAATGAAATTGTAAATGATAATATTAAATTTCAACATCAAAATCAGTCACACGAAAATCCTATCCCAAAAATTAAAATCAGTTTAATAAGTTTAATAAAAATTGGATTAACTCGAAATTATTTGCAAACTTTTGGTTTAATGATTGCTTTTTCGTTTCAAATTATTGATCAGTTTCAAGATTTTTTTTATGAAGATGATGCATCTGTTTACGATGATATTTTTGAAGCATCGTACAATCAATATTTAGGTTTGGTTGGTGTTGTCTTGTTTTTTGGATTAATCCTTTTTGTTGTTGTTTTTAATTTGGTTCGTACGCTAATAACCTATTTCAACTATCAAATAAACCTGAAAGATAAACATCTGACAGCATCTTATGGTTTAACAGATTCACATATTATTTCGGTTCCTGCAAACAAAGTACAAATGTTTCAGTTTCAACAGAATTACTTTCAAAAGCTGATGGATTTGTTCGAAATTAAAATCAAACAAGTAGAATCAAACGAAGATAATAAAAAGAAAAAAGGATTAATAATTCCAGGAGCTAACTATTTAGAATTAAGTAATTTATTCAATGTAATATTCGATAAAGGTTTAATTGACTTAAAAGCGGGATTAAAACCACACATTAGAGTTTTAGTAATTAAAAGTTTGATATTGTGCGTGCCAGTAATTGTAAGTTTGACAATTATGTATTTCACAGATTCGTTACATTTTAGTTGGATTATTTTACCATTATTTGCTCTTGTTTTTTTATTGATTTTCTTAGGATATAAAAACGAAAAAATGGTTTTTAAAGATGATTTTATTGTACTTAAATCAGGCATTTGGGATATTAATACAACATATTTACCAATAGATAAAATTCAAAAAGTTTCTATTTCTCAAAGTTATTTTCAAGAGAAAAATCAAATTGGTTCGCTAAATTTGTACACTGCTGCCGGAATAGTAACTTTGTATTATTATGACTTTAATATCTTGCAAAAATTGACAAATGAAATTCTTTATAAAATAGAAAAAAATAAATATTCATGGATGTAGTGTCTACAAGTGAAGAAACTGTTTTTATACAAACATCAAACTTATATTATAAAAAGTGGGAAGTAGAAAACCCGCAAAACACCATTGTTTTATTACACGATTCGTTAGGTTGTACCGTTTTATGGCGAGAATGGCCAGAAGAATTGGCAAAGGAATTAAACTGTAATGTGATTGCTTATGACAGACGTGGTTATGGAAAATCTGATAATTACACCGTTAAAAGACCTATTAATTATTTGGAACAGGAAGCCGATATTTTAAAAGATTTTTTGAATTATTGGCAGGTTGAAAAACCTATTTTGTTCGGATTTTCTGATGGAGCTTCGGTTGCAACTATTTTTGCAGGAATGTTTCCAAATAGTCTTGAACTATTAATTATTGAAGGTGTACACGTTTTAATTGAACCCGAAACATTGAAAGGAATTGTTGAAGCCGAAAATATTTTGCAGACAACGAACATTGCCAAAGCATTACAAAAATACCATGGAAATAAAGTGTACGATTTGTACAATGCTTGGACTAAAACGTGGCTTTCTGAAGAACATCAAAGTTGGAATATCGAACATTTTATTCCTAAAATTACGATACCTATTTTAGTAATTCAGGGTGAATTTGATGAATTTGGATCTATGAATCAAGTAAATGCCTTTGATAAAGCCTCTGGTATTGTTGAAAAATGTATGGTATCAAACGCAAAACATACCGCACATAAAGAACAAAAAGAACTGGTATTTAAAACCATTGTTAACTTTGTAAACAAACTACTTCTTAAATGAAAAAATGGATAAAAGCCGCACGTTTGCGCACTTTGCCTTTGTCAATTTCCGGAATATTGGTCGGCAGTGCAGCTGCTTATCAAGAATACCATTCACAAGCAAATTATTACATTATTATAGTATTATGCTTGCTGGCAACCTTGTTTTTTCAAGTCTTGTCAAACTACGCTAACGATTATGGCGATGCGGTAAAAGGTACAGATAACGAAAATAGGGTAGGACCAAAACGAGCGGTACAAAGCGGTGAAATTACAAAACAGCAAATGAAAACTGCAATAATAGTAACTTCAGTTTTATCGCTAATAATTTCTTTATCTGTGATTTATGTGTCTTTTGGTAATGAAAATTTTTTATCAGCAGTAATTTATCTGTTTTTAGCTGTAGGTTGCGTTGGTGCAGCCATTAAATATACGGTTGGAAATTCTGCATACGGATACAAAGGTTTGGGCGATATTTTCGTTTTTGTATTTTTTGGATTGGTAAGTACCTTAGGATCTTATTATTTATTTGGTCATTCACTAGATTTTAAAATAGTTTTTCCTGCAATGGCAATAGGTTTGTTAAGTGTGGCAGTTTTAAACATGAACAACATGCGCGATGTAGAAAATGATACCTTAATGAATAAAAACACCTTAGTGGTTAAAATGGGGTTTCAAAAGGCAAAGCAATATCATTTTTGGTTAATATTAGCAGCAGCAATTTTTATAAATACTTATGCTATGAATGTTTTTACGCATTGGTATCAATATATATATGTACTTGCATTTATTCCTTTACTAAAAAACATTGGGGTAGTTAGCAAAGCAACCATTCCACGTTTACTAGATCCTGAATTAAAACGTTTGGCATTAAGTACTTTTTTAATATCTTTATTGTTAGCAATTGCATTAATTTTAAATTAAAACTATGAATATAACCTATCTGGGACACGCTTCTTTAGCCATTGAAATTAACGGAACAAACATCATTGTTGATCCTTTTATTTCGGCTAACGAACTGGCAAAACATATCGATGTTAATTCTTTAAAAGCCGATTACATCTTAATTACACACGCACACGGCGATCATATTTTAGATGTTGAAACTATTGCCAAAAATACGGGTGCAACTATTGTATCAAACGCAGAAATTGCAGGATATTACGAAGCAAAAGGCTTTAAAACGCATCCAATGAATCACGGTGGATCATGGATGTTCAATTTTGGTAAAGTAAAATACGTGAATGCAATTCATTCAAGCAGTTTTCCCGATGGAACGTATGGTGGGCAACCTGGTGGTTTTGTAATTGAAGCCGACAGTAAAAATGTGTACATTGCCGGAGATACTGCGTTGACGTATGATATGAAGCTAATTTCAATGCGAAATCCTTTAGATTTGGCGATTTTGCCTATTGGTGATAATTTTACGATGGATGTGGATGATGCTACCATTGCGGCTGAGTTTTTAGAAGTTACTACTGTTTTGGGATATCATTACGATACATTCGGATACATAAAAATTGACCATGAAGTAGCTAAACAGAAATTTGCTAACAAACACAAAGAACTCATTTTATTGCCTGTGGGTAATTCAATAGAAATCTAAAAATAAGCCCTGAAATTTTCAGGGCATTTTTTTGAACACTAATAAACCAATTTTAATGAAAGCAACATTTAAAAAATACATATTAAACTTTAAACAAGCATCTGGAACGTCAAGAGGTATAATGAATACCAAAGAAACGTATTTCCTAATTATTCAAGATAATGATAAAATTGGAATAGGCGAGTGTGGTTTGTTTAGAGGGTTGAGTTATGATGACCGATTGGATTATTCAGACAAATTGCAATGGGTGTGTGATAATATTCATTTAGGTGTTGATGTGCTTTGGAATGAATTAAGAGAATGGCCATCAATCCAATTTGGAATAGAACAAGCATTTTTATCACTTCAAAGTAATAATCCATTTGTGTTGTTTCCAAGTAGATTTACAGAAAGTTCAAAAGCAATACCAATTAACGGATTAGTTTGGATGGGTTCACCAGAATTTATGAAACAACAAATTGCAGATAAGATTTCAAACGGTTTTAACTGTATAAAAATCAAAATCGGAGCTATTGATTTCAATGAAGAATTGAACTTAATTGCGGGAATTCGAAGAGATTTTTCACCTGAAATGATAGAAATTAGAGTAGATGCTAATGGTGGTTTTAATTCAACAGATGCTTTAGGTAAAATAAATCAATTGTTTGAATTTAAAATACATAGTATTGAACAACCAATTAAGCAAAATCAATATGACAGTATGGCAGAGTTGTGTAAAGCGACATCAATTCCAATTGCGTTAGATGAAGAATTAATTGGTGTAACAAATTTACAGGATAAAGAAAATCTATTGCTTAAAATTAAGCCGCAATATATTATTTTAAAGCCAAGTTTGGTTGGTGGTTTTAAAGGATCACAAGAATGGATCAATATTGCCGAAAAATTAGGAATTGGTTGGTGGGTTACTTCAGCTTTAGAAAGTAATATTGGATTAAATGCCATTGCACAATGGACATTCACTTTAGAAAATAATATGCCGCAAGGTTTGGGAACAGGAGGCTTGTTTACAAATAATTTTGACACTAATTTATATGTAAAAAACGGATATTTGTGGTTTGATGATACAATAGGAATAAATCTTGAAAGAGTTTTAAATCAATTATAAATTAACTAAGATGTATTAATAAAGTAGTTTCTTCATTTCCTTTTAGTTCTTGGAATCTTATTAAACGATCATTAAAAAAGTTAAGTTGTTCATTACTTAAGTCGATAGATTTGTTTACCCAAATTTTGTAAATAGTATCATAATCATGTTTGTAAATAGATATAAAGCAAATTACGTTTTCTTTAAACTTTACCTTGTCAATAAATTTATGTGTAAACAACATAATTCTTAATAAAGTTTTAAACTCTAAATCACTTAAAACAATAGAATTATCAAAATATGTTTCAATTTTAATGATATAATCGTATTGCTTTTTTATATCGTTAATAATATAGGCGAAATTTAATATTTCATAATTTGTATTAGATATAGAGTGAGATATATTGCGCGATTGGTCTTCAATTTCCTTTATTTTATCTTGTATAAGCTCTAAATCTGGTGTTGCACCTTCAAAAAGTTCTAATAATTCATCGATTTTTAAAATAGCATTGTTGTTAATAAGTTTCTTGGTTTTATTGTTTTCTTTTAAAATTGATGCATCCATTTGTTCCTTAATTTCAATAAGGTATTTGTACATCAGTGTTTTTTCTTCTAAATAAGTCCGGTGTTTTCGTGCTAATTGTTTGGTTTTTATATTTCTGTATATAAAATAATAAAGGGTTAATGTAAAAAGTAAAAGAAAAGTAAAAGCAATAATACTTACATTTTGTTTTTGTATAGATTGTTGTTCAGATTTTAGTTTTAATGTATTAGTATTGGTTGCAAATATAAAATCGTTAACATATTTTTGATACGATAATAGGGAATCGTTATTTTTTATATATTCATTAATGTATTTTTTTGTTTCTATATTACTCTTTATAAATTGCTCTAAAATAAAATTTTCATATATAAAATTATCTGCTTCTTTACTTATTGCCAATGCTTTTTTTAGGTTTTGCGAAGCAGAATCGTTCTTGTGTATAGATGTAAAATAATTTGCTTTTAAAAAATAATACAGTATTTCTGATTCTTTAGTGGGTATGTTGTGTAAATTGTTTTTATAAATTTTAAAATCATTTTGTACAGTAGGGTCGTATAATTTAATTTTTGCACTTATGGAATAATACAAATTACTAAAAAACAAGTTTTCGTTAACTCGTGCATTTTTAAGTAATTCTTGTATACGTTTGTTAGAGTGTTTTATAATATTGTTGTATTTTTTTTCTTGAAGTAAGTATTTACTAATATCTCTTGTTAAACTAATTTCTAACAGCGGATTTAATTTTATAATTTCGGAATTCTCGTCATCTGAATTTGTAAATTGATTAACCAATTTAATATATGTTATAGAATCAAATTTTTTTAAATAAGGAAGCGAAAATGCATTAATGTATATATTTTTTAAATTTTTGTTCGGAAAATCAATAGATCTAGAGTAATTAATTTCAATTTCAGACTGAGATAGTAAACCTACATAATTTGTAATATTTACTTTTTTCATTGAATTAATAAAAAGTTGGTAATTATTGTTTTTAAAAAAATTACCCGCTAATGTTAAATAATAATAAGCACTATCGTATTTGGTGTTTTTTAATAAATAATCGCTGTATAATTGGTGGTTAATTGCCTGAAGGGTACTATCTTTTTTAAGTGGGAATGTACTATGAACAGATTTTAAATCATTTGCGTTTTTTGAATATTGTAAACTGTACATTTTTAGCAGGTGTATGCTATCTGTTTTAAAATCAGCTTTATCATACTCTTTTTCTTGGTTACAAGCTGTAAAAAAAGCTGTAAGGGCAATTAGCAATGTACAATTTTTAAATAAATACATGAGTTATAGTTTTACGGTTATTATAAATTTGGTTCCGTTTACCGATTTTATAACTAAATAGCCATTAATTTCCTTTAATCTACTTTTAATATTATTTATACCTATACCATTTTTTGATGTATTTTTAAACCCTTTACCATTATCTGTAACAATTAATTTAATTAAAGAATTATCTTGTAATAACTTTATAATTGCCGTTTTAGCCGATGAATGTTTATGTATGTTTTGAATTAATTCTTGCAAGATTCTATATAAATGAAAACGTACTCTAGGCGGGGTTTCCATCCAGTTTATAGAATCATCAATATCATAACTAAATCTAATTTCTTTATTTGGTTGTTTTTCAATAAGATCTGAAATTATATTGTAAAATGAATCTTTACTAAATAAGTTATTTAATTCGTTATAATTGTCACAAATAGATTGTAAACTTTCTTTCACCTCTATAACCGTATGTTTAGCTACTTGAAAACTATTTGGTTTAATGTAATCTTTATGAAGTAAAAAGCGAGTAGAAAACAACTTATTTACAATATTGTCATGCAATTCCATAAAAATTTGTTTGTTGCTGTTTCTTAGTTTATTTTCAAGACCGTTTTTATAGGTTAATGTAACTTCAAGTGCCTCTGTATCGTGTTCTATATAACTATTTAAAAGTTTAATTCTCTTTAAATTTATTTTTTAAATGATACTGTATATTATTAGTAATGAAATAATGGTGATACTTAATATTATAGCTATAATGTAAATTATTTCTCGTTTTAATTTTATGTTTTTTCTTTTAAGCTCTTGGTTTTCGTAAATTACTTTTTGATTTGTATTTAATTTTAAGTTGTTTTCTTTCTGAATACTTTTAACTACATTTAAATAATGATTTTTTAAGGCTACAGAGGTAGAATCAGTATTTTGGATTATTTGTTCTAAAATACGTTTTTCTAAATATGGATTTTTATACTTTTCTTTATTTTCCCTTAAAAGATTTTTGTGAAATAGTTTTGCGTAAAGGGTATCCTTCTTAATTTTAATTAAATAATCACCAATAGTTGCGTAATTAATTTGCATTACCGGAATACTTAAAATATAATCTTTTTTATTCTTAAATTGCTGCAAATAAACATCTAAACTATCTAAATCATTTGCTTCTATTTTAAATGAATTAAATTGTGTAAAGCTGTTATTTTTTGTTTGTTTTTAGATTGTTCTTTTTTAAGATTGGCTAATTTGTAGGCTAATTTTAAATCGGCAATGGTTTGTTGCAAATTTACTTTACCAATTTTATTGCCTATTATAGCGTAATTGTTTGTATATGTGCTTTTTAGAACGTTTATTCTTTCCTGCGATATAAGTTGTTTATCAATAAGACGCGATAAAATTTTATAGTTCTTTAAAATATTAAAAGCTTCATCATAATTCTTTTGGTTATGGTGAATGGTACTTAATAAAATAAAGGTTAAACATTTTTCAAATACATATTCATCATTGTTAGTACCCAAGTTATCAATGGCTTTATAAGCGAAATTTTCTGCTATATGAAAGTGTTGTAAATTAAAATAATACTCTGCAATAAGGTAATTTGCCATATAAGCATCGTAAGGCTTATTTTCGTATTCAAAGTAGGTAGCGGCATTAAATAAGCGTTTATATCTGTAATTCTCAACAGAAAAATCTTGATTAAGATATATCTGCAAATTGTTAGCCCTATAAATATTTAATGAATCATTTAAATGTAATGAAGAGTTTTCATAATAAGCTATACTGTTTTTTATTTTAGTATAATCTTTAGCAAAATGAACGTGATATAGTAGCGAATAATAAACTTCTTCGAGAGAAAAACTTTTATAATTGCTATCGGTAATTTTTTTGTGTGTTTTAATTTGTTCATAAACATTCTCTTGCTTTTTACATGAAGAAATAAAAAACAAAAAAAATAAACTAAAAAGTACAAATCTTCGCACTCGCTAAACATATTATAGTTGAGCAAATTTAAGAAAATTAGTAAACCAATTGGTACTTATTTATTCTCATTAAACGAATTTGGAATCAATTCTGGCAACAATTTTATGAGAATTGGCAACAGTAAACTACCACCCGGAATTAAAAAGATGGTAAATGCCGGAACTGTTTTACCTAACTCTATAAACTGATCTTTTAGTTGTTTTTTTTCTTTTGTAGTAAGGTTTGTATATGTAGCTTTTAAAACAAGTTGCATTAAAACTTTATTGTTTTCTAATTCTTTAATTAAACTTTTTTTATTTCGTTTAATAAGCAGTGCCACCGTTTTATTAGTGTTTTTGTATAACTTTTTTAAAGGATGTGAAAATTGAAAATACGGAATTTCGCTTCGGTTATTATCAATAAAGTAAACCATATCGGTTAAAGATCTTTTAGTAAAATCTTTTTGTAAACCTAATAAATTTTGTAGTTGAAGAATGAATCTAAACTCTTTTTGATCAATTTTTTCATCGTTCCATAAAACCATCAATGAAATATCATGAATGTAAGCTTTGCCATAGAACGTTTTAATATTCCACAGATCAAGTGTTGAAAGTTGCGTATCAAAGTTTTTTAACGAAGCATATTTTAGCGAACTGCTTAAAACTTCTTGCAGCTTCACATCGTATTTTGAAACATTCTGTTTTTGGTTGAAACTAATCATTACCAAATGCGAAATAGTTTGTTCCAGATACTTGTAATAGATTAAAATTTCGGTTTCGTTCAGTAAATATCGTTTGAAACAAAGAACATCGGTAAAAATTAAAAAATTCGATAGATGATGCGAAAATGTTTTATCAAGATAATTTGATGATCGGGTAGTGCGTTCACTTAATATTTTTTCTAGCGATGCAAAAGCTTTTTTAGATTCAAATTTAATGAAAGAAAAGTACGATTCCGTTTTAGCTTCGCCCATTTTTTTGTAGAAATCCTCGGCGTATTTGGTAAATTCTTCAAAATCGATTTCTTTTTTTGTTAGAACAAAAGTTCCGTACAAAGCTTCCAACAAAACAATCTTTGCATACTCCTCATGCGTAAGATCGAACGAATTAAAAACCGGTTGAATAGATTTGGTAGTAAAACCATATATAAAGCCTGTTTTACGAATGTTTTCGTAAAATTCTTCTTCGGTTTGATTAATAAAAAAAGATGGATTACTTAAATTAAAAAATTTAGTAATCCATAATTCCTTTGATGGGTTCATATATTATTTTAATTCAAAAACCACATTTACGTTCGTTGAAATTTCGATTTCACCCACAGCTAATGTTTGATCCATTCCTGCAGATTCGTCAGCCATTGCTGTCTTCATCATATAAACGCGTGGATTGTTAACCATAGACTGATCGCTGATGATTAATGCTTTCCCGATTGTTTGGTTTAAAGCACTTGCATAATCTTCGGCTTTTTTCTTTGCATTAAGAACAGCTTTTGCTCTAATTTCTGTTGCTACTTTTTCTGTTTGAGTCGATTTAAATTCAACACCGTTGATAGTATTTGCACCAGCAGCCATTAAATCAGCCATTAATTTTTCGTAATTATCTAAACTTCTCAAAGTAATAGTAATAGTCTGACTTGCTACGAAATAATCTTTCTTATCCTGATAGTCTCTAGTTTTATAAAGATTTACACGTTGTGTTTGATAATCTTTTTCGGCAATAGTACTTTTTTTGATTACCTGAATCATTTTGGCAATAATTTCATCGTTCTGTTTTTTTGCCTTTGCCGAATCAAGATCCTTAATTTCGGCACCCATTGTTATCACGGCATAATCGGGTTTTATTTTAACCGATCCTTCGCCGTTAACATTAACTTGTGGTGTAATACTGTTATTGTTCTGTGCCATTGCTGTAAATGTTACTAATACAAGTGTAAATAAATAAATAATCTTTTTCATTTTTTTAAATTTAGATTTTAATTAAAGGTTAAGCCATTTAAAACTCTTTTCTATGGCTTTAATCATTTCCCCTGCAATATCCTTGCCAGTTGCACCTTCAATACCTTCTAATCCTGGAGAAGAATTCACTTCTAAAAGCAAAGGTCCTTTGGCTGAGCGTATTATGTCTACACCCGCAACTTTTAAATTCATTGCTTTTGCTGCCTTAATGGCTATTTTTTTCTCTTCGGCTGTTACTTTTACAATTGATGCCTTTCCGCCTAAATGAATATTTGCTCTAAATTCTCCTGGTAAAGCTTCGCGCTGCATTGCTGCAACCACTTTTCCGTCTACTACAAACAAACGCAAATCTTTTCCGTTGGCTTCTTTAATAAATTCTTGTACCAATATATTTGCACCAACACTTTTAAACGCATTAATAACAGATTCGGCAGCTTTTTTTGTTTCAGCCAAAACCACACCTTTTCCTTGTGTTCCCTCTAACAATTTAACAATTAAAGGTGATCCGCCTACCATGTTTATTAAATCGTTGGTGTCTAGAGGTGAGTTAGCAAAACCTGTTGTGGGTATATCAACACCATGGTTTAAAAGCATTTGTAGCGAATACAATTTATCACGAGATTGAGTGATAGATGTTGCATTGTTTAAACTAAATACTTTTAACGATTCAAAATGACGGATAAGTGAACAGCCATAATACGTCATACTTGGACGAATTCTTGGGATGATTGCATCAAAATCGTTTAAAATACGTCCGCCACGGTAATGAATTTCGGGCTGATGCGCATCTAATTTCATGTAACAATGCTTAATATTTAAAAAGTGCATTTCATGTCCACGTTGCTCACCAGCTTCTATAATTCTTTTGTTTGAATATAATTCAGGGTTACTAGCTAAAACACCAATGCGCAAGCCATGCTTATCATTGCTATTTGTGTTATAATATTCTTTGATTTTTTCCGGAGTAACAACACCAAATTTAAAACGTTCATCTGGATCTACAATAAGTTTCCCAGTCATAGCTTCACGACCTAAAAGCATTCTAAAGCCCATTGAATCACGATTTGTTAATGTTAATTCTATTAACCACGATTTTTCTCCAAGCGATATTTCGGTATTAATAACATAACGACTTTCGCGTGTACCTGTACTGCTTTTTACAATGCGTTTATCTATTACTTTTGCTTCACATGAAATGGTACTTTTTACATTTCTTTGAATTGGGTGAATAACAAAACGTACCCAAGTTTCTCCGTTTTTATCAAAAGGAGTAATTTGTTCTGCATGCAATGCCGAAGTTTTTGCACCAGAATCTACCCGAACTTTTATAGCAGGAACCTTTAAATTAGGTAAAGAACACCATTCTTCACTACCAACAATTACCTTGTCAATCATAAATTCTTCTTTATACAACTTTATGACTAAAGTATTTAAAAAATTAATATAATTAGCAAAATTTAAAAAATAAAAAAAGTCGTTTTAAAAAAAAATTAAAAACGACTTTCTTAAAAATTTATAGGGTACTTTATAAGTTAAAAGCTTGTTTTACGGCATCAATCTTATCTAATTTTTCCCATGTAAATAATTCAACTTCAATTGCTTTTTCTTCACCATTAGGATTTTTGAAAACTTTTGTAACAACCTCATTTTTACGCCCCATGTGTCCGTAGGCAGCGGTTTCACTGTAAATTGGTTTTCTTAATTTTAAGGTTTGTTCGATATGATACGGACGTAAATCAAACAATTGCTGTAATTTATGTGCAATTTCACCATCGTTTAAATTTACTTTTGCTGTTCCGTAGGTATTCACAAAAACACCCATTGGTTCTGCAATTCCAATAGCGTAAGAAACCTGAACTAACAATTCGTCTGCAACACCTGCCGCAACTAAATTTTTAGCAATGTATCTAGCAGCATAAGCTGCCGAACGGTCAACTTTACTAGGGTCTTTTCCAGAAAAAGCCCCACCACCGTGCGCACCTTTACCGCCATAAGTATCAACAATAATTTTTCTTCCGGTTAAACCTGTATCTCCATGCGGTCCGCCAATAATGAATACACCTGTTGGGTTTACATGATAGGTTATTTCTTCGTTAAAATAAGGTTGATATTGAGGATATTTCTTTAATAAACGTGGAATTAAAATAGCAATAATGTCTTTTTTAATTTGATCCTGCATTGCCTTTTCTGCTTTGTTTTTAGCTTCGGCAGAATTGTTTTCAGGTTTAACAAAATCGTCGTGTTGGGTTGATAATACAATAGTAACAACGCGTTTTGGTTTGTTATCGTCGTCATATTCTAATGTAACTTGCGATTTTGCATCAGGACGCAAATAAGTAATTTCGTTATTTTCTCTGCGTAATTCGGCTAATTCCTGTAATAATTTGTGAGATAAATCTAAAGCCAAAGGCATGTAATCTTCGGTTTCGGTAGTAGCGTAACCAAACATAATCCCTTGATCTCCTGCACCTTGTTCTTCTTTGTTTGCTTTGTCAACACCTTGATTAATATCTGCAGACTGTTCGTGGATTGCTGATAAAATCCCACAAGAATTAGCATCGAACATATATTCGCTTTTTGTGTAACCAATTTTTTTGATTACATCACGCGCAATTTGTTGAACATCTAAATAGGTGTTAGATTTTACTTCGCCAGCCAAAATAACCTGACCTGTAGTAACCAAAGTTTCACAAGCTACCTTTGAATTTTCGTCAAAAGCTAAAAAGTTGTCGATTAGTGCGTCTGAAATTTGATCTGCAATTTTATCTGGATGTCCTTCACTTACAGATTCTGATGTAAAAAAATATGCCATAACTTAGTTTAATGTTAAATGAGGTAACTAAATTGCAAGCTTTTACTAAAGTAGTTTTCTGCTTTAGCATTTTTTTAAAGAGGTTGCAATCAGTCAAATTTTTCCTCAAGAATTATGATGCAAATATACAATTAAGATTTTCAATTAAGCCCATAAACCTTTTTATTTAATTAAACGTTTAGTAACTATTGTTGATTTTGTGTCACTTTTAAAGGGTTTTATTTGTTTTGTTTGTTGTTATTTTGTAATTTATTTGCTGTATGTTTATGTTTTAAAATAAAATATTGTATTTTTATTAAAAATATATATACTTTATGAAAACAAATTATTTACTATTAATTGTTGGTGTTTTACTAATTGGATGTAATAAACCTGCAGAAAATCAAAAAAAAAATAAAACTTTTGCAACTAAAAAGGAGCAGATTAAACCGGAAGATGTTTTTACAAACAAACTAATTTCTAATATTGAATATCAGGTTGAAGCTTTTAAAATAGGTTATGAAAAAAGTTCAAATCCTGAATTAAAAAATTATTTAAATACAAACCTTCCAAAACTACAAAAACTTTTATCTGATTATAAATCTGCGGCAATTGCACAAAAAGTGGAAATTAAAACAATGACAGAAGAACATCAGAAAGATCTATATAAATTAACAATGGCTGATATTAAGGGTTTTGATAAAATTTTTGTACTTTATTATAAAGATTTTTTAAATAAAACCATAGAAGACATTACATCAAATTCTGTAGAAAATGAAAGTTTTAATACTTTGAAGAATAATTATGGAAATATTTTATATGAACAAAAACTTTATTTTGATGTTTTATAAAATGATTTTTGACTAATTCACCAATTTTGTGTTATTTTAAAAAAAAAATTACACAATGAGATTTCATACACGAAAATGGGTTAAGCCAGAAGATCTTAATCCGAATAAAACACTTTTTGGTGGTAAATTATTAGCTTGGATAGATGAAGAAGCAGCTTTATATAGTATTATTCAGCTAGAAAATTCGCATGTAGTTACTAAATTTATGTCCGAAATAAACTTTATGGCATCAGCAAAACAAGGTGATATTGTTGAAATTGGATTAGATGTAGTAAAGTTTGGTACTACTTCTTTAGTTTTACATTGCGAGGTGCGAAATAAAATGACCCACGAAACTATTATAACCGTAGATAAAATTACAATGGTTAATTTAGATAATGAGGGAAATCCTAAAGCGCACGGAAAAACAAAGATTGAATATGTTCACGAACGTTTATCAAAAAAATAACTATTAAATGAGCGTTCAAATAAAAAAACAGTCAGGTGAAATTGTTCCTTTCCACGAAAAAAGCTTGTATAGATCATTAGTAAATTCTGGTGCTAGTAATGAAGACGCCAATAATATTTGCAAAATTATTAGCAAAGAAATTTACGACGGAATATCTACGAAAGAGCTTTATGAAAAAGCATTTGGTTTATTAAAGAATTTAAAATCGTCTGTAGCGGCACGTTATAGCTTAAAAAGAGCATTACAAGATTTAGGACCCGAAGGATTTTTCTTTGAAAAATGGGTAGCTAAAATTTTTGAAGTTCAAGGTTATGATACCATTACTAGCCAAACATTAACCGGGAAATCTACCATAACGCACGAAGTTGATGTGATTATTTCTAACAAAAACGAAGATATAGTCTGTGAATGTAAGTTTAGGAATGACATTGATGCTAAAATTAGTGTAACTACGCCAATGTACTTTTTATCGAGATTTATAGATTTAAAAGATAATAATTTTACTTTTTTTAATCGGTCATTTAAACCTAAAAAAGGCTATTTAATAACGAATGCTTTTTTTACAACAGACAGTATCGCTTTTGCTGAGTGTTATGATATTAACTTAATTAGTTGGAATTATCCAGAAGATAAAAGCATTAAGCATTTAACCGATCAACAAGGGTTGTATCCAATAACTTGTTTAACAACATTGACAAAAGAGGAAGAACAAATTTTATTGTCTAAAAACTGTATTTTGGTGCGTGAATTGGTTAAAAATCCTGTTTTATTAGATCACTTTAAATTCGATAAAAAAAGAATAGATTTAATTTTACAAGAAGCTAATGAATTATTAGCTACAAAATAAAACCTCAAGAAATTGAGGTTTTATTTTGTAATATGTATACTTTTAAATAGTTACACAAAATAACCTAACGTTATTCCTATGATTATTGCTAATAATTTGGCTAAATTAAATTTATGACCTTCGCTACTTTCAAAAATAATTGTCGAGGAAATATGAAATAATATACCTATTACAAAAGCAGAAATGGGTACATAATAATCTATTAAAAATGCTAGGTTAGCAGATAAATATGTTCCCAACGGAGTCATTACCGCAAATACAATCATAAACAAAAAAATAAATTTTTTGTTTAACTGCGCTTGTAAAAAGAATAAAGTTAAAATAATTGCAATGGGGAAGTGGTGTATGGCAATTGCCCAAGCTAAATGGGTATGTTGGCTTACTGGCATCCCTTCAAATAAAGCATGTAAACACAAACTACAAAATAAAAGCCAAGGCAGTGAATTCATTTTTTCATGAATATGTACATGCCCATGTTCTGCGCCTTTAGAAAAATATTCTAAAATTATTTGAAAAACAATACCTAACATTATAAACAACCCAATTTCTTTCATGGCACCGTGGTCGTGATTATGTTGGTTTGTTTCAACGGAAGCATGGTGGGTATGGTGTTCGTGCGAATGTGAATAATCATGCGTATGATCATGGTCTACATTGACAACTGTTTCTCTATGATTTCCTTCTATAACATATGCATACACTTCGGGTAATAAGTGCGAAACCGTCATGGTTAGTAGAAAGGATCCACTAAAAGCTAAAATTAGTTTTATGGTTTGTTTTTTAGCCGGTTTTAAAAATACCGCCAAAAAGTACCCTAAAAGAACTGCTATAAATGGTAATAAATATGTTTCCATTATTTAAAAATCATTATTAAACGATCCGATTCATTTTTGTAAAATTTATGCAATTTATAATCGCCAAAAATATCTAACAGAAAAATTCCGGCTTCATCCATTAAATTTTCAAAATCCTCAAGAGTTAATGCTTTAACTTTTTCTGTAAAATCGAAATGGTCGTCTTCAAATTCAAAAACAATATTTTTTAAAATATAGCCATCTTCAACCCAGCGTTTTATGTGAAAGACAATACCGTTTACTTCTTTTGTTTCTTCGGGAACTAAATTTTGAATTACTTTATGCACGTTCATAAAATCTAGAACTGCAAAACCATAATCGTTTAAGCTGTTTTTTATTGCTTTTAGTGCCAATAAATTGTCTTCTTTGTCTTGAAAATAACCAAAACTTGTAAATAAATTAAAAACGGCATCAAATTTTTCGGCGAAAGGCTCGCGCATATCTTTAACTTCAAAATGCAACGTATCATTTTCGTATTCTTTTGCGTAATCAATACTGTTTTTAGATAAATCTGCACCTATAACGTTGTATCCTAATTTACTTAAATAAATAGAATGACGGCCGCGACCACAAGCTAAATCTAGTACTTTAGCATTCTCGGGTAGGTTTAAATATTCAGTAATATTATCAATAAACAACTGCGCTTCGGCATAATCACGGTCTTTGTATAAAATATGATAAAATGGGGTATTAAACCAATTATTGCTGTACGTTTTTTTAGAATCTTGCATTTTAGAAATTTTGGAAACGCAAAAATACGCTATTTTTGTAGAATTAAATAAATTTATAGTTCCCGAAGGAAAGGAATTCAATATGGAAAACTTTAAAATGGTAGCTAAAACTTTCTTTGGTTTTGAAGAAATTTTGGCAAAAGAATTAATAAATCTTGGTGCACAACGTGTAGAACAAGGTACAAGAATGGTTAGTTTTTATGGCGATCAAGGCTTTATGTATAAGGCTAACATTGCGTTACGAACTGCTTTGAAAATTTTAAAACCCATTAAAACATTCAAGGTTTTTAACGAAACAAGTTTGTATAACGGTGTGCAAAGTATAGATTGGTCAGAGTATTTAAGTGTGCATAAATCTTTTTTAATTGATGCTACAATTTTTTCAGATCATTTTAATCACTCACAATTTGTATCTTTAAAAAGTAAGGATGCTATTGTAGATCAGTTTAAGAAAAAACTAGGTGAAAGACCAAATGTTGATAAAGATTTCCCTGATTTAAAAATAAACATTCACATTCAACAAGATGTTTGTACGGTATCTTTAGACACATCGGGCGCATCGTTACACCACAGAGGATATAGAACGGCAACCAATATTGCGCCAATTAATGAAGTTTTGGCTGCTGGAATTTTAATTTTAAGTGGTTGGAATGGGCAATCGAATTTTTTAGATCCTATGTGTGGTTCGGGAACTTTTTTGGTTGAAGCCGCTATGATTGCGTGTAACATTCCACCAAATATCAATAGAAAAGAGTTTGCTTTTGAGAAATGGAGAGATTGGGATGGCGATTTGTTTGAAAAAGTTGAAGAATCTTTACTAAAAAAGATTGTCGATTTTCATTATGATATTTATGGATATGATAAAGCTCCATCAGCAGTATCAAAAGCAAAAGACAATGCTAAAAATGCCAATCTAGACGAGTACATTAAAGTTGAACAACATAACTTTTTTGAAACCGAGAAAGAAACACAAGGTCCGTTGCACATGGTGTTTAATCCGCCTTATGGGGAGCGTTTAGATATTGATTTAGAACGTTTTTACCGTGAAATTGGCGATACATTAAAGCAAAGCTATCCTGGTACTAACTCTTGGTTTATTACAGGAAACATTGAGGCTTTAAAATTTGTTGGACTTAAACCGTCGCGAAAAATTAAATTATTCAACGGTAAATTAGAAGCGCGTTTAGTGAAATACGAAATGTACGAAGGCAGTAAAAGAACTAAATTTCAAAATAAAGACTATAATGAATAAGCAAACTAAAATTTTAATAATACAATTTATGTGCTTTGCTCTTATATTTTTGGCTGCACGCTTTATTATTGTACAATACACATTGCTAAATGGCTTATGGATACCTGTTGTAAGCGGCGTGGTAGCAATTTTATTTGCGCCACAGTTTAAAGTTTTTAAAATAGATGGTAAAGACACCGTTTTTATTGCTTGGCTTTTTGGAAAAAAAGGAAAACCAGTTCATTGGTTATAGAAAATAAATAAATATCTTTTGTTAAAACAACAAATAACTATGTATGAGTTGTTTGTTGTTTTTATTTTACCACTTTTATTAATTTAGGTGGTTTGCAACTTCTATAATTCTTGACTTTTGGTTAAATATAATCTTTAATAAATAATTTATTTTTCTTATTTTTACAAAAATTCATATAAACTACTATATAGAGAAAGGTCTAAACTTCACATATTATGCTTTTACCCATTATTATAACCTTTTTGTTAGCCTTTTTGATGTTGCTTTTAAAGCCACAAAAGTTTTTAAGGTTTTTTAAAATTATATGTGTTATTCCTTTTTTATTTTTTTTATATCTTTTAAGTTATCTGCCATCTATCCATAAAGGTACAACTGCAATTATTTTTAGAAACGAATGGATTCCCTCTTTAGGTATATCTTTAGATTTTAAAATTGATGGGTTATCTATGCTCTTTGCGTTAATGATAACCGGTATTGGTACATTAATTTATTTTTATGCTTCGGAATATTTAAAAAGAGACGAAAACATACACAGGTTTTATTGCTATTTAACCTTGTTTATGGCTGCAATGCTTGGTGTAGTTTTGTCTGATAACTTAATAACATTATTTGTATTTTGGGAACTTACAAGTATTAGTTCTTTTTTCTTAATTGGTTATAACACCACACAAGAAGATTCAAGAAAAAGTGCGCTTTGGGCTTTAAGCCTTACAAGTTTAGGTGGTTTTTTAATGCTGGCATCGTTTGCTTTAATTGGTATTGTTGCCGGAACTTTTTCATTAAACGAACTTCTTTTATATCCTGATGTATTAGTAAATAATGAATATTATTACATTATAATTTTCTTGCTTTTTGCAGGTGCTTTTACAAAATCGGCACAATTTCCTTTCCATTTTTGGTTACCAGGAGCTATGAAAGCGCCTACACCGGTATCGGCATATCTGCATTCTGCAACCATGGTAAAAGCAGGTATTTATATTTTAGCACGTTTTACACCTATTTTATCGGGGGATGATGTCTGGAATTACACCCTTATGATTGTTGGTGGAATTACCATGTTTATGGGTGCTGTGTTAAGTGTTTTTTATAAAGATATGAAAAGTGTGTTGGCATACTCAACCATATCTGCATTAGGTATTATCGTTTTTTTATTAGGTATTGGTACGCAAACAGCTCTATACGCAGCTTGTACATTTATTTTAGTACATGCGCTTTACAAAGCTACCTTGTTCTTAATAACCGGAATTGTAGATCACGCAGCGCATACAAGAGACTTATCTATATTAAAAGGTTTAGGTAAAATAATGCCAATTGTTGCAGTTGCTGGTTTTATTGCTGCATTATCAAGTGCAGGTATTCCATTAACCTTTGGTTTTTTAAGTAAGGAATTAATTTACGGAGTAACTACAGATACAATTTGGACACAAGAAACACTTATTTTATTAACAACAATTGCTTTAATAACTAATGTGTTTTTAACTGCTTCGGGCTTTTTAGCAGGTATTCGTCCGTTTGTCGGTAAATTACCTAAAGAATTTCAAAAGATCAAGAAACCATCTGTTTTCTTGTGGCTTTCACCTGTTTTGTTAAGCACCGGGACTTTAGTTTTCGGGCTCTTTCCTTCGGTTATAGATCAAACCATAATTCAATCAGCAGCACGTAATGTTATAGGATCAACTACAGAAATGTATCTTTCTTTATGGCATGGTTTTAATTTGGTGCTAATATTAAGTATGGTAACAATTGCAACAGGTATCATATTGTATTTTTTAATTAAGCCATCAAATAAAAACGAAGGCAGATTAAAAGGGCTACATGAAGTGGCACCACAAACATTACTAACCAATATAGCATTAGGAATACGTTGGTTCGCCTTTAGATATACGCGTTTTTTTCACAATGGGTACTTAAGGGTTTATATCATGTTTATAATCATATTTTTTATTGGAATTATAGGTTATAAATTGTTTGCCGATGTGCCTTTACGTGTTAATACAGAAGATTTATCGGCCTTTAGAATTTACGAATTTATTGTATTTGTAATAACCATTATAGCTATTTATTTTATTACAAGTACAACTTCAAGGTTAACATCAATAGCAGCTTTAGGCGTTATAGGATATTCTATTTGTTTGATATTTGTATTTTATGGTGCTCCCGATTTAGCCATGACGCAGTTTGCAATTGATACCTTAACAGTTGTATTATTTGTACTGGTTTTGTTTAAGTTACCACCATTTTTAAAGTTCACCAATAAAAAAATTCAGTTTAGAGATGGTGTTATATCGGTAAGTTTTGGGATACTTATTGCATTAATTACATTACAAGCTTTGGTTTCACCTGCAGATAAAAGTGTTAGTAAATTTTATGCCGACAATGCTTATATTCTAGCAAAAGGAAAAAATGTAGTAAATGTAATTTTGGTTGATTACCGTGGATTTGATACCATGATAGAAACCATTGTTTTAGGTATTGCTGCAATTGGCGTTTATAGTATTTTAAAATATAAAACACAAGATGGAGAGAAATCGGAATAAACAAAAGCTAGACACAACAATTTTGCGTACATCTACTAATTATTTGTTACCATTATTGATTTTGTTCTCTGTTTTTTTATTAATGCGCGGGCATTATTTGCCAGGCGGCGGATTTGTTGGCGGCTTAGTGGCATCTATTGCCTTTGTACTGCATTCATTTGCATACAGCCCAACACAAACGCTTAAAATGTTTAGTGTAAAACCTTTTTTCTTAATTCCAACTGGGTTAATGATATGCTTTTTAAGCGGTATGTTACCTACGTTGTTAGGGCATCCGTTTATGAGTGTGGTATGGTTTGCAGATGCAGTTGTTGTAATTGGTGCTTTTGGTTCAGCCTTAATTTTTGATTTAGGTGTATACATGGTAGTAATTGGGGTGGTTTTAACCATATTATTTTCAATTTCAGAACAAGTATAAATGGAATTATTATTAGTTATTTTAGTAGGTGCTTTTTATTCTGCGGGTGTTTATATGATGTTCCGCAGAAGTATGGTTAAGTTACTTTTGGGATTACTTTTATTAGGTAATGGTGCTAATATTCTTATTTTTTTAATGGGCGGATTAACAAAAGGTAAAGCACCAATCATTAAACCTGAAAACAGTAAGTTTATAGAAATTTATGCCGATCCCGTGCCACAAGCATTAATACTTACAGCAATTGTAATAAGCTTTGCACTTACAGCATTTGCAATTGTTTTATTGAAAAGAGTGTACGCTACTACCGGATCCGATGATTTGGATTCTTTAAATATTCAAGATTTAGATATATGATAACAAACTTTATATTAGCACCCATATTAATGCATATGTTTACTGCTATTTTACTATTATTTTTTTGGCAAAAAGTTCTTGTACAAAAAATAATTAGTATTGTAGGTAACAGTATCGCGTTTTTGCTATGTTTACGTTTGTTTGAAATGACTTTAACACACGGTCATTTATCGTTACAAGTGGGGGGGTGGCAAGCACCTTTTGGTATTACTTTTATATCAGATACATTAAGTGCTATTATGGTACTTTTAACAGCATTGGTATCTTTAGCTGTGGGTATTTATTCGGCAGCAAGTTTAAATGTGAGCAGAATTAAATTTGGATACTTCTTTATTTTTCATTTTTTAATAATGGGACTTTTAGGAGCCTTTCTTACAGGTGATATTTTTAACCTCTACGTTTGGTTTGAAGTTGTTATTATATCTTCATTTATATTGTTAACCGTTGGTGGTAAAAAAATGCAGATGGAAGGTGCAATTAAGTATGTTACAATGAACATGTTGGCTTCTGTTATTTTTCTTACCGCAATTGCCGTTTTATACGGAATTACCGGAACTTTGAACATTGCCGATATAGCAAACAAAATTACTTTAGTAGAAAATAAAGGGCTGGTAACCGTAACATCTTTACTATTCTTTGTTGGTTTTGGTATTAAATCTGCTGTATTTCCATTGTATTTTTGGCTACCATCGGCTTATCATACACCACCATCGGCTATTGCTGCAATTTTCGGAGGTTTATTAACTAAAATGGGTATTTATGCCATGTTGCGTGTGTTTACCGTAATTTTTCAACCCGATTATTTTACGTTAACCTTATTTTCTATAATAGCAATATTCACCTTAATTACCGGAGCTTTAGGAACAATAAATAAAAGAAATATTCGTCGAATTTTATCGTACCTTATCGTGTGTCACATTGGATATTTAATTGCAGGTTTGGGTTTAAATACCGAATTAGCTTTTGTGGCAATTGTATTTTATTTAATTCACGATGTAATTGTAAAAAGTAATGTTTTTATGATTTCTGGTGTAATAGTGAAAATGCGCGAAACAGTTGATATCACTCGTTTAGGAAGTTTACTTAAAGATTATCCTAAGTTTTCGTTCGTGACAGCTTTAGTGTTGTTTTCTTTAATAGGAATTCCACCTTTATCAGGCTTTTGGCCAAAAATATTATTGTTTCAAGAAACATTTAAACAAGAAAATTACTTTTTACTAGCAGCACTTATTATTGCAAGTTTTGTAACTGTTTTTGTAATTGTTCGTATTTGGGCAGAAGCTTTTTGGAAAGAATCTCCAAAGCACATCACAGAAGAAATAGATCATTTTGCTCCATTTTCTTTATCAGGTAAAATTGCACTTATTGCACCAATTGTTGGTTTAGCAATTGTATCTTTATTTATTGGATTAAATGTAAACAGCGTCATTAAACTATCAGAAAAAGCAGCTTATGAAATGAAGCATCCCGAAATATATATAAATAACGTATTAGGTCCAAAAGAATAATTATGTTACAAAATTTCTTACTAAATATATTACTTACATTTGTTTGGGTAGCGCTTACCGGACAACTTGATTATTCAAATTTTGTATTTGGTTACACCATGGGTTTCTTTATTTTATGGATGGTAAACCGATCTGTAAAAGCTAATACAGAATATTTCTACCGAGTGCCAAAAATATTTGCGTTCATAATTTTGTTTTTTTACGATCTTTTAAAAGCAAATTACGAAGTAACTAAAGATGTTATCACACCAAATTACAACATGAAACCAGGTATTGTTAAATACCAAATGGAGGCAAAAACAGATTTTGAAATTACCATGCTTGCAAACATGATCGCACTAACTCCTGGAACTGTAGTAATAGATTTATCAAAAGATAAACGTTCTATGTATATTCACGTAATGTATTTAGCAAATAAAGAAGAATTTATTCGAAGATTAAGTAACAGAATTGAAAAAAAATTATTAGAAATAATTCGATAATATGACGGTTGAAGAATACATAGGATACATTGTAATGCCCATAATTTGCGTGGCTATTTTTTTTATAATGATACGTTTTGTGAAAGGTCCGCAGGTTGTAGATCGGGTAGTAGCGTTAGATTTGCTTATAACAGTTGGGGTTGCAGTAATTGCACTTTTTAGTATTATTGTTAATAATCCGATGTTCTTAGATCAAGCAATGATTTTGGCGCTTATTGCCTTTTTAAGTACCGTTGCCTTTTCTTATTATATATTTAAAAGAAAAAAAGATGAATGATTTATTAATTATGATTTTAAGCACTTTAGGAGCAATTTTTATTCTTATTGCTTCGTTTGGTATAGTTAAAATGCCCGATTTTTATTCGCGCTTATCTATTACTATTAAGGCTGCTACTTTAGGAATTGGTTGTATTTTAATTGCGGCGGTTCTTTATTTTTCCGATTTTTCTGTTACAACTAAAGCACTTGCTATTATATTTTTCTTGTTTATTACTTCACCTGTCGCTGGTTTTTTAATAAGTAAAGTTGCTTATGTTACAGGTACTAAACTTTGGGACAAGTCTATCATGGATGAGTTAAAAGACGATCTTGAAGAAGACGTTAGCAACAAACCAAAAAAACATTAATTTTATATATGTTGTGTTATGCCGACTAAAATCATTGCGCATAGGGGAGCGTGGAAAGAATTCAATTTACCACAAAATTCAATCGCTTCTCTTCAAAAAGCAATCGATTTAAAATGTCACGGATCAGAGTTTGATGTTCATTTAACTAAAGACAATATCGTGGTTGTGAATCATGATCATAATTTTTTTGGGTTGAATATCGAAACTACTAATTATAATGATTTATTGATTAAAGAACTTCCAAATGGAGAGAACATTCCGACTTTGAATGATTTCTATTCTGTGGGATTGAATCAAAATAAAACCAAGCTAATTGCCGAAATTAAAACTTCTGAAATAGGCAAAACAGATCGAACCAAACAATTGATTGATGTTATTGTAAGCGAACTTCCATTCAACGCAAATCCTGAAAATTTAGAATTTATTTTGTTTGACTTTTCTTCGGCTGTTTATCTTAAAAACAAACTTCCTCATTTTTTTGTTCATTATTTAGAAGGCGATAAATCTGCCATTGAAATTTTACAGAGTGGTTTAAACGGTATAGATTATCATTATGAAATTCTTTTAGCCAACAAAAACATGATTAAACAATTTAACGATTTAAATTTAAAAACCAATTCGTGGACTGTTAACGATTTAGAGAATGCAAGAAATTTAATCTCACAAAAAATTGATTGTATTACAACAGATTATCCACAACTTTTTTTAAAAAACGGTTTATAATTTTATTAATAATTCCTGCAATTCCATCATTCCTTCTGATGCTTTTTTGGAAATTACTTTTATTTTTTTTCTAAAATAACTGGTTTCAGCCGGATTCAAATCAACATAAAATAGGTGTTTAGCTTTATCGGCATAATCAATTAAACCAGCTGCCGGATACACTTGTAACGATGTTCCTACAATAACTAAAATATCTGCCTGTTCAAGTATAGGTATCGCATTTTCAATTTCAGGAACTGCTTCCCCAAACCAAACAATATGCGGGCGTAATTGGTGCTTTTCTTTATTTGTTGTTCCCATTAAAATATCTGTTTTCCAATCGTAAATAAGGTTTTCATTAACCACACTGCAGGCTTTTAGTAATTCGCCATGTAAGTGTATCACGTTTGTGCTACCGGCGCGTTCATGTAAATCGTCAACATTTTGAGTTATAACGTTTACATTAAAAGTACTTTCTAGATTAGCAATAATACTATGCGCAGCGTTAGGCGCTACCTTTAAAAGTTGGTTTCTGCGTTTGTTGTAAAAATCTAGAACTAAATCTGGGTTTCTTTTAAAACCATCTAAACTAGCAACTTGCATAATATCGTGACCTTCCCATAATCCATTGGCATCTCTAAAAGTTTTCACGCCACTTTCGGCAGAAATTCCAGCTCCGGTTAAAAAAACTAAATTTTTCATTGTATATGCAAATTGTATCTTTGCACTAAATTAAAGAAAAGCAATGAATTTAAACGATTTATATAAAAGTATCGATTACAAAAATTATTTAGAAGGATTTATTACCGAAAACAGAAAACTAAAGTTCAATAAAGTTTTAGAAAATAGAACCAAGCATTTTTGTATCGCCGTTGAAGATGTATATCAGCTACATAATACCAGCGCAGTAATGCGGAGTTGTGAGGTTTTTGGGATACAAAACTTACACATGATCGAACAAAAATTCAGCAAAACAATAGATAAAGAAATTGCCTTGGGGGCTGAAAAGTGGGTGGATATTTACAGACATACGTCTACACAAAATTGTTTGGAAAGCCTGAAAAAGCAAGGATACCAGATTGTAGCAACCTCTCCGCATGCCGATGCGCATACGTTAGATAATTTTGATATAAGTAAACCGTCGGCAATATTTTTTGGAACAGAAAAAAATGGATTATCTCAAGAAATTATGGATCAGGCAGATACTTTTATAAAAATTCCGATGTACGGTTTTACCGAAAGTTTAAATATTTCGGTTTCGGCTGCCCTTGTTATTAATAGCATTACCAATAAATTACGAACTTCGGCATTAGACTGGAAGCTTTCAGAAGAAGATCTTTTAGCAAAAAAAATAGACTGGATGCGTAAATCAATCAAAGATATAGATTTTGTTACACAACGATATATCTTAGAAAACAACAAATAAAAAAAGTGGGTTTACCGAAATAAACCCACTTTAATAACCAAAAAAAACACTTATGAAAAACTCAAAAATTCTAAAACATTCTAATTGCTTGTCCTGTTGTAGATGAGTTATAGTACAAATGTACAAAGTTTTTTTACATCTGCAAATATTTACTAAAATTTTTTTTAAATATTTTTTCTATTTTTTAATCAAACCTAGTTCAATTAAACGTTCGGTTAAAAACTCGCCTGCAGTGATATCTTCATAACGTTTAGGATTGTTTTCATCAATGCAGTTTTCTAAACAATTTAAAGGCATTTCGCTTATTGGATGCATAAAAAACGGAATAGAAAAACGCGATGTTCCCCATAATTCTCTTGGTGGATTAATAACCTGATGTATGGTAGATTTTAATTTGTTGTTGGTGTGTCTTGACAACATATCGCCTACATTAATCACCAATTCATCTGGCTCTGCAATTGCATCAATCCATTCGCCATTGTTGTTTTGTACCTGTAAACCTTTACCTTGTGCACCCATTAAAAGCGTAATCAGATTAATGTCGCCATGTGCAGCTGCACGAACAGCATCTTTAGGTTCATTAAGAATAGGAGGGTAGTGAATTGGGCGTAAAATAGAATTTCCATTCTTGATAAAATCATCAAAATAAAATTCATTTAAACCTAAATACAAAGCTAACGCACGTAAAACATAAATTCCTGTTTTTTCAAGCATTTTATAAGCTTCTTTTCCTGTTGAATTAAATTCTGGGAGTTCGTTAACCGTTACATTTGCAGGGTATTCATTTGCTAGTTTGTCGTTGTTTTCAACATATTGTCCAAAATGCCAAAACTCTTTTAAATCGCCAGTTGTTCGTCCTTTTGCAGATTCTTTTCCGAACGAAACATAGCCACGTTGCCCACCAATACCAGGGATTTCATATTTTTCTTTAACGTCTAAAGAAAGATTAAAAAAATTGCGAACTTGTTGATACAGTTTATCTACAAGATCATCACTTAAAAAGTGTCCTTTTAATGCTACGAAACCAATTTCTTCGTAAGCTTTACCGATTTCATTTACAAATTTTTGTTTGCGTACCGGATCATCCGATAGGAAATCACGCAAGTTAACACAAGGTATATTTTGCATTTTTAAAACTTTAAATTCAAATTTACGTTTTTAAACTAAAAGTTTCATTAAATAATTAAATTTTGATATTGTTTTGGTAAGCCATTTTAATAATTTGTGAAATGCTTTCTTTAATTCGTTCTTCACCATCGGCAGTATTCAAATCAATTCCACAAAAAAGACTTCCGTTTGTTTTAGCGTGAAGAACCAAATAATAAATACCCGCAACCACAATTGCAAATATTCCGCGAACATCAACGTTTGAGTTTTTAAATTTAGAATCCATGTTTTTAAAGATTTCTTCCCCAATTAACTCTCTATCATCAGAAGCTTTACGTAAAAACTGCTTTTTTTCGCTAATTCCCCAAAGCATAAGGCGTTGCAAAATTTCGTCTTCTAATAAAGCCTTAAACTGAAATTGTAGTAAAGCCGCCATATCATCGTCATCAATAACTTTTGTTTCTGTTGTTAAAGTTTCTATAGAATCTTTTGCTTTATATTTCCAAAAATCGCGCTGTGCAATATATTCTTCTACCAAATTATCTAAATTGCCAAAATAAGTCCACACCAAACTTTTGTCAACACCAGCTTCTTTTGCTACAGATGTAGCGTTTAAGCCGGTATAACCTTTTTTTAATAAAACTTTACCAACAGCTTGAACCATTTTATTTTTGGTACGTACTTTATCACGAAGTTTACCAGAAGTTACTTTTCTAGCTTTAAATTCATCTTCCATAATAAGTGTTCTTAAAAGTTTGAAACAAAGTTAAATAAAAAACTGACTCATAGTTTACTATAAGTCAGTCTTTGTCCTATAACAACATCTTAAATGATAGACAATTAAAATAAAGTTAGAGTTTTTATTGAGTGTTTTATTGTTGATTAGTAGCAAAAGTAGGTATAAAACATGATTTCACCAAAAAAAATTCACTATATAGTGAAAAAATGTTTTTTACTTAGTTACACAAATAAAATTAGTACTTTTAGCCCAAAAATATTTACAACCGTTTTTATGGAAGTTCAATCTCAAATTTTATCGCAAGATATACTGTTAGATTTATATAAAAAATTATTGAAACCAAGATTAATAGAAGAAAAAATGTTAATCTTGATTCGTCAGGGAAAAGTATCAAAATGGTTTTCTGGGATGGGGCAGGAAGCTATTGCAGTTGGTGTAACATCGATCCTTCATAACGATGAATATATTCTGCCAATGCACAGAAACCTTGGAGTTTTTACAAGTAGAAACATTCCTTTAAGCAGATTGTTTTCTCAATGGCAGGGCAAACCAAACGGATTTACAAAAGGACGCGACCGTTCGTTTCACTTTGGAACGCAAGAATTTAATATTGTAGGAATGATCTCGCATTTGGGTCCACAATTAGGTATTGCCGATGGTATTGCACTGGCACACAAACTACGAAAAGAAAATAAAATCACAGCTGTTTTTACGGGTGAAGGCGCAACGTCTGAAGGTGATTTTCACGAAGCATTAAACGTTGCTGCCGTTTGGGATTTACCGGTAATGTTTATTATTGAAAACAACGGTTACGGACTTTCAACACCTACACGCGAGCAGTATAAATGTGAAAATTTAGCCGATAAAGGTATCGGTTATGGTATGGAAAGCCATATTATAGACGGTAACAATATTGTGGAAGTTTATACAAAACTTCATGAAATTGCAGAAGATATGCGTCAAAATCCGCATCCGGTTTTAATTGAAATGAAAACGTTTAGAATGCGTGGACACGAAGAGGCGAGTGGTACCAAGTATATTCCGCAGGAATTGTTCGAAGAATGGAAAATTAAAGATCCAATCGCTCGTTTCAACAATTATTTAACCGAAATGGGTATTTTATCTGAAGAACAAGATGCGCAGTTAAGAAAAGAAATCAAAGAAGAAATTGATACGCATTGGAAAATTACACAAGACGAAGCCGGTTTAGAAGCTAATCTGGAAACAGAACTGAATGATGTGTACAAACCTTACGAATATCAGCATTTTGAAGCATCGACCGAAACCAAAAACATCCGTTTTATTGATGCGATTTCAGAAGGATTGAAACAATCTTTTGAACGTCATGAGAATTTAATAATTATGGGTCAGGACATTGCAGAATACGGCGGTGCTTTTAAGGTAACCGAAGGTTTTGTTGATGCTTTTGGAAAAGAACGCGTGCGTAACACACCAATTTGCGAAAGTATTATTGTGTCATCGGCTGCCGGATTATCAATCAATAAATACAAATCGGTTGTAGAAATGCAGTTTGCCGATTTCGTTTCAACAGGTTTTAATCCAATCGTAAATTTATTAGCAAAGCAGCACTATCGTTGGGGCGAACATGCCGATGTTGTGGTGCGTATGCCTTGTGGTGCAGGTTCTGGCGCTGGTCCGTTCCATTCGCAAACAAACGAAGCTTGGTTTACTAAAACTCCGGGGTTAAAAGTGGTTTACCCTGCTTTTCCTGCCGATGCTAAAGGTTTGTTGAATACCGCAATTAACGATCCAAATCCGGTGATTTTTTTCGAACATAAAAATCTGTACCGCAGTAAATCGCAAGATGTTCCGGCTAATTATTACACCATTCCGTTTGGTCAGGCTTCCTTAATTAAAGAAGGAAATGATGTGACAATTATTTCTTATGGAGCCGGTGTTCATTGGGCATTAGATACTTTGGAGAAAAATACAGATATTTCTGCTGATTTGATCGATTTAAGAACGTTACAACCTTTAGATTACGAAACGATTAGAAAATCGGTACAAAAAACAAACCGAGTAATAATTCTTCAAGAAGATTCAATGTTTGGCGGAATTGCCAGCGATTTATCTGCTTGGATCATGGAAAATTGTTTTGAGTATTTAGATGCGCCTGTAAAACGTGTGGCAAGTATCGAAACGCCTATACCTTTTATGGATAATCTGGAAGCGCAATATTTGCCTAAAGAACGTTTTGAAAAAGAATTATTAGTACTTTTACAGTTTTAAAACAAACACAACATTATAATGAAAACCATAACTTCTTCTAACTTTAATTTTCCGGGTCAGCAATCTGTTTACAAAGGAAAAGTACGCGAAGTTTACAATATTAACGACGATTTATTGGTAATGATTGCCACTGACCGTTTATCGGCTTTTGATGTAATTATGCCAAAAGGAATTCCATATAAAGGACAAATCTTAAACCAAATTGCATCAAAATTTATGCATTTAACAAAAGATATTGTTCCAAACTGGTTGGTTGCAAACCCAGATCCTAACGTAGCTGTTGGTTATTTGTGCGATCCTTTTAAAGTAGAAATGGTTATCCGCGGCTATTTATCGGGTCATGCAGCTCGCGAATATGCTGAAGGAAAACGTGTTTTGTGCGGAGTTGAAATGCCTGCAGGTATGAAGGAAAACGATAAATTTCCAACCCCAATCATCACTCCAACTACAAAAGCAGCTGTTGGAACGCATGATGAAGATATTTCTAAAGAAGAAATTTTAGCACAAGGAATTGTTTCTAAAGAAGATTACGAAGTGTTAGAAAAATATACACATGCTTTATATCAGCGTGGAACTGAAATTGCAGCATCGCGTGGATTGATTTTGGTTGATACAAAATACGAATTCGGTAAAACGAAAGACGGTAAAATTGTATTGATTGATGAAATTCATACTCCGGATTCTTCTCGTTATTTTTATGCAGAAGGATACCAAGATCGTCAAGATAAAAACGAAGCTCAAAAACAATTATCAAAAGAATTTGTGCGTCAATGGTTAATTTCAAACGGTTTTCAAGGGAAAGATGGTCAGCAGATTCCTGAAATGACAGACGAATATATTGAAACAGTTTCAGACAGATACATTGAATTATACGAAAATATCATTGGTGAGAAATTCGAAAAAGCAGATGTTTCTAACATTCAGGAACGTATCGAAACAAATGTAAATGCTTTTTTAGCATCATATAAAAAATAATTTATGATCGTCAGTTCGATCTTATAAATCGAACTGGCGAATAATAAAGTTGTGATAATCATAAAAATAAAATTATGAGTATTATTCCCGCATTGCAGTGGCGTTACGCTACCAAAAAAATGAACGGTGAAAAAGTTTCTCAAGATAAGGTAAACAGTATTTTAGAAGCGGCGCGATTGGCACCAACTTCATCTGGTTTGCAGCCTTTTGAAATGATTGTAATTACCAATCAGGCTTTAAAAGAAAAAATCAAGACAGTTGCATATAATCAGTCGCAATTAACAGATTGTTCGCATTTAATCATTTTTGCCGCTTGGAGTTATTATGATATTAATAGAATGAATCATTATTTTGATTTTTATGAACAAGAACGTGATTTACCCAAAGGATTTTCTGATAATTACAAAAACGGCGTTATAAAACAATTAACGTCTATGTCGTTAGAACATCAGTTTGAACATGCTTCCCGACAGGTTTATATTGCCTTGGGAATGGCACTGACCGAAGCCGGAGCTTTAGAAGTAGATTCGATACCAATGGAAGGTTTTATAAACCATGAAGTTGACAAACTGTTGAATTTAGAAGAAAAAGGATTAAAAAGCGTTGTTATTTTACCGATTGGTTACCGCGATGCCGAAAACGATTGGCAGGCAGAATTAAAAAAGGTAAGAAAAACAACCAGCGATATGATTACCTGTATTGATTAATTTAAAACCTGAATTATGAAAAATTTAAAAGCTTTATTAGTTGTATTGTTTATTGCGTCTACAACTGTTGTGAGTGCACAAAACAAAAAATCAGAAAAAGCGGTAATTAAAACAAACATTGTTTGCGATCATTGTAAAGCTTGCGAAACCTGCGGAAAAATGTTTCAGACAGAAATGTTGAAAGTAAAAGGTGTGAAAATGTACGAGTTAGATGAAGAAAAAGAAACTATTACAGTTTACTACAATCCTAAAAAAACAAATTTGCAAGATATAAGAACAGCAATTTCAAAATTAGGTTTCGATGCCGATGAAATTAAAGCCGACCCAATAGCTTACGAAAATCTAGACGGTTGTTGCAAAGCATAAACAAAAAAAATCTTCCAAAAGGAAGATTTTTTTTGTTTATATTTACTTTAAACTTTTGTTGTTAATATCAGTTTTTTAAATCTTCAAACTACTTTCAAACGGAACACGGTGAATCAAACTTCGTCCTAAAGTAACTTCGTCGGCATATTGCAGTTCGTCGCCAACGGCAATTCCACGCGCAATGGTCGATGTAATAATTTCGTAATCTTTAATCTGTTTGTAAATATAAAAGTTGGTTGTGTCTCCTTCCATAGTAGAACTCAACGCGAAAATAATTTCGCTGACGCCGCCGTTTTTTACTTTATCAATTAATGGTAAAATGTTTAGCTGACTAGGGCCAACACCATCAATCGGAGAAATCTTTCCGCCCAAAACATGGTAAATTCCTTTGTAAAGCTGTGTATTTTCTAATGCCATTACATCACGCACATCTTCCACCACACAAATTATAGAATGATCGCGCGACGGTTTTTCGCAAATTTCACACAAATTAGTGTCCGATATCGCATAACAGCTTTTGCAGTATTTAATCTCGTTTCGCAACAAATCCAACGCCGTTGTTAAGTCGGTAGTTTGCTCAATTGGCTGGCGTAGCAAATGCAAAACCAAGCGTAATGCCGTTCTTTTACCAATTCCGGGCAACTGCGCCATTTCGTTCACTGCGTTTTCTAATAATTTCGAAGGAAAATCCATTCTGCAAAATTAATAAATTTACTTGAAAATTAAAGGTAGGTTTTCAATACCGCAACAATAAAATATTTATTTTTGAGAAAATTTTAAGAAATGACACCCATTGTAATTTTAACCATAATAATCATATATTTCGGTATCTTAATTGGTATATCGCATTTTGTAAGCCGTAAAGACAGTAGTAATGCTGCTTTTTTCTCGGCAAATAAAAATTCAAAATGGTATTTGGTGGCATTCGGAATGATTGGTACCGCACTTTCGGGTGTAACGTTTATTTCTGTTCCGGGAGAAGTTGGTGCTCCAAGTGGCGAACAATTCAAATATTTTCAGTTTGTTTTAGGAAATGCCGTTGGTTTTATCATTACAGCAACCGTTCTGTTGCCTTTATATTATCGATTGAATTTGGTTTCGATCTACGAATATTTCGAAAAACGATTGGGATTTTACAGCTATAAAACTGCCGCAGCTATATTTTTAATCAGTAGAACCATTGGTTCGGCTTTTCGTTTATATTTGGTTGTTATTGTTTTTCAGCGCTTTGTGTTCGATGCTTTCGGAATTCCCTTTGCAGTAACTGGTTTAATTTCACTCGCTTTAATTTACGCATATACCTATAAATCGGGCTTAAAAGCAATTATTATTACCGATACCTTGCAGACGTTTTTCTTGATAAGTTCGGTTATTTTAACTATTATTTTTATTTGCTACAGTTTAGATTTAAATGCAATCGAAGCATTTGAAACCGTGAAAAACAGCAGTTATAGTAAAATTTTCTTTTGGGAAGATTTTGTAGACAGCCGTTTCCATTTCATTAAACAGTTTTTGGGTGGAATGTTCGTAACTATTGCAATGACAGGCTTGGATCAAGATTTAATGCAGAAAAATTTAAGTTGCGCCAATATTAAAGATGCGCAGAAAAACATGTTTACATTTACAGGGATTTTTGTTTTAATTAATATCTTTTTCTTGGGAGTTGGTGCGTTGCTTTATATTTATGCCGATGCAAACGGAGTTTCAGTTCCTACCGATTTCATTACTGGAAAACCTCGAACCGACTTACTTTTTCCTGAAATTGCCTTTCATCATTTGGCATTAGTTCCTGCAATTGTCTTTTTATTAGGATTAATCGCTGCTACTTTTGCCACAACCGATTCTGCTTTAACCGCATTAACAACTTCTTTCTGTATTGATTTTTTAGGAATGGATAAAGCCGAGAATGTTCATAAACCTAAAAATGTTATGGTTCGAAAAATTGTTCATTTAATTTTCTGTTTGATCATGTTCGCGGTCATTGTAATCTTTAATATAATAAACGATGCATCTGTTGTTAGTATGATTTTTAAAATCGCTTCTTACACTTACGGACCACTATTAGGGTTATTCACTTTCGGAATGTTTTTCAAAGCTCGAAAAGTTCACGATAAATTAGTACCTTTTGTCTGTTTAATTTCGCCATTTATTACCTTATATATAAGTAACAATTCTAAAACATTATTCAGCGGATATGTTTTTGATAACGAATTAATTATAGTAAACGGCTTAATTACCTTAATATTATTGCTGTTTATAAGCTTCAAACAAAAAACCGAACTTAATTAAGTTCGGTTTTTCTAATATTTGTTAATACTTAAAAGTACCAAAGTGCAGGCTTCTTCAAAATCAATGCCTGCATTTTTAAGTTTTCCTTGCAACTCTTTGTTTTCAGTACCGGGATTAAAAATCACACGTCTCGGATTCAGATCTATAATATAATCATAAAAAGGTTTTTGGTTTGTCGGATTCAAATACAGCGTTATTGTATCAATATCTGTATAAGGTTCTAAATCGTTTGTGATACGTACTCCGTTAATTTCACCTTCACGATTTCCAAAAGCCTTGACTTTATGATTGTAATTTAAAAGTTTTCTTACCGCCATGTTAGAATAACGTTGCACATTTTCCGATGCTCCCATAACTAATGTATACTCTTTCATCTTCTTTTTATTTACAAGTTACAATTTTTAGAATGAATTTACAACTGCTTTTGTTAGTATTTCTTCTTTTCGCTTGGGCGTTTCCCGCCTTTTAATGGGCGGGTCGGGCTTTCCGCTTCAAGCTTTTGTGGCATTAAAGCCACAAAAGGCTATCCGCTGCACTCCCTAACGCAAATTCAGGACAATAAAAAATACAGTAAACCATAAAAAATCACGCAAGATAATTTGTAAATAATAAAATATTTCAGTTTTAAAACATCATGAGTATTGTTCAAATGTTAAATTAATTTCCTAACCGCTTAACAATAAAGCAACTAAAAAATAACAATAAAAAAAGGTTGAAATTAATTAGGAAAGTCGCGAAAGTAGGGGGTATCTTTGCACCGTTGAAAAACAGAAACGTTCTTTTAAACATTATAAAACACAGAGAAATTTATCAAAAATAAATTTGGAAGTTATCAAATAAAGGTTGTAGTTTTGCAATCCGTTTCAGAAATGAAATAGCAAGCAAAAGTTCTTTAAAAAATAACTAAAGATATTTATCGAATAAATTTTGGTAGTTTAAAAAAGAGTTGCTACTTTTGCAACCGCTTTCAGATAGAGAGTGATAATACGAAAGACAAGTTCATAGACATATTGGATTAACAAAAAAAAAGAGTAAGAGTTTTTAAGAAATTAAAAGCGCTTAAACGCAACATCAAAAAAATATTACAACATACGATGAAGAGTTTGATCCTGGCTCAGGATGAACGCTAGCGGCAGGCCTAACACATGCAAGTCGAGGGGTAGATATCTTCGGATATTGAGACCGGCGCACGGGTGCGTAACGCGTATGCAATCTACCTTATACTAAGGGATAGCCCAGAGAAATTTGGATTAATACCTTATAGTTATTTTGAATGGCATCTTTTAAAATATAAAGATTTATTGGTATAAGATGAGCATGCGTCCCATTAGTTAGTTGGTAAGGTAACGGCTTACCAAGACGATGATGGGTAGGGGTCCTGAGAGGGAGATCCCCCACACTGGTACTGAGACACGGACCAGACTCCTACGGGAGGCAGCAGTGAGGAATATTGGTCAATGGACGGAAGTCTGAACCAGCCATGCCGCGTGCAGGATGACGGTCCTATGGATTGTAAACTGCTTTTGTACGGGAAGAAAACACATTACGTGTAATGTACTGACGGTACCGTAAGAATAAGGATCGGCTAACTCCGTGCCAGCAGCCGCGGTAATACGGAGGATCCAAGCGTTATCCGGAATCATTGGGTTTAAAGGGTCCGTAGGCGGCTTAATAAGTCAGCGGTGAAAGTTTTTGGCTTAACCAAAAAATTGCCATTGATACTGTTAGGCTTGAATTTTTGTGAAGTAACTAGAATATGTAGTGTAGCGGTGAAATGCTTAGATATTACATGGAATACCAATTGCGAAGGCAGGTTACTAACAAACGATTGACGCTGATGGACGAAAGCGTGGGTAGCGAACAGGATTAGATACCCTGGTAGTCCACGCCGTAAACGATGGATACTAGCTGTTTGGTAGTAAGACTGAGTGGCTAAGCGAAAGTGATAAGTATCCCACCTGGGGAGTACGAACGCAAGTTTGAAACTCAAAGGAATTGACGGGGGCCCGCACAAGCGGTGGAGCATGTGGTTTAATTCGATGATACGCGAGGAACCTTACCAGGGCTTAAATGTGTTTTGACGGATTTGGAAACAGATCTTTCGCAAGACAAAATACAAGGTGCTGCATGGTTGTCGTCAGCTCGTGCCGTGAGGTGTCAGGTTAAGTCCTATAACGAGCGCAACCCCTGTTGTTAGTTGCCAGCGAGTGATGTCGGGAACTCTAACAAGACTGCCAGTGTAAACTGTGAGGAAGGTGGGGATGACGTCAAATCATCACGGCCCTTACGTCCTGGGCCACACACGTGCTACAATGGACGGTACAGAGAGCAGCTACCAGGTGACTGGATGCGAATCTATAAAACCGTTCTCAGTTCGGATCGGAGTCTGCAACTCGACTCCGTGAAGCTGGAATCGCTAGTAATCGGATATCAGCCATGATCCGGTGAATACGTTCCCGGGCCTTGTACACACCGCCCGTCAAGCCATGGAAGCTGGGGGTACCTGAAGTCGGTGACCGCAAGGAGCTGCCTAGGGTAAAACTGGTAACTAGGGCTAAGTCGTAACAAGGTAGCCGTACCGGAAGGTGCGGCTGGAACACCTCCTTTCTAGAGATGGTTTAAGCAATTTTGCTCTTTTTTGTTAATTCAAATAACACAGAATAATTAAGATACAGAGTCTCGTAGCTCAGCTGGTTAGAGTACTACACTGATAATGTAGGGGTCGGCAGTTCGAGTCTGCCCGGGACTACTATTTTTAAAGCTTTTAGCTATTAGCTATTAGTTTTTAGAAAAGCAACTGAGGATTAATTATTTAAGAAGGAAATTTTAGAAGTTGAGTTATTGCAATCTGCTAACTGCTGATAG
>NZ_RQTJ01000041.1 GCF_003858535.1 Paenimyroides viscosum
TATTGGAAATTAATTCTAATAAAAAAACCGCCTCAAATTTTAATATTGAGACGGCTTCTTTTTGTTATAAAATACTTCCTATAAAATTATCGTTTTCCATGGTTCGCCAAACCTCAACATTGCTTATGTATTTGTCTTTGTATGGCAGACTGCGGCAGTTTAACTGAATTTTAGAAACCTTGTTTATATCGGTTAAAAAGTGGTTGTCTTCCCAGAAATAACAAAACAACGGCGGTTGGTTTCGGTGGATCGATGTAAACTTACCAAAAACTTTTACACGGTTTTTAACTTCTTGTTTCTTTAAAACTTCAAACGTATTTTTTTCGAAATAGGTTCTAATTATAATCAGCGGATTTTCGCTTCTACTATCAATCTTTTTATAATTCTGTAAATAAAAATCGGTCATTAATTTTTCGTTCACAAATTTGCTTGCAATATCAAATTCAAAAACAAACAACTGCTCTTTATCATTCAAATCGCGTTTGTCAAAATCTTTTGCCAACAATAAAATTTCGTTCACACCATTATAAAAATTATACGAAACCAAAATTTCGAAATAATTAATTTTTTTACCTTCTTTATAATAAAATCTCGGAAAAACCTGATCTATTGTTCCTGTTATTGTCATTAAATTATTCTCTTAATATAGGTTAGATATAAAAAAAACACTCCTTTTTTTATCTTTATCACAAATATAACGATTCTTGCGATTGATTTTAGCAAAGTTAGTCAACTTTTATAATTTTACCCGATGTATGTGCGCTGTGTTCGGGCGCGTACATGCTTTGAATGGTTGAAATTCCGCTTGTAAAACTACCTTCGTTATTTAAACGAACCTCATAATCAATTACATAGCTACCTTTTGATAGATAATCGATAAAAAAGTTGGTTGCTGCATCTCGTGTCGACAGGTAATAACGCAGATTGTTTTGGTATTTGTAGCCCGAAAGCACATCGACAGGTTCAAAAGTTGCCGCGCGCATGTCTTTAATATGAATGAATTCCATATCTTTTTCGGCAGTAATTTCTAATCGAATAATTACTTTTTGCCCTAATTTAAGTTTGGTTTCACTTGAAATTTCCTGCAATTTTTTGCTTGATGTTTCAATATAAAACTTTCGTTCAATATTTAAAATACCTTTAGCGGCATTTTTTACCGCACTAAAATCTTCGAAATACTGCCAGTAAATTCCGCCGAAAACAGGTTTTTCACTTTTATTTTTTATCGATACCTTTCCAAAATCGTTTGTAATTTCATCGGCTTTCCATTGATAGGTTTGGTAACCCAACAAATCATCGGATTGATTATCTGCAGTTTCATTGGTTTTTATGGTTTGATTTCCTAATGAAACCACAGCTTTATCTAATTTTGAAATTTCGGTTGAATTTGCTAACAACAGCGCATAAATTGCCGATGTTGTTGCTTTTGTTGTGCCCCAATCTTTATTTAATTTCTGACTTAACAACCACGCATTTAATTTTTGAAGCGTAGTTTCGTTATTCTCAATTTCTTTAAAAGCCTCAATGATCAGCGCCTGAACTTCGGCTGCATTGTGATAGTAATAATATTGGTTGCTGTTTTCTTTCCAATACATTCCATAGGTTTCATCGATCACCGCACTTTCATTCAACTGATTTAAAATTTGTTTTGCCCAAGCAATATCGCCTTTTCTATTTAAAATTATTGCCAATTTCGCTTTGTTTTGAAGCGATAATTCTACCCAATTCTTTTTAAGATCGATAAAATTTTGATCTAATTGTTTAGAAACATCGGTAGGAATTGCAAAATCTTTCGAATAATAACTTTTTACAAAAGCATAATTGATCGCACTGTGGTTTGAGAACGTTTTATTTGATGTTTTTAATTGATCCAGCATTTTAACATCGATAAATCGATTGGCTTTATTCACAATGTTCTTTACATCGGTTACGTTGAAATGCGAAACACCCAATTTATCTAATTGTGCCGCCGTAATCAAGATGTGCTGAGTAATGTAATCATTTTCTGATCCGCTCGAAAACCAACCAAAACCACCCGAGACATTTTGACGTTCGCCCAAAGTTTTTACAATTTCATCGGCTTCTTTTTCCAATCGATCTAAATCAAAATACGATGCCAATTGTGCTTTTTTCTCTTCGTTTGAAACCAAATCTTTCATCCACGGAGTTTCCTGAAGCATTAATTGTTTCAACTCCTCATTTTCTTCTAATTTCGATTTTGGGTTATTCTTCCATTCAGTAATTAAATCTTTAATACTCGGATTTTTTTCTAACACATGCATTGCTAATACATCGGCAAAATATTTGGCAAAAATCTGTTCGTTGCACGTATGCTGAAAATCGTACAAATAAGGCAACGACTGCATGGTTAGCCAAGTGGCGTTGTGTGAAATTTCTACCACAAACTGATGGTTCTTCAACGTTTGCGAATTGTTGGTTATTAAATTATGCAAACTATAATCTTTATGTTGCTTGCCCAACTGCCAAATCGGAGCTGTTTCGGTAATCAACGTTCTATTACTTAAAACCGGAATAACGCTTTCTTCACCATCGGTAAAATTGCCTGCTTTTACAGAAATGCGGTATTGCAAACCTTCAATTTCTTTAGGAATTTCAACCGACCAACTAACGGTATTGGCACTTAATCCGTTTATTGTTGTTGGAACCAACTTATCTGTTTTAATGATTTGCTCAGTTAAATCTTCGCCGGTAACGGTATTAAACAAACGTAAAACAGCAGTTGCCTGCAACGGCGTATTGGTGGTATTGCTTACGCGTGCTTTTAAAACAACCACATCAGTTTCACGAACAAAACGCGGCATATTCGGCTGAATCATTACGTCTTTTTGGGTTTTGCTTAAACTTTCAACGTAAATAAAATCGGTGGTTTTATTATGCGCCAACCCACGAAATTTCCATTTCGTTAATGCTTCGGGTGCGGTAAAGTCAATTTCTACAGAACCATCTTTTTGAATTTTTAAATGCGGAAAGAAGAAAGCTGTTTCTTTTAAGTTTTTGCGTAACGGAATCTCTAAATGTTCTGCTGCCTGCTGTGCTTTTTTAGTAGTAATAACAATAACACCGTTTGCGCCACGATTACCGTAAATGGCAGTTGCACCGGCATCTTTTAGAACTGTGACATCACCTACTTCATCAGGATTTAATGCTTTAAAACGCGATGCCGATATTGGTACACCATCAATGACATACAAAGGTTGAACATCTCCAGTAATTGAGCCTAAACCACGTAATACAACATTAGTAGCAGCACCTGGTTGACCTTCTATTGTTTTTGATGTAACTGTTGTAACTGCAGTTGCATTTTGAGATTTTGAAATTGTTCTATAAGTATCAATAACTACTTCATCCAATGTACCTTCTTCATCTTCAAAATGCATAACATCATCGAATTCATTATTAGCAAAAACTCCTGGAAGACTTTTTAATATCTTTTCAATTAGATCATTTTTTTTCTTTTCTGAATACGAATTATCTTCTTTTAAATGATTATAAATTCGGCTTAAGCGCTGTAATTCATAGGTTTCATCCGCAAAACGTTGAACTGCTTTCTGGTCTATTTCATCAGTATTCGGTTGTAAATAAACAACCGTAAATTTATTTTTAAGTTGTAATCTTTCTTGTTTATACCCTAATGCAGTAACGGCTACAGGTTGTTTTTTTTCTGACCACACACTACCAAATCCTTCAGCATTTGTTACAGAACCATCAGCTGAAATTATATTGTAAACATAAGCATTTGCTATTGTTTTATGAGAAACAGCATCGCGAACTTCTATTTGATAATATGCAGCTTTCTGATTAAAATAATCTTTAGGTAAATGATCTTGATAGGATTTATTAAACCATTTATTTTTACTAAAATCGTATCCGAAATAATTAAATTCGTTAAAATAAAACGATTGATTGTGGTAAAAATTAGTTGCAATACTGTAATTGTTGTTAAGAACACTGCGTTGTGAATTTATTCTACCAAAATAAATGTCTTTTGATTTACTAAAGAAATTTTGGTTTGTATCCCAATCTCTGGAATGCAAAACATCTAAAGAAGCATCATACATACTGGCTAAAAACTCGCCCTGCATTGGTTTTTTAGCATCTTTAGATTTAAAGTTTAATTTCCACTGATACGCATTACCCGGAATTAATTTATTGTTCCAAACTTCCCATTCTGTTAACCATTCTTCTTTATTATTTTTCTTTTCAGGAATATAATAATTTCCGTTGCCATTAAACGTTAAATGTTCTTTTGCAAAGTACCATTGATATTTTATGTTAGTATTTTCTTTACTATCTGCTAACGGAATTTTTACTAACTGTGAACCTTTTGAAACCGTAACTAATTTTGTACTTAATGTTGCATTTGTATTAAAAACTTCCAGATAAAGCGATACATTTTCGTACGCAGAACGCACTTGTAAAACCAATTCCTTTTCAGAAGAGCTTTTATGCGTGTTTATTTTGAAGGATTCATTTGTGGCTAAATCTTCCTTAACATTCTGTATTTTTATTTCTGTAGAATCTTTTAAAAATAATTTCGATTTTTCATCGACAATTTCAAAAACAACTTTATAACTTCCTGTTTGCCAATTGGTAATATCGTGTACAAACTTTTTATCTTTTTCGGTTGTATATTTGGCTTCGTAAACCAATTCTTCATCGGAATGAGCCTCATCGTTTTTTTGATACGTTTCATAAGGAAATAATCTTCTATAAGTATCTTCATCAATCGACTGAACTTCGGGATGCTGCCATGAACGCTGCATAAAAAACCTTTTAGGTGGCAATGTTTTAAATATTTTAATAGTTCCGTTTACCGAAACTTCATCGCCGTTATGGGTAAATGAATTTACATTTAGATTTAATTTTTCATTAGTTGATAATTGATCTTGCCCGTAAACGGATATACGTGTTGCGTAATTCGAAACAAAAAAATTGCCCCGGTTATTACGAACTTCTCCGCTATTATCGGTTACTTCAAAATGATAATCTATCGGGATTTTTTTATGTTCTTTTTGGATAGTATCATTTTTAGATATAGAAGGAATTTTGAATTTATATTTAAATTCACCCGATTCATCTGTTGTTAAGGTATCATTCTTAACAAAAAAATCTTTATACGTATAATTATCTGCTTGTAGTTTTACAATGACCTGAGCATTGGCAATAGATCCGCCTGCTAAACTTTTAGCTCGCCCAATCAATTCTACTTCATCATTAAAATATGCGTTTTTCTTAATATCATCTACCTCAACAGTAAAAGTCGGTCTTTTATATTCTTCAACCTTAAAATAAAACGATTCACCGTTTAAACTAGATTTATCCCAGAAAGCTTCTTCATCTGTATCTGTATAATCATCCAATTCCTCAACATCTACGGTAAAATCGCCAGTTATAATATTTTTTGGCAATTTAAAAGTTCCGCTGAACGATCCCATTTCATTTGTGGTAACGGTTCTTTTTTCGATTTCATCTCTATTGTCATCATTGAGAATTAATTGAACCGATTTATTTTTGACTATTTCGTTACCACTTTCTTTGGTTTGATACAGAATTCCTTTAAAGCTGACTTCCTGCCCTGGTCTATAAATAGATCGATCGGTATAGAAAAGTACTTCAACATATTCTTTTCCTCCGTATGAACTTATACTTTGCTTGTTCCAATCTTCGTAAACCGTTTTTTTATAGGTTTCGTTTTCTAAAAATACCTGAACATCGTAACGGTTTGGCGTATCTTTTTCTTTTTTAAATACTATTGCCCCATTTTCATTGGTCGTAAAACGCAGATTATTTATAGCAACGCTGCTGTTTTTATAAGGTTTACCAGTTTTTGGATGCACAAAATAAAACATAACTTCATCGTTCCCTTTCTCACTTGCATAGGTATTGTTATTAGAAATACTTTTGCTAAAAACCATTACGTTGCTTACATTAAATGTGTTGTATTTAACCTTGTAAGCATCTGTTAAATCATCGGTATTTTTGTAAACGACCATTAAATAAGTACCTAACGGCAAATTTTTTCCCAACACTTCGGTTGATGAACTGAAATATTTCTCTGTTTGTGGAAGATCAGCTCTAAATTCAGCTACGGGCTTATTGTTGGATATAATTACTTTGTAAATACTGTCATTTACTACACTTGGATAATTTTTAATATCGTAATAAGCAAAATGTAGTTTTTGTATATTTTTATAATTTACAAGGTATTTTACAGGTTCTTTTTCATAGACTTCGGTAAGTAACGATACATCAAAAACCTGATCATTTAGCATATTTTCTAATGTAGCGGCACTTTCTAACACATCGTTTTGCGAACGTTGCGTTTTTATTTCGGCTGTTAACTGCAAGGCTTTTTCGTAATAATCTTTATTTTCTTTTTTATTGGCGTTATTAATAAAAAATTTAGCTCTTTCTATTTTGTATCGATTCTTGTAAAATTCGGTTTTCAGGTTTTTGCCTAAATCATCAATAACCTTTAAATCTTGATCTTGAGAATACATTGAATATCTGTAAAATTTAATTTTATCTAAATTTAAATCATCATTATTATCAGTATAAAAACGCTCGAGCTGCTGGAATAATTCTATAATTTTCTGATTGTAAAAATCTACCGAATATTCATTAGGTTCGATTATAATTTTAGATTTCTTGAATTCATTAGAAAAATCCTGCAACCTTACAATTTCTAAAGGCTTCACATAAGTTGATACTATATAATTCTGAATAAAATTATGTGCAAAAAGTTCAAAAACAGTTTGTTCTAAATTATTTTCAATAAAATCATAATCGATCAAATCTTTAATTTCACTAACCTTTGTTCCCTTTAAAAGTTTTTCATTTTTAAACAATAAATCTGCTTGCTCGGTTAATACCTGTTTGTAATGTTCGCCAGACCATTTTTCTATATTATCAGGTATAATTTCGGTAGTATTTTTAGTACTTTTAGAATAATAGTAAGCACCACTACTCATCATTTCATTATAAACCGTTTTTATATAATACCAACGATAAATTTCTTTGTAAATAACTTTATTTGAATTGATTTCTTTTGTAAGATCATTTAAAACGTTTTGTGTAGAAATTTCTTCTAACTCATTTTTAAATTTTAAATTATAAACTACTGCTTTAGCTTTTTGTTGCGAATTTTTCTTTCGATTTGCTTTATTATAAATATCCTGCACTTCTTTATAGGCAGATTTATAACTTCCTGCTTTTTCTAATTCGTAAACTTTTTGCCATTCTTTAGAAAAATCTTGAGCATAAATAGTGGTTCCAAAAACAAACAGTAGCAGTAAATAAAAGTGTTTCATAAGGTTATTACTAATAAGATGCGGTTAAAATACATCTTTTTTGTAAATTTAAGCTTTAAAAAATTTTGTATGAAGAAATTTATAGGAATTTGTACGCTTTTACTGACTATTACTTCTTGTGATAAAAAAGCAGAAACTGCTGTTGAAAAACCACAGGTCATTGAGTTAAGCACTGACTACAACTCGGTTTTTAATCAATTCACTAAACAAAACGATACGCTTTATGTTGTCAACTTTTGGGCAACTTGGTGTCAACCTTGTGTTGAAGAATTACCCGATTTTATGAAGATTAACAACGAGTTCAAATCTGAAAAATTCAAAATGATTTTAGTGAGTTTGGATAAAGCGAATGACTTTGACACAAAAGTGAAAGACTATCTTAAAACCAATAATATTTCACCAGATGTTTATGTTTTAGCAGATAACAAACGTATGAACGAATGGATTCCAGCGATTAGCAGACATTGGAGTGGCGCTATTCCGGCAACTGCCATTTACAAAAACGGTAAACAAGTGTTTTTTACCGAAGGTAAAATTTCGTACACCGATTTAAAAAGTACCATTAACAAATTTAAATAACAAAAAATGAAAAATTTTTTAGCATTAGCTTTATTTGCAGCTGCTTTTATTAGCTGTAAAAAGGAAACCACAACTACCACCGATGTGGCAAACAACGACACCATTACCAAAACAGAAGAACCTGCAACTGCAAGAACCGGTTATAACATTGGCGACGAAGCAACTGATTTTTCTTTAAAAGGAATCGACGATAAAATGTATTCTTTATCTCAATTTAGTGATGCAAAAGGATTTATTGTCATTTTCACTTGTAATCATTGTCCGTATGCGAAAGCGTATGAAGAAAGAATCGTTGCGTTAGATGTGAAATACAAATCGTTAGGATATCCTGTTATTGCGATCAATCCGAACGATCCTGCAGCACAACCAGAAGACAGTTTTGATTTGATGAAAACCCGTGCGAAAGAAAAAGGATTTACTTTTCCTTATTTGATGGATGAAGGTCAGAAAATTTACCCACAATACGGTGCAACTAAAACGCCGCATGTTTACATTCTTCAAAAAGAAAACGGTAAAAACATTGTAAAATACATTGGCGCTATCGACAATAATCACGAAAACGCTAACGATGTTACTGAAAAATATGTAGAAGCTGCTGTTGATGCTTTGTTAAAAAACGAACCAGTTAAACAAACCGAAACGGTTGCAATTGGCTGTACTATAAAAGTTAAAAAATAATAGTTAGTTTACAGACGAAAAGGCTGTTTCATGAATTTGAAACAGCCTTTTTTATTTATCATTTAAGGTAAAATTAATCTACACGGACAAAATTTCCGTTGGCGTCAAACTCTAAATCAATATCTGATGCTAAATCAATTTTTATCTTTTTATCTTCTTTATCTATTGCAATTGCAAAGGTTGACGCATAATTTTTAGACAAATACGTATTAATATTGTCAGGCACAACGCCTTTTGGCAAACCTTTGGCATCTTTCCATTCATACCAAATACCATCGCTATTAAAATCAATTTCGGCTCCGTCGTTAAACTTCACTTCATAACTTTTTCCAATCACCGGAATGGTTTTAACCTCGTACGACGCAATGTTGTTTTGGCTGTAATGACTGTTGATTGTCTCTAAAGCTTTAACCGGCAAATTGGAAAAATTAACGCTGCTTTTTTGCACATCTTCTACTACATTGCTTGTAGAATCGGTTGTTTGTGTAGCATTTGGCGTTACAACAACTTCTTTTTTACATGAAACTAATGATATCCCACCAATTACTAATACTACTAAAAATTTCTTTTTCATAAATTAAACTTTTAAATATCAATTAAATATACAAAAATTATTTGGTTTTGTATTTATCGTTCAAGCCTTTATTCTGTAAAATAAGTTCTTTAATTTTTTCTAAACGTGTTGTTTTTGTTTTTTCCTGTTTGGCTTCATTAATATAAACCACATATTCTTTCTGTTTTCCTTTGGTTAATTTTTCAAAAGCATTTTTTACGTCGGCATTATTATCTAAAAAAACTTTAAAAATTCCTTCGGGTTTCTTCTCTTCAAAAACATCGGGTTTTATTTCTTTTCCGTCTTTTATTGTTTGAATAGATTCATTTATATACATCAAAATCTTTTTATCATTCATATCATCAACATTCGTAAAACGCCACTGTCGCATAGCTTTTGTTTTTCCGTCTGATGCATTTACCAGCACTTTTTCGGGATCTGATAAAAAAACACCGTTGAAAAACCATAACGAGAAAAAATCTTTAAAACCGCCCCACCCGATTACATTTTTATTGTTAAACGTATAAACTTCCTTATCCCATTTAATAGTTTTGTCTAAATTGGTTTTCACAATTAACTGTTGCATAAATTCTTCTGCATCGGTCCATTTATCGTTGTAAGCACTCCAATTCGCAGTTTTTTTATCTTTAAGTTTCGATACATTGTAATCAATAATATCAACAATTAATTTTTTGGGTAATTTTTGATCTAAAGGAAATTGAATAGCTCCTTTTGATGTTTTGAAGGATATTAGCTGATCTTGAAAAACCTCGATAGCATCTAGACCCGGATACAACCCCAAATGATTTTTGTACAACGCAAAATGAATTAAATTTCCGTTGTAATGAAACGTTGGCATACCATAACTGATTTTTTCTACCGTTTCTTTTGGAACATGCTTTTTAATGATCTTATACAGATCTTCCAAGATCATTTTTCGGTCATCGGAAAAACCAGAAATATATTCGGTTATGTTTGAAAAAGTATTCATTATTCTTTAATTCGGTTATATTTTGTAGTAACATAATCAATGCTGTGGTTCATTAAACTGGTCAGAGCATCTAAATTGATATCAGCAAGCTTTTTTACATAAATACATGCTTTACCCATAGTGAATTTGCCTAGATTTTCTAACAGATGCTCGTGTTCTTGCAAACCCGTAAAAACATATAGCGAAATAGCCGCTTTCCGTGGCGAAAAACCTAGCACAGGTGCATTGCCTTCATGGCCACTTTTGTATTTGTAATGATAATTACCAAAGCCCACAATTGTTGGACCCCACATCTTTGCTTTTTCGCCGGTTATTTTTTCCATTAAAGCAATAAGTTCGTAACTATCTTTGCGCTTTTGTTCATTTTCTACTGTTTGCAGAAAATCATCTACATTTTTATCGGTAAATTCTGTTTTGTTCTTTGCCATATTTTCTTCAATTAATTTGTAGTACCTAAACCAAAAACAGCACCTATAGGATCTTGAACAATAACATAATTGTATGATCCGTCTTTCTTTTTGCTTTCTGAAATAAGCTTACCGCCTAATTTCAAAACTTTTTCCAAACTTTCGGCAACATTTTCAACATTTATATACATAATCCACTGCGGTGGAATGTTTTTATTTACACCACGCTGGTTGCAAATACCACTTATTGCCGCACCGTCATCAGATGTCATGGCGTAATCTGCATAGGTTTCTTCATTGTCTTTCATGGTAACTTTTTGCTCTTGCCAACCAATTACTTCTTTGTAAAATTCTTTTAGTGATGCGGCGTCGGGTACCGTTAGATCACTCCAAAAAAACTGACCTTTTTTATATGTTGATTCACTCATAATTAATTAGTTTCTGTATAGTTTTTAAAGTTGTTCAAAATTGCTTGCCAGCCTTCTTTTTGCATTTCTTCTGAATTTTGATCTTCTGCATCAAATGTTTCGGTTACAAGTATCTGATTGTCTTTTTCTTCAAAAGAAATTTCAACAGTTCTGCCGTCTTCCAAATGATATTTTATAAACTTTTGCGGAATAATTTCATCGTAAATTCCTTCAAAATCAAAAGAAAAACTACCGTCTTTTGCAGCCATAGTACTTTTTAATTTCCCACCTACTTCTAGACTATTCGATGCATTTAAACAGTGCCAGTCTGGTGATGCCTGATTCCATTCTTCAATATCTTTCGGGTTGTTTAGTTTATCCCACACTTTTTCAAGTGGGGCATTTACCGCAACCTGTACCGTTATTTTTCCCATAGTTTTATTTTTTTGTGCGCATATAATCAAAAGCGCCATTTCGTAAGTTAATATGGTATTCTAAACTAGCTTTTAAGCAGGCTAAAAAGTTTGCCCAACCTTCGGTTTGTTGCATCATTTGCTTAATTCCGTCATCGTTATTGTCCATCTCATGCTCTACAATCTTTACAATTGTTGAATTGTCTGTTTGTGGTTGCAAAAAAATTTCTACCAGCATATTTGGTTCGTCACTCCAATTAAAAGAAACATATTCGTTTTCTTTAATCACTTTTCCGGTTACGGGAAAAACGTCCTCAAACTCGGGAAATTTCCATTGAACAGTTTTGTTTGTTTCTAAATTTCCGGTTGATGATTCTATAAAGTATCGATTCATTTCATCGGCAGAAACAATCGCACTAAAAACCTCGCTTACAGGTTTTTGAATTTGAATACTAGCTTTAGCAGTTAACTTTTCCATTTGATTTTCTTTTAACGAATTTAATAAATTTCTTAATTTAAAATGATTTTATATTGATTTTGACAGCTTTCTTTTTTTGATAATTTTTGGAAAATTCCATTTTAAGATGCGTAACTTTAGGTTGCTAATACAAAAAAATTAAATGTTATGAATACAGTAAGAATATCAGAAACCCTGCAAAAAGCCCTGAATGATCAGGTTACTTTAGAAGCCTATTCGGCACAAATGTATTTAATGCTTGCCTGTTGGGCAGACGAAAACCAGTTAGACGGCGTTAAGGATTTTATGATGAAGCATTCGCAAGAAGAACGCGTGCACATGGCAAAAATTATTGAATATATTCAGGAGCGTGGCGGAACCGTTGTTATTGATGCCATTAGAAAACCAGAACCACAACCCAACAATGTTTTAGAATGTTTTGAAAGTGTTTTAAAACAAGAAATTGAAAATACTACTGCGGTTTACAAACTTGTAAAAATGAGTATGGACGAAGAAGACTGGGCTACTTGGAACTTTATGCAATGGCTGGTTGCCGAACAACGCGAAGAAGAAAAATTAGCACTTGATTTATTGGATAAAGCCAAACTTGCCGGCGGTAACAACATGAGCGATACGGCTAAATTTGAATTGAACAAACTTATTGGAAATACCGATCAGGAATTCCCTATTGCCGATAATGTGAACCCGTTGGAGTAATTTTAACTATCATTAAAACAAAAAGAACGTATTTGCATACGTTCTTTTTTTGTAAAAGTAAAATTACTGTCAGTAGGTTTCTACCATATAGTATCAATCAGTTCGTCAGTTGGAGCCTGTCGAGAACTTTAATAAAACTTCTCGATACGCTTCATTAAATTACGCTACGCGAAGTGACGAAAGTTCAATTATATTATTAAACTATTTATTCAGGTACAGCTCGCCACTTTTTAATAACTGCCGTGTAAATAAATATAAACAGTAAACCTACTGCCAGCAATAAATAACTGGTGTTCATATCTAAATATTCTAATAGTGTGGTACAGTTTATTTTATAATTATAGTTTTTATCGTAACAAGCTTGTTTTTGGTGCATACTTATAATACCTAAAATTAAAAATACATACAACACAAAACCGTTGATACTTATATTCATTAATACAGATGTAAACAACTTAGATCCAGAATTTATAAACACAATAGGTATCAATAAAATAATTGTTCCTAAAATAAATATAAAGTAGGAAGCAAAAAATTCAGGATTTGCACCAAAACTCATAGAGTAAACCAACACAATTAAACCAATAACCAAACTTAAAACACCTGTGGTTAAACCCGTAAAGATTACCGATCTTAAATTAGTTACCCTAAAACTAAAAATAAGTGTTGATAAGAAGAACGCTATCCAAATATATATATGAATATTTCTAGAAACAAAATCTATATTTTTAACCAATTCTACACTTTGTAAAAAATCACTTAAATTTCTTATTTCGTAATAATTTTGCGTTAGGTTTTGCTGATAATAACGATACATTTCGGTATTTTCGTTTACAGCTTCCACAACTTCTTCTTTATAATATGTTACATTTTGTGTTGTAACAACTTCTGAATTATTTGATAAAGTATCTGCTACACCAGTTGTGGTAACTTGTGGGTATTTATTTACATCGTCTGCAATAAAATGTTTTACTACAAAATTTTCGGGATGATAAATTAACTTAAACCATTTATCTGTAGTTAAATTAGTTTTAATCTGATATTTTTGAGATACTTCTAAGAAGTCTGATAGAATTTTCTTTAATTCCTCAGGATTTTTTCGATCTAAAAGCGCTGTTAACTCTTTGTTTATGGCATAGCTTTTTCCTAAGTTAGGATCGGATCCGTAATATCCTTGATCATCTGCATAAACCGTATAACTATCGTTGTATCTATCGTAATAATCAATTTGGTTTAAATCTAAAGTATAAAATTCTTCCGAAAAATTATAATAACTTAAATCTGCAGATTTTGTGTAAGCCGAAACGTCAACAACATCTTTCTTAAAATAATAAAAACATGTATCGCCCTTTACATTACTATAAGCTAACGGTGTGTTATTACTTAATTCTTTTGCAGGATATTTAAATTTTCTGTATTCGTCTCGTTCTGTTACACCAACTTTATACAGTGTATAAAACTGATACTTATTACCATGACTATTATAATATTTTTGCGAATAATCTATTAAATCTGTTTTAGTTTCGCAATACAAATCGTTAAAAAGCTTAGGATACGCTTTTCTATCTAACTCATAATCTTGGTATTTTAATGATAGAAACGGATAAGCTTTATTTATTTTTTGAACACTTTCTTTAAAATCTTGGTCAGGATAAGTGGCGTTTATGTATGTTTTAAACCCAACCATATATGAAAAATAGAAGGTTATAGACACAAACACAATGACTAAATAGCATAAAAACTGCCCAAATAACTTAAAATTACTTGTAGGGTAAAAGTTTTTAAACCCATTGTTTTTAAACATATAAACCAGCCAACCTACTAAAAGTAACATTGAACATATTATATGTACCATTATTACACCACTTGAAAAATAATCATCGACCACCCGGCTGGTTTGTAATGAAAGTGGATTTGTATGTGATAAATATCCTATAAAATAGAAAAGTATATGCACCAATAAACTTATTGCCAACATCCAAACAATGCGAGTGTTCCATATTGTTGGGTACCTTTGTATTAAGTAATTATTTATTTTATTTATAAAGTTCATATTGATGCTTTTCTTAATTTATAAAAAATCTACGTGTTGATGCAGAAATATCGCGAATGTAAATAAGGTTAACATTTGCTGATCCTAATGCGATGATTACTGCCGAAAAACGTGTTGATGCATTAAAATACGCAGTGTAAATACCGCCATTAAACGTAAGTTTGTCTAAAGCAAATGCAGAGAAAACTTCTAAAAGCTTTTCACGATTTTCTGTTGTATCAATTTCAATAATCAATGGTTTTTCTTGCGCATTATCATTGTGGATGTTTTCATTGTACTGACCATTTTTTAAGAAAATAACTTTGTCTGATATTTTTTCTACTTCATACAATTGTTGTGAACTTAAAATAAGCGCAATGGGGTTGTTAACCGAATTTGCTATAGCCTTTAAATCTTCTAAAATTACTTGCTGAGCCAAAACATCCAAGTTAGCCAAAGGTTCGTCTAGCAACAAAATTTCGGGTTTGCGCAGTAAGGTTCGTGCCAATTCAAAACGCATTTTGTAGCCCGATGATAGTTCGCTCCATTTTAAATGTCGGTAATTCCACAATCCCAAACGAGCAACCATTAATAAAACTCGGATCTCAATTTCGTCTGGTTTTTCGCCATAACTTGCTAATACAAAACGTAAATTATCTAGCAAGCTGCCGTACCATTTTTCGGTTCGTTGCGGAATGTAAATTAATTTGGTACGCAAGTGGTAATTGCTTTGTATTTTGTTTGTAAATTGGTAGTGAAGCAATCCTTGTGTTTGAGCAATTTCTTTAGCCAAAATACGCAATAAGGTAGTTTTACCGTTACCGTTTTCACCCACCAATCCAAAAACCTGACCTTTAGTCAACGTAAGTGAAATTGGTCCTAATGAAAACTTTCGCGATCCATAACTTTTGGTGATTTGATCTGCTTTTAATACAAATTCTTCTGCATTATTTTCATGCACATTTATCAAAGCTATTTTTTGCAGTAGTTCTTTCGCTTTTGCAATAAAAGCATCATTTTGCTCGGGATTCTTTTCTTTCCAATCAGTCAAATCAGTTGCTTCACTGTAAATCTGCATATCTTGTGTATCCATCGCACAATCTAACATCTTTCTAAACCCCAGAAAAGTATCATTATTATCAAAAAAAAGTAACGCTTCTTGTACACGTTGCTGGTGTAAATTCATAAGCCTAATTTGGTTAATTAATAGTGTAATAAATGTATTAAAAAATAGTAAATATTTTACAAACACATAAAATATAAAGTACCTTTATATAAAGTAGTTAAAAATGGAAACCAAACATAAAGCAAACAAACAATTATCGTTAGCTTTCTTTTTAAATCTTTTATTTGCAATAGTTGAATTAATTGGCGGTATTTTAACGAATTCTACAGCTATTATTGCCGATGCTTTTCATGATTTTATGGATGCCGTAGCTATTGGTATTGCGGTTTATATGGATAAATATTCGCAAAAACCTGCCTCAGAAAAATTCGCTTATGGTTATAGGCGATTTTCATTACTATCGGCAATTATTATGAGTGCTATTTTATTAATTGGCGCTGTATTTATGCTTTATAATGGCTTAACATTTATTAATGAAACTAAAGAAGTAAATAGCGTTGGTATGTTTGCGTTAGCAGTATTAGGAATAGCTGTTAACGGGTTTGCTTTTTTAAAGATAAAAAAAGGCGATTCGCATGCGCATCACCATCACAATCACGCACCCGATGCAAATTCTAAAGCCATAATGCTGCATTTGTTAGAAGATGTTTTAGGATGGGTTGCCGTTTTAATTGGTGCTGTTGTTATGTACTTTACCAATTGGTTTTGGATTGATAATTTATTAACCATTTTCATTGCTTTTTTTATTAGTTACAATGCTTTAAAAAATTTAAGCAGCACCTTTAGAATATTATTACAAGCGGTTCCGCCAAATATTGTGGTTAAAGAAATTAAAACTAGTTTAGAAAACATTCCACACGTAGTAACTGTAGAGCAGTTACATATTTGGTCGTTAGATGGAAACAAAACTATAGCATCTGTAATTATTACCATTTCAGATCTATTATACTATAACAGCACCCAATTAAACGTTAAACAAGTTTTTACCAATTATAAAATACAACAACTTACCTTACAAATTAATACTTTAGAAAATATACCAAAGTAGTAAAATAACAAAACCTGCACTATGTACAGGTTTTGTTATTATGCTGTTGCTTCAACACTTACTATTTCGTATTCTTTGATACCGTTTGGTGTAGGCCACTTAACAACATCACCTGTTTTATACCCAACAATAGCCAAACCAACTTCACTTAAAATAGAATATTTGTTTTTACTTACTTTTGCAGCTTTAGGACCTACAAGTAAAAATTCCATTTCTTGGTTTAATGTATTTTCTTTAACCTTTATTTTGCGGTCTACAGAAGCAATATCTTCTGGTAAATCTTTGCGTAACACTTGCGATGCCTTTTTTAATTCGGCTAACAGAATCTCTTCTTGTTCAATGGTTACTTTTTTGCGTCTAACGTGATCTTTAATTAAATCGTAAATTCCTGTAGTTAAAATTATATTTGCTGACATGCTGATAAATTGTTTAAAATCATAATGCAAATCTTGTAAATATCTGATCCAACATAATATGTACATATACATTTATGCAACATCGATTCACAAAATGATGAGATTATAAATAAAAAAATAAATCGGAGTTTCCCTGTTTGGATCGAAACAGGGACTAATTAATAAACTCTTTTGAGCTTTTAAGAAAAGTATCGTCGTGCAAATAAGCTAATGACAACGCAAGTATAGCTATACCGTACTTTTCTATTTTGTTAGATGTTATCATTATTATTATTTAATAAGTTGATTTACAAAGATACGCATATAAAAATGGATTACAATATTTACTTTCAATTAAAAATCTAATTACAAATTATTTATGACATAAAGACAATTGGTTTTCTATTTATTTTGTCCCTCACACCAATCAAGTATATATTCATATAAAGCCTTTATACTTACAGCTGTGTCTTCTTTGTATTTTGCCAATAGAACTTGATTAAATTCCGTAAATTTTGAAAAGCCTCTATTAATTGCCATTGTTTTATTTAATTTAGGAAGATATTCTTCTACATCTTCTTTCCTATAATTATCATTTAAATACAAACTATAGACTGCAAAAGTCATGTATTCATTAAAGAGTTTATAAGGACTGTCATATGCATTAGTAATGGTTGGTTGTGCCCATACATCCCTATTTGATAAGGCTTTATTTATTTTTTCTAAAAACTTATCTGAAACAGGATTCACATAATTATGATCAATTTCCGTGAATACTATTCGTGATTCTGCTAATTCATTCTGAATTTCTGAAAGACTTTCATCATAGTCGGCACGGGCAATAAACATAGCTGTTTGTTTAAACCCATTGCTTTGATAACCTCTTGTAGAATGAGCTCCATAAACTAATGGAGAAAAATAAACAAGATAAGAACCATAACTAAACCCGAATTTGTTATCCAACCAAGCCTGCATTTTTTGAATGGGATTTAATTGGCTGTAAGTTTCCAATAAGTTGTTATAATACGGTTGATTTTCTTTATAAAACTGGCGAAAGTTAGACACACGAACAAAATCTTCAAACATTTTTACATCTTTCAATGGATTAAAAGAATAATATCCTTTCCCCATTTCTTTTATGTTTTCATCATTTATAATATGTCCGTTTTTATCAAAGTGATAACCACAAGCCGTCATTTTTAAAGCGTAATAATAGTTATAACTATCTCTTGAAAATAGGTGAACATCATATTCTTTTATGTAATTTATATCTGTGATGTATTTTTTTATAGTGTCTAATGCCGGATGATTAATATAGGCGGCAAAGTGTTCCTTTACCTTTTTATAATACTCTGTGCTTGTATCAAACATATTTCCTTCTTTCTCGGCATCTGGATGTAGTGCCATCATTATATTTACCAATTCGCTAACCTCTGGTATAGCAACAACAGTTTTGTTTTTATATTTTACGACATATTCCTGTGTAAAATTGACATTAGGTTCAACTCCAACTAATTGTTGACTAATGGTATCTTTGTTATTTTTTAAAATTAAAAAATCTATTTGCTCCCCTAATTTTAAATCAAAGCTAATGCTGTCTTTACCGTCGCTATATGTTACTGTATTGTTTTCTTTGGTAGTTTCTGCTTCAAAAGCTCCAATGTTAATATCTTTACCTACAATCCAATTATCAGCTTGTAAAACATTATTTACTTTAACTTGTAAATAATCGCTATTGGTTTTAAAAATTTGTTGAGCATGCACCATCATCGTTCCACACGTAAATAGTAAAGTAAAAAGTTTTTTCATAAAGGAATTAATTGTTTGTTAAATAACATAAAAACGACAAAAGCCTTCATTTTTAGAAAGCTTTTGTCGTCTTTTGAATTTTTTATGTATTACATATTTCTACGGTACTGTCCGCCTACTTCGAATAAAGCAGATGTAATCTGACCTAATGAACAAACTTTAGAAGCTTCCATCAACACCTCAAAAATATTTTGATTATTAATAGCCGCATTTTGTGCGTCTTCTAAAGCTTTTTCAACTGCTGTTGCATTACCTTTATTCAAGTTTTCTTTCGTTTTGATTTGGAATTGCTTTTCATCTTCGGTTGCACGAATAACTTCCTTTGGAACAACTGTTGGTGATCCTTTTGAACTCAAGAATGTATTTACACCAATAATCGGGAAATCACCGTTGTGCTTAAGCGTTTCATAATACAACGATTCTTCTTGAATTTTTGAACGTTGATACATCGTTTCCATCGCACCCAAAACACCACCACGCTCTGTAATTCTGTCAAATTCAGCCAAAACAGCTTCTTCGACTAAATCAGTTAATTCTTCGATGATGAACGAACCTTGAATTGGATTTTCGTTTTTCGCTAATCCTAATTCTTTATTGATAATCAACTGTATAGCCATTGCTCTACGAACCGATTCTTCGGTTGGTGTTGTAATCGCTTCGTCATACGCATTGGTATGCAACGAGTTACAGTTGTCGTAAATCGCATACAAAGCTTGCAAAGTTGTACGAATATCGTTGAAATCAATTTCTTGTGCGTGCAACGAACGACCCGATGTTTGAATGTGATATTTCAACATTTGCGCACGTTCATTCGCACCGTATTTATTCTTTAAAGCTTTAGCCCAGATTTTTCTTGCCACACGACCAATCACCGAATATTCTGGATCGATTCCATTCGAGAAAAAGAATGATAAGTTTGGTCCAAAGGCATTAATATCCATTCCGCGTGACAAATAATATTCCACATACGTGAAACCGTTTGCCAAAGTAAATGCCAATTGCGTCACCGGATTTGCGCCCGCTTCGGCAATGTGATAACCCGAAATTGAAACCGAATAAAAATTACGCACATTTTTCTCGATGAAATATTCTTGTACATCACCCATTAAACGCAACGCAAATTCAGTTGAGAAAATACAGGTATTTTGCGCTTGATCTTCTTTTAAAATATCTGCCTGAACCGTTCCACGAACTTGAGCTAAAGTATTTTTCTTGATTTCAGCATACACATCAGCAGTCAACACTTGATCGCCCGTTACACCTAAAAGCATCAAACCTAAACCATCGTTTCCTTCTGGTAAATCTCCGTTGTATCGAGGACGCTCAACAGCTTTTTCATTGTAAATTGCTTCTATTTTCGCTTCAATCTCTGCTTCTAAACCATTTTCTTTGATGTATTTTTCACAGTTTTGATCGATGGCAGCATTCATAAAAAACCCAAGCAACATAGGTGCTGGGCCATTAATTGTCATCGAAACCGATGTCATCGCGTGTGATAAATCAAATCCTGAATATAACTTTTTCGCATCGTCTAAACAACAAATCGAAACTCCGGCATTACCGATTTTTCCATAAATATCTGGACGATGACCTGGATCGTTTCCGTATAAAGTCACCGAATCAAAAGCCGTTGATAAACGTTTAGCAGGCATTCCTTTCGATACATAGTGGAAACGACGATTGGTACGCTCTGGTCCACCTTCACCCGCAAACATACGTGTTGGATCTTCGCCTTCGCGTTTGAATGGATACAAGCCTGATGTAAAAGGAAATTCACCTGGTACATTTTCTTGTAAAACCCAACGCAAAATATCGCCCCAAGCTTCGTATTTTGGTAAAGAAATTTTAGGGATTTGCAAATGTGATAACGATTCAGAATGTGTCTGAATTTTAATTTCTTTGTCACGAACTTTAAACGAGTAAACCGGATTTTTATATTTGTTAACCTTTTCGTCCCAAGTCGTAATAACTTCCCAGTTGAAAGGATCTAAATTCATTTTCAATTTGTCAAATTCAGCCAATAAAACCTTTGCTAAATCTGCATTTTCTGTTCCTGTAATTTCAATTCCGTATTGATTAATCGTCGGAACTTTTCCTGAAAGTGTTTCAATGGTTTTAAAGAAACCGTACAGTTTCTGCGCCACTTCTTTTTGCGACAAAACCTTGGCATCATACGCACGGTTGTTTTCAGCAATTTCTGATAAATAACGGGTACGAGCTGGTGGAATCACGAAAATCTTCTCTGACATTTCTTTCGTAATTTCAAAAGTAGAATTCAAGTTTGCACCTGTTTTTTCCACTACTTTATCCATAATCGCTTTGTATAATTGATTGGTTCCTGGATCATTAAATTGTGATGCAATTGTTCCAAAAACGGGCATTTCATCAGGATTTACATCCCACAAATGATGGTTGCGTTGGTATTGTTTTTTCACATCACGAATGGCATCTAAAGCGCCACGTTTGTCGAATTTGTTAATGGCAACAATGTCAGCAAAATCCAACATATCAATTTTTTCTAACTGAGTAGCCGCACCAAATTCTGGTGTCATAATGTATAACGAAGCATCGGAATGATCTAAAATTTCAGTATCCGATTGACCAATTCCAGACGTTTCTAAAATAATCAAATCGTATTGCGCCGCTTTCAACACTTGCAAAGCTTCTTCGACATATCTCGACAATGCCAAATTCGATTGTCGCGTAGCCAACGAACGCATATAAACACGTGGATTGTTAATCGAATTCATACGAATACGATCGCCCAACAACGCACCGCCTGTTTTCTTTTTTGATGGATCGACAGAAATCAACGCAATGTTTTTCTCTGGGAAATCAATCAAAAAACGACGAACAATTTCATCGACCATTGACGATTTTCCTGCGCCACCGGTTCCTGTAATTCCAAGAACAGGCGCGTTTTTACTTTCAACTTTATCAAAATCAAAAATCTTCAAGAAATCTTCTTCACGATTTTCAGCCAAAGAAATCAAACGAGAAATGGTTGTAACATCTTTGTCTTTCAAAGATTGATAAACATCTTTTCCTGCTGGCAATTCCAAATCTGGTGTAGCATAATCGGCATTTTGCACCATATCATTAATCATACCTTGCAAACCAAGTTCCCGACCATCATCCGGCGAATAAATACGGGTAATGCCGTAATCCATCAATTCCTTGATTTCTGATGGTAAAATTACGCCGCCGCCGCCGCCAACAATTTTGATATGACCTGCTCCTTTTTCCTGAAGCAAATCATACATATATTTAAAATATTCGTTGTGCCCACCTTGGTAAGAAGTCATGGCAATGGCGTTTGCATCTTCTTGAATAGCAGTATTCACCACGTCTTCCACCGATTTGTCGTGACCCAAATGGATCACCTCACAACCGGTTGATTGAATAATCCGACGCATGATATTAATCGCAGCATCGTGCCCATCGAATAAGGCTGCTGCTGTAACGATTCTTACTTTATTGTTTGGAGTATATATTTTTTGTTCCATCTTGTTTTTATTTCGACTTCGCAAGTTACATCTTTTATAGATTATTTAAAACAGCTATTTTAAATAAATATCCAATAAAAAAGAGGAAGCGTTTGCTTCCTCTTTTTGGTTTATGTGTTTTACAACTTCTTATC
>NZ_RQTJ01000042.1 GCF_003858535.1 Paenimyroides viscosum
ATTCGACAGAAATATTAACAACCTAAAAATTAATCTCGTTTAATAATGCACTATGGGTTAAAACCGTGTTTATTAATATACCAAAAATCGTCTTTGTAATTAAAGACGATTTTTGGTATTATGACTAGAAAGAACTAAATTTTATAAAATCATTCTTAAACGTTCGCCTTTTGGTGTAATTAAATCAATGCGAAGCTGTTGGTTGTTTAGTTTTGATAAAATTTCGTTGGCATGTTCGGTATCCTGAATTTTAGATCCGTTAACCGCCAGTATAATGGCGTTTTTTAGTTCGCTTTCGTAAGGTTTATAACGTTCGTTAGAAATTCCATTGATTTTTACACCGTAATTTATACCTAACGCTTTTTGGTCTGCTGCCGATAAATTTTCAATTTCAAAACCGTTGAACTGTATTTGGGCAAGTTCTTTTTTACTTAATTTCACCAAAAGTTCTTTATCTTCATTTTTTCGTTTTAAAGAAACCTTTACTTCATCATTCGGACGTTTGGTGGCAATTATACTGTTTAAATCTAAAAACGAATTAATTCCCTTGTTATCTATTTTATAAATAATATCGCCTTTTTGAATACCTGCAAGTTCGGCTCCCGAATTTTTTGTAACGCTTTCAACATAAAATCCTTGTTTAAAATTCAGCTTGTTTTCGGCAGCAACCTGACTGTTAATTTCGTAACCCTGAACACCTAAAATTCCCTGTTGTACTTTGCCGTATTCCATTAAATCATTTACAATTTTACGCGTCATATTAGACGGAATGGCAAATGAATAGCCCACATACGAACCTGTCGCCGATGAAATCATGGTATTAATACCGATTAACTCGCCGTTTCCGTTAACCAACGCACCGCCTGAATTTCCTGGATTTACTGCAGCATCGGTCTGAATAAATGATTGAATTCCGTTTTCTGATAAGTTTCGTGCTTTGGCTGATACAATTCCGGCTGTAACGGTTGATGTTAAATTGTACGGATTTCCTACCGCCAACACCCAATCGCCCACATTAATGGCATCAGAATCTGCAAAAACCGTAAAAGGTAATTTTTCGTTGGTATCGATCTTTAATAAAGCAATATCCATTTTAGAATCGGTACCAATCAACTTTGCTTTAAAAGTACGGTTGTCGTTCAAAGTTATTTCCAATTCACTGGCATTTTGTATTACGTGGTTGTTGGTTACAATGTAGCCGTCTTCAGAAATAATTACTCCTGAACCTGTACCAACTTGCGCATAGGTTTTGTCGCCACCTTGGTAACCGTAAAAATATTCCATTATGGGGTTTCGCGGAGCGTTTCTAAACGATACATTTTTAACGTGTACCACAGCGTGTATTGTTTTTTCGGCAGCCAATTTAAAATCGGGTACATCAAAAGCAGTATTTGCAACATTTCTTAATGGTGCACTTGTTGTTAAGGTGTTTGATGTTTTTAAAAGAGAATTATCGTCAAAAAATAGTTTGTACGATCCTAATGTTACGGCACCACTTATTAAAGATGCTGTTAAAATTGTTCCTATATTTTTCATGTATGTATATAATGTTGGTTTATTTAACATTAAAATTAAAATATGTTTAAATAATAAAAAAACAGTTTAACGCTTGTTAACACAACTTAACGAAGCTTTAATAATTGTATATTTGTGCTATGAAAAATTTAACTTTTTATAAATATCAAGGCACAGGAAACGATTTTGTGATGATTGACAACAGAACTAATTTCTTTCCTAAAACCAATGTAAAATTGATAAGTTATTTATGCAACCGTAGGTTTGGAGTTGGAGGTGACGGATTGATTTTATTGGAAAATGATGCGACAGCCGATTTTAAAATGGTCTATTATAATGCCGATGGTAACGAAAGTACCATGTGTGGCAATGGCGGACGTTGCATTGTTTCGTTTGCTCATTTTCTTAATATTTTTTCAAAGGATACTACTTTTAATGCGATCGACGGTTTGCATCATGCAACCATTAATGAAAACGGAATTGTGGCGTTACAAATGATTGATGTTATAAAAGATACCATAAAAAAAGAAACCGATTTTTCGTTTCTGTTTACTGGATCGCCACATCATGTTACAATGGTAAATGATATTAAGAATTTTAATGTTTTTGAAAACGGAAAAAACATCCGTTATAGCGACCAATACAAACCTGGCGGAACCAATGTAAATTTTGTTGAACAGTTGAATACTGATTTTTTTAAGATTAGAACCTACGAGCGTGGAGTGGAAGATGAAACATTGTCTTGCGGAACCGGTGCAACTGCAGTTGCAATTGCTATGAACAATTTAGGTAAAACGGCTGCAAACAATATAACTATTCAGGTTGAAGGTGGTGATGTGCAGGTTTCTTTCGATCAAAACGAAGAAAAATACTACAACGTAATGCTAACCGGAGCGGCTAAACAGGTTTTTAAAGGAGAAATTTTTATTGACTAAATATGTTTTTAAAAGGAAACCAAGTTTATTTACGCGCTTTAGAACCCGAAGATTTATCGTTTTTGTACGAAATTGAAAATGATGAAACACTGTGGGAAGTCAGCAATACACAAACGCCTTATTCAAAATGGTTGTTGAAAAATTACTTAGAAAACAGTCACCAAGATATTTACGAAGCTAAGCAGTTACGATTATCAATTGTAGAAAAAGCAACAGAAAATTTAATTGGATTAATTGATCTGTACGACTTCGATCCTAAAAACAGCAGGGTAGGTTTGGGCATTGTCGTAAAAAATCCAACAGAAAGAAATAAGGGTTTTGGCAGTGAATCGGTAAAATTGCTTTTGGGTTATGCGTTTCAGGTTTTAAACGTTCATCAAATATATGTTAATGTTGCCGAAACAAATAGTGCTAGTATCAAGCTTTTTTCTAATTTTGGATTTCAAAAAGTAGGTGTCAAAAAACATTGGAACAAAATAGGTTCTGTATATGTCGATGAATCACTGTTTCAATTAATAAATCCTTTAAATGAAAATTAATAAATTAGTAAGCTATGTTTCCATCGCTGGTATTCTTATAGCATTAATATTTGGTTACAGCCTTTATCGCAAGGCATTTACGGCAAACACCAATTTTTCTGATAAAAGTGTATATGTTTTAGTTCCATCTGATGCTAACCATGCCCAAGTTCAAGATTCGTTAAAGAAATATGTAAAAAATTATGAATCATTAGAAGGGTTATTTTCTAAATTAGGCGAATCGGCAACGGTTGAGCCCGGGCGTTATCTTATTGAAAACGGATATAGTAATTACAGAATTATAAAAGCATTGCGCCGGAATGTGCCTGTTAAATTAACTTTTAATAATCAGGAAACGTTACAAAAACTATTGGAGCGTATTTCTTCGCAAGTAGAACCAGATATTGCCGATTTGTACCAGTCATTCACAGAGCCTAAATTTTTGCAGGAAATGGGTATGACTAAAGATAATGTTTTGGCACTTTGTATGCCAAATACTTATGAGGTTTATTGGAACAGTTCACCTTTAAAAATACGTAATACACTACAGAAAAGTTATGAACGTTTTTGGAACGATGAACGAAAAGCGAAAGCAAAAGCTTTAAATTTATCTCTGGTTGAAGTTTCTTCGTTGGCTGCAATTGTTCAAAAAGAAACAGCAAAAGTAAATGAACGCCCAAAAGTTGCGGGTGCCTATTTAAACAGATTGAACAGAGATATGCTTTTACAGGCAGATCCAACGGTGGTTTATGCAAAAAAAGCTTTAACTAATGATTTTGAACAAGTTATTAAACGCGTTTATTTAAAAGATTTGGTTTTAGACCATCCATTTAATACCTATAAATATAAAGGTGTGCCTAATGGTTTAATTGCAATGCCCGATGAAAGCTCGATTGACGCTGTACTTAATGCAGAAAAGCACAATTATATTTATTTTTGCGCCAGCGTAGAGCGCATGGGTTATCATGAATTTGCAAGCACTATTGAAGAACACTCTGCAAACCGAGATAAGTATACAACTTGGTTAACAAAGAATAATATAAAATAAAAAAAGGTTGCTTTATAACAACCCTTTTTAGCAATACTTATTAGTGTTTTTGTGTTCTATTTTAAAAAAAACTACCTTTGTCAACTCAATAAAAAATAAAAACACAATGAAAAAATATTTGTTAGTTGCATTTTTATTAGCAAATGCAACTACATGTTTTGCACAATCTACATTAGAAAAAGTTGGAAAAGTAAGTTTAGGTTTACAAGGTGCCGAGTTTTCTTACGAACTTCCCTTAGGAAAAAGCTTTCTTTTAGAAAGTGCTGCAGCTTTAGGTGTGGGTATGAATACAGATAGTGGCGGAAGTACATATTCCTTTTATCTATTAGATCCTGTTCCGGCTATTTCTACAGAATTAAGGTGGATATATAATCGTGAAAAACGCGAAGTAAAAGAGAAAAACAATGCCAACAATGCCGGGAATTACGTAGGCTTACAAACAAAATATAGTTTTGGTAATAATAACAGTTTGGCTTTAAATAAAGTACTTCTTACCGATATACACTGGGGATTACAACGCAGCTTAGGTACTAAATTTACATTCAATACTAACGTTGGTTTGGGTTATATGTACGATTTTGATACAACTTACGGAAGCATAGCACCTGTATTACGTGTAAAATTTGGTTACCGTTTGTTTTAATACACGATAAATATAGTTTTAAATAAAAAAAGTGAGGCTGTTTATCAACCTCACTTTTTTATTAATTTAACTTCTCAACTGTTTCTCTCCAAATGTCTAATTCAGGAATTCCCGGTTTGCGTTTTCCAAAGAACTGAACAATAATATCGCCCATTTCGTTAAAAACTTCAATTGCAGTAACTACACCGTCTTCGGTTGGTTTGCGTACAATCCAGGTTTGAGCAATTTTACTCATGTCTAAATGTAGGTTAAAATCGGGATCCATAATGTTATACCATTCTTGGTGCCACATAGTTTTGCGTACACGACCTGTATGAATTTGTATGTTTCCTTTGTTGCCAACAAAAACCATGATTGGGGTTTTATCTTTTGCAACTTCTTCTAACATAGTAACAATAGCGTCTTTAGAAATTTGTTTTGCATGAAAATCCGAAGGTGCTAAACGTAAAGCTTGTGTTCTACTTACTCCAAATTTACGCAACATCATAAAAAAGTCGTGCGTATCTTTTAAATCTAACCAAGCTTGTTTAAAACCTTCGGTATCAATTTCGCTGTCTGGTTTTTCATCTAAATTTAATTCGTAAGCTTCGGTTGTCTCCATTGGTAGCTGATCTTCACTTTTGTATTTTTCAACCAAACCTTCGTAAGCATCAATAGAACTATCGGCAGTTAAAAATATTTTATGAATGGCTTCGCCATCTTTCCCAAAAAACTGAATACTTCTAGATATTCCACGAGCATTTTCTTCAATCACAGCAAATACTTTTTTCCAATGCGATAAAAATATTCGAATATCAATATCTTCATTAACAAATAAGCCTGCATGTGGGTTAGAAAAATCGGCATTTGCATAAATACCTTTACGTTCATGCACACATTCTTCGTTTCGTGTTAAGCCCATAACTTTACCTAATAATTCTATTTCGGGTAAAAGATCTTTAAAATCAGGGCGTAAACGTGTTACACTGTTGCCAATATTTGTAACCAATAATTCCATTTCGCTTACACCTAATTTTTCTGCTGCATTGCGTATTCTTAAATGTGGTTGCTCTTGTTTAAGTGCTTCCCATTGTGTTTTTAAATTTACAATTGTATTCATGTTGTTTAATTTTATCCAAATAATATAATTGGTTGTTGATTTTCGGGATGAGGTGTAATGATACACGGATATTTGTATACACGAGATATACGTTCTTGGGTTAGAACATTTTTAGGTTCATCGAACATTTCAATGCAACTTTGGTTCATTAAAATTAAGCGATCGGCAAATTGCGATGCAATATTTAAATCGTGTAAAACAACTAAAGCCGTATTGTTATTTTGTGTAAAGTTTTTAATTAAATGAAGCGTTTTAAACTGATGTGCAACATCAAGATTATTTAAAGGTTCATCTAACAAAAGTAACTTGTTTTCAATATTGTTTTCAAGTTGAGCAAAAACGCGGGCTAAATGTAAGCGTTGTTTTTCACCACCCGATAATTGTTCGTATTCACGATCTGTTAAATGGCTGGTTACTGTTTTTGTCATCCACTTTTCTACAATCTCCAAATCACTTAAATCGGCTTCGGTTTTAAAATAAGGATAGCGACCCATTAAAACGATTTCTTGATTTCTTAGATTGATTTCGTTTGATTGATGCTGAGAAAATTTGGCACGATGCAAAGGGATTTCATTTTTCTTATAACTTTTAACATCTTTATCTTTAAAGGAAAAATGTTTGGTTGTATAGGCAATTTCATTTGCCAAACAACTTAAAAAAGTAGATTTACCTGCACCATTAGGTCCAACAATTGCAATTAGTTCGCCTTTGTTTATTTCTATATTAATGTTTTGCAAAAGAAATCGATCTTTAACCTTAAAGTTTAAATCATGAATTTGTATCATTTTAATTTTCTTTTATAATTAATTAAAATCGAAATAAAAACAGGCGCACCCATAATTGCGGTTAAGATACCAATAGGTAGCTCTGCAGGAATTACTATTGTTCTACTAATGGTATCGGCAATTAACAAAACAACCGCTCCTAATATCATTGATAAAGGTAGTAAAATGTTGTAATTAGAGTTAAAAACAAACCTTAAAATGTACGGTACAACTAAGCCAACAAAACCTATAGTTCCGTTAAATGCTACAACGCAACCAACCATTAATGAAGCAATTATAATAATTTCCCGTTTTGTTTTTTCTATATCGAACCCTAAATGTGCGGCTTCTTTTTCACCTAACATTAAAGCATTTAGTATTTTACCTTTTGTTAGTAAACGAATGCTTCCTAATGCTACCACAATAAAGACTAAGCATACTTTCCACCAGTTTGATCCGGCTAAGCTACCTAACGACCAAAAAGTGATGTTACGCAATTCTTCTTCGGTTGATATATAGGTTAAAAATCCGGTAACGGCACCAGTTAAGGCAGTAATTGCCACGCCCGATAACAACAAAATTAAGATGTGTGTTTTACCGTTTGATGTTGCCATTTTGTAGACAAACCACATAGTTAACAGTGCGCCAATAAATGCCATAATGCTTAATAAAATGTATCGTAAAAAGGGCGGCAGTAAGTGCATAACTGATGAACCAAAAACAATGGTTAAAGCAGCAAACAATACAGCACCAGAGGTAATACCAATTAAATCGGGAGATGCCAACGGGTTTTTAAACAAGCCTTGCAAACTTGTACCACAGATCGATAATGCTGCACCTGTTAATATAGCCATTAAAATACGTGGGATACGCAATTCTATTAAAACAAAAGAATCGGCAGTATGGGTTTGTGTTTTAAAATAGGTTCTTACAATTTCAAAAACCGAATGGTTGAAATCATAAGCACCTAAGTATAATGCCGTTATTAAAGCAACAAGTAATATTATAAAGAATGAAACTTTGTAAACAGCTATTTTTTTCTTCATTATTTAATTTTGTTATGTAATTCTACAACAGCATCACCTAAACGCGGACCAAAACCTGATAAAAATTGTCCGTCCATAGTAACAACTTTTTTATTTTTACCTGCGTTTGTAGTGCTTATGCCTTCTATTTTTAATAAACCATCAATACCACCTATACTTTGTAAGCCTTTTTCGAACATTAAAATAACGTCTGGGTTTGTTGTTAATAAAGCTTCTGGAGTTAAAGGCTTAAAATCTGTTAAAGCGGCAGCTGCGTTTTCTGCACCAGCTAATTCAATCATGCTGTGTAAAGGAGTTCCCGTGCCTGCAACCATTAAGTTCCCTGCGCCACGAGCATAAATGAATAGAATTTTTGTTTTTTTATCAAATGGTTTAACGGTTGCTATTTTTGTTGAAATATTATCTAATAAAGGCTGATAATTATCTTTTTTAAGTTTAGTAGCAATGCTGGTAATTAAGTTTTTAGTTCCCTCTACACTATATTCTTGATCAATCATTATTAAAGAAATGTTCGCTTTTTTTAACTGATCGTTTAAATTTGGATTAATATCTTTTGATGTCCCAATAACAACACTAGGTTGTAAAGCTAAGATACTTTCTGCTGTAATAGAGCGTACATGACCTAAATCTTTAGCCTTTAAATCTGCAGGAAAAGTAGAAGTTACATCTTTACCAACAATATTTTCTGCTTCGTTTAAAGCCGCTAGTGTTTCGGTAATAGATCCGTTTAAAGAAATAATTCTATCTGTTTTAATAACCGTTGTTTCGGTTAAAGTTCCATCAGTAGTAGCATTCGTATTTTCTTTCTTATTACAACTAGCAACAACTAAAGCTAACGTAAGTACGGTTAAAATTTTTTTCATAAATAAGGTTTATACAAGGATTGATAAAGATTTTGTATTGCAAAAGTAAAAGTTTTTTTTAAAAATCAATGTTTATTTAGAATAAATAAAAATAACTGAATACATTTGCACTGTTATTTAATTTAGAATAAATAAAAATAATGAAAATTAAGTCTTTAGTATTTCCTTTTTGCTTGATGAATTGCTGCAGTGTAAATGCACAAATTGATTCATTAAATGTAATGGTTGATGATACTCATTTAGAAGAATTAGTAATTACATCACAGATTGAACCGCAATCTTTGAAGAAAGCAATAAATAACGTTCGTGTAATTTCAAAAGAAGATATTCAAAATTTAGGAGCTGTTACTTTAAACGATGTTTTAAATCAATATATAAATATAACTGTAACACCTAGTGGAAGTTCTGGTAGATCAACAGTATCAATGTTTGGCTTAGGTTCGGCGTATTTTAAGATTTTAATAGATAATGTACCTATCGTTAACGAAAACGGATTAGGAAATAATACAGATATAAGTCAAATTAGTTTAAATGATGTTGAACAGATAGAAATTATCGAAGGCGCAATGGGTGTAACTCACGGCGCAAATGCTGTAAGTGGGATATTAAATATTATTACAAAAAAATCTTCTGATAACAAATGGGAAGTACAGGTAACATCTCAAGAAGAAACCGCTGGTAATGAATTTAGTTTTTTTAAAGAAGGAAAACATATCCAAAATATAAAAATAAATAACAATATTAATGAAAATTTGTTTGCAACATTTGGAGTTAATAGAATTGATTTTAAAGGCTATTTAGGTGATCAATTAGGTCAGTTTCATGATTTAAACGATTCAAAGCGTGGTTATAAATGGAATCCTTCTGAACAAATACAAGCAAACGCTTTAATAAGTTATAGAAAAGATAATCTACGTTTATTCTATAAATTTGAATACTTAACTAAAGAAACTCAATACTTTCACCCTACAGTTCAATCAGGTTATAACGAAACATTGGGAGCTTATAAGTATAGTGAAGATGAACGTTATTTTACTAACAGAGTGTACAATCACTTAAATGCTTCAGGTAAAATTTTCAATCAGGTTAACTTCAATATTTCCGCATCCTATCAAATGCAAAAAAGAGAAGAAGAAACTTTTCGGTACAATATAACAAACGATATAGAAAGCCTTAATAATAGAATAAGAGACCAAGCTATGGAAGTACTTTATTCTACCGGAACATTTAGCAACTTTTTTAATAACAAAATTTGTAACCTGCAATTAGGATACGAAATTGTGAGCAATAAAGGGTTTTCTGTTGTTGATGCGGAACTGAACAAAAAGAAAGATGTAAACGAAACAATAAGTAATTATGACTTTTTTGCAGTATCTGAAATTAATGTAAACGATCGTTTTTCAGTGCGCCCAGGTATTCGTTACTCATTTCAATCAATGTTCGATAATCAATATTCATACTCTTTAGGAGGAAGATATTTATTGAATAATGGTTTTGAAGCTCGTGCAGCATTAGGAAGATCTTACAGAACACCAGATTTTCAAGAACTTTATTTTCGTAACATTTTTGACGGACACTATTTTGTTGGGAATGAAAATTTAGTTCCAGAAACAAGTACATCTTTTGAAGCGAGTATTAAAAAAATAACAAACTTTAAAACTTCACTATTGTCAAATCATATAATGTTTAGTATGAATGATATTGATGATCGTATAACTGACGCATACATTGGAGATATGGGCGCTACACCTATGTATCAATATATAAATGTTAGTAAGTATAAAAGTATTAATATTTCTACAACCAATCAATACAAGTTTGATAATTGGAACTTTAATTTAAATGGATCTTTTACTTGGATTTCGCAAGTTATAGATAATGCTAAATTTAAAACATCAGATGAATTTTTATTTGCCTATAGTTTAAATAGTAATTTATCATACTTTGTTCCTAAATGGAATACAACTTTTGCAGCATATTATAAATTTACTGGTAAAACACCTCAGTGGGTAATTGGTAGTAATGAATATCTAGTTTCTGAAATGGGATCTTACAGTTGGCTAGACTTTTCAATTCGTAAAGGTTTTTGGAACAATAAATTCGAAACTACTGTAGGTGCTAGAAACCTTTTTAATGTTGGAGATGTAAATAGAACCCGATTAAACGAAGGTGGTGGTCATACAGTAGATGTAAACATACTTTTAGCTTATGGGCGCAGTTATTTTGTAAAGTTAACATATAATTTAAATTTTAATTAATATATATATTTTTAGATATGAAAAAATCAATTTTCATTTTAGCCTTAGCTTCGTTTGTTTTTGCATCTTGTTCAGATGATAACAATACACCAAATGAACCAATAATCGTAAAACCGGTTGATGGCGGTACAGTAGCCGCTAAAGTAGGTGGGCCAAATCAACCAAATCAGGTATTTGTTGATTTAAGTGCAAATTCACAAACAGGTGTTAAAAGAGATACTTGGGATTTAGGTTTTTCTACAGGATCAGATTTTAGAGTTATAATCAATGGATCAATTAAAATGGCTGTTAAAAAATTAGAAACAACTAATATTGATGCCGTTCAAACTCAAGACGATGCCGTTGCTGTAGGATACAGTACTATGGCAAGTTGGGGATATGTAGATAACCCAACAGGTATTTTAATAGGAAATGGCGCGGGAATTGGTACTGCAATAGCGGAGATTTCTGCAACAGCTAATGATAATTATGTGTATTTAGTAAATATGGGGTTTGAAGTGGGTACAACTGCACCAAGTCCGGGATCTGTAGCTTTAGATGGAAATGCACGCGGTTGGAAAAAAGTTAGAATTACAAGAGATGGTAACGATTATGTTGTTGATTATGCAGATTTGGCAGATACTACTCATAAAACCGTTAAGGTTTCTAAAAAAGCAGATTTCAATTTTACCTTTTTGAGCTTAAATTCTGGTCAAGAAATTACAATTCAACCAGCTAAAAAACAATGGGATTTATCTTTCACGGGTTTTACTAACTACTTTCCTTATGGAGATGATCAAATTACATACTATTATGCCGATTTTATTACAACGAATGTTCACGCAGGTATAAAAGTTTATATGGTACAATCAACTGCGGAAAATTTAGCTACAGAATATAGTAATTTTACAAAAGCTAATGTAGAAGAAGGTAAATTTACAACATCAGCTACAGATCAAAGAGTTATTGGAGATACTTGGAGAAACGGTGGAGGACCATCTACACAACCAAGTATTAAAGACGATCGTTTTTACATTGTTAAAGACGTAGATGGTAACTTATTCAAACTAAAATTCCTTGCATTAACTAATGATGCTGGAGAAAGAGGTAACCCTGTTTTTGAATATCAGTTGCTTAAATAATTTTTATAAAATATTATAAAATAAGGGCTTGTAAGTAATTGCAAGCTCTTATTTTTTGTGGCTATTTGTTAACAATTTCTTATAAAAATACTGTAAATCAACTGTTTAGTATTTTATTTGTATCTTTGCCTCCGGAATTCAAATAGTGACAGTGTTTGAGAAATGATACAGAATGATAAAAAAATGTTCTTACTTTATTGTAACAATAAGCGCGGTTGTTTTAATTACAATGGCATTTAAAGGAGTTGAAACAACTTTACTAACTAATGATTATTACAAAGTAACCAAACCTTTAGCTTACAGCGTTCCGTTACCAGAAGCGTCGTTAAAAGATATAGATGAAACCTTGAATAAAGTTGATTTTTCTATAGAAACTACTTCAACTTTTATTGATTTTAAAGAAGCTTTAGCTATTAGGGAATCTAACGGAGATTATAATTCGGTAAATTCTTATGGATATATGGGTAAATACCAATTTGGAAAAGGAACTCTTAAATTTATAGGTTTAAAGAATAGTAATGATTTTTTAAAAAATCCAGAGTTACAAGAAAAAGCTTTTGTAGCTTATGTTCAAAAAAATAAATGGATTTTGCGTAAAGAAATTCAAAAGTACGCTGGTAAAACTATTGGTGGAATTTTAATTACAGAATCAGGCATGATTGCTGCAGCTCATTTAGGCGGAGCAGGTTCGGTTCAAGATTTTTTACGATCTAACGGTAGTGTGTCTTTTGTAGATGGTTACGGTACAGATATTAAATCTTATCTTAAAGCATTTGCAAACTACGATATATCAGATATCAAGCCACATAAAACACCAAAAATTGTTGCAAGTTAACAAATGTATAAGTATAAAAAAGGCTCTTAATTTACTAAGAGCCTTTTTTTATTTGTATATAAAGAGTATTAATTATCCTCTAGCTTTTTTCTTGCTGTTAGATTTAGTGTTACCTACTTTAGTCATTGCATTTCTAAATCCAACAAAATCTGAAGCCGAATATTGATCAATAAATCTACGTGTTGCAGGATCTAACCAATAAGCTCTGTCTTTCCAAGAACCACCTTTAATAACACGTGAATTGTTGTTAATTAAACTTGTTCTTGCTGCATCATCTAATGTATATGTTAAATTACCTTCAGCATCATAAACAGCTTGGTCTTGTGGCGAATTGTACATTTTACTTTGTTGTCCAACTCTTTCAAAAGCATCACCATCATTATAAGCTATACTGTTAGTACCTTGGAAGTTTCTTCTTTGGAAAGTGTCTTCTAAACCAACCCCTTCTTTTTGTACTTCACCAGGTAAAGCACGTGGGCGTAATTTTCCGTTTGGTAAAGTGTCGTATTCAATATTTGTACTTACAACTTGTACAGTTCCGTCTGGTCCTATTACACTTTTGTTGTAAACATTTCCACGGAAATAGTTCATATCGTTCACTTCAGAAGAAATTGCCGGACGGTAAACGTCTGCAACCCATTCTGCTACGTTACCAGCCATATCGTATAATCCCCAATCGTTTGCTGGGAATGATTTTACAGAGGTAGTAATTTCACCAGCGTCTGTAGACCATCCTGCGATACCACCGTAATCACCGCGCCCTTGTTTAAAGTTTGCTAAGTAATCTCCTTTTGATCTACGTGAGTTTGTACGCACATCATCAGAACCCCACGGGTATTTGTTTCTGCCTTGTTGGTTGTTGTATACACGGTCTGATTTTCTTACACTAGCAGCATATTCCCATTCTGCTTCTGTAGGTAAACGGAATTCCGCAGAAATAATACCATATTCCATTTTTGCGTAAACACCATTTTGTCCTGCTTTAGCACGGTTTTTTACACCTTTAAAAACAATACTGTCATTGCCAGCGTATGCTTTACTAGGTGCATTTAAGTAAGTATCTGTAGAGAAAGACTGCTCGCCATATACTTTATCTGTTTTAGCGCCTTTGGCAATATAACCTGCACGCTCTAAATTTAATTCGTTAACACGATCGGTTCTCCATTTAGAGAAGTCGTTTGCCTGAACCCATGATACACCAACTACAGGATAGTTTGCGTACGCAGGATGACGTAAGTATGTGTTCGTTAAAGTTTCAGTGAAACCTAATTGATTACGCCATACTAATGTGTCAGGTAACGCAGAAGAGTATATCTGGCGGTATCTAGCTTCAGTAGGTGGGTAAACAGCTTTAGTCCAAGACAGATATTCCGTGTACATAAGGTTAGTAACCTCGGTTTCGTCCATGAAAAACGATTGTACATATTGCTGTGTTGCACTGTTGTTCCATTCGCCCATAACGTCATCTTGTACGCGTCCCATTGTAAATGTACCCCCTTCAATGGCAACCATTCCGTAAGGAACTTCAGTGCCATCGTATGACGTGTTATATTGGAAACCACCTTTTTTGTCGTTTATTTTCCAGCCTGTTGCTGAAGACGATGTAGCGTTGCTGTTTCCACAACTTGTTAGTCCAATTGACGCTGCCATTACAGCTATCAATTGTAGTGTCATAATTTTATTAATCTTCATTGTTAAAGTAGGTAATAAATTTCGTTGCAATATAATAATTAGCTTTTGATTAACAATATTAAAATTAAAAATATTTAAAAAAAACTTAAAAAATGAAAAATATTAAAGTCTTAGTATACGTTTTACTGCTAAATGTAATTATTTTAATTATTTTTATCAAATATTAATAGATGTTTATTTTCTATATAAATGAAAAAACTGTTAACCGTTTTAACTTTTTTGGGTTTTTGTACTGTAAATGCCCAAACTAAAGATGTTCAGCTACAATGGACCGAGCAAACTATTACAATTAGTAATGAAGAAAGTTTCTTTGTACCTAGTTTTCAAAATGAGTATTTTAGATATAATTCTAGCGAAAAAATCATTCGTGCTAATGTTTCAATTAAAAATGCACTAGGTGATCAGGTGCGTGTTGTATCGCAAAATTTACAAGCTATCGATATTTCTAAATATAAAGACATTGATTCTAAAAATATTCCTTCACAAATTGATCCTAAAGTACAGGTATACATTACAAAAGGGGTGCAATCTGCTATTGTAACGTTTAATCCTATTATTAAAACAGGTAGTGGTTTTAGTAAGGTTACTAGTGTGGTTTTTGAAGTTCTTGGATCTAAAAATAATCAAGCAAACAACGCTGATTTAACTGTTCAAAATTCAGTTTTAGCTCAAGGAAGCTGGTATAAATTCAAGGTGAATGAAACGGGTGTTTATCGTTTAGATAGAAACTTTTTAGCAAAAGTAGGAGTGCCTAATGATGTTGATCCAAGAACAATTAAAGTGTACGGCTACGGTGGCGATATGTTGCCTCTTGCAAATAGTAAAAACCTACATTTTGATTTGCCTGAAGTTGCTATTCAATTTCAAGGTGAACAAGATGGTGTTTTAAATGATAATGATTATGCACTTTTTTATGCAGTTGGAACAAAAGGCTGGAGTGCCGAAAACGCAACGCACTTAAATTTATACAGCAACGATGCTTTTTACTATATAACCTATGGCGGTACTGCGGGTAAACGCATGCAAACTTATATTGAGCCTGCCGGATCATCAACAATTACTTATAATGACTATTTGGCTCGTGTATACGATGAAAAAAACATTGAAAACATTGTGCAGTTAAGTAGAAAAACTTTAGGCGAAAACTTTGGTCAAAGTTTTAACAAACAAATTGTGTTGCAAACGCCGTTTTTAAATTCATCTAAACCGGCAACAATTGGTGTAAATGTAGCAGCTATATCGCAAAATCAAACCATATTTAATATTGCATTAAATAATCAACAAATAGGTACTAAAACCATCAATCAAAAAGCAAGTAGTATTTTGGCTAATGAGGGGTATTTTTCTCACCAAATGAACCTAAATAACGAAACTAGCACCTTTAATATCGCATTTAATAATAACGGAATACCTTCTGCTCGCGGATTTGTAGATTTTGTTGCTATAGATTATTATAAACACTTAACAGGATATAATAAACAGTTTAAATTTAATTTTGCCGATGCCGTTTCGCAAGTGGGTGTAGGTAGTTTTCAAATTACAAATGCGCAAAGTATATCGCAAGTTTGGGATGTTACCGATCGATACAATCCGGTTTTTAAGCCTAATACAGCGAATGTGTTAAATTTTAAAATGCCTTTGGGTGAATTAAGAGATTTTGTGGCAGTTGATCAAACCGATTTTTACCTTCCTGCAGATGCGCCCAACCCAAAAGTTAGCAATCAAAATTTAAAAGGAACTATTTTAGCCGATGGCGATGTAGATTATATTATCATAACAAGAAACGATTTGGTTTCGGCAGCAAATCGTTTGGCAAATCTTCATAGAACTAAAAGTAATTTAAATGTAAAAGTTGTTCCGTTAGATATTATTTATAACGAATTTTCTTCGGGTCAGCAAGATGTGGTAGCTATTCGTAACTTTATACGTTATGTGTATTTTGCTGGCAATAAAACGTTGAAATTTGTGAATTTATTGGGTGATGCTTCTACAAATTATTTCGATGCAGACTCAAATATAGTTCCAATATTTCATTATCTTCAAAATACACTATCTTTTAATTCTAGTCAAAACTTTAACGACTGGAGTACCTTTGCAACAGATGATTTTTATGCATTGTTAGACGAGCCTAATGCACTTTTTTCTAGTCAAGATTATAGTGGAATTGATGTAGCAATTGGTAGAATGCCTGTTGCAAATGCCCAAGAAGCTAACGCCATGATTAGTAAGGTAGAGCAATATTTAAGTAAAGATAATGCGGGTAGATGGAAAAATGTGTATACGGCACTTGCAGATGATGTTGATAGCGGTAGCGATGTAGGACTTCAAGAGGCACTTAATGAAATGGCCGATGAGTTAGTCGCAAGTAAACCGTATTTTAATGTAAAAAAGATTATTGCCGATTCGTATCAACAGCAAGTGGTTGCTGGTGGACCAAGATATCCTAAAGCAAAAGAAGATTTTTTAAACGGAATTAATAACGGAAGCTTAGTAGCAAGTTATCTAGGGCATGGTTCTGCAACAGGCTTGGGTGGCGAGCGCTATTTTGAAATTCCCGATATCGAAAAATTAAATAATACAGATAAATACCCATTGTTTATTATCATGACGTGTGATTTTACGCGTTTCGACGATCCTAAACAAAAATCGGGTGGTGAGTATTTGTATTTGCGTGAAAAATCTGGTGCAATAGGTATTTTTGCAACTACCCGAAAAATTGGTATTACAAATGCTCAAGAAACTACAAAAGTAGGTGCTAAATGGTTGTTTGATTATGATAACACTTTACCTGATCTTACCATGGCAGAAGCGTTAATGAATATGAAAAATGACGATGTTAGAGAACAAGGTATGATTGCTTTTATTGGCGATCCGGCATTAAAACTGGCAATGCCAAAGCCAAATATTATTATTACACATGTTAATGAAGAGCCAATTGAGAATTTCACAGGGAGCTTACGTGCATTAGATCGTGTAAAGTTAAAAGGACAGGTTGCAACAGAAGCAGGGCAGATAATAGCAAACTTTAACGGAAACCTTGCGGTGCAAATGTTCGATAAAAATCAAGAAAAAACTACTTTGGTAAACGACGGTATAGGTGCGCCAATGAATTTTACAACATTAGGCGAAACTGTTTTTCGTGGAAATGCATCGGTAACTAATGGTGTGTTCGAAATTGAATTTGTTGTTCCAAAAGACATTAAAATAGCGGTAGGCGAGGGTAAAGCTAGTTTTTATGCAGTAAAAGAAGCGAATGTTTTAGATGATTACACAGGCGCAAATACAACCATTAAAATTGGTGGTGTAAATGAGAATGCTGCCGAAGATAATAAACCACCGCAAATTAAATTGTTCATGAACGACGAAACTTTTATTTCGGGCGGAATTACCAATAATTCACCATTATTTTTAGCGCATTTAGAAGATGAAAACGGGATGAATACTGCCAGCGGTATTGGTCACGATATGGTAGCTATTTTAGATGGCGACGAAAACAACCCAATAGTAATGAACGAGTTTTACGAAACCGAACCTAATAATTTTGCAAAAGGTTTTGTAAACTATCCATTTACTAATTTAAAAGAAGGTTTACATACTATTACATTTAAAGGATGGGATGTGTACAATAATTTGGCAACTGCAACGTTAGACTTTGTAGTGGCTGCAGAAACAGGCTTGGTTTTAGACAGAGTGTTAAATTACCCAAATCCGTTTGTAGATTATACCGAGTTCTGGTTCCAACACAATCGTCCTAACGAAACATTACAAGCACAAGTTCAAATTTTAACAGTATCTGGTAAAATCGTAAAAACAATCAATCAAACAATTGTTTCAGATGGCATTTTATCAAAAGATATTAAATGGGATGGTCGTGATGATTTTGGCGATAAAATGGGTAAAGGTGTATATATCTATCGTTTAAAAGTAAAATCAACAATTTCTGGTCAACAGGCAGAGAAAATCGAAAAATTAGTTATCTTGTAGATTCAATAGTTTAACAACACTAATTAAAAACTAATTTTTATATTTGTTCAATATAATTAAAAATACATGAGAAAAATTTCAATAGCAGTTGTTTGTTTGTTTGCAGCGAATTCAATGGTTGCACAACAGCGTGTCTCAGTTCCTTTAGAAAGTGAGTATTATAATCCTGCAATTACAACTGGTGTTTCTTTTTTAACTATTTCACCAGATGCACGTTCAGGTGCCTTGGGAGATATGGGAGTTGCAACTTCAGCCGATGCTTTTTCACAATTCTATAACCCCGCAAAATATGCTTTTGCAGAAAAACAACAAGGTTTTGCAGTGTCATATACACCATATATGTCTAAAATTGCTAGTGATATTTCTTTAATGGGGGTAAGTTATTACAATCGTGTAAACGAACGTAGCGCTGTTGGTGCAAGTTTACGTTATTTTACATTGGGTGAAATTAACTTAACAGATAATCAAGGTCAATTTCAAGGTGTAGAAAAGCCGAACGAATTTTCGGTTGATGTTTCTTATACCATTAAATTTTCAGAAAATTTTGGCTTAGCTGTTGCTGGTAGATACATTAGTTCTAATTTAAAATTACGTGGTGATGCAGAAACAAGTGCAAGCACTTTTGCGGTTGATGTAGCGGGTTATTACGAAAGTGATCGTATCCAAATGAGTAATTCTGAAGGACGCTTACGTGCAGGTTTCAATTTTCAAAACATGGGACCTAAAGTTAATTATACAGGAGATCCACAACGAGCAAGTAACATACCAACCACTTTACGATTAGGTTTAGGATACGATTTTATTTTAGATAATTACAATACGCTTACGGTGTATGGCGAAGCAACCAAATTGTTAGTTCCATCTAATTTACAGCCAACATTTGTTGATTACGATAATGACGGTCAAGTAAATGGTACAGACGAAATTAATAGTGTAGATTTAAGAAGACAAGAATACCGCGATATAGGTTGGTTCTCAGGTATGTTTAAATCGTTAGGTGATGCACCAGGAGGTTTTAGCGAAGAAATGAGCGAGTTTACTTGGGCATTGGGTGCAGAATATTGGTATCAAAATTCATTTGCATTCCGTTTAGGATATTTCAACGAAGCAGAAGATAAAGGTGCGCGTAAATTTGCAACTTTAGGTGCAGGCTTTAAATACAATATCGTAAATATCGATGTGTCTTATTTAATGGCAACCGGTAAAGTTCAAAATCCATTAGAAAACACTTTACGTTTTTCTTTAACTTTTAATTTTGGTAGAGATTATTTTAAAAACTAAATTTTAATAATTTTATAGTACAGTCCAAGCGTTTACGTTTGGACTTTTTTGTCTGATCATGAAAACAATCAATATAAATACAACGCTATATTCTTTTAATTCAATTGATGATTTACCTGTAAATATTCAAAATTTAATGAATCAAGCAATAGAAATCAGATCAAAAGCCTACGCGCCTTATTCAAATTTTCAGGTTGGTGCAGCTGTATTGTTAAAAAGCGGAACAGTTGTTTTAGGATCTAATCAAGAAAATGCAGCATACCCTTCAGGTCTTTGTGCCGAACGAACTGCCGTTTTTTCAGCAGGTGCAAATTATCCTAACGATGAAATTGTGTGTATCTGTATTTCGGCATCATCAACATTAAAAGATACATTACAGCCAATTCCGCCTTGTGGAGCCTGTCGACAATCATTGTTAGAATACGAAAACAGACAAAAAAGTAACATACCAGTTTATTTCATGGGTAAATCAGGCGAAGTTGTTCAATCGCCATCCATTCAAAATTTGTTGCCCTTTATTTTTAAAGAAGATAGTTTGTAATGATTAAATTAAAAATCATTTCTTAATTTTGATTTTTAAAGCAGCGTTTTTGTTGCGATATTAAATATTTTTATGATAAAATCAATTTGTTGTATTGGTGCAGGCTATGTTGGTGGACCAACAATGGCGGTCATTGCATTAAAAAACCCACATATAAAAGTTACTGTTGTAGATGTTAATCAAGATAGAATCAATGCTTGGAACGCTCAAGATTTAGATCTGTTGCCGGTTTACGAACCTGGTTTAGCGGAAATTGTTGCTAAAACACGAAACGTAAATTTATTTTTCAGTACAAATGTAGATGAAGCCATAGATCAGTCCCAAATGATTTTTATCTCGGTAAATACCCCAACCAAAACGTATGGAATAGGCAAAGGTATGGCAGCCGATTTAAAGTATATCGAACTTTGTGCACGACAAATTGCCCGAGTTTCAACAACAGATAAAATCGTTGTCGAAAAATCTACGTTACCCGTTCGTACCGCATCAACCATAAAAAGCATTTTAAAACAATCTCAAAATAACGTAAAGTTCGAAATTCTTTCTAATCCAGAATTTTTGGCAGAAGGAACGGCAATTTCAGACTTACTAAACCCAGACCGCGTATTAATTGGTGGCGATTATCATACACTCGAAGGTAAAAACGCAATCAATCAGCTATCGCAGATTTACCAAAATTGGGTAAATAAAGATAAAATCATCACCACAAATATATGGTCGAGTGAATTGTCTAAACTTACCGCAAATGCATTTTTGGCGCAACGTATTTCGTCAATAAATGCCATGTCCGCAATTTGCGAAGCCACAGAAGCAGATATAGATGAGGTAGCATTCGCTATAGGAAAAGATACCCGTATAGGCGAAAAATTCTTAAAAGCCTCTGTAGGTTTTGGGGGCTCTTGTTTTCAAAAAGATATTTTAAACCTTGTTTACATAGCAAAATCGTTTGGTTTAAATGAAGTTGCCGATTATTGGGAGCAAGTGATTTTGATGAACAACTACCAAAAAAAGCGATTTGCGCAAAAAGTAGTTCAAAAAATGTTCAATACCGTGTCAGGCAAAAAAATCGTCATGTTAGGTTGGTCATTTAAAAAAGATACCAATGATTCTCGTGAATCAGCAGCCATCGATGTTGCTAATTATTTAATCGAAGAACAAGCAGAATTACACATTTACGATCCAAAAGTTACAAAACAGCAAATTCTTACCGATTTAGAGCGCATCACAGGCGATGATTTAAAACAGTTACAAGAAAAAGTACACATATATAATTCTTCAGAAACAATTTTTAGAAACGCGCATGCCATAGTGATTCTAACCGAATGGGATGAATTTAAAACGTACAGTTATACAGATATTAAAAACCAAATGTTAGAACCCGCTTTTATATTCGACGGACGTAATGTTTTAAACCCTACCCAAATACAACAAATAGGTTTTCAATATTACGGTATAGGTAAGTAGAGTAATTTGGGCGTTTCCCTTCAATTCCGTTTCCAAACAAAATCCGATGTAAATATCCAATAGTGAATAACAGATAATTCAAGTACACATTCGGGTCGGGCTTTCGCGAGTCGCTTTTTGTTGCACTCATATATTGTATAAGAGCAACAAAAGTGCTTCAACAAACGCTCAATCCCTAACGCAACCCGTTTTTATTTACAAATTTTGTTCTATGATCCGGTCACTGAGCCTGTCGAAGTGCTGTATAATTTTGGTAAAACAAACTTTGCCAGTGCTTTACAAAAAAGATTAAAAAACTTTAAAAAATCATTTGGAAAAGCAGAATAAAGAGTAGTATATTTGCAACCGCTTTCAGAACAACGAAAGCCACGTTCCTAGAAAAAAAGTAAAAAATAAA
>NZ_RQTJ01000043.1 GCF_003858535.1 Paenimyroides viscosum
CGAAGCTAATTCATTACTTAAACGTCTCAACGAATCATCACATCATCAGTTCAACAAATCAACAAATCAACAAATCAACGATTCAACACTACAACACTACAATATACAGTAATACGCTTTACAGAAAAAAAACGTCAAGCATCAAACATCTGTCAACTTACATAAAAATCTGTGCCTCCGTGGTAAAAAATCCTTCGAACGGTGCCTGAGGTGGTTGCTGAGTTCATCGAAGCACGGTTATTGAGCTTGTCGAAATGTTCTCGAGTATTGAAGTAGCTATTATGCCGTTCCCTTCGAGTGCCTCAGGGAACAAAATGCGTTCTCGAACGGTGCCTGAGGTGGTTGCTGAGTTCATCGTAGCACGGTTATTGAGCTTGCGGTTACTGAGCCCTGTCGAAGTATCGAAGTATCGAAATGTTCTCGAAGGCACATCCAGCACCCCGCACCAAACACCCCTCCACATTACCAAACTGTAAATTTTTTCCCCAAATATTTGTTTGTTAAATTTAAAAGAGTACTTTTACTGCTCGTTTTAAGAAATCATGTTAGACCTGTTAATTACCTCCAAAACCCGTATAAAATTATTGGTGAAGTTTTTTGTAACTTCTGCCAATTCAGGATATTTACGTGGTTTGGCGACGGAGTTTAACGAATCTACCAACGCCATTCGTAAGGAGCTGAATCATTTATCTGATGCCGGTTACCTAGAGAAAAAAGAGGTTAGTAACAAAATATCGTATGCTGCCAATACCCAGCATCCCATGTTTCAATTGTTGCAACAGGTAGTGCATAAATATTTGGGATTAGATACCATTGTAGAACAGATTCTGGAACGTATGGGCGATGTGGAGGTGATAGAATTAATTGGCGATTATGCAAAAGGAGTAGACAGTGGAGTAATTGAAGTAAATGTGGTAGGTAACACCATTAATACAGCGTACACCACCAGCATCATCCCTAAAATAGAGGAAATTGTACACCGTAAGGTTTTGTTTTATTACAATCAGCAATTGTCGGCAAACGGTATGGTGTTGTTTGGCGGTTAGACGGTTGTCACCCTGAACTTGTTTCAGGGTCTCATAAATATTAGCCATTTTACCATTATAACCATTTCACCATATAACCAAAAGGATATGAAATTCGAAATTGAAGATTTTATCACTAAATTAAACACAATACAATGTAGTGATAGCATTGAATTTCGTTCAAGGTTTCAAAAGAGATGGTTAAGTTATTTGGCAGACCAAGATAAAAATACAGAAAAAGAATTGTTGCGGTTGATTTTTGAATATCAAAAATTTATAAATTCAAAAAAACAAAAAAACGAATCAACAGTTCAACATATTGACAAGAAAAAAACATTATGAAAATAGGAATAACCTTTAGCGCATTTGATCTATTGCATGCCGGACATATAAAGATGTTGGAAGATGCAAAGCGTCAATGTGATTATTTAATCTGTGGTTTGCAAACAGACCCTACTATTGATCGTCCTGAAAAAAATCAACCGATACAAACAGTTGTAGAACGTTACATTCAGTTAAAGGCTTGTTCGTTTGTAGATGAGGTAATACCTTATGCAACCGAACAGGATTTAGAAGATATTTTACGTTCATTTAAAATTGATGTCCGTATTTTAGGTGACGAATACAAAGACAAAAATTTCACAGGACGTGCCTATTGCGAAGAAAAAGAAATCGAGTTATATTTCAATTCAAGAGACCACCGCTTTTCAAGTTCGGGTTTACGAAAAGAAGTAGTGGAAAAAGAAGCCACAAAACTTACAGAGTAAAATCCTTGTCAGTTCGAGCCTTTCGACTAGTTGTCACATCGAGCGTAGTCGAGTTGTCAAGACAGGCTAAGTCGAGAATAAAGGAATTAAAAATATAAGATCGAAATTTGATATTGCTTTTCAAATAAACAAATAATCAATTCAATAAATCATCAGTTAAATTTGAAATTGAAGATTTTATTGTTAAATTAAAACATAATTATAAATGAAAAGAGCTATATAATATGTAACACAATTACACTTTATACCCTTTTCACCATATAACTATATAACCATAGAACAACAAAATCATGAAAGGAATAATCTTAGCCGGTGGATCCGGTACCCGTTTACACCCATTAACATTGGCAGTTAGTAAACAATTGATGCCGGTTTATGATAAACCAATGATATACTATCCGTTATCAACATTAATGTTGGCAGGTATCAATGAAATATTGATCATATCTACACCTCACGATTTACCACATTTCAAAAAATTGTTGGGTGACGGTTCTCAGATCGGTTGTCGTGTTGAATATGCCGAACAATCGGAGCCTAATGGTTTGGCTCAGGCATTTGTGATCGGGGAAAAATTTATTGGTAACGATAAGGTCGCATTGGTTTTAGGAGATAATATTTTCTATGGTAGTGGAATGAGTAAATTGCTACAGGATTGCACAAAAGAAGATGGTGGAGTAGTATTTGCTTATCCGGTGCACGATCCCGAACGTTATGGAGTGGTGGAATTTGATGCGGATAACAACGTATTATCTATCGAAGAAAAGCCTACACAACCAAAATCAAACTATGCAGTACCAGGTTTGTATTTTTATGATAATTCGGTAGTGGAAATTGCAAAAAACATACAACCATCATCACGCGGTGAATATGAAATTACCGATGTAAATAAAGAATATTTAAAACAAGGGAAATTACGTGTGGGTGTTTTTGACCGCGGAACGGCTTGGTTAGATACAGGAACTTTTGCTTCCTTAATGCAGGCAGGACAATTTGTACAGGTAATTGAAGAGCGCCAGGGAATGAAAATTGGCGCTATTGAAGAAGTAGCTTACCGTATGGGCTATATCAATAAAGATCAATTACAAAAAGTAGCGGAACCATTGAAAAAAAGTGGTTATGGGCAATATTTAATTAATGTTTGTAAGTAATAGTAAATGAAAATAAGAAGTGTAAAAACTAATTATCTATTAAGCCTTACTCGTATTTTATCTACAACATTAATTGGTGTTATAACGATGCCGTATATTAATAAAATTCTAGGGGCAGTAAGTATTGGAAAGGTTGAATATATAAATTCAATTATAAGTTATTTTCTATTAATTTCAGCCTTAGGGATTCCTGTCTATGCAGTTAGACAAATCGCCAAACATAGAAATGATCCTTTAGCTTTAGGTAAAAATGTAGTCGAAATTTTAGTAATCTTAATATTTACTACATTCTTATCTTATTTGGCAATTTTTTGCCTTATTAAATTTACTGATATATTTATAGATTACAAAAGTTTAGTAATTATATTAAGTTCTAGCATTCTATTAACCAATTTAGGCATTGAGTGGTTTTATCAAGGGATTGAAGATCAATTGTATATTACCGTAAGATTTGTAGTTATTAGAATAATAACATTAATTTTGCTTTTTTTATTAGTTAAGAGCGCAGATGATTATTTGTATTATGCTTTTATTTTAGTCCTCAATGCAGCAGGTTCAAATTTTTTTAATCTTTTAAGGTTACGAAAACATGTTTCTATAAATAAAACTACTTTTTTAGATTTAAACTTTAAAAGACATTTAATGCCAGCATTAACAATATTTATAGCTTCTATATCAGTAAGTCTTTATCAAATAATTGATACTTTTTTATTAGGTTATCTTCAAGGCGATAAATATGTAGGTTATTATTCCGTAGCAAATAAATTAATGAGGTATGTAGTACTTTTTATTGTGACAATAGGTGCTGTTTTATTGCCTAGATTGTCAAATTTATGGGAAGTAGACAAAAACAAGTATTTTGAATATTTAAATAAATCATTAGAATTAATATTACTTATTTCGCTACCTTTTGTACCATTTTTTATATATTCGGCAAACGGTATTATTCATTTTATGGCTGGTGAAGATTTTAAGGAATCAATATTAACTATGCAACTTCTTTCTCCAGTTTGTGTTTTAGTTGGTTTAGCATATTTTTTTGGTTACCTTGTTTTATACCCGCAAAATAAGGAAAAATATTATACAATCTCTGTTACTATTTCAGCAATATTATGTTTCTTTTTAAATTTTTATTTAATTAACTTATTTAAACAAAATGGGGCAGCAATAGCACAAGTGCTAGCAGAACTTTTGGGTATTTTTCTTATTTTTTATTTTTCAATAAAACATGCTTCATTAAGAACTTTTAATTATAAAAATATAAAAAAAATAATAGTAGCAAATTTATTTGTTGGTTTGTTCGGTTTTATCTTGTTTAAAGTTGACGTAATAGAATTAGCCCAGATAAGTATATTTTATTTTCTAACATATTGTATTGTTTTTTTTATAGCGTATTATTTTCTTTTATTATTAATTAAAGAGAGAAATACATTAAGTTATACAAGACATTATTATAAACTAATATTAAAAAAATGAAAGACATAAAAGCTATTGCATTTTATTTACCACAATTTCATCCTGTAGAAGACAATAATAAATGGTGGGGGAATGGATTTACAGAATGGACAAATGTAGGTAAGGCAAAGAAGTATTTTAAGACTCATTACCAACCTAGAATTCCAAAAGATTTAGGATATTATGATTTAAGAGTTGCAGAAACAAGAAAAGCACAAGCTGAAATGGCTAAAGAACATGGTATTGATGCTTTCTGTTATTGGCACTATTGGTTTGGAAATGGTAAAAGATTATTAGAACGCCCATTACATGAGGTGGTTGCTATTAATGAACCAGATTTTCCTTTTTGTTTGGGGTGGGCAAATGAATCTTGGAAAGGTTTTGCACATGGACTGAAGAATAGAAATACTTTAATCGAACAATTGTATCCAGGAAAAGAGGATATTGTTAATCATTTTTATACAATGTTAGATACATTTAAAGATAAAAGATATTTAAGAATTGAAGAAAAATTAGTTTTTTTAATTTATAAACCCCTGGCGGATTGTTCTATAAAAGATTTTATTAGAATGTGGCGAGCGTTAGCAAAAGAAAATGATTTGAATGACTTTTATTTTATTGGTCATATTAACAATCTTGACCAATCTTATGATGAAGTATTAAACTTAGGCTTTGATGCGGTGAATACTGTTAGAATTGTTGATTTTATGAAAAATGATAATTTATTAAGTAGAGTTGCTAATAAATTTATTAAGCGTATGTTAAGAAGGCCAAATTATTTTACTTATAGCAAAGCGTCGAAGTATTTTTATAATAATACTATTGACAATTTAGAAAATGTTATTCCTAGTTTAATTACTGGATGGGATCATACCCCAAGAAGTGGTAAAGAAGGACTTGTCTTAACAAATTATACACCAAAATCATTTAAAGAACATATAGAATATGTATTTGAGAATGTATCAAAAAAAGAGAATAAGTTGATCTTCGTAAAGTCTTGGAATGAATGGGCAGAAGGTAATTATTTAGAACCAGATTTGAAATTCGGCAGACAATTTCTTGAAATTTTTAAAGATGTTAAAATTAAATATTTAAATAGGTAGATTTGTTAGTATCAGTAATTGTTCCTGTTTATAATGTTGAAAAATACATAAATGATTGTATCGAATCAATATTAAACCAAACATACATAAACTTTGAATTAATCATTATAAATGATGGGTCAACTGATAATTCAGAGTTTGTATTGAAGGAGTTTGCAGTCAGAGATAATAGAATTAAACTATTAAATATTAATAATAGTGGTGTAAGTTACGCTCGAAATTTCGGGGTGAAAAAAGCAACTGGAGAATTTATCTGCTTTGTTGATTCTGATGATATTGTTAAGCCAGATTATATTAAAGATTTAATTGATTCTGCAGATATTGTTATTAATGGGTTTATCATTGAGGAAGTCTTGAATAAATGTACAAAAATTGTTATACCTAAAATAGATTGTTTTAAAGTGGATGTCCAAGAAGCAAAAATTTTAGATAATATACCATTGCTTTGTCTTTCATCACCAATTTCCAAATTATTTAAAAAATCGATTATTATTGAGAATGATCTGGAATTTGATGAAAATATTAATATTGGTGAAGATTATGTTTTCGTTTTAAATTATTTAAATTTTTGTAAAAGCATTAGCTTTAGAAAAAAAACTAATTATGTTTATTTTCGAAGATCAAATTCTTTATCAACTAGTTATAAAAAAGTAGAAGAAGAAATTTTAGCTGAAAAACTCATTTTTTTTAATTCAATAAATACGTTTGAGCATTTTGGATATAGGACTTCTCATATTATTCCTTTAATATATAAAGAGTTTTCGAAGCATGCCTATAGAATCTTATTTTCTATTTACAATCAAAGTAATGGCTATTCAAAAAAGAAAAGAGTCTCTTTAATAAATAATATTGAAAAGACCCAATATGAAAGAATAAAAAAAATGTTTAAATATAATGGTCTTAAAGGAAATCTAATTTCATTACTATTGAGTAAGAACTTTATTTATTTTTCAGACTTTTTATTTAAAGCAATATTAAAATAAAAGAAAAAATGAAGAAAAATCTGATAATATTCGGAACTCGTCCAGAAGCTATTAAAATGGCACCGTTAGTTAATGAATTTAAAAAATATAATGAATTTGAAACAAAAGTTTGTGTAACAGCGCAACATAGAGAAATGTTAGATCAAGTTTTAGATTTTTTTCAAATCAAACCTGATTTTGATTTGAATTTAATGAAACCTGATCAAAATTTACATTCCCTTACTGCTGATATTATTAATGAATTAAAAAATGTATTAGATCAGTTTAAACCAGATTTTGTTTATGTTCATGGTGATACCACAACTACAATGGCAGCAAGTATTGCTTCCTTTTATAGTGGAGCAAAAGTTTGTCATGTTGAAGCGGGATTACGTACTAATGATAAGCGATCGCCTTTTCCTGAAGAAATAAATAGGCAAATTGCAGGACGTATTTGTGATTATCATTTTGCTCCAACTATCGATTCTAAAAATAATTTGTTACAAGAAAATATTGATGAAAAGGATATTTTGGTAACTGGTAATACGGTCATTGATGCTCTTTTAGATAGTGCTAATCGAGTAATGGATATGCAAAATGAAGAGATAGAACTGCTTAAATCTCTTATTAACGTTAATAAAAAACTAATATTAGTTACTGGTCATAGACGAGAGAATCACGGTCAAGGTTTTATTAATATCTGTACAGCATTAAAACAAATTGCTATCAGTAACAAAGATGTAGAAATAATTTATCCTGTTCATTTAAATCCAAATGTTAAAAAACCAGTATATGAGTTGCTTTCTAATATAGACAATATTAAATTAATTACCCCTTTGCCTTATCCTGCATTTGTTTGGTTGATGAAGAAATCTTATTTAATTATTACTGATTCTGGTGGTGTCCAAGAAGAGGCTCCTAGTTTAGGTAAGCCGGTATTGGTCATGCGTGATACAACAGAACGTCCTGAAGCGGTTGAGGCAGGTACTGTTATTTTAGTCGGTACTAATGTAGAAAAAATTGTTTTAGAAACAAATAAACTTTTGGCAGATACGGAATATTATACTGCAATGTCAGAATTACACAACCCTTATGGTGATGGTAAAGCGTGTGAACGAATTATTAGCTTCATTAAACATTTATAATAAAAATGAAACATATTCTTATTTTTGAACACGATATTTTAAAATATCCACCCATTTTATCTGTAATTAATTATTTATTTTATCAGAAGAAAGATATTCTATTAATTGGATACTGTAGTAGTGAAGATTATTTGAATGACTTTAAAGCCAAAGGTGGAATTTATATTAATGTAATTGTTAATAATATCGATGATAATCCAATAATAAAAACAGCGAAATATTTTACTTTCAAGAAAAAAGTACATAATATCGTTGAAGAGAATTACGGAAGCCAAACTAAACTTTGGTTGTTCGGTGAACAATGTATATGGCTATTACATCGTTTAGTATATAAGTACGAATCTAATTTATATTTATTTGAAATGCCTACATTTAATGTAAGTTTTCGTTATAAATTGTTATCACCAACTATTAATTATTCAAAAGCCTTAAATGCTGCCAAAAAAGTAGTCTGTTGTGAATATAATAGAGCACATATAACTAAATCATTTTTTCAGCTCGAAAAACTTCCAATTATAATTCCTAATAAACCTTTGATTAATGATGACGTTATTAGTAATAAATACATTAAAGAATTTACAAATAAAGTAGTTGGAAAAAAAATTATTTTATATCAAGGAATCTTCAATTATCCCGAAAGAAAATTAGATGATTTTTGTGAATCAATCAAATATCTTTCAAATGATTTTATTATTTGTTTGATGGGTAGTGATAATGATTATAAAAGAAAACTAAAATCAAAATATGAAAGTGAAAGGATTCTCTTTTTGCCATACATACCAGCTCCACATCATTTAAGCATTACAAAATTGGCTCATATAGGACTTTTAGTTTATAATGCTGAAGGTCAGAATATTGAAAATACATTAAATACATTATATTGTGCCCCAAATAAAATATTTGAATATAGTAAATATGGAATTCCGATGGTATCTAATGATATTCCAGCTTTAAAAAACATATTTACAAGTTCTAAATGTGGTATTGCTATTAATAGTATGGATGGCAAATCTATTGCTGAAGCAATTATGCTGATTGATGCTAACTATGATAGTTTTTCTAAGAATTCTGATGAATTTTTTAATAGTACAGATATGAATAACTTATATTATCAATTAATATAAAATTTATGTATAGTTTACCATATATATTACTTTTAATTTGTTTTAGCATACTGTTTTTTTTAGAATACTATTTTCCTAATAGTAGAAAAAAAATTAGTGTTACAAGTGCTGTTCTTTTTTTGTTTTTCTTTGGTTTTAGAGGTTTAATCGGCTCTGATTGGTATAATTATCAGCTTGAATATGAGTATATTGGGATTGATTATATATATGTGTCTAATCTAGAAGAAGGCTTTAATCTATTAGTGAAAATTTGTAAATATTTTTCGCTGTCTTACAGTAATTTTATTTTATTTATTACATTTATTCAAACAATTTTATTAAAAAAAATATTAGATAAATATGCTACTTATATCTCCCTATTTTATATAATCTTAATAGCACTTTTTCCAATTGTTATAATAGATCTTGTGAGAAATTTTACCGCTATTCTCATTGTTATGCTTGGGATAAAACATTTACAAGAAGATAATAATAAAAAATTCTTTTTTTACATTGTAATTGCTAGTCTTTTCCATCTATCATCAATAGTTTTTTTATTATTAATTTTTCTTGTAAAAAAAGTATTGTCAAAAAAACTTTTAATGTGCTTATTTTTAATAGGATTGGTTATATATGTTTTACAAATAAACTTTTATAAATCTTTTATTGAGGCTCTTGCACAGTTGTTGGGAGGAAGATTTCAAATTTTATTAGGTCAATCAGTGTCCAAGGATGAAATCTCATATGGATTAAGTTTTGGAATTTTAGAGAAGATTTGTTTTTTTATATACGTTTTTTATAGTTTTAATTATAATAAAGCAAATAGTACAGTTAGAGATTTGCAGCCAGTATTTATTAATATGTTTTATATTTATGTATTTGTGTTCTTATTTTTTAGTACATCACAAACATTTATAAATCGATTTGCTAATTTGTTTTTATTTGGATATATTTTTACAATTATTTATTTTATTTACAATAAATTATTTTTCATTAAACTTAAAATTGTGCAATTAATACTTTTTAGTTTTTTATTTCTTAGAACATATCTGGGTTATAATAATATTTTATATGAATACACAAACAACATATTTCAAGAAGATAATGAATCAGATAGAGAATCGACAAGATATTATTATTATTTAAATAGGGATATTTAGCTATGAAAATTCTACAAGTAATAGATAGTCTTTCAATAGGAGGTGCAGAAAAATTAGTTCGTGAAACAGTTCCTTTATTAATTGATAAAGGATATCAGGTTGATCTAGTTTTATTAGACGGAGTAAAAAGTCACCTATATCATGAATTGAATAATTTAAATTGTTGTAAAATTTATAGTTTAGGGAATTCTCTCTATAATCCATTAAATATTTTTAAAATGGTACCTATTATTTTCAAGTATGACATAATTCATGTCCACCTTTTTCCAGCTCAATATTTTGTTGTCATAGCGAAATTAATTTCCCTTTCCAATGCTAAATTAATTTTTACTGAACATAACACAACCAATAGACGGTTAGAAAGAAAATCTTTTAAATTTATTGAAAAAATAATTTACAAGTTTTATAAAAAAATAATTTGTATTACTTCAGAAGTTAGGGAAGCTTTAATACAAAAATTAGAAATACCAGAATCAAAGTTACAAGTCATTGAAAACGGTATTAATTTAAATATAATAAATAAAACGATTCCCCATTTGCGCTCTGATTTTGGATATAGTAATGATCATAAGTTAATTGTAATGACTGCTGCGTTTAGAGACCAGAAAGATCATAAAACACTATTAAGAGCTTTAAAACTACTGCCGAATAACTATCATTTAATTTTTATTGGAGATGGTGCGAACAGAAATTCGATTGAAAATTGTATTCATAATTTAAATTTATCTTCAAGAGTAAAATTATTAGGTAATCGTTCAGATGTTTATTCTATAATTAAAATGTGCGATATTGCTGTCTTAAGTTCAAACTGGGAAGGCTTTGGTCTTGTAGCTGCCGAGTCGATGGCTTGTCAAATACCCACAATTGGCTCAAATGTACCAGGTTTAAATAATGTAATTGGTAATGGTGGTTTATTATTTCAAAAAGGAAATGAAATTGATTTAAAAGAAAAAATATTGTCATTAGAAAATATCCAATATTATAATCAAGTTGCTTTAAATGGTATTACCAAAGCACAGAATTATGATTTGAATATTATGGTTGAAAAATTAATCTTTTTATATAAGTCGTTATGAAGATTTTAAGAACATCAACAATCCCTTTGTCGCTAAATGTTTTGCTAAAAGGACAATTAGAGTTTTTATCTCGGCATTTTGAAATAATTGGGATATCTTCTAAAGGAAATGAATTATGTGAGATTGAAGAAAGGGAAGGTATTCGAACAGCTAGCGTAAATATGGAGAGAGGAATTAATCCTTTGAAGGATATAGTCTCCGTCTTTAAATTATATAAGCAATTTAAGAAGGAAAAACCAACTATTGTTCACTCTATTACTCCTAAAGCAGGTTTATTAAGTATGCTTGCTGGAAAAATGGCACGAGTTCCTATAAGAATGCATACATTTACAGGTCTTATCTTTCCAACTCGAACTGGAATGATGCAGAGATTGTTAATTAAGATGGATCAATTACTTTGTTGGGCAGCAACAAATATTTATCCTGAAGGAAATGGAGTTAAAAATGATTTAATTAATTTAAACATCACTTCTAAACCGTTAAAGGTTTTAGCAAATGGAAACGTGAATGGTATTGATTTAGAATATTTTTCAAAAACTCAAATTTCAACTGAAGAGCAAACACAGTTAAAACAAGATTTAGGTATTACACGCAATGACTTTGTATTTGTTTTTGTAGGTAGATTAGTGGGAGACAAAGGAGTCAATGAATTGGTTGAAGCATTTTCAAAATTAGACACCTTTAATGCAAAACTTTTATTAGTTGGTTCATTAGAAACTGAATTAGATCCTTTGCAAGCAAAAACACTTAAAGAAATTGAAGCTAATCCTAATATCATTTCAGTTGGATTCCAAAAAGATGTCCGACCCTATTTTGCGATTTCACATGTTTTAGTCTTCCCAAGTTATAGAGAAGGATTTCCCAATGTGGTAATGCAAGCAGGTGCTATGGAATTACCAAGCATTGTTTCTAATATTAATGGTTGTAATGAAATTATTATTGAAGGAGAAAACGGTACAATTATACCTGTGAAAAATATAGATTCGGTTGTGGTAGCCATGAAAAAAATGTACAGTAATAAAGAGTATTACAATCAACTACAACAGAACGCAAGACCAATGATTCAATCACGTTATGAGCAGACCGTAGTTTGGACTGCCTTGTTAGAGGAATATAATTATTTAATAAAAGAATATAAAAATAAAGGTAAGGAATAGAATGTATAAAAATTATTTTAAAAGAATATTCGATTTTTTAGCTGCTTTTTGTGGCTTGCTACTATTAAGTCCGATATTCCTCGTGATAATGATAGGTTTGTTTTTTGCAAATCAAGGAAAACCGTTTTTCTTTCAATCACGTCCTGGTTTAAATAAAAAAATATTTAAGATTATTAAGTTTAAAACCATGAACGATAGAAAAGATGTAAATGGGAATTTATTGTCAGACGCAGAGCGTTTAACGCCCATAGGAGCATTTGTTAGAAAAACATCGTTAGATGAAATACCTCAATTAATCAATGTATTAAAAGGAGATATGTCTTTAATAGGTCCTCGTCCTTTATTGCCACAATATTTACCTCTATATAATACAGAGCAAAAAAGAAGGCATGATGCTCGCCCAGGAATTACAGGTTGGGCACAAGTGAACGGTCGTAACGCTATTTCATGGCAAAAAAAATTTGAATTAGATGTTTGGTATGTAGATAATCTAAGCTTTAAAACAGATCTAAAAGTTTTTTTTATGACTTTTAAAAAAGTGTTTAAGTCCGAAGGTATTACGCAGGAAGGTCAAGCAACAGCCAAAGCGTTTAACGGAAATAATTGAACTATGTATTTATACGGAGCAAGTGGTCATGGAAAAGTAGTTGCTGAAATTGCAGAAGAAAGCAATATCATTATTTCAGCTTTTATAGATTTGGATGAAAATAAATCTAAATTGTTAGAATATAGTGTAATACATGATATTCCGCAGTCACCTATTGAAGTGGTAATTTCCATCGGCAATAATATAGTAAGAAAAAAAATAGTTTATGAAAACACCAACTTCTCTTATAATGCATTAATTCATCCCGCTGCAAATATATCTAAAAGATGTAAAATTGCTGAAGGAACTGTTGTGATGGCTGGAGTATCTATTAATTCCGAAGTTAAAATAGGTAAACATTGTATTATAAATACCAATGCTTCCGTAGATCATGATTGTATCATAGAAGATTTTGTACATATATCTCCTAATGCCGCTTTAGCAGGGAATGTAGAAGTTGGAGAAGGAACGCATGTTGGAATAGGAGCATCAATTATTCAGGGTATAACGATAGGAAAATGGTGTACAATTGGAGCTGGAACTGTAATTATTAAGGATGTTCCTGATGGTGCTACGGTTGTTGGAAATCCGGGTAAAATCATTAAAATTAAATAACCATGAAAAACCTTTTCTTTCTTTTCGTTGTTAGTCTTTGGGTATCTTTCTCAGGTTTTGTACCCGTTAGTGGAAGTAAACCATTAATAGAAACGATTGCAACCAAAGAACAAATAGTGTACGTTACCAAAACGGGTAAGAAGTACCATAAAGGAAGTTGCCGTTATTTAAAGAATAGTAAAAAAGAAATAGAAAAATCTAAAGCAAAAGAATCAGGATACACTGCTTGTGCAGTTTGTAAGCCTTAGAGAGTTTAAGTATTAAAATATTACTATAAATTTGCACAACAATAAAACAGACACAATGAACACAAAAATATGGCTTTCCTCACCGCACATGGGCGGAAACGAACAAAAATATGTAAACGAAGCTTTTGATGCCAATTGGGTAGCACCTTTAGGTCCAAATGTAGACGGTTTTGAAAAAGATTTAGAAAGTTTTTTAAATACAGATGTTAAAGTAGCTGCTCTTTCTGCGGGTACAGCAGCGTTGCATTTGGCATTGATTGAATGTGGAGTAGTGTATGGTGATGAAGTAATTTGTCAGTCTATGACCTTTTCTGCTTCTGCAAACCCAATTGCATATTGTGGAGCAACACCGGTTTTTGTCGACTCTGAAAAAGATACTTGGAACATGTGTCCGGTTGCTTTAGAGGAAGCGGTTAAAGATCGAATTGCAAAAGGTAAAGAACCGAAAGCAATTATTGTGGTACATTTATACGGCATGCCCGCCAAGATGAATGAAATTACTGCAATCGCTGAAAAATATAAAATTCCTATAATTGAAGATGCTGCCGAAGCTTTAGGCTCAACTTATAAAGATAAAGCTTGTGGGACGTTCGGACGTTTTGGTGTGTTGTCTTTTAATGGAAATAAGATCATTACAACTTCTGGTGGTGGGGCATTAGTTTGCCATACGCAAGAAGATAAAGATAAAGCGGTTTTTCTTTCAACACAGGCACGTGATAATGCGCCTCATTACCAGCATTCGCACATCGGTTACAATTACCGTATGAGTAATATTGTAGCAGGAATTGGTCGCGGACAAATGGAAGTATTAGCAAATAGAGTAGAAGCACGTAGATCGATGAATAAATTTTACCAAGATTTATTTGCTGATATTGAGGGAGTCACTGTTTTTGTTGAACCAAGTACAGATTATTACTCTAACCATTGGTTGTCTGCTATTATTGTTGATGCTACTATAACAGGTAAAACCAGAGAAGATTTAAGATTGGCTTTGTTGGAAGACAATATTGAATCACGCCCGTTATGGAAACCAATGCACATGCAACCTGTTTTTGCAGATGCACCATATTACGGTTCGGATATAGCAGAAAAATTATTTGATAATGGCTTGTGCTTGCCTTCGGGTTCGAATTTAACCAATGAAGAACGCGAGCGAATTGCTAAAAAAATAAAACAAGTATTTTCAAAATAAGACCAGAACCTCCAGATTAATTTGGAGGTTTTTACTTTTTATTAATGAATGCATCAATCACAAAATAACTATTATAAGCAAGTCACCCCAAGTCACCCCCCAAGTCACCCCCCAAGTTACCCCCCAAGTCGATGATTTAATTAGACGGATAAAACCAGGAGTAAGTTTTATGAGGATTTATACGGATGTGCCTACTAACACAATTATTACACCAAGCATCAGTCACCCAACACCCAAACATTAATACCGATTTCTTCTTTGAAGGGGGCTAGGGGGATGTAACAAATGATAAAATAATCAGCTCAACAATTCTAAATATATAACAAACAGTTTTAAACAATGACCTATCACTTAGAAAACCAACATCTTAAAATAGCAATTGCTTTAAAAGGAGCCGAATTAAAATCGCTAGTTAATAAAGCAACGCAACAAGAAATAGTATGGCAAGGAAACCCAGATTTCTGGGCTAAGTCAAGCCCGGTATTATTTCCTATTGTAGGTACATTAAAAAACGGAATGTATGGTTACGAAGCAAAAGAATACCAATTACCCCGACATGGTTTTGCTAGAGATTACCATTTTGTGGCAGAAGAACTAACCGATTCGCAATTAATTTTCTCTTTAGAAGCAACGGAAGAAACACTCAAAGTATATCCTTTTTTATTTAAATTACAGATCATTTACACTTTAAAAGATCATTGTTTGGAAGTAGCTTATACCGTTAAAAATGTATCGGCTACAGATTTGCTGTACTTTTCTTTAGGCGCACATCCGGCATTTAAAGTAGGGGAGATTGCAGCAGCTTTTAACAACTACAGCCTGCATTTTAATAAAGATACCGAATTAAAAGCAAACAATTTAAAAGATGGTTTGCTTACCACAGCGAAACAAAATGTTGTGTTGAAGGACCAAAAACTCCCCTTAGATTACAAGTTATTTGAAAATGATGCGTTGGTGCTATTGAATATGAAGTCTGATAAGATTACTTTGTTGAATGAAGATGATGCATCTGTTTTAGAATTTTCATTTGCGAACTTTCCGTATTTTGGATTGTGGACAGTTAAAGATTCAGGTTTTCTTTGTTTAGAACCTTGGGCAGGTTTTTCAGATTTTGAAACGCACAATCAGCAATTAGAAAACAAAGCAGGCATTAATATACTTCAACCCAAGGAAACATGGTCAGCTTGGTGGAGTGTTTGTTTTTAAATGTAAAAGTAGAAAAAAAACAAATGTATATAAATTGAATAATAAAGAATATACAAAAGTGTCAGCTCTCCGTCACCCCTTGCTGTTCACTGAGCTTTTGGTTAGTGAGCTTTTGGTTAGTGAGCTTTTGGTTGCTGAGCTTTTGGTTGCTGAGCTTTTGGTTGCTGAGCTTTTGGTTGCTGAGCTGGTCACTGAGCCTTTGGTTAGTGAGCTGTTCACTGAGCTTGCGGTTACTGAGCATGTCGAAGTATCGAAGTGTTGTCGAAGTATCGAAGTGTTGTCGAAGTATCGAAGTGAGGGGGCTCACAAGTAATGATGCGATGCTGCATAGCTTGTCTCGCTTTAGTGGATGCAGCATGACATGAGTGGATAGTCCTATTAGATTTTTTGATTAAAAAGGGAAAAGATTAATACTTAGCAATAGAAATTTTGCAGCGCCCTTTCACCACTTGCTTGACAAGGAGGGCGCACAAGTTATAAAGATAAATGGTAAACTTTCCATTTTATGAGCTATAATTAAAATATTGGATCGCGTGATTAGATTTTGTTTGAAAATGTAATTATTTTACTTTCCTACGTTCAATATCTTGACGATTATCCCAAAATGCTATAATTTCAATTCTATTTCCATCTATTTCATAGAAAATAAGGAAAACTTTAATTGAAATTACACGTGTAAATTTATTAGAAGTTAGCCTACCTATCAGTTCAGAATTTGAAAGTGTATTTAATAAACCTTCAACTTCATCAAGTAATTTTAAGCTATAATTTTGATTGCCATTTCTTTCAACGTAATATTCTAAAATAGCTGAAAATTGAATTTTTGCAGTATCTGACCAAACGATTATTTTTTTAGCCATTTTCTCATTTCTGAAATTACTTCATCATTATTATGAAAGGTTCCTTCTTTAATTTCGTTTCTACCTGTTTCAATAGATGATTGTTGATTTTTTGATAATTGGTATAAAGCCTGTTCTGACGAATCAAATATTGTTTGAAGCGCATTTAGAAAATTCAAATCTTTAGATTCTTTAATTCTTGAAATTAAATTCTTTTTTATTTGGGCTGTCATATCCATAATTTAATTTTTTTTATTACTCAAAAATAATAATTTATTTTCGAACTGCGTTAGATCCCGTTGAGGAATTATCTTTATTAACGAAAGTTTATGTAACCTTAAACTTAAAGTCATTTAGCATTACAGTATACAATACACATTTTTCAATGGTAAGGGTTACAACATCCAACCGCTTAAATTTAAATTAGGTATGGTGTTTTAAAACTTCTCTTGCCTTAGCAGATTCAGTATAGAAAACTGAATAGGTCAAGCAAAAAATAAATAATAAACCTAAAGTTTTTTTTGCTCTGTGCAGAAACACCATCAAAGCTTTGAGTGTATTAAATCGCGAAACTGAAAATTAATATTGGTGTTGTAAACCTATATTTGATGTTGACCAGCTATCGGGATCAACGGATCAAGAATCAAAAGCTGAATGTACCACATGCAGCATCCGTGTAAATTATTTTACCAGTATTTTATAAAGTTCTTATCATCTGTGAATCTGTGGTAAATGACATCCGCTCTAACCATCCATTACATTTTGTGATAATTATGTAATCTTAGGTTAAAAAATACTTTAACCTAAGTAGACATCCAGCATATAAACGAATTAACGTAACTTGTCCCGATCCATCGGGATCAACCTACAATTACGGTAATAGACCTCGTAATCTTATAACCATTTCACCTTCTAACTATCTAGCTTTATACCAAATCATCAAATCATCAACTCATCAACTCATCAACAAAACTTGTCCCGAGCCATCGGGATCAACTCATCAACTCATCAATTCATCAAATCACCAATTAATCCACTCATCACTACAATTACGGTAATAGACCTCGTAATCTTATAACCATTTCACCTTCTAACCTTCTAACTATCTAGCTTTATACCAAATCATCAAATCACCAATTAATCCACTCATCACTACAATTACGATAATAGACCTCGTAATCTTATAACCATTTCACCTTCTAACCTTCTAACTATCTAGCTTTATACCAAATCATCAAATCAGGAATCAGGAATCAGCTTTTAGCAAATCACTAAATCAACACTACAATTACGGTAATAGACCTCGTAATCTTATAACCATTTCACCTTCTAACCATTTCACCTTCTAACTATCTAGCTTTATAACACAACTTGTCCCGGATACGGGATCATCAATTCATCAACAGTTCAACAAAAAAGGGACTGCCTCTTTCGAGACAATCCCTTACTTAATTAAACCTTTTTCTTACGCAGCCATTTAGCTGCTAGCGCCAGCAATTTGCCAAACAGGTAGCTTGTCAGCGTACCTATTACTGCCAGCACAACCGTCTTAAATACGTCTGTCTGCAACAGGCTGTACGAACAAGAAAGCAGCATCCCACCCATAAACCAGCTTCTGCCTTCAGCCATTGCCGGCATTTTTTCCAGCGACTTTGGCATCATCTACCGTGATCTGTGATACGGCAGAAAGAACACCTCCGGCTACTGCCAGATAACCCGCAATATTTACAACTGCTACCGGTAACCCAATAGGTGCGGTTAAAATAGTACCTGCTACGGCTGCTAGTACCAAACCAACGGTTCGTAGGGTTTTAAAGAATTTTGGAGTTGGTGCCATTGCACGATCCATTACCTGATTATTTTTCATAATTCTGAATTGTTAGAGGTTATACATAATTTTATTGATCCGCTTTTACGGTAAGGTTCCAATGCATCTGTAAGCACCTGTAATGCCTTTCGTGATTGGATTCCTTGTCCTTCGCCCGTAATTCTTGTTACTGGTGCAATACATCCCTGCAGTTCTTTTTGCGCATTATTGGCAGGGTGTAGCAGTATGTAGCTACGGTTGGGAACATCAAGAAGTACAAAGTGCCATTTGAATTTTTCTGAATAGCGTTTCCGTAAAACGTAGGTTCCTTCGGGTATGCACGAAACACGCCTTTTGTTGTCCTGCCACGGTAGCTCTATGGTGTAGGCTATGTGTTTTCCGTTTAGGGTAAGTTCGCCATGTACGGCTGTTGCCAGATAAATGCGTTTAAGTACCAGCATGCTACTGCTTGTTAAGGTTTACAATAGCCAAGGCGTTAAACGAACCGTTGTTCAACATATAGAACACGCCATTGATTTCCTGATAGAATTCCACACCTAAAAGCAGTACCAGCGGGAGTGTGCTTGCCGGTGTTAATGCAAGATCAAGCGCTAAGGCAGCCATTGGCGTATTGTCCCAAGGAATTTCAGCCGTTCCGGTGTAAACCGTTAATGAGTTACCCGCTTGGAAATCTACCTCAGAAGCACCTGTCACGATCTTAAAGTGTGTGGTACCAGCTGGTGCACTGATCATCTGTTCGGGAACCAGTTCCGGTAATTCTAAGCTTACAGCTCCCGATGCACGATCAATTGTTGCATTGTAAGGTACATAAAGGGTATTACCCAATAGTCCGTTGCTGTTAAAATCAAATCCGCGCAACATTTCAAAATCACCTGCTACCGGAGTGCGTTCCCCACGGGCGTTAACCGTATCGGTTTTAATAAGCGCCATCAGCTGTTTGACCAGCCTGCTTACCACACGTTTGTCTGATGTGTTGTTTAACATGGGTCTGAATGCGCTACGAAGGTACTTTCCGTAGGTACCTGCCCTTCCAAATTCACTTCCGTTTTCACGGGTGCGTTTAAATGCGGGATCCTTCGCCATACGCTTTTTGTCTATCCCACCTTTTTCTCGCACCAGGTGTCCGTCCTTAGTCTTGTAAAAGGTAACTCCACCCAGGGTTCCTTTAATTTTAAAAATACCATCTTGGTTTGCCATAATTTCTAAGTTTTAAAATGAATAAAATGTTTGTGGTTCCTCTTTGTTGCAACTTATATAGGATTTCCCGTGACAAAGTTGTGCATAAATAAAACTGTTTTTTGTGGGAGGGAACTGCGTGGCATCATTTGGCATAAAATGTCAAAATAACAAACTAAAAGTACTTTTTGGACTACATTTAGAGCGAAGCTAAATCAACAGATCTTGTCCTGATTGCTGTCGGGATCACCAAACACCAAGCATTCAGCAATAAATTCCCAATCAAAACAACCCAATGCACTGTCACCCTGAACTTGATTCAGGGTCTCATAAGTAAAGAAATTACAATATTAAAAAAGACTTTTATTCGAGCGTTTCTATTTTGTTTTTGTTCTCATGAATGCTGCACTGTCGTTTGCATTTTAGAACTTGTTCGAAATCGAAGATTAACTTCGTTCAGTCGCATAGCTCTAGTCATGAATACATTAGTATAAAATAGTAAAGAATGAATAATTTATTTTGTTTAGTGAAAAAATAGCAAGAGTAAGATTTAATTGAAAACTGTAATTTTTTTTAGTATGATACAAACTGTCCCCTTGAGGGGACTTTAGGGGTGTTAGTATTTTGTATATCATTGTTTTAATTTGGGGTTGTATTGTAAAAGAAAAAAAGAAAGACAATATAAAGCCCAATTTCAATTGTAAAAAAAGAAGATATTACATTTTTAATTGACAACGGAATGGTTTAATTACGACAATCTAAAAAGCGATATTATAAAAAATCCAAAGCTTTTTTTGACTACATGGAGAAGCCTTATTTAAACTTTGGCTTTATTGCATTTCGAAGCTGAAAGTAATTTGTATATATGAAAACAGAAAGAACTATAAACTCAGCGGTATGATTTTTTTATCGAGTGTCGAACCACTGCATGAAGCGTAACCAGATCAGGTGTTCGGTGAGCCTGCCGAACCGCGATCAGGTAGCTTCAAAAGTGTACTTCGACCGATTAAAAGATCGCCGCAATAAAAGACTTTTGCTTCTTTTGGTCACAAACCGCAAGGTTCACGGCTTCCAAGCTGTAAAATAAAGCTTGGACGTAAAAGAAGAGAAAACCGAAATGTACCTATCAATTCAAATTGAGAATGAATTATGAATGGTTCAATAAGTTGTAATAAAAACCAGAAATCCAAAGCTTTTTTTTGGACTATATGGAGAAGCCCTATTTAAGCTTTGGCTTTATTACATTCCGAACCTGAAATCAAATTGTATAATAAAAACTGAATTAACTAATACCACGAATCAAAGCGCCATTATCATTAAAACGAGCGTCAACATTTTGAATAAAAATATAGAATCAAATTTGAGCGAAGCGAAGTTTATTTGATTCATTTTTACAAAAATATGGTTGACCGTTTTAAGGATACGGCAAGACCAAAAGAAAAGGATTTTTGCAACTTTGTATCCTTACA
>NZ_RQTJ01000044.1 GCF_003858535.1 Paenimyroides viscosum
ACTGTACTAAAAATGCAATATACATTATACGAAAACCTGAGAAACGGTGAGTTTAATTATACAACTTCTCGACTTCTCTCGAAGTAACAGGATGCGATTCAGCTTGCGTTAGGGATAGCAGTGGATAGCCCGCAGTGAGGAGGTACGACGAGCAAGGACTTGGAGCGAATAGCCCGACCCGACTGTTTATTTGTATTTTATGTTATTCGTTATTGAGTATTTACATAGGATTTTGTTTGGAAACGGAATTGAAGGGGAACGCCCTAAAACAAAAAAAATCCCGCTAGAGAACCAGCGGGATTTGATTTTAGTTGAGAAAACTTATTAGTTTTTACCTTCCATTTTAGCTTTTAATTCTGCTAAAGCGTCGATATCACCTAAAGTTGTTTTTTCGTTTGATGAATTGTTAGCTGATGCTTTTTCTTCTGAAGCTTTGAAGTTTTTCTCTTCTTCTTCGCGGAAAGTAGCAGTATGTGAAGCTACAACTCTTTTAAATTCTTTGTTGAATTCGATAACTTTGAAATCAGCAGTATCGCCTTTTTTCAATTTTTTACCGTCTTCTTTCTCTAAATGACGAGTTGGGATGAACGCAACTACATCTTCTTCGAAGTTCACTGTTGCACCTTTATCGTTTAAGTCTGCAATTGTACCGTTTTGTACTGTACCTACACCGTAAGCTGCTTCGTGAGCATCCCATGGATTGTCTGTAGTTTGTTTGTGACCTAAAGATAATTTACGACCTTCAACGTCTAATTCTAACACAACAACATCTAACTTGTCACCTACGTTAACAAATTCTGATGGGTGTTTGATTTTCTTAGTCCAAGATAAGTCAGAGATGTAAACTAATCCATCAATTCCTTCTTCTAATTCTACGAAAACACCAAAGTTAGTGAAGTTACGAACTGTACCTGTGTGTTTAGAACCTACTGGGTATTTAGATGTAATATCTGTCCAAGGATCGTTTGATAATTGTTTGATACCTAAAGACATTTTACGATCTTCACGATCTAATGTTAAGATAACCGCTTCTACTTCATCACCGATTTTCACGAAATCTTGTGCTGAACGTAAATGTGTTGACCAAGACATTTCTGACACGTGGATTAAACCTTCAACGCCTTCTGCAACTTCGATGAATGCACCGTAATCAGCTAAAACAACTACTTTACCTTTTACTTTATCACCTACGTTTAAGTTAGTGTCTAAAGCATCCCATGGATGAGCGTTTAATTGTTTTAAACCTAATTGGATACGTGTTTTCTCGTCATCGAAATCTAAGATTACAACGTTTAATTTTTGGTCTAATTCTAATACTTCAGATGGGTGGTTGATACGAGACCAAGATAAGTCTGTAATGTGGATTAATCCGTCAACACCACCTAAATCAATAAATACACCGTATGAAGTAATGTTTTTAACAACACCTTCTAATACTTGACCTTTTTCTAACTGACCGATGATTTCTTTTTTCTGAACTTCGATATCAGCTTCGATTAATGCTTTGTGAGAAACTACTACGTTTTTGAACTCATGGTTGATTTTCACAACTTTAAATTCCATAGTTTTGTTTACGTATTGATCGTAATCGCGGATTGGTTTCACATCGATTTGAGATCCTGGTAAGAATGCTTCAATACCGAATACGTCAACGATCATACCACCTTTAGTTCTACATTTAACAAAACCGTTAACGATTTCGCCTGTATCATGAGCTGCGATAACGCGATCCCAAGCTTTGATTGTACGAGCTTTACGGTGAGATAATACTAATTGTCCGTTTTTATCTTCGCGAACGTCGATTAAAACCTCTACTTTATCACCAACTTTTAAGTTAGGATTGTAACGGAACTCGTTTAAAGAAATAACACCTTCAGATTTAGCGTTGATATCAACGATTGCATCTCTGTCTGTGATTCTTACTACTACACCTTCTACAACTTCTTCTTCACCAGTTGAGATAAAAGTTTTTTCTACTAAATCTTCGAATTCTTGTAAGTTTTGAGCATCTACTGCATCAATACCGTTTTCATAACTTTCCCAGTTGAAAGTATCCAAAAATTCTTTTGCGTTTTGTGTTTGTTCAGACATGTCTGATAATAAATTTGTATTCTGTTTACTTAAGGATTGTAACGAAGTTTTAAACAGAAGTTGTTATTGATTTATGTTTCAACCTTTTAGCACATTCCTTTATCTTCTACTAAAAAGTGGTGCAAATTTACGTTGTTTTTTTTTATCTTCCTAAAAATCAATAAAAAAAGTCTGAATTAATATTCAGACTTTTTAGTTATTTAGAAATTTGTTGTTAGGTTTAAAGTAAGACCGTTTGATTCCGGCACGTATCTACAAACACCGCCCACACACATTAAACCACCACGTTGGCGGCCATAATTTACAGCGATACGGGTTGCACCTTTAGAAAAACTACCACCAACACTATAATAATGAATACGGCTTTCAGCGTGTGAATTGCCATAATTGTACATATCTGTAACATAAATACTAAACATGGTATTAGGAACATATTCTAACAAGGCTGCTCCCCAATCTCCTTTATCTGCAGAAGCCCACATGTTTTGTACTTGCAAACGTACCGAACTTGTTTCAGAAAAATTATACAAACCTTCAACGCTTACAATATCGGTTTTAACATCATCGAACTTTCCTTCTAAAATAGGTGCATTGTAGTATTGATTCATGTACATAGTAATGGTTTGAAAAGTTGGAGACCATCTTTTTCTTACTTCTACAGCAATATCAGAATAATATTTCTCTCCAAATTTCAAAAACTCATCCTCTAGTTCATTATTAGTAAAATCATAGGTTGATTTTAATCCTCCCCAATAAGATCCATTCACTGCTAAATGTGTTCCGTATTTCCCGCCTAATAGACTTCCTTCTACGAAATCATAGTAAAAATCATGTTGTCCACCTATTTCACCGTTTCTTTTTTCAAACCAATTAATCCCTCCTTGCGCTTGATACACGTATATATTTTGTAGCGAAAAATCGTACTGTTTTGTTAATGCCGGAATATAATTGATAACACCTTTATTGTATTGATTTCCAGCCAACTTTCTATCTGAATAAAATGTCATATTCTCCATTCTTCGAAGATTAACACTTGATCCAAAATTATCTTTGTTATATCCTATATTAACTAATATAGCATTTCCTTCTAGAAATGATCCATCTATATAATCTTCATTGGCAATAACAATATCTTTTTGTTTGTGAATATATTCTGTACCAAAATTAAACCCGCCAATTCCTAAATTAAATCTACCAGAAAAAGCATTGGTTAAATCATTTATACCCTCGTATTCCGTTACTTTTTCCTCATTTAATCTACCCACGTAACTAGCTCCAAATCTTAAATCGGTATTTTCTAACTTAAGTGCATCTGCCGCATTAAACTCTAAATTGGTTCCTAATACATAACTATCGGAAAAATCGAACCCCATTCCAATACGTTGTTTACCACCTAAAGCAGTTAAATCGAGGTTTTTTGTTAAACGCAATTTCGCATTCATACCAAAAAGCGCATTATTTATTCCTAATGCACGATCTTCCCATGAACGCAAAATTAAACCGCTTCCAAATTGCTCGTAAAAATGACCCAAGGTAATATTAACTCCGTTTTCAATATCGTTATATCGAGCGTAAATAGTACCTATGTTAACATCTTGTAAATCGGGATTGTAATTTATTATTGCTTTTGGATAGTAAGATTCTACCTGTGTACCAAACTCCCATTTATTTTTAAAATAATCAACCTTTATATAAGTGTTAGATCTTAAACGATCTTCAGCTTCATTTTCTTCAATTTTAATCTTATCATCATCTAGATAATATTGATTGTTTGATTCAATTCCTACACGTATTTGCGCATAAAAGAAAGACGACGTTAACAACGTCGCCGAAAGAATTATCTTTTTCATTAATTAATTTTTAACTATTTTTTTTAATTCTTGCTCCATTTTATTTTCGATTCCAGGAGTGTAATTAGAATGTGTAAAAATCACTTTACCTTTATAAAGAATCATTGTATAAGGTACATTTACTACATTTAAAGCTCTTTTAAGCTCTTGATTTGTATCTAATAAAACCTGATATTTCCATCCTTTTGAAGTTACCATAGGCTTTACTCTGTTAATTGTTTTAGAATCGTCAACCGAAACAGCCACCAACTCAACCCCATAATCTTTTTGCCATTGAGCGTATTTAGTTTTAATAGCTTCTAATTCCTTAATACATGGTCCGCACCACGTTGCCCAAAAGCTTACAATTACAGGTTTAGACGAGCTATTGTAATTTGCAATATTGATAGATTTATTATCAAGCCCTTTTAATGAAACATTAGGTAATTTATTTTGCCCTATTGCAAATGTTACAAACATCAAACAAAAAGCTAGTAATGACAAACGAATTTTCATGATATTTTATCAGTTCTTTAAAAATTTTAATTCAAAATTAATGATAAAATAATTATGATATAATTTTTTTATCGTATTTTTTTTTTATTATTTTACAACTTATTAACTCAATATTAACGATATATTATGTTCAAAAAGAAATTTTTACCAGTTCTGTTATTAGGGATAGCATCACTAGGTATCGTTAGTTGTTCTGATTCTGACGACTCTAACGACCAACCACAAAACACTGAAGTTGACTTTACAAAGGGCGAATACAAACAAAAAGTATTAGTTGAAGATATTACATCTGCAAGTTGCATGGTGTGTCCTTTAGCTTCATTTACAACAGAAGAATTAGCTAAATCAGAATATGCCGATAAATTAATTCCTGTAGCTATTCATGACGATTACAATATAGATTATGTAAAGGATCCATTCGTATTACCTAAAGTTAGAGATCTTGTAAGGGTTCTTAAGCTTAATGGATATCCATTTATGTCTTGGAACAGAAACCCATCTATTCAAGGTCAACTTTTCCAAAATTGGCTTCGTCAAGGCAAAAACGATGCAGGAGAAACCCAATTCTTTGTGGATATTAATTTATTTAAAAATTTTTATACAAAATATAAACTTTTTAACGAAGGCTCGCCAATTGGTATTAAAATAGAATCAAACTTAGCTGCTACAAGTGGTAAAGTTGATGTTAGTTTAAAATTTAGCCAAAATATTAGCCAAGAACTAAAATATGTTGTTTACCTATTAGAAGATGGTTTAGAATTTAAACAATTAAATTCATCTCCGTTATATGGCAACACCACTGGAAAAGCAAGATGGGAAGAAAATTTTGTTCACGATCATGTGGTACGCGCAACTAACAACTTTTTAGGTGATGTTATTGCTTCAGATCAAACAAAATCTTCAAATGAATATAAAAATACAGTTAACTTATCGTATGAGTTAAAAGATGTTTCAAAAGCAAGCGTTGTGGTTGCTGTATTAGATAGTAAAGGCAATGTACTAAATGTACAAAAAGCAAAAGCTAATACAACACAAGACTACGAAAAAAAATAATTTAGATATATTTATCTACTTCATAAAAACTCAAACTTTTCGGTTTGAGTTTTTTTTGTTTAAAACCTAAACTTTAACTGCACGTATTCTGCTTTTTTCTGGTTTATATTTAAATTACTTACTTGTATACCAATTAAACGTACCGATGTTTTTAAATTATTTTGTTGCAACAATTCTAACGAAGTATCTAGCAGTAAATCAAAACTACTAACATAATACGGTAACGTAAAACTTTTTGTTTGTAAGGTAAAATCGCTGTATTTTATTTTAAGAGTTATTGTTTTGCCCGAAAGATTTCTCTTTTGCAATCGCATGGATACTTCTTCACAAACATCTTTTAATTTGTCTTGCAATGGAACTATCGATGTATAATTTTCCCTAAACGTTCGTTCTGCGCCAATTGATTTTGGCAACCTATTTGGCACAACCGCAGAATTACTAATTCCGCGAGCCAACTGATAAAAATGAGCACCCGAATTGCCAAAATGATTTTCTAAAAAATCGAATGATTTTTTGCGCAGATCAGCTCCAGTAAAAATCCCAAGATGATACATTTTTTCACAGGTTTTTTTACCCACTCCAAAAAAGCGCTTAATTTCTAAAGAATCTAAAAAAGGAATTATTTCGTTAGGTTTAATAGTTTTTTGTCCGTTTGGTTTGTTGTAATCGCTTGCTATTTTTGCCAGAAATTTATTGATTGAAATTCCTGCAGAAGCAGTTAAACCTGTAGTTTGAAAAATTTTTAGACGAATTTCTTCTGCCATCATTGTAGCACTTTTCAAGCCTTTTTTATTAACGGTAACATCTAAAAAAGCTTCGTCTAATGACAGTGGTTCAACCAAATCGGTGTATTCCAAAAAAATCTGTCTAATTTGGCTTGATACTTCTTTGTAGCGTGCAAAGCGTGGAGGAACAAAAATTAGTTCCGGACATTTTTTTATAGCTAGTTTTCCGCTCATAGCACTGCGTACACCAAATTTTCTAGCTTCGTAACTTGCTGCCGATATCACTCCTCGTTCTTCAGAACCTCCTACTGCAAGTGGTTTGTTTCTTAACTCTGGAAAATCAAGCTGTTCTACCGAAGCGTAAAACGCATCCATATCAATATGAATAATTTTTCGATGCGTTTGATTTTGATCCATTTCAGTTTAAATCAATTAGTAAAATCGGTTTTTTTTGGCTTTCGTGGCGGAAAAAAGAAATGAAGCGGCTGTTTTTTAAAGTGCTTCCAAACAGATTTCTGCAAAGAGAAAACTTCTACCCAAGGAATATCTCTTGATCGGAAAGCCAACCCTAACGATAAACCAAAACTTACTGTAAAGTTTATTAATCCTACAAAGAAAATTCCTAACAAACACCAAAGCCAAGTTATTGCTGTTAGTTGAAAATCGGCTCCGTAAGCACCTAATGCAATATTACCACTTACAAAAGTTATATGACGAATATCTAAATTTAAACCTAAAAATATACCAATAGAATGTGTGCTTCCCATAAAAATACCAAACCAAAAGTTAGATATAATTCCAGGCCATTTACGTTCTAGCCAACCAGCCAATTTATTTGCTTTGTAGGCACCTATCGTCGATTTTAAAAACGGATTTTCTTGTATGCGGTAATACACTTGGTTGTGTTTGTTTTTGTTGGATACATTTCCAGAGATAATTCCCGATAAAAACAAAAAGACACCTGCAATTGCTGCATGAAAAATTGCCCAAGAATGTACCGGACTAGAATCATTTAAAAGTGTATGCCATTTGGTATCGGTAATGTTAATCCCGGTGATACGATCAATACTCCAAATTAACAATAATGCCACTGCAAATGCCATAATCACGTTTCCAACAAAAGCTATAAATTGCGAACGAAACAAGCGGGCGAATAAATTAGCAAATGCACTATGTTGTTCAGTTGTAGATGTTTGCGTTTTTCTACCTTCTTCTATTGCCTTAATTATGTATGATGCTGTCATGGCAGGTTGCTTTGTTGCCAGTGCAAAGCCACAGAGGTAAATAACTATAAACCCAACAGCATAATTCATACTATACAAAAAGGCAAAACCAAAATCACTGGTATCTGCTTTAGATAAAAGTACCTTAAAAATACACAAAAAGCCTACAACCAAACCCGCACCTAATGATGCTTTAAACATACTAAAATATTCTTTGGCGGTTTCCGTTATGTAATGTTCACCTGTTTTTGCGGTATATTGTGTAATTTCATACGAAACCACTTGGGTACTTTCTGCTATTAACTTACTAACATTGTTTTTATAACAGTTGTATTCTATAAGTTTAAGCGATAGTTTAACGGTGTTTTCTATTCGATCTTTTGGAGTATTAACAATTAAAAAGTCAATTAATGTTTTAATACGATCTAACTGCTGCCTAATACGCAGCAAACTTTGGTTTACTTTTAAGGTTATTCCGAATGTAGCACTGTTTTTATAAGCGTGTTTAACTAAATCTACACATTGCTTATACAAAATCACCATTTGTTTATAATTCAGGTCATTTGCGTCTACAAACTGAACTTCGCCTTTACGCAAGCGGCTTTCTATTTCTAAAAACTCGTTTTCGAAACCTAAAAACGGACTTCCTAAATGGTTGTATTTCGGAATCATATTTAAAATACTTGTTTCCATTGATCTACCACTCATTCGTTGAGTTAAGACTCCCATGGCATACAAAATTTCTGAAAGTGCCCCTTCTTCAGCTTTATCAAACTGATAAATATCAGGAAGTTGCAATATTTCAACCAACTCAATTAGCTCGTGCATTGGAATTTTATTTATCCAAACAAAGTCAGTTTCCTTATAAAAAACCTGATTAAGCACATACTCTAACGTATCTTTTTTAGGCTGATAAGGTAAAATTTTAGAAGATATACGTTTTCTAATCTCATACAAAAAATCAGAATCTTGCAAAATACCTGCATCTGAAACCATTATACGAAAAGATCTGTCAGATAAAATACTTCCTAAATAATTACTTAAAATTACTCGATGTGTATCAAACTCAATTAAATGGTCTAACAATTCGCGCAATGTTATATTTGCAACAGATTTAGGACTTTTTGGACGAAAATACTTTACTAAATCGTATAAAAAATACAAACTTTCCTTTAAAACAACATCACCATCTACAATGTATTTTGCAAATATTTCGCCAATGTTATTATAGGCAAACTGTTTTTTTATTAAACTCATAAATTCTTTTTTACGATATTTGATATTTAGGAAAAATACAAAATCAATGTTAGAAATTGAACGAAAATTCAGCGTTAAAAGTACTAATTTTTTAGCGAATGCTAAAGAAAGCTACAAGATAACTCAAGGTTATTTAAATACCGACAAAAACCGAACCGTTCGCGTACGCATTAAAGGCAACAAAGGTTTTATTACCGTAAAAGGCATAAGCTCTGCAAATGGTTTATCGCGATTTGAATGGGAAAAAGAGATTTTAGTTGATGATGCTAATGCTCTTTTAATGTTATGCGAAGATTTTGTGATTGATAAAACCCGTTATTTAATTCCGTTTGGCAGTGTTGTTTTTGAGGTTGATGTTTTTGAAGGAGCTAACGAAGGACTTGTAATTGCCGAAGTTGAATTAGAAACAACAGACCAGCAATTTGATAAACCTGAATGGCTGGGTGAAGAATTAACGGGCGACGAGCGTTTTTACAATGCGTATTTAAGCAACGTGCCTTTTACTTCTTGGAGTCGTTAATTAATTCTAATTTAACTTGAAGTTTGCCCGCTTTTTTATCGTGTGAAATGGCATCGAAAGCTTTTTTACTTAAATCTATTTCCAAGCCTTTTGTAAATGGCCCGCGATCATTGATTTCTACAATAACACTTTTATTGTTTTCTATATTGGTAACTTTAACTTTAGTACCAAAGGTTAACGATTTATGCGCGGCAGTTAGTTTACTGTTTGAAAAAATGATACCGCTTGCCGTCTTTCTTCCGTTAAATTTATTATGATAATAACATGCAAAAACCTCATCTTTATACAATGAGGTTTTTGTGTTTTTTGAGTTGCTCGCTGTTTTACAACTTGTAAAACCAATTAATAATATGATAATTATAAGACTATAACGCAAATTCATGTAAATTTAGACCATCTGGAACAGAAGCAACTATATTTAATTCGCTTTCTAATTCTGTTTTCTTGTCTTCATAATCATTTGGCAAAACTTCAACTTTAACATCTAACGTTCCGCGCCCTTTATTACTGGCTAAATCCATAAAAGCAGTTTTGCTTAAATCTAATTTACGACCTTTTACAAATGGTCCTCGATCATTGATTTCTACAATAACCTCACGGTCATTTTTTAAATTTGTTACGCGTATTTTTGTACCAAAAGGTAATGTTTTGTGAGCCGCTGTATATTTTTTATTGCTAAAAATAGCACCACTTGCTGTTTTTCTTCCATTGAATTTATCGTGGTAGTAAGACGCTTGGGTATTTTCGTGTACTGTTTCAACTTCGCTTTCTAAAGCTTCTAGTTCTGCATTTAATTTAATTAATTCGCTATTTAAATCAGCTTCTTTTTCGTTTATTTTAGAAGAATCTTTACTAAAATTACTAGCTGTTGCTGTTTCTGCATACGCTAATTCCTTCCCTACAACTCTTACATTGTTATCCGTCTCGTTGTTTTGTGTTAAAACACTAAAGCCTGTTATTGCTGTAAGTGTTACTATTCCTGCTAAAATGAAAGAAAAATGCTTCTTCATAAATTGTAATTTAATTAAACTTCTTTTTTTCTTGTAAAGACAAGAGAATTCTTTTTTCTATTTATAGAATTAAGAATGGTATTTTAAAACCAGTTGCTCCAAGGAATTCTTGATAAAACCAAAATAGTTCCTAAAGCATACATAATTGCAATTGATTTAAATTTTGCTTGGCTTGTAGCGGCTTTTTTATGTTTAGACCAACCAATTGTAATTAAAATTATTGCTATAATATTAATTAACGGATGTTCTACCGCATACAATCTTAAATTTGAATCTTTCATAATTTCACCCATTGGTAAATCAAAGATTTTAACGTTTGGTGAATTGAAATACAAAATTAAACCAATTAAGAATTGTGTGTGTGTAAAAATTAAAGCAAATAACGATAATTTACGGTCGCCATCTTTAAATTCTTTGTTAGATGTCATTCCGATAATAGCATTTAATGACGCTACAACTAACAGAATTAAAGCTAAGTAAGCAATGTAAGAATGCGCATGTAATAAACCTGTGTACATAGTTATATTTTATTGATGTTGCTGGTAAAGATAGGCTTTTTTATTTGCAAAAAACTACCTTTAATTTTTTACACAAAAGCAAATATATTGAATTACAATAACATAGCAAAATTTATTATAAAAATAGTTTCGTTTTTAACATAATCTTAGAAATTGTATCGAACTCCAAAAAATGTTCTTAAGCCTTGGTTTGGTGCGTAAATATAAGTGGGATCAAACACTAAACCATACGGATTTTCGGGGGTTGCCAAAGCGCTTCCGTTGGCATCATATTGCACATTTTTGTTAAACGGATCATTAGATCTTGCAATTAAAAACGGATTGTTTTTATTAGGTGTCCAATTCAATAAATTTTTAATGCCGCCGTATAATTCAAAATGCTTAAAACCTTTATATGTTAACTGAATATTCTGAATGCTGTAGGTTTCAGAATACGGCAAACGCGGATCTAATTCACTAACCAAAGGCAAACGCATGGGTCCGTACAAATTTCCCGAATAATCTACAGTTAGGTTTAAACGGTTAAAAGTGTAGGAAACAACCCAAGTTCCCGAAAATTTTTCGGTAAGCATCTGCTGTGTTCGTATATTATTTTCAACCTTGCTTACATCTTGTAGCGTTACACCCATCATTATTTTCAGGTTGTTGGCATAAACCGCATCAACATTTAGGCTGATACCTTTTGTTTCGGCATATCCTTCTAAATTTTTATAGATGATCTGGTTTGGATTGCTGTCGTAATCTGGAATGATGGAATTGGTAAAATAAGTGTACCACGCAGCAGCTTCGGCCTGTAAGATAAAATCATCTTTCAACATCCAGGTTTTTAAATAATTCACATTTACGTTGTACGATTTTTCGGGTTTAAGATCTTCTAAAACAATTACATCTCGTGCACCCGAAAGCGCCGCATGTTCTTCGGTAAACAAATTAACAACTCTGAAACCTGTTCCCGCATTCAAACGCATAATATCTCCTTTTTTAGATTCGTATCTAAATGCAAAACGCGGCGTAATAATACTTTTGTGATCTTTATGATAATCGTACCTTAATCCTCCCAGCAAACTAAATCGCTTGTTTATTTCGTACGAATCCTGAACAAAAATACTCGGAATAAACGTTTCATCTGCTGTTGGTTTTGCTGCGCTGTTGTCATCGTACATTTGATATCTTGCGGCTGTTCCAACCAATAAATCATGTTTGCCATAGGTTTTATCCCAATAAAACTGTGTAAATGCAATATTTTGTTTTGCCATAAACGGCGTATCGCCATACATTGAATTTTGATCGTGGGTTGTGATAGAAAACTGACTCGTAATTTTTTCGGTAAACGGCAATTCGTACAAACCAAGTAATTCCCAACGGTTTGTGTAAATAGATTCTCCATAGACATCAGTTCCGCCGCGGAAATTTCTATTCCAATTCATTTGTCCGCCCCAACGATCTTCATAAAAATAACGCGTTGCCAATGCCAGTTGCTTTTTTGATTTTCGTTCGAAAGTGATTTTGTTAAAGATCGAAATACGGTCTTGCAACGTAACATCGGTAAATTCATCTTTATTTTTATCAATCGGATTTGAATAATTGAAATAATTCACACCCATTAACCAATGAACTTTATCTGAAACTTTTAAAGATAACCCCAAATCGGTATTAATTTCACCCCACGAAGTTCCAAAAACATCAACCGCATATTTTGATGCATACAGCGGATTTTTAGTAATGATATTGATTAATCCACCTACTGCTTCACTTCCATACAACGAAGAAGCCGGACCTTTCACGATTTCGACTTTCTCTATCAGCGAATTCGGAATTCCCGACAAACCATAAACCGTTGACAAGCCACTAACAATCGGCATTCCATCGATCAAAACAAAAGTGTACGGACCTTCTAATCCATTAATATGAATGTCGCCCGTATTACAAACACTGCAATTTACCTGTGGTTTTACGCCGTTTACGTTTTGTAGTGCTTCAAAAATATTGGGCGTTGGGTTCTTTTTGAAAAAAGTGGGCGTGTAAACCTCAACCGGCACCAAACTTTCAGATCGAAGCACGGGTTTCATTGTTCCCGAAATGACAATTTCGTTCAGCAAATCAACTTGTGAATCTTCGGTCGATAAAACAAATTCAAACCGTTCTTCTGCTTTTGTCAAATTCAATTCAAAAGTTTGAATAAATCCGCTGCTATTTTCAATATTGAAATGATAAATTCCTGTATTTTCAAATTGATAATTGAAAGTTCCATCTACTTGTGTTTGAACTTCTTCATCAGCTTCAACAATATAAACTGCGGTTTGTACTACATTTTTATTATCGGTTACTTTTCCGGTGAATTGTACTTGTGCAGATAAATTGGAAACACTTAAAAGTAAACTGAAAAATACAATTAGTCTCATTTGAATTAATTTTTAGACAAATCTAAAAATATTTTTTAAACAACTTAAATTAAAATTAGATTATTTAATTATATTTGATTTTTATTTGAAACTATGCTTACCCATACCGAAGAAAATTACCTGAAAGTGATTTATCATTTGTCGCAAACCGAAGATGAAGGAATTTCAACCAATGCCATTGCGCAGAAAATTGATACTAAAGCATCGTCTGTTACCGATATGATTAAAAAACTGAAAGAAAAAAAACTGATTAGCCACGAGAAATATAAAGGTGTTTTTATAACCGCTTTAGGTTTGCAAACCGCTAAAATGATTATTAGAAAGCACCGTTTGTGGGAAGTTTTTTTGGTTGATAAATTAAATTTTAATTGGGACGAAGTGCATGATGTTGCCGAAGAATTGGAACACATTAAATCTGAAAAACTGATTAATGCACTGGATGCTTTTCTGGGTTATCCGAAAGAAGATCCGCATGGAGATCCCATTCCAAATGCTAAAGGCGAAATTCCTTACCGTGAAAAGGAATTGCTTACCGAAACAGAAGAGAACAACAATTATATGTGCGTAGGCGTAAAAGATACTTCGGCTGCGTTTCTGCAATATTTAGATCGACAAAAAATTGCCTTGGGAAGCACATTTACTATTTTAAAGCACGAAAATTTCGATCATTCGGTAACTATTCTGTTTCAAGAAAACGAGCTTACTTTGTCTAAAGTGGTGGCTCATAATTTATTCGTAAAAAAGATCTGATATGTTTGATCAACTCATAGCCTTTTTTGAATCGGTTGATCCGGTTTGGGCAGCCCTTTTCGCAGGATTATTCACTTGGTCGTTAACGGCAATTGGCGCAGCATTGGTATTTGTTTTTCGAAATCCAGACAAGAGATTATTAGACGGAATGCTTGGTTTTACAGGCGGTGTAATGATTGCTGCCAGCTTTTGGAGTTTGCTTGCTCCGGCTATAAACATGAGTAAAGGCGAAGGATTTACCAAAGTAATGCCCGCTGCCATTGGTTTTGCGTTAGGCGCGTTATTTTTGTTTGCGCTTGATAAAATTCTGCCACATTTGCATTTAAATCATCCCGTATCGAAAACCGAAGGCGTTAAAACCAAAACACCTTGGCAAAAAACTACTTTATTGGTTTTGGCAATTACCTTACACAACATTCCCGAAGGTTTAGCAGTTGGCGTTTTGTTTGGCGGTGTTGCTGCCGGAATTCCCGAAGCAACTATTGCAGGCGCTTTAACTTTGGCAATTGGGATTGGTTTACAGAATTTACCCGAAGGTTTAGCGGTTTCGTTTCCATTGCGAAGAGCAGGTATGAGTCGCGGTAAAAGTTTTATGTACGGACAAAGTTCTGCTTTGGTAGAACCTGTTGCAGCTGTAATTGGAGCTTTGGCGGTTGGTTTCTTCACTCCTATTTTACCTTATGCCTTGGCTTTTGCTGCTGGAGCCATGATTTTTGTTGTAATTGAAGAAGTTGTTCCCGAAACACAGCAAGGTGACAACGGAGATATTGCAACTCTTGGTTTTATTGGCGGATTTATTGCTATGATGATGTTGGACGTGGCGTTGGGGTAGATCGTTTCGACAAGCTCAACGTCCGTAAGTATCATACTTCTTACCCACAACCACAGTTGTTATCATTACCGCAACTGCCCTTTTTCTTCTTTTTAAAAACAAACTTCTTTAATAAAAAGGCAACTGCGATAAACAATACTATATAAATAAGAATATCTTGCATTGGTTTACTTTAAAAGTTGATAAGCAATTAAAGCAGCAACATAAGCTACGGCTGTCATAAAAATAAGCTGAACAAATGTCCATTTCCACGAGTTGGTTTCTTTTTTAGTTACCCCAACCGTTGACAAACATTGCATAGCAAAAGCGTAAAATAACAACAGTGAAATTCCGGTTGCAAAAGTGTAAACAGGTGTTCCGTCTGCGCGTTTTTCATTCGCCATTCTGTCTATAATCTTTGTTTCGTCTTCAGCATCATCTCCCCCTAAATTATATAAGGTTGCTAAATTTCCAACAAAAACTTCACGAGCAGCAAACGATGTTAAAACGGCAATGCTTATTTTCCAATCGTAACCCAGCGGACGGAAAACAGGTTCAATGGTTCTACCAATAATTCCAATATACGAATGTTCTAACTGATAGCCTGCAACTTCGCTGTTATAACGCTCTTCGGTTAAACGCTCGTTAATATGCTTTTCGGCAACCATTTCTTCGGCATTTCCAAAAGTATCAATTGGTCCGTGCGATCCTAAAAACCACAGAATTACAGACAATGCCAAAATAATTTTACCGGCACCCACAACATACGAAACCACTTTTTCGTACATGTTCAAAAAAACATTCTTTAAAATTGGCACTTTGTAAGTAGGCATTTCAATCACAAAAAACGATTTTCTGTCGGCTTTAATAATCTTGCTTAAAACCAAGCCCGATAATAAAGCAGCCAAAAATCCTAAAACGTACATCATGGTCATTACAAAAGCCTGCAACGGTATAAAACCTAAAATATATGTTTTTGGGATGATGAGCGATATAATGATAATGTAAACCGGAATACGCGCCGAACAGGTTGTAAAAGGCGTAACCAGCATGGTGATTAATCGTTCTTTTGGATTTTCTATGTTACGTGCACTCATAATTGCAGGAATGGCGCAAGCTGTTCCCGATACTAAAGGCACAACCGATTTTCCGCTTAATCCGAAAGGTTTCATGATGCGATCCATTAAAAAAACCACACGACTCATGTAACCTGTTTCTTCTAAAATCGAAATTAAAAAGAATAAAATAGCAATTTGCGGCACAAACATCAACACACCGCCTAAACCAGGAATTATACCATCGGCAAGTAATTCGGTTAATTTTCCTTCGGGTAAATTGGCACTTGTCCAAGTAGATAAATCGGCAAATAATCCATCAACGAAATCCATTGGAAAAGCCGCCAATTCAAAGATCGATCCGTAAATCAACAGCAAAACAAAGAAGAAGATAATGTAACCCCAGAATTTGTGAGTTAGAATTCGATCGAACTTCATGCGGATATCTGTTGCCTTTGAAGTATCAATTTTATAGGTATCTTTTAAAATATCGTTGATAAACTGATAACGCTTTATGGTTTCGCGCTGTTGTAATTTTTTAAGTTCACTAGCAGATTTCTGTACAGTTGCACTACTTGAAACAAGCGGACTTAATTTTTCGAACTGAAAAATTCCTGTCTGCGTAAGCCAAACTTTGTAAGGATTTTCATTTGGATAAAGATTTCCTAAAAGCGAAAAGTAATTTTCATCGATTAATTTTAAATCGAAAACACTGTTTGTATTATAGTTTGAATAATTTAAAACTGCTTGCTTTAAATCGTCAATTCCTTCTTTTTTTCTTGCAGAAATTAGAACAATTTTGGTATCTAACGCTTTTTCCAATGCAGGTACATCAATAGAAATTCCTTTCTTTTCCATTTGATCTGCCATGTTCAATGCCAGAATTGTAGGAAAACCTAAATCTTTAACCTGCGTAAAAAGCAACAGATTTCGTTTTAAATTTTCTACTTCGGCAACCACAACAACTACATCGGGAAAATCTTTATTCGATGTATCAAAAATTGCTTTTAACGCAATTTCTTCGTCTTTAGAATTTGGATTTACAGAATAAACCCCCGGCAAATCTATAATACTTGCTTTGGTATCTTTATTTAATATAGTAGTTCCTGTTTTACGTTCTACGGTTACACCCGGATAATTTCCTACGTGTTGGTTTAAGCCTGTTAATGCGTTAAAAACGGAAGTTTTACCTACATTCGGGTTTCCAATTAACGCTACTTTTAGTTGTTTCATTAAATGTTATATAAGTTCTACTTCTATTTCTTTCGCTAAATCTTTACGAATACTTAAAAAAGAATCGTTCACTTTTATGTAGATTGGATCTAATAAAGGTGCAATTTGCAAAACCTCGACAATATTGCCAGGTAGGCAGCCCATTTCTATTAATTTTAAAGGAACATGATCTACGTTTATACTAACGATGGTTCCTTTTTGGCTCTTTTTTAAAAAATTAAGAGTCATATCTTTTTATTTAGATTTAGTTTGAATTACAAATTTAACCATTAAAAAAGGAAAACCGAACTTTATTTGTTTTCCTACTGCTTTTTGGCTGTTTTTATAATTATTTTAACTTTTGAATTCAAACTTCACAAGTTTTAAAAACCTGTGAGGTTTATATAATTAACTTTTAGCGTTCAGCCATTTAATATCTTCTAACAATTGGTTTACGTTCTTTGTATCATCGTCTTTATCTTCGTTTAAATTAGTACCGTCGTAAAATCCGCGAATACGTCCTTTTTTATCAACCAAAATAAAATTTTCGGTATGCACCATATCATACAATTCACCAACCGATGCTGTTTTTACCGCCAAGAACGATTGACGTGCCAAATAATAAATCGCTTTTTTATCACCCGTAAGTAAGTTCCATTTGCTATCAATCACACCTTTTTCATCGGCATATTTACGTAACACTTCAGGTGTATCAATGTCAGGTGTCACAGAAAAAGACAAGAGTTTTACATTAGGCATGTCTTTAATTTTATCTTGCAACCACACCATATTATCCGTCATAATTGGGCAAATAGTTGGGCAAGTTGTAAAAAAGAAATCGGCAACATAAATTACGTTTTCGTACTCTTTCTGGGTAATGGTTTTATTGTTTTGATTTTGAAAAGAGAATTCTGCAATCTTATGCTTCATTTTATTATTTTGGTGCTGTACCAAACTATCAACCAACTCCGGATTTACCATTGCAGGTGTGTAAATAGGCAATTGTTTTTCGGGTTTTAAGGCATTGTAGAAAAGCGATAAAATAATAACCGAAAGCACACCAATGGTTAGGAACAAGTATCTGTAACGATAAAAAAGATCTTTCATTACTTAAATTTTATGCGAAATTACAAAAGCTTTTACCGAAAAAGGTTAAATAACTTATAAAACAACCTTTTAATTGGCTATTGTTTTTATTTTTGTAGTTATACCTCTAATCAAATAAGAAAAATGAATAAAAAATTTATGTTCTTGCCTGCAACCTTATTAATGATTGCAACATCAACAGTACAAGCACAAACTCCTTCTGCCGAAAGTCACGGAATAAACTTGGAATACATGGATAAAAACGTGAAACCGGGCGATGATTTCTTTAGATATGTGAATGGAGAATGGTTTGATAAAACCGAAATTCCTGCCGATAGAACACGTTGGGGAAGTTTTGACGAACTGCGTCAGAATACCGATATTGATGCGTTAACCATTTTAAAAGAAGCGGTTAACAATAAAAAGTTAGATCCAAATTCAGATCAAATGAAAGCGGTGAACGTTTTTAAAACCTATTTAGATCTTGATACCCGCAACAAATTAGGCATCACTCCTATTCAATCTACGTTAGATCAAATAAACAAAATTAAAAATGCCAACGATATTGTTGCCTTATTAAAAGAAAAAATGCCCGAAGGCGGTTTAGGCTTTTTTGGTTTATATGTTAGTTCTGATGCCCTAGATTCTAACAAAAACACCATTTATGTTTCGCCAGGAAGCATTGGTTTACCAGACCGCGATTATTATGTTTCTACAGATGCCGATTCGCAAGATAAAAAACAAAAATACGAAGTACACGTTGCACGTATGTTGCAGTTTTTAGGAATTGACGAAGCTTCGGCTAAAAAACAGGCTGCACAAGTAGTTGCTTTAGAAACAAAAATGGCAGAAGCACGTTTAGACCGTGTGGAGCGTCGCGATCGTAGAAAAACCTACAACCCAATGTCGGTTGCAGAATTGCAAAAACTAACTCCAACGGTTAATTGGAACAATTATTTAGTGGCAGCCGGATTAAAAAATGTGGATCAAGTAGTGGTTTCTATGCCAAAATACATGGAAACATTAGAAAACATTTTTAAAACAGCGAGTGCCGATGAATTGAAAGCGTATTTACGTTGGACGTTGATTAATAAAAACACCGGAGTTTTAACCACAGCTATTGATGAAGCAAACTTCGATTTTTACAGTAAAACCTTAACCGGCGCCATTGCACAACGCCCAATTGAAGAGCGTGCCTTACAAATTGTTAATGGAACCGTTGGTGAAGCTTTAGGTAAACTGTATGTAGAAAAGAAATTCCCTGCAGAAGCTAAAGAAATTGCTAAAGAAATGGTTGATTACGTATTTAAAGCCTTTGAAAACCGTATCAATAATTTACCATGGATGACGCCTGCAACACGAAAAGGCGCTATTGAAAAACTACATAAATCTACCGTTAAAATTGGTTATCCTGATAAATGGGAAGATTATTCTAAATTAGAAATTAAATCAATAGAAAATGGCGGCACGTATTACGAAAACATGAAAAACGTAGCGCGTTGGCGTTTTGCTAAAAACATGGCAGATTACGGCAAACCGGTAGATAAAACCAAATGGGGTATGTCTCCACAAACCGTTAACGCTTATTTTAACCCAACAAACAACGAAATTGTGTTTCCGGCAGCTATTTTACAACCGCCTTTCTACGATTATAAAGCCGATATGGCTGTAAATTTTGGTGGAATTGGCGCCGTAATTGGTCACGAAATTTCGCATGGGTTCGATGATTCTGGTTCTCGATACAATGCCGATGGTAACTTGGTGAATTGGTGGACAGATGACGATTTAAAGCAATTCACAGGATTGGGCGGTGCCTTGGCAGATCAATATTCGTCTTTAGAACCGATTCCTGATACATTTGTAGATGGTAAATTTACTTTAGGTGAAAACATTGGAGATTTAGGTGGCGTGAACGCTGCTTATGACGGATTACAGTTGTATTTACAAGATAAAGGTCGTCCGGGATTAATTGACGGATACACGCCTGAACAACGTTTCTTTATTTCGTGGGGAACCATCTGGAGAACAAAAATGCGCGATGAAGCTATTAAAAATCAAGTAAAAACCGATCCGCATGCTCCGGGAATGTATCGTTCGTATGTGCCTTTACAAAATGTTGATTCTTGGTATAAAGCTTTCGACATTAAACTAGGCGATAAATTATACATTTCACCAGAAAACCGAGTAAAGATCTGGTAGATTTTACTAAACTGGAATAGAATAACAAATAAGAAGCTGTCTCAAAACTAGACAGCTTCTTTTTTGCTTTTTAGAATATATATGTTCTTGTA
>NZ_RQTJ01000045.1 GCF_003858535.1 Paenimyroides viscosum
CAATACAATATACTGATTTTTAATCTTTTGAGCAACTTTTTCTATAATGCACTACGGGTTAATGAAGCAAAAGATGATGAGTTAAATAAAATTCAAGTTTGGATCAATCAACGTAAAAATCAAAGTAAATTTAAATTGAACTTACTTAAAAAGTATAATTCACAATGTTTGATATCGAAAATTAAAATCCCTGAACTTATTGAAGCAGGACATATATTTCCTTATTCAGAATCAGGGCAAAATAATACAGCGAACGGAATATTGTTAAGAAGCGATTTGCACATTTTATTTGATCGTGGTTTGGTATGTATCGATCCAGAGAATTTTAATGTCTTAATAGATAAATCTCTCGAGAAAACTGAATATCAAAAATTTCATGATTTAAAAGTCGATTTGAGTGAAGAAAGTAAAGAGTTTTTGCTTTTGAAAAACTCTCATTATTCAAATAAAAATAAATAATTTCAAATAAATAATTTGTAATAAAAAAAATATCCCTACATTTGCAGCCATAACGAAAGGAGGTGTATAAATTATGTTGATCATTCCAATTAAAGACGGAGAAAATATTGATAGAGCGTTAAAACGTTACAAAAGAAAATTTGACAAAACAGGAACGTTACGTCAGTTAAGATCTCGTAAAAACTTTACGAAACCTTCTATAACAAAGCGCGCTCAAATGCAAAAAGCACAATATGTACAAGGCTTAAGAGATGCAGTAGAAATCTAGTAAGTTTTTGAAATAATATTTTTAAGATCGCTAATTAAAGGTAACTTTGATTAGCGATTTTTTTATGGAAAAATTTATTAAGCCTTATTACGATTATCTTTTAAAAGAAAAACACTTTTCGTTACATACCGTGAATGCTTATGTAAACGATGTGGAAGCGTTTTTACAATATGCTGCAAAACATGTTTCGGTTGTAGAAGATATTACTTATAAACATATCCGCGGGTGGATAGTAAACCTTTCGGCAAAAAAAATGAGTAACAATTCTATAAACCGTAAAGTTGCATCTTTAAAAAGCTATTTTAAGTTTTTGTATATCACTAAAACCATAAGTCATTATCCATTGCAAGCACATAAAGCATTGCGTGTAAAAAAAGTACTGCAAATTCCTTTTTCTGAAGACGAAATGCAAAAAATAGATCGTGCCAATTTTGAGGATGATTATTTTGGTTTGCAGAATTACGTAATTATTGTGCTTTTTTATACATTAGGAATTCGTAAAAGTGAATTAATTAATCTGCAGTTGCACGATGTAGATCTAAATAAACTAGAAATTAAAGTTTTAGGTAAAAGATCCAAAGAGCGTATCGTGCCAATATTGACTTCGGTAGCTACTGTTTTAAAAGAATTTATTGAAAAGCGCAAGCAGCAGTTTGGCGATGATTACCGCCAAAATATTTTTTTGTTAAAAAACACGCAAAATTTAAATCAAACATTTGTTTATCGTTTAATAAATATTTATTTTAGAGGTGTTACAACCAAAGGTAAAAAAAGCCCACATGTGTTACGCCATACATTTGCAACACACATGCTAAATGCGGGAGCTAATTTAAATACTGTAAAAGAGTTGTTGGGGCACACAAGTTTATCATCAACACAAATATATACGCATACCAGTTTAGCAGAGTTAAAAAAAATGTACAGTAAAACCCATCCACGCTTTAATGCCGATGACGATTTATTATGAACCCTTTAAAATATATTTTTTATGAAAGTGAATGTTCAAGCAGTTAATTTTAATGTTGATAGAAAATTAGTTGATTTTTTAAATATACGTTTAGAAAAATTACAGCAATTTTATGATAAGATTGTAGGAATAGATGTATCTTTGCGTACGGAAAATACCAGTGACAAAGAAAACAAGTCGGTAGACATAATTGTACGCATTCCTGGTGATGACTTAGTGGTAAAAAAAACAGCAAAAACGTTTGAAGAAGCAGCAGATTTAGGAGCAGATGCTTTAGAACGTTTGTTAGTAAAACGCAAAGAAAAAATTAAAGCGCATTAAAAAAGTAAAAAAAATTAAAAAAGCTTTTATTTTTTTAAATAAGTATATATATTTGCAGTCCGTTAGAAATAGCGGACTTTTTTAAGTGCCTTTGTAGCTCAGCTGGCTAGAGCAGCTGATTTGTAATCAGCAGGTCGTGGGTTCGAGTCCCTCCAAAGGCTCTGCAACAAAAAAAGTTGTAAAAATAAATAGGTCAGGGGAGATACTCAAGCGGCCAACGAGGACGGACTGTAAATCCGTTGGGAAACCTTCGCAGGTTCGAATCCTGCTCTCCCCACAACTCAGGGGTAGAGTGCTTCCTTGGTAAGGAAGAGGTCACGGGTTCAAATCCCGTCGTTGGCTCAAAGGTGATTAAAGTTGAACACTAATTATATAACTAAGATTAAATTAAACAGATCATGGCAAAAGGAAATTTTGATCGTTCGAAACCTCACTTAAATATTGGTACTATCGGACACGTAGATCACGGTAAAACAACATTAACAGCTGCTATTACTAAAGTATTATCAGATGCAGGTTATTCAGAGGCTAAATCATTTGATCAAATTGATAACGCTCCAGAAGAAAAAGAAAGAGGTATTACAATTAATACATCTCACGTAGAATATGCTACAGCTAACCGTCACTACGCTCACGTTGACTGTCCAGGTCACGCGGATTACGTTAAGAACATGGTTACTGGTGCTGCACAAATGGATGGTGCTATCTTAGTAGTTGCTGCTACAGATGGTCCTATGCCACAAACTCGTGAGCACATCCTATTAGGTCGCCAAGTTGGTATTCCTCGTATCGTTGTTTTCATGAACAAAGTTGATATGGTTGACGATGCTGAATTATTAGAGTTAGTAGAAATGGAAATCCGTGACTTATTATCTTTCTATCAATATGATGGTGATAATGGACCGGTTGTTCAAGGATCTGCTTTAGGAGCATTAAACGGTGAGCAAAAATGGGTTGATACAGTGTTAGAATTAATGGCTGCGGTTGATATGTGGATTGAAGAGCCACCACGTGATACAGACAAGCCTTTCTTAATGCCAGTTGAAGACGTATTTACAATTACAGGTCGTGGAACTGTTGCTACAGGTCGTATCGAAACAGGTGTTTGTAATACAGGAGATCCAGTTGAAATCATTGGTATGGGTGCAGATAAATTAACTTCTACTGTAACTGGTATCGAAATGTTCCGTCAAATCCTTGATAGAGGTGAAGCTGGAGATAACGCAGGTATCTTATTAAGAGGTGTTGCTAAAGAAGATATCCGTCGTGGTATGGTTATCGTTAAGCCAGGTTCAGTTAAACCACACGCTAAATTCAAAGCAGAGGTTTATATCTTGAAAAAAGAAGAAGGTGGACGTCACACTCCATTCCATAACAACTACCGTCCTCAGTTCTACGTTCGTACAACTGACGTAACAGGAACTATCATGTTACCAGAAGGAACGGAAATGGTTATGCCAGGTGATAACTTAACTATCCATGTTGATTTATTACAACCAATCGCATTATCAGTAGGTTTACGTTTCGCTATCCGCGAAGGTGGTCGTACAGTAGGTGCTGGTCAGGTAACTGAAATTTTAGACTAATTACAAGTTTAAATTATAAATTTAAGTTGGCAGATTCTTCTGCCAACTTTTTAACAAACGGGTGTAGTTCAAGGGTAGAATAGCGGTCTCCAAAACCGTTGATGGGGGTTCGAATCCCTCCACCCGTGCAAAAAATAATATTATGGCAAAAGTAGTTAATTATATATCTGATGCGTTTACCGAATTAAAATCTAATGTTTCATGGACACCATGGGCAGAGGTACAACGCTATACAATTATTGTTGCTATCTTTACAGTAGTACTTTCATTAGCTACATGGGGCGTAGATACCTTGTTTTCTGAAGCTCTTGCTGGTTTCTTCAACCTTTTAAATTCATAATTTAAAAGACATGACAGAAGGTAGTATTAAAAAATGGTATGTAGTTAGGGCGGTAAGCGGTCAAGAGAATAAAGTAAAAGGTTACATAGAAAGCGAAATTGTGCGTTTAGGTATGGAAGATTATCTTTCGCAGGTTTTAGTGCCTACTGAAAAAGTAGTTTCACAACGCGATGGAAAAAAAGTTACAAAAGAACGTATTTATTTTCCGGGTTATGTAATGATCGAGGCAAACCTAACCGGCGAATTACCACATATAATAAAATCTATTGCCGGCGTAATTGGTTTCTTAGGTGAAACTCGTGGTGGAGATCCTGTGCCGTTAAGAATGGCAGAGGTTAACCGAATGCTAGGTAAAGTAGATGAATTAGCTGTATCTGTAGATCATGGATTAATTCCTTATGAAATAGGTGAAACAGTTAAAGTTGTCGACGGTCCTTTTAATGGTTTCAACGGAACTATTGAAAAAGTGAACGAAGACAAACGCAAGCTAGAAGTAATGGTGAAAATCTTTGGAAGAAAAACACCACTAGAATTAAGCTTCACACAAGTAGAGAAAGTATAATTGTTACATATCACATCAATCGCTTCCAATTGAAAGATGTGCTAAATTTTTTTAAAAATGGCAAAAGAAATTAGTAAAGTAGTTAAACTACAAGTTAAGGGAGGTGCTGCGAATCCTTCGCCACCGGTTGGACCTGCTTTGGGGGCTGCTGGAGTTAACATCATGGAATTCTGTAAGCAATTTAATGCTAGAACACAGGATAAACCAGGAAAAGTTTTACCAGTACAGATTACAGTTTACAAGGACAAGTCTTTTGACTTTGTAGTTAAAACGCCACCTGCTGCTGTTCAATTATTAGAAGCTGCAAAACTTAAAGGCGGTTCTGGACAACCAAACCGTAAAAAAGTTGCTTCTATCACATGGGATCAAGTAAAAGCAATTGCTGAAGACAAAATGACCGATTTGAATGCATTCACTATCGAGAAAGCTATGTCTATGATTGCAGGAACTGCACGCTCTATGGGAATCACGGTAACAGGAAACGCTCCTTTTTAATCTTAAAGAAAAGAAGAAATGGCAAAATTAACGAAAAAGCAAAAAGAGGCTGCAGCAAAAATTGAGAAGAACAAATTATATTCTTTAAAAGATGCATCTGCATTAATTAAAGAAGTTGCTTCTGCAAAATTTGATGAGTCTGTTGATATTGCAGTACGTTTAGGAGTAGATCCTCGTAAAGCAAATCAAATGGTACGTGGGGTTGTAACATTACCACACGGTACAGGTAAAGATGTAAGAGTATTGGCATTAGTTACTCCAGATAAAGAAGCGGAAGCTAAAGCTGCTGGTGCAGATCATATTGGATTAGACGATTATTTACAGAAAATCAAAGATGGTTGGACGGATATCGACGTAATTATCACAATGCCGTCTGTAATGGGTAAATTAGGTCCGTTAGGTCGTATTTTAGGACCACGTGGTTTAATGCCTAACCCAAAAACAGGTACTGTAACAATGGATGTTGCTAAAGCGGTACAAGAAGTGAAATCTGGTAAAATTGACTTTAAAGTTGATAAAACAGGTATCGTTCATGCCGGAATCGGTAAAGTATCTTTTGGTGCTGACCAAATTACAGAAAATGCAGCGGAGATAATTCAAACATTAATTAAATTAAAACCAACTGCAGCTAAAGGTACTTATATTAAGTCTATTCATATATCAAGTACAATGAGCCCTGCAATTGCTTTAGATCCAAAAGCAGTATAATTGGTAGTTAAAATTATTTAGTATGACTAGAGAAGACAAATCAATTGCGATTCAAGATTTAACTGCACAGTTAGCTGACACTAAAGTTATTTATGTTGCAGATATTTCTGGATTAAATGCATCTACTACTTCAGATTTACGTAGAGCTTGTTTTAAAGCAGGTATCAAGTTAGAAGTAGTTAAGAACACATTGCTTGCAAAAGCAATGGAAGCATCAGAAAACGAGTATGGTGATTTACCTTCGATCTTAAAAGGAAATAGCGCTATTATGATTGCTGAGGCTGCAAATGCACCAGCAAAAGTAATCAAAGAATTCCGTAAGAAAGGTAGTAAACCAGAATTAAAAGGAGCTTACATCAACGAAGAGGTTTACATTGGCGATAACCAATTAGATTCATTAGTTGCAATTAAGTCTAGAGAAGAGATGATTGGTGAAATCATTGGATTATTACAATCTCCTGCTCAAAGAGTTATTTCTGCTCTTCAAAATCAATTTAAAGACGAAGAATAGTAGTTATCTACTTTCGTTTTTAAATGTTCAAACAGAACGCACATTAATAAATAATATTATTACAAATTCAAATTAAAAGATAGAAAAATGGCAGATTTGAAACAATTCGCAGAACAATTGGTTAACTTAACAGTTAAAGAAGTTAACGAATTAGCAACTATATTAAAAGATGAGTATGGTATCGAACCAGCTGCTGCTGCAGTTGTAGTATCAGGTGGTGGTGAAGCTGCTGCTGCTGAAGAGCAAACAGAATTTACAGTTGTATTAAAAGAAGCTGGTGCTTCTAAATTAGCTGTAGTTAAAGCTGTTAAAGAATTAACAGGTTTAGGTTTGAAAGAAGCTAAAGATTTAGTAGACGGTACTCCAGCTAACGTTAAAGAAGGTGTTTCTAAAGACGAAGCAGAAGGATTGAAGAAAGCATTAGAAGAAGCTGGTGCTGTTGTTGAGTTAAAATAATCTCACACATATAAATTTTTACGGTTTAGGCCTTGGAAGTTATTCCAATGGCCTAAACCATTTTGCATATAAAAAATAATCAGTAACGAAGAAAAAAGCAAGTAACTTTCCTAACTTGTTTTTAAGATGTATTGGTTAATTAAAATTGGGAAGTATTAAATAGTTGTGTTTACACAAAAAAATTACTTTTTTAAACCAAAATTTTGTTCATTAATGATTACAAATCATACTGAAAGATTAAATTTTGCCTCTACGAAAAATATCCCGAATTATCCAGATTTTCTAGATATTCAGGTAAAATCGTTTAAAGATTTTTTTCAATTAGAAACCAAATCTGATGAAAGAGGTAACGAAGGTTTGTACAAAACCTTTATGGAAAATTTTCCAATTACGGATACCCGTAACCAATTCGTACTGGAATTTTTAGACTATTTCGTAGATCCACCACGTTATTCAATTGAAGAATGTATTGACAGAGGGTTAACTTACAGTGTACCTCTTAAAGCTCGTTTAAAATTATATTGTACAGACCCAGAACACGAAGATTTTGAAACGATCGTTCAAGATGTGTATTTAGGTACTATACCATATATGACACCAAGTGGAACCTTTGTAATTAATGGTGCGGAACGCGTTGTTGTTTCGCAATTACATCGTTCACCAGGTGTTTTCTTCGGTCAGTCTTTCCACGCAAACGGTACCAAATTGTATTCTGCACGTATTATTCCTTTCAAGGGTTCTTGGATAGAATTTGCTACAGACATCAACAGTGTAATGTACGCGTATATTGATCGTAAGAAAAAATTACCTGTAACTACTTTATTCCGTGCAATTGGTTTTGAAAGAGATAAGGATATCCTAGAGATTTTCGACCTTGCAGAAGAAGTTAAAGTGTCTAAAACAGGATTAAAAAAATACATTGGCCGTCGTTTGGCTGCACGTGTATTAAATATCTGGCATGAGGATTTCGTAGATGAGGATACAGGTGAGGTTGTTACGATACCACGTACCGAAATTATTTTAGACCGTGATATTGTTTTAGATAAAGACAATGTTGAGGAAATTATAGAGGCAGACGTTAAAACAATTCTTTTACATAAAGAAGACAGTAACCTAGCCGATTATACAATTATTCACAATACGCTTCAAAAAGATCCAACAAACTCTGAAAAAGAAGCGGTAGAATATATTTACCGTCAATTAAGAAACGCATTACCTCCTGATGAAGAAACAGCAAGAGGTATCATAGATAAATTATTCTTCTCTGACCAACGTTACAACTTAGGTGATGTAGGTCGTTACAGAATGAATAAAAAATTGAACTTAAATACGCCGATCGATAAACAAGTTTTAACAAAAGAAGATATTATCACTATTGTTAAATATTTGATCGAGCTTATTAATTCAAAAGCAGAGATCGATGATATTGATCACTTGTCAAACCGTCGTGTACGTACAGTTGGCGAGCAGTTATCGGCACAATTCGGTGTTGGTTTAGCACGTATGGCACGTACAATTCGCGAGCGTATGAACGTTCGTGATAACGAGGTTTTTACACCAATCGATTTGATTAATGCAAAAACATTATCATCGGTTATCAATTCATTCTTCGGAACAAACCAGTTGTCTCAGTTCATGGATCAAACCAATCCATTGGCAGAGATTACACATAAGCGTCGTTTATCAGCATTAGGACCAGGTGGTCTTTCTCGTGAAAGAGCAGGATTCGAGGTTCGTGACGTTCACTATACGCACTATGGTCGTTTATGTCCGATCGAAACTCCAGAGGGACCAAACATTGGTTTGATTTCTTCTTTGGCAGTTTATGCAAAAGTAAACACTATGGGATTCATTGAAACACCTTACCGTAAAGTAGAAAACGGTGTGTTGCAAATTAATGAAGCTCCTGTTTATTTATCGGCAGAAGAAGAAGAAGAAAAATTAATTGCCCAAGCAACTGTAACTGTTGGTAAAAATGGAACAATTGAAGACGAAAGAGTAGTAGCAAAACAAGATGCCGATTTCCCAGTAGTTGAACCAAAAGAGTTAAACTATGCCGATGTGGCACCTAACCAGATTGCTTCTATTTCGGCTTCGTTAATTCCATTCTTAGAGCACGATGATGCCAACCGTGCGTTGATGGGATCAAACATGATGCGTCAGGCAGTTCCTTTATTACGTCCAGAATCTCCAATTGTTGGTACTGGATTAGAAAAACAGGTTGCTACCGATTCTCGTGTATTGATTAATGCAGAAGGTGAAGGAGAAGTTGTTTATGTAGATGCACAGAAAATTACTATTAAATACGACCGTACAGATGATGAGCGTTTAGTAAGTTTCGATGCTGACGACAAAACATACAACTTAATCAAATTCCGTAAAACCAACCAAAGTACATCTATCAACCTAAAACCAATTGTTCGTACAGGTGACCGCGTTACTAAAGGACAAGTTTTATGTGAAGGATATGCTACACAAAACGGGGAATTAGCATTAGGACGTAACTTGCAAGTAGCTTTTATGCCATGGAAAGGTTATAACTTTGAGGATGCAATTGTAATTTCAGAACGTGTTGTACGTGACGATATTTTTACATCGATCCATATCGATGATTATACGTTAGAGGTTCGTGATACCAAGTTAGGATCAGAAGAATTAACGAATGATATTCCAAACGTTTCAGAAGAAGCTACTAAAGATTTAGATGAAAACGGAATGATCCGTATTGGTGCAGAAGTAAAACCTGGCGATATCTTAATTGGTAAGATTACTCCAAAAGGAGAATCAGATCCAACACCTGAAGAAAAATTATTACGTGCCATTTTTGGTGACAAAGCAGGTGATGTAAAAGATGCATCGTTAAAAGCTTCTCCGTCATTACGTGGTGTAGTTTTAGATAAAAAATTATTTGCTCGTGCGGTAAAAGATAAACGTAAGCGTTCTAAAGACAAAGAAGATATTGCTTTGTTAGATACACAGTTCGAAGTGAAATTCAACGAATTGAAGGATCGTTTGGTAGACAAGTTGTTCCATTTAGTAAATGGTAAAACATCACAAGGTGTAATGAACGATTTAGGTGAAGAAGTATTACCAAAAGGTAAAAAATTCACTTTGAAAATGTTACACGCTGTAGAAGATTTTACACACTTAACAAAGGGGCAATGGGCTACAGACGATTATACCAATGAAATGATCACTGATTTAATTCACAACTATAAAATTAAATTAAACGACATTCAAGGTGTATTACGTCGTGAGAAATTTATGATTACAGTTGGTGACGAATTACCATCAGGAATCTTAAAATTGGCTAAAGTTTACATTGCTAAAAAACGTAAGCTAAAAGTTGGTGATAAAATGGCGGGTCGTCATGGTAATAAAGGTATTGTTGCAAAAATCGTACGCGATGAAGACATGCCTTTCTTAGAAGACGGAACTCCTGTTGATATCGTATTAAATCCACTTGGTGTACCATCTCGTATGAACATCGGTCAGATTTATGAGACCGTTTTAGGATGGGCTGGTAAAAAATTAGGACGCAAATATGCTACTCCAATTTTCGATGGTGCTTCTTTAGAACAAATCAACGAACTAACAGACGAAGCAGGTGTGCCACGTTTTGGACATACTTACTTATATGATGGTGGAACAGGTGAGCGTTTTGACCAAAAAGCAACTGTGGGTGTAATCTATATGTTAAAATTAGGACACATGGTTGACGATAAAATGCACGCGCGTTCTATTGGTCCATACTCTTTAATTACGCAACAGCCATTAGGTGGTAAAGCGTTATTTGGAGGTCAGCGTTTTGGAGAGATGGAGGTTTGGGCTCTTGAAGCTTATGGTGCATCTTCAACATTACGTGAGATATTGACTGTTAAATCGGATGACGTTATAGGTAGAGCCAAAACTTACGAAGCTATCGTAAAAGGTGAACCAATGCCAGAACCAGGATTACCTGAATCGTTCAATGTATTAATGCATGAATTAAAAGGTCTTGGTTTAGATATCAGATTAGAAGAATAATAAAATTAAAAAGTATTCAGTTTTTAGGTAGATCACCCGAAAACTGAATACTTAATTTCAATAAGTTTTTAGGATTTATACCCGTAAACCGTTCCGATTTTTTATAACACAGTTTATAATTAGCACTTCAAAATAGGCATCTGAAGTTTAGAGAAGTAATCCGAGGTAGTGTTTTAGTCTTAATGTTAAAAGTCCAAAGTCCAAAGTCGCACAAGACATTAAGACATTAAAACTTTAAGATATTAGACTTAAATAAGAATCAATTTTTAATTGCAAATAAATCAATAGTAAAAACTATGATGAATAATAGAAATAACAGTAAAGATAATTCTACTGTAAAAAGGTTTAACAAAATCTCTATAGGGTTAGCATCACCAGAATCGATATTAGCAGCGTCGAGAGGTGAAGTTTTAAAGCCTGAAACAATTAACTATCGTACGCACAAACCAGAGCGCGATGGTTTATTCTGTGAGCGTATCTTCGGACCTGTTAAAGATTACGAATGTGCTTGTGGAAAATATAAAAGAATCCGTTACAAAGGAATCGTTTGTGACCGTTGTGGGGTTGAAGTTACAGAAAAGAAAGTTCGTCGTGACAGAGTAGGGCATATCAACTTAGTGGTGCCTATCGCTCATATTTGGTATTTCCGTTCATTGCCAAACAAAATTGGTTATGTTTTAGGATTGCCATCTAAAAAGTTAGATGAAATTATTTATTACGAAAAATATGTTGTGATCCAAACAGGTGTTGCAAAACGCCCAGATGGTGAAGAACTTAAACGTTTGGATTTCCTTACAGAAAGTGAGTATTTAGATATTTTAGATACCCTTCCAATGGAAAACCAATATTTAGATGATAAAGATCCAAATAAATTCATCGCTAAAATGGGTGCTGAATGTATTATGGATTTATTAGAGCGTACCGATTTAGATGCATTATCTTACCAATTGCGTCACGCGGCTAATAACGAAACATCTAAACAACGTAAAACCGAAGCGTTAAAGCGTTTACAGGTTGTTGAAGCATTCCGTGAATCAAACAATAACCGCGAAAACCGTCCAGAATGGATGATTTTAAAAGTGGTTCCTGTGATCCCGCCAGAATTACGTCCGTTAGTGCCGTTAGATGGTGGTCGTTTCGCAACGTCAGATTTGAACGACTTATACCGTCGTGTAATTATCCGTAACAATCGTTTAAAACGATTAATGGAAATTAAAGCTCCTGAAGTTATCTTACGTAACGAAAAACGTATGTTACAAGAAGCAGTAGATTCATTGTTCGATAACACACGTAAAGCTACAGCTGTTAAAACAGAATCTCAACGCCCGTTAAAATCGTTGTCAGATTCGTTAAAAGGTAAACAAGGTCGTTTCCGTCAAAACTTATTAGGTAAACGTGTAGATTACTCGGCTCGTTCGGTAATTGTTGTTGGTCCTGAATTAAAATTGTTTGAATGTGGTCTTCCTAAAGATATGGCTGCAGAATTATACAAACCATTCGTAATCCGTAAGTTGATTGAGCGTGGAATTGTAAAAACTGTGAAGTCTGCTAAAAAGATCATTGATAAAAAAGAACCAGTTGTTTGGGATATTTTAGAAAACGTAATTAAAGGTCACCCGGTATTATTAAACCGTGCCCCTACGCTTCACCGTTTAGGTATTCAGGCATTCCAGCCTAAATTAATCGAAGGAAAAGCAATTCGTTTACACCCATTAGTATGTACGGCATTCAACGCCGATTTCGATGGGGATCAAATGGCGGTGCATTTACCATTAGGACCAGAGGCTATTTTAGAGTCGCAGTTGTTAATGTTGGCATCGCACAATATCTTAAACCCGGCGAATGGTGCTCCAATTACAGTACCTTCTCAAGATATGGTTTTGGGTCTTTATTATATGACCAAAATCCGTAGAACTACACCGGAATACGTTGTAAAAGGTGAAGGTTTAACATTCTATTCGGTAGAAGAAGTGCATATTGCTATTAACGAAGGACGTTTAGATTTGAACGCACCAGTTAAAGTACGTGCAAAAGATTTTAATGCAGAAGGTGAATTGGTTAACCAAATTATTGAAACATCGGCAGGTCGTATCTTGTTTAACGAGGTAGTTCCAGAAGCTGCAGGTTACATTAATGAGGTTTTAACTAAAAAATCTTTAAGAGATATTATCGGAAAAATTTTAGCGGTAACAGATGTTCCTACAACTGCTAAATTCTTGGACGATATGAAAGATATGGGTTACGGATACGCGTTTAGAGGTGGTTTATCATTCTCTTTAGGTGATATCAAGATCCCGGATCAAAAACAAGGAATGATTGATGAAGCTAACAATCAAGTTGAAGGTATTACCATGAACTATAACATGGGTCTTATTACCAACAACGAGCGTTACAATCAGGTAATTGATATTTGGACTTCAACTAATGCGGCGTTAACAGAGTTAGCAATGAAAAACATTCGTGAAGACCAACAAGGATTTAACTCGGTATTCATGATGCTTGATTCTGGAGCGCGTGGATCTAAAGAGCAAATCCGTCAGTTAACAGGTATGCGTGGATTGATGGCTAAGCCTAAAAAATCGACAGCCTCAGGTGGAGATATTATCGAAAACCCGATTCTTTCGAACTTTAAAGAAGGTTTATCGATCTTAGAATACTTTATTTCAACGCACGGTGCACGTAAAGGTCTTGCCGATACCGCATTAAAAACAGCAGATGCTGGATACTTAACGCGTCGTTTACACGATGTTGCTCAAGATGTAATCGTTAATTCAGAAGATTGTGGTACATTAAGAGGTATTGAGTTTGAAGCGTTGAAGAAAAACGAAGAAATTGTAGAATCTTTAGGAGAACGCGTTTTAGGACGTATCACTTTAGATGATATCGTTAACCCGTTAACAAACGAAGTAATTGTTCCTGCTGGTGAAATGGTTAAAGAAGCACATATTGCTAAAATTAACGCATCGCCATTAGAGAAATTAGAAGTTCGTTCTGCATTAACTTGTGAAGCTGACCACGGAATTTGTGTGAAATGTTACGGACGTAACTTGGCATCAAACCGTATGGCGCAGTTAGGTGAAGCGGTTGGTGTTATTGCAGCACAGTCTATTGGTGAACCAGGTACACAGTTAACATTACGTACATTCCACGTTGGGGGTACGGCAGGTAACATTTCTGAAGTTTCAACTATTACAACTAAATTCAAAGGTCGTTTGGAGATCGAAGATTTAAAAGTTGTAAAAGGAGAAGATGCAGACGGAAAAGAAATCGATATTGTAATTTCCCGTTCAACCGAATTAAAATTGGTCGATTTAAATACAGGTATCGTTTTAAATACACATTACATTCCATACGGATCAACCATCTTTGTAAAAGATAAAGAAGTTGTTGAAGAAGGAACAGTAATTTGTAAATGGGATCCATATAACGGGGTAATTATTTCTGAATTTACAGGAAAAGTTGCTTACGAAGACATTGAACAAAACCAAACATTTATGGTAGAGATCGATGAGCAAACAGGTTTCCAAGAAAAAGTAATTACAGAATCAAGAAACAAAAAGTTAGTTCCTACCTTATTAATTTATAACAAATCAGGTGAATTAGTACGTTCATACAACTTGCCAGTAGGTGCACACTTAATGGTAAATGATGGAGATAAAATTCAAGCAGGAAAAGTATTGGTTAAAATCCCTCGTAAATCATCAAAAACGGGAGATATCACCGGAGGTTTACCGCGTATTACCGAGTTGTTAGAGGCACGTAACCCATCAAACCCAGCAGTTGTTGCAGAGATTGACGGAGTTGTTTCTTTCGGGAAAATCAAACGTGGTAACCGTGAAATCATTGTTACACCAAAAACAGGTGAAGATGATCAACGTAAATACTTAGTGAAATTATCGAACCAGATTTTAGTTCAAGAAAACGATTTCGTTAAAGCTGGAACTTCATTGTCAGATGGTGCAATTACACCAGACGATATTTTAAGAATCCAAGGGCCGTCTTCTGTACAGCAATATTTGGTAAACGAAATTCAAGAAGTTTACCGTTTACAAGGGGTGAAAATTTCAGATAAACACTTTGAAGTTGTTATTCGCCAGATGATGCGTAAAGTACAAATTCAAGATTCTGGAGATACCTTATTCTTAGAAGAACAATTAATTCATAAGGATGATTTCATCCGTGAGAATGATCGTTTATTCGGAATGAAAGTTGTTGAAGAGGCTGGAGATTCTTTAAACCTTAAAGAAGGACAGATAATTTCGGTTCGTGAATTAAGAGACGAGAACTCAATTTTACGTCGAGAAGATAAAAATTTAGTAGTAGCACGCGATGTAATAACTGCAACAGCAACCCCTGTTTTACAAGGTATTACAAGAGCATCGTTACAAACTAAATCGTTTATCTCTGCGGCATCGTTCCAAGAAACAACAAAAGTACTAAACGAAGCAGCAGTAGCAGGTAAGGTTGATAATTTATCAGGCTTAAAAGAAAACGTTATTGTTGGTCATAGAATACCTGCCGGAACTGGTATGCGTAAATATGATAACATACTTGTTGGAACAGCAGATACAAAACAAGAAATTGATCTAAATTTTTAATGATTTTTAGGTAAAAGTTTAATTTCAATTAATAATTACTATAAAAGCTACCCGATATCGGGTAGCTTTTTGTTTTTTATTCATTTTATACGAAATTTTAATCAATAATAAATTTTCCACACGTTAAAAAAAATATAATTAAAACTTAAATTATTAAAAAATAATAATTAAGTTTATGGCTTATATGATTAATTATAAAATATTATAATTTATGAAAAAAATTACACAATTCTCTAAGCTTAATGTGCGGTGGATCTCTACCAAAGCTTTGATGTTATTATTACTTGGGTTGTTTCTGCCTATTATGCAGATGCAAGCCCAATATTGTACGCCATTATATAGTTCAGGTTGTTCTTCAGGGGATGACTTAAATAGTGTAGTATTAAACGGGAACGGAGCGTCAGTTCTTAGTGATTTAAATACAGGATGTACTAGTGTTAATGGTACAGGTTATAATGATAAAACAGCGTTATTTACACCAGTTGATCTATTGCCTGGGCAAACATATACTATTCAGCTTAATACTAATTATTCGCCAGGTTGGGAATATGCAAGTGTTTGGATTGATTTTAATAATGACAACGTCTTTGATAATTCAACTGAAAAATTGTTAGTTGATTTATCATTGGTTACAAGTCCAGCTTTTAGTTCTGGCTCTCTTGTCATTCCTTTAACCGCTACTCCGGGTGTTCGCAGAATGCGTGTGCGTGTAGTGTATAGCAGTACGGGATTTGACGCGTGTTCTTCTTATACGTGGGGAGAAACACACGATTATAATGTAAATATACTAGCACTTACGCCATGCTCAGGAACAGTTAATGCTGGGGTAGCAACCGCAAATGTAACTAGTACTTGTGTAGGTTCGTCATTTGTTTTATCTTCAACAGGTGTTACTTATGGGGGTGGCGTTACGTATCAATGGCAGCGATCTCCTGCAGGCACAAACACTTTTACAAATATTTCTGGAGCTACAAATGCGTCTCATACAATCACGGGGCAAACGGCTGCAACAGATTATAGATTAATTGTGACATGTACAAATAGTAATAGTACACAAACATCAACAATTGTCTCAGTTGCTCAAAAACCTATTACAGATTGTTATTGTACGCCTACATATACTTATTCTTGTAGTAATACTAGTGAAAATATTAATAGTTTTATTATAAATGGTGAAGGTACTTCTGTAATTAGTGATTTAAACACAGGGTGTAGTACGGGGAATTACCAAAATAGAACTGCGCTTTTTACTCCTGTTAATCTTTTACAAGATTCATCTTATCCAGTGCAAATCAATACTAATTATAGTTCAGGACAATATGTTTGGGCAAGCATTTGGATAGATTTTAATGACAATGGTGTATTTGAATCTACTGAGCAATTATTAAAAGATATTCCAATGGTTACCAGCCCAGGTTTTCTTAATGTGTCTATTTTAATTCCAGATACCGCACCCGCTGGTATTCATAGAATGCGTGTAAGAGCTAATTATAGTGGCACTGTCGATGCGTGCGCAATTGGTAGTTGGGGAGAAACACATGATTACAACGTAAATGTGATTGCTATTACGTGTTTTAGACCAACCAATGTTTTGGTAACAGACATTACAAAAAATAGTGCTATCATTACGGTTACACCAAATGTAAAAAACACAGGAAGTGTTTCTTTTGCTTATGAGGTGCGCGAATCTGGAAAACCGGGAAGTGGATCGACAGGTTTAGCACTTTCAGGAACTTCAACAACGAATCCTTTTACTATAATAGGTTTACAGCCTTTAACAAAATATACTGTATATGTAAAAACAGTGTGTTCACCAACAGATAGCAGCGGCTGGTCAAATGGAGAAAATTTGAATACGTTATGTAATTATCCAGATTTAATTACGGCTCCAGGA
>NZ_RQTJ01000046.1 GCF_003858535.1 Paenimyroides viscosum
AATCAAAATCAATTTTACAAAAATGTCGCTTAACTTAAACTGTAATTTTTATTTGCATATCCACTAGCTGCGGTAGAACGTAAAATACAGTTATCTATTACTCCAGAATCTGCTGAAAAAACGGAAAGGAAATTGGAAAACAAAAATGAAACTACTGATCATTTACAGGATATTAAAAACACGAAAAACATTCAAAAATCTAGAAGATATTATTGAATAAATCATGACTAATAAATATATACAGTTGTAAAATTCTCTTTAGTAATAATAAAGGTTAAGCGAAGGAATTAACCTTAAACCTATGCCCTACTTTCCTACAAACAATGAGCTATCATCGCTTTGGCTTGTCTTATTTTATTTTAAACTTTATATGACTTTCTGAGACCATTTTCTCAACTTTAGAAACAAATAGTTACTGTCAAAGTAAAAACCAAAGGTTACCGACAACAAAACAAACAAGCCGACCTTTAAAAGAACCACCCACGATTTAACTACACTATTCATTGATTTAGCCACCTGTGAAATTTTATAACTGCCCATTTTTGTATTATCATTTTAAACATATAAAAATTAAGACTAATGGACGTAAAAAAGGTATGGTTTGTAACGGGAGCATCTAAAGGTTTGGGGCTTACCTTAGTGAAAAAATTATTAAAAGAAGGTTTTTGTGTGGTAGCTACAACACGAAATCCTGAATTACTTACGGAAGAAGTTGGAGGGACTACCGATGTTTTCCTACCGCTTGTAGTAAATTTAACAGATAATCACGACGTAAAAAAAGCCATTGAAAAGAGTATTGCCTACTTCGGCAAAATTGATGTGGTTGTAAACAATGCAGGGTACGCACAGATAGGTACATTGGAAGAATTGACAGACGATGAAGCTAAAGCTAATTTTGAAGTGAATGTTTTTGGAACTTTGAATGTTGTTCGAAATGTAATGCCTTATTTAAGGAATCAGAAATCAGGTAACATCTACAATATTTCATCTGTGGGCGGTCTATTTGCCAGTTTTCCAGGTTGGGGTGTTTATTGCGCTAGCAAATTTGCAGTAGCAGGATTCACTGAAGCATTAGCCGCAGAAGCCAAAGCATTCGGTGTGAATGCTACGGTGGTTTATCCTGGATATTTCCGCACAGATTTTCTAAAGGAAAGCTCTGTAAAAACAGCGACATCGCCAATCCTTGATTACGAAGCTGCCCGACAGTCAGAGCGGGCGCACCTTGAAGATATTAGTGGCAGCCAGCCGAACGACCCTGAAAAAGCAGCAGATGTATTGATTGCAATCAGCAAAGAAGAAAATCCACCAGTTCACTTACTATTAGGTCACGATGCATATGATATTTTGAAAAATAAAATTGAAATCATCACAAAAGAGGTTGAACAATGGAAAAACTATACACAATCCACCGCTTTTTAATCCTGCCATTTTTAGGGGGGTAGTACACGGTGTAAATCTGATACACAATATTTAACTTCACTTTAAAGCAATTGCACCCATTCATCGCAATGTAATCTATGAAAAAAGCTATGTATGGGAAATCCAGTTGAAAGATGGTAAAATAATGTACTGTACTGCATTTTTAGATACGTATGTATTAACTAATTTAATTAATAACGATTATAAAATAATGAACAAAACCATAGAAGAAACCAAAGAGTATATAGGTATGTGGGTAACGGAAGACGGTCATATCCGTCACGAATTGCTGCCGGAAAACCGATATGATGAGACACGAGGCAATCGCAAAAGTGCTTATCGGGGGAACTATAAGATCTCAGAAAACCATATTGATTATAAAGACGACACTGGCTTTACAGCAGACGGAGAATTTAAAAATGGTATTTTATATCATGCAGGGATGATTTTGTACAAAGAAAAAAAGTAAATTAGCATTATGGAAAAAACGTTCCGCCTTAATTCAATAGCACAATTCCATTTATTCTGTAATCTTCCTAATCCCGAGCACCCCTTAATTAGTTTGATTGATTACAGCAAAGTTTCTTATCCCTTTGATGAAAGGAATGTCAAGTGGATTCAGAATTTTTATACTATTGGTTTGAAGCGGAATGTTAATGCTAAATTCAACTACGGACAAAAGCAATACGATTTCGATTCTGGTGTTTTATCGTTTATAGCACCGCTACAATTTCTGAAATTAGAAATCAATCAAGAAGTTATTGCAGAACCCTCTGGTTGGCTATTGCTCATCCATCCTGATTTTTTGTGGAATACCCCATTGGCAAAAAAGATAAAATCGTTTGATTTTTTTCTTTACGCCGTGAACGAAGCGCTTTTTCTTTCAGACAAAGAGGAAAAAATAATCGTTGATATTCTCTTGAAGATAGAACAGGAGTATCAATCTAACATGGACAAATTCAGTCAGGAACTTATCATTGCCCAATTGGAAATGCTGCTTATATATTCCGAACGATTCTACGAACGTCAGTTTATCACACGAAAAAAATCAAACTACGAATTGCTAGATCGTTTCGAGGAAGTGCTTTCGGAATATTTTGAAAGTGGCGGTTTGGTGGAAAAAGGAATCCCTACTGTAACACATATAGCAGAAAAATTAAACATTTCACCTAATTATCTGGGAACCGTATTACGGTTACACACCAAACAAACTACCCAGCAACACATTCAGAGCAGACAGATTGAATATGCCAAACAACAATTGAGCACAACCCATTTATCGGTTAGTGAAATTGCTTACGAATTGGGCTTTGAACATCCGCAATCATTCAGTAAGATATTTAAGCAGAAAACCAATCAAACACCTTTGGAATTTAGACAGTCATTCAACTAATGTAAAGCTTATTTGAATTAAACCGCTGCAACTTATCCTTATGTATTGTGTGACCTTAACTGCAAATACAACATGTGAATTAATAGATAGCAAACCAACTGATGCATCAATCTAAATTTATATGGAATAAAATAGATGCTTAAAAACAAGTAAGCGTTCCATTATATTAACGGAACGCTTATTTATAATAAAATTAGGTTTCTATTTATACTGCTATAGTGTTGACTTCAGCTGGTGGAAAGTCTTTATTGAAAATTAAAATATTTAGGCAATAATTATACCTGACTAATTATTTAGTTTTAGTAGGACGAACTTCTATCTTACTTGGTAAAACATTAGGGTTCATCTTTAATAAGTCTACTATCATCTGCCCCAAATCTTCTGGTTGAATCTTCCATCCGTCAGCTTCGTTTGGTACATGTTCATTAAAGTGCGATGTAACAGAGCCAGGCATTATGGTTGTACACTTTACATCGTAATTACGTAGATCTAACATTGCGGCTTGTGTAAAACCAACGACACCGAATTTTGAGGCGTTATAACCTGCCCCTTGTGCAAAAAAGTTGGTACCTGCCAATGAGGCAATTGAAATATAATAACCTTTGTTTTCCTTTAACTGCTCAACCGATGCTTTTAGGGTGTGGAAAACCCCGGTTAAATTTGTTTCGATCATCAAATTCCAATCCTCTAAAGACATTTGGTCAACTGGTGCAAATTTTCCCATACCTGCATTTGCTATAACAATATCCAGCTTACCATAGGTGGCTATAATTTTTTCGACTGCCTGAACTTCATCTTCAAAATTTCTGACGTCAGACTGTATGGCCAATACGTTTTCATTTCCCAATTCTTCCTTAGCCTTTGTGACAGCTTCGATACTCCTACCCGAAATTGCAACTTTAACTCCGTTCGATATCAAAGCCTTTGCAATACCCAAACCGATGCCTTTTGTACCGCCAGTTATGTACGCAACCTTGTTTTCTATATCCTGCATTTTCTATTTATGATTTTTGATTTAAATTTTTTTGACGTATTGTAAAGGTAGCTAATAATATACCATTCTTTTAAATTTTATCATCACTATACCATAGAGTATTTATCAAAGAACATACCTCAACTGAAAAGACCCAAAATAATTAACGGGCTGTCCCGGATAATAGTATCGTGGGGCGCTGTTGCCAAAACCTGTAGCGTTAACCAGAACCATTGAGGCATAGCGTTCATTAAAGATATTGTTTATTCCCACATTTACCGATAAAGACAATGCGTTAGTAACCTTACCGCGCCAATTCACAGATGCATTGCACAGACTATAAGCGTCGGAAAACAGAGAATTGGCATCGTTTAGAGGAATTTTATCAATAAAGAAATAATCGGCTTTAAAACCAAAACCGTAAGGCAGATCAAGCATAACACCACTTGTAAACTGATTTTTAGGCACTCCGGTAAGATCATTTCCCGAAAAATCATGATCGTACTGTTTGAAATCATCGAACGTATAATCTCCCAACGAAACCGATAAGTAAGGGATCAGCTGCGTTTTGGTTCCCACCTGCCATTTGTACTGCGCCATAAATTCCAATCCCATGTGAACGGTACTGCCCGCATTTACACCGACATACTGATCTTCTAAAACCCGGTGGGCAACGAGTAGATCGTTTACCTTCATGTGGTAAAGTGCTGCTTCTGCGTAGAACCTTTTATCGGCAGAAAACAATTTAGTACCTAATTCCACGCTGTAGCCGTTTTCTGGTTTTATCGATGTATTCACCTGTCCGTTTTCGTTCATTGTTTCTTCGATGGATGGTAGCGAATATCCTCTGCCCACAGATAAGTAAATTGTTTGCTGTTTTGAAGGCAGGTACGACAATGCTATTTGCGGAGCCCAGATTCCGTTGTAATCATAAAGCGTATGGTACACATTACTCAGCGGATACATCTGTTGCAATGAAAACGATGTTTTATTGTAGTTTAAACCGGCATTTAATTCCCATTTTTCTGAGAAAACATAACGTAGCTGACTGTAAATATTTACAAAATTCCGTCTCTGGAACAGCTTGTTTTTATCTGCTCCTGCCAAACTTCCTTGTCCGTTATTTTCAAGATACCGGTTTTCAAAAGTTGCTGCATCATATCCATCCTGAAAAAATTCTACACCCACCGTTGTCTTTAAAAGTTTGCCACCCAGCTGCCAACTACCTACAAACTGTGACCTTGCACCAAAGGTTTCGGTATATTCCTTCAAAATATCAAAAGGACGCGGTTCGTCACTATCTTTCAACGAATAAAAAACAGATGTTGCTGCGGTTATGTTATCAGTAACAACAAAATTGTAATTTAAACCCATCATGAAATTTTTATACACTTCGTATCCTTTTGCCTCTTTCCAGTTTAGCGCCGCTCCTTTGGGATTGTTTAAAAACGTTTGCTGATCAATAGAACTCGGTATGTACGCCTTAAGCGAAGTAAACTGAGAAAGGTATGTTAGTTTTGATTTTTTCTTGCGAAAAGCTTCGCCTGTTATAGTTAGACCTTCCCGGTAATACGAACTATTTTCGCGGTATCCGCTATTTTCAATCTTATGGTAGCCTACATTAAAACTGTAAGTATCGGCACCATACGATCCAGAAAGCTGGTTTTTTATCAGTCCGAACGAACCAACCGTTGTAGAAATTCCAACCTGCATTTGATTGGGATCGGCAGTTTTGGGCTGAAGCAAAACGGCACCACCTAACCCAGCACCGTACACACTTGGAAGCGGTCCTTTAATGATATGAATATTTTGTAGGAATTCTAGATCGATATCTTCAATTGTTGTTTCACTATTTCCACCGGTAAGCGGAATATTACCGTAAAACGCACGCACTTTATTGGTTCCATAGGGTGTTCTACCTCCGATTCCACGAATGGAAAGTCGGTTGGTATTAAACGTACCCGACTGCATATACACACCCGCTACCGTATTAAGTATAGGTGCTACCTCTACCCTGTTATTATTTTGCAAAAGTTCCGGATTCAATCGCGCAACCGATGCAGGTAGCTGAAAAATACTGTCAGACACCTGTAACGGATACATTAGCGGCCTCGAAGTACTTATTACTAGATCCTGCAACAGCGTTGTATGGAGCGAATCTTGTGCCCGTACGTGAACAATAGTGATCAGAAAAACAACTACCGCTAAAAATTTCTTCATAATCAAGAAAAACTAGTTACCAGTATAGGAGATACGCCACAGTACATTTCCGCTATCATCGTTCACAAGGAGCGAACCATCGGGAAGATTCTTAACTGCAGATGGTCTTCCGTAAACTTTCGCCTTTCCCTGATCGGCAATAAAACCCGTCATAAAATCTTCGGGTTTACCACTAGGTTTTCCATCTTTAAAAGGAATAAACACTACCTTATAACCGGAGAACGAAGACTTATTCCAAGAACCGTGCTGGGCAACAAAAATACCGTTTCTGTATTTTTCAGGGAATTTAGATCCCACATAAAACGTCAGTCCTAAAGAAGCTGTATGGTTACCTACCGCAACATCGGGAACAACCGCCTGTTTTACCAGATCGGGACGCATTCCTTTTAATCGCGGATCTTCTATTTTACCGAAATACGAATATGGCCAACCATAAAATGCCGATTTCTGCACCTTTGTAACATAATCGGGCACCAAGCCGTCGCCCAAATTATCGCGTTCGTTTACAGCCGTCCATAGCGAACCGTCTATCGGATTCCAATCCATGCCTACCGGATTTCTCAAACCCGAACTATAGACAACTTCTCCAGATCCATCCAGATTAACCTCCAAGATCGCAGCTCTTCGGACTTCTTTTTCCAATCCGTACTCGCCCACATTACTTGCAGATCCTACCGATATATAAATTTTTGTTTGATCTTTATTGGTGATGATGTTCCGAGTCCAATGGTTATTATATCCGCCTGAAGGAAGTTCGACGATTTTACGACCTTCTCCCTGTAGTTTCAGATCGCCCGCTTGGTAAGGATATACATAAAGACCGTCACTCAAAGCTATATAAAACTTATCTTTTACGATTAAGGCACCGTACGGAAGTTTCAAATTTTCAGCAAACACTTCCCTTACTTCATAGCTGCCGTTTTTATCGGCATCTCGTAAAATCGTGATTCTGTCTGCGCTGTTAAAAGTGTTCGATTCAGTTACGAATAAATCGCCGTTAGCTGCTATGTAAGACGTACGTGGGTTTTTAAGATCGGATGTTAACCGTTCCACCTTAAATCCTGCAGGTACTTTTGGCAGCTGATCTTCAGGCCAATCTGCCATTACATGTCTGAAGGTTACCGATTCTGTTGCGTACGGAGGTGGCAGTTTTAGCGGCCCAACCGTGGTTATTACCGTTACGCTGTCCTGTTTACTGTACTGTTGTTTTTCTTTTTCGGAAAGTTCTTTAATTTTTTGAGCATGCGTGACAGTTGCGCACAGGCACGCCAATGCAATTGTTGTAATTCTTTTCATAGCAATAGTTTTAATAAATTATAACGCACCTGAAAACTAAAGATTTTAGTTCAGGTACTTTAAAATAGCAATCTGTATAAAGTTATTAAAAACATACCACAAAAAAAACAGTTTTCTGTAAAAGCAACCCTGCCAATTACAATAAAAAAAGACTTCAACATCAGAATTTTTTTAGCTATTCCTGATGTTGCAGCCTTATTAAAGATTATAAAGTTGCGGATTTTATCCGTTAGAATTCAGATTATTTACCCACAAGATTAAGAATTTCCATATCTTCTGCATCGAGTTGTAATTGGGGTGCTTTAAAAATAGTTTGTAATTGATTTTCGCTGGTTGCACTAACGATAGGCGCCGTAATTAAAGGATTTGCCAACAACCAAGCCAATGCAACTGTTGCAGGTTGAGACTGATGTTTTGCTGAAACCTTATCCAATGCTGCCAATACTGCTTTCCCTTCTGCATTAAAATACTTTTTAATTCCACCTCCCCTTGCTGTTTGTTCAAAATCGGTTTCTGTTCTGTATTTTCCGGTTAAAAAACCTGATGCCAGAGACCAATAAGGAAACACACTCAAGTTAAATTTTTCAACCAAAGAAGCATATTGTGTTTCAAACTTTTCTCTTTCTACCAGATTATAATGAGGTTGCAATGCAATATACTTTGGCAAGTTGTTCTTTTCTGCAACATTAAAAGATTCTATAAGTCTTTCGGGCGAAACGTTAGACACCGCTATGTATCTTACCTTACCTGCCTTAATAATTTCATCATAAGCTGCCAGCGTTTCTTCTACCGGAGTCACATTATCATCAAAATGAGTGTAATACAGATCAATATGATCGGTTCTAAGACGTTTTAGGGATTCGTCAACAGATTTAAGAATGTGTTTTTTACTGGTGTCAAAACCGTGTTCTTTTGTTTCAGATCCCACTTTTGTAGACAGCACGATGTTGTTTCTTTTCTTTCTTTCTCGCATCCATTTCCCAATAATCTCTTCGGACTGACCGCCTGTTCCGTTTACCCACCACGAGTAGGTGTCGGCTGTGTCAATGAAATTAAATCCGGCTTCGGTAAATCTGTCTAAAATATGGAACGATTCTTTTTCATTCAATGTCCAACCGAAAACGTTTCCTCCAAAATTTAAAGGAGCAATTTCAAGATCGGTATTATTTATTATTCGTTTTTTCATCTGTTCAATTTTAAGCTTTATTGATGTGGTGCCCTAAAAAAACAAAATTTTATTTATCTGATCCCAACACGGCAACCGTAGTATTTTCTGCGTTATTTAGATAAAGCGTTGTTCCTGAAGTGATATAATTGGTTGCATTCTGTAAAGCTTCGCCAAACTGCATTTCGATTTCCATAGAACCACATGCCATTTCAGTAGATACAATTTCTGAAATTTTTATACTATTGCTACCAATAAATTCCACTTTTGCACCAAAGCTGTTACAGCCTAGGTTACCGGAAACTGTTGCGAGATCGTTAAATTTTAGGTATGGTTGTTTAGTCACAGCAGTATCTGTTACAACCTTTGTTCCGTAGAGTTCTTTCAGTTTCCATTCTTTCCCCAAAAGTTCTTTAGGATCGGCTGTAACTTCGGTATTTTCAACAGTTAGTTTCTCGGTATTTTCTTGCTCTTTCTTATCGGCACACGCTACTAACGCTAGCGACATCATTCCTATTAAAAGATTTCTTTTCATCATCGAGTATTTATTTAAGTGATTTATAAAGATACGCTTTTTAAAAAAGAGAACCATTATCTGGAGTCATTGCTGTACCAATAAATTTTCCTTACAAATATATTTCGTTTATACTTTTATGATTCACTACAATCTTTACAGGTTCCTACAATCACACAGTTGACGCTGTTTACGCTGTAACCCTTCGGAGTTGAAAAATGAACCGTTTCCGGCAGGCATTCAATAGTTTGGCAAACGGTGCAGCGAAAATGAAAATGATGATCCGTTTCCTTTTTATCTTCACATTTATTGCAAATGGCAAAATACTGTTTACCGTCTTCTGCAACAATCTTATGCACCAATCCGTCTGTACAAAAACTGTTCAGCACTCTGTAAATAGTAGCGCGGTCTATATTTATCGATATCTGTTTTTCAATAGCATCGTGACTCATTGCCTTGCCAGTATCTGTGAGCAGATTAAGCACGGCTTCTTTTGAAGGTGTATTCCTGCGTTTCATGTTTTACTCATTTTTATTTTTTTAATTATTGATTCTGCACCAATTTGCTTTTTTAAAACTGAAATTCTTCTTTTAATTTGATCTTCTGATAGATCGATCATTTGTCTTTCTAAGTAAAATTTTATTGTATAATAGTTCTCCAGCATCATTTCCTATTTATAATTGCTTTATTGACATAAACCGCCCATTATGGTATGTTTCTTATAAATAGTGCTTAAAGGAAAAGAGTAAGAATTTTATTAAAAATAAAAAACAAAAAAATACGTAACATATTGTATTTCAAAATGTTGATTGTTTTTATTTTTAATAAAGTATTTTTAGAACTGACAGTTTAAATAAAAATTGTGCAGTATCGTTAATTAAATAACGATAAATATTTGAACCTTGAAGAAATCCACCTACTTTTTTATACATAAAAACAAACATAAAAAACTTATTTACAAATGCTTACATCATAACATCGTACAGGTTTATAGTTGATATCAATTCAAAAAAATTAAAAATATTTTTTTTACCAACTTGGATGATTTCATCTACAATGGGAGGACTGAGGGGTAACACGGGGATACGGACTGGGGGGGTAAAAAAAAATCGAGAAATTCATCCCGATTTTGCCGTTAAAAAACATAACCAATTTGACCGACACCATCGCAGGCGTTGCAAATATTAGTTTCTTTTTGACCTGATGCTGGGTTTATAAAAATAGTAAATCCTTCACCTGAACAGTTAAAACAGGGCTTATTTTCGTAAACCTTTCCATCATTTCCTGTGACATATTCGTTACGGTTTTGAACACTGTTCTTATAAATCTTACTGTAATTAGGTTCATCTTGGTAAACCTTTTCTTGGCTTGGTTCACTATTATTACTGCTATGATCGTTCAGAAATAGGATTAGATAAATTCTTGATAGCGATAAAAGTATTTTTGGAATGTGATTCAAAATTATTGAGTAATGATATTCTAAGCGATTTAGAAGTTGGTTTAAATTTCCTATATAATGAAATATCTATTAAATTCGGTGATACCGACGAAAACGTCTATAAAAAAATGTTGATAAAGCGTAATGCATCAAATTTATTGGTGTTATTAAAAAAATATTATGTCTATGAGTTAAATATTTGTTTACCAGATTACATCACAAGATGGGAAACTATGTGCCTCGATGAAAATGAATTTTCTGAAATTAGAAATATTTGGATAAATAATAGTGAATTGGATAATCTATGTTTATAGTAACAGATGTAGACTTTAGATGAAGTCAGTACAAAACCAACAAATAAAATTGTTGGTTTTTCTCAATTTAAAGTGTACTAAATAAAATACCCTAATTTCAACACAATAAAAATTATTTATTATATTTGTTGTAAATTATTTCTTTACAATGAATGCAAAATATATTAGAGTCTCAACGAATAATCAAAATACAGACCGACAAGAAAAAACTAACGCTGATAAAGTATATATTGACAGAATTAGTGGTATTATTGCTTTCAATGAAAGACCGCAAGCTAAAAAGCTTATTAATGATATAATGAAAGGAATTATTAATGAAGTTGAAATTCATTCTATCGACCGATTAGGGCGTAACCATTATGATATTGCAACAACTTTGAAATTTCTTGAAGATAATCAAGTCAATGTAATTATTTCTAACTTAGGTATTTCCTCAACTATGAACGGAAAGAAAAATCCTATTTTTTCTTTAATAGCCAACATACTTGGTGTTTTAAGCGAGCAAGAACGTGAAAATCTAAGGGAGCGTCAGATGGAAGGAATACAAATTGCGAAGTTAAAAGGAGTTTATAAAGGTCGAACGAATGGTTCAACTGAATCGAATGAAGATTTTCTTAAAAAATATAAATCAGTAATTAAAGATCTCAATAAAGAAAAATATTCGCTACGTGAAGTAGCTAAATTGAATTCTGTTTCCCTCGCAACGGTTCAAAAAGTAAAAAAAAGCATTCAGTAATTTACCGAATGCTTTTTATTTTAAAGTTTTCAGGAAAAAGCTGTATCGGTTGAATACTAAGCTTTTATAAAGATTATCAAAAAAGTCAGGTAACGATTTGGTAACGGTGCTTATTGCTTTGTATTTCAACGTGTTTCCGTTAGCTCAAAGCAAATATACGAATTTTTTGTTTCTCAAAAACAAATAAACATTTTATTCCCTATCGGGATTACAGGACAAGAGAAAAGGGCTTGCAAAGCCCTTTTCTCATAATACTGATAGAATAAACTCTGTCTTTCGTCCTTGTTCTTCCGTTTTATTCAAATACGTTCACAACAGCTTAATACCTGTATTTTCATTATCCTGTCTGTTTCTATTAGTTAAAATAGGGAACTTAACGACTACTTTGCCAATTTCAATATTCTATATGCCCCTCTTGCCACTACTACAAATACAATAGCTCCGATAATCAAATCGGGATAGCTCGAGTTTAACCAATTGACCAAAATTCCTGCAACGATAACCCCCGAATTGATTATAACATCGTTTGACGTGAAAATCATCGAAGCCTGCATATGGGCTTCTTTACTCTTGTTCTTTTGCAATAGGTAAAGACAAAGTACGTTTGCTATCAATGCCAAAACAGAAACAATAATCATTGTTTTGAAATCGGGCATCGCTTCTATTCCGATAAAACGTCTGATAACTTCAACAAAACCGATAACGGCTAACAGGATTTGAAAGTAACCTGCAAATTTGGCGATATTGTTTTTTCTTGCAATCGTACCCCCAACAGCAAACAAAGCCAATGCGTAAACGATGCTATCGGCAAGCATATCCAAGCTATCCGCTACCAATCCCATTGAGTTGGAAAAAATACCGAACAACATTTCCAATCCAAAGAAAACGAAATTGATAATCAATACCGTCCATAGTAGTTTCCGTTGGCTATTGCTTGTATCTGTTTCAACAACTGCGTTAGTTTCTTCGGTTGAAATCAGCGTTGTATTTAGGTTCAAGGTTTCCAAAGCCGAAAAAATCGGCTCTGGGTTTCCACTATGGTAAACATTTAGTTTTCTATTGGGAATATCAAATTCCAATGACTTTACCGTATCAAAGTTTTGCAGTTTCATACGGATTAATTGCTCCTCACTTGGGCAATCCATTTTTGTTATATTAAATATGGTTTTATTCATCTTCTTAAAGTCTAAATTTTATTCCCCCGTTAATTACAAATCCGTCCAATGGTGCATAGATGTCTTTAAAAACAGGGTTGGTTATTGTGCCTGTATAAATGTTGTCAAAACGGGTCTGCCTTGTATCAAGGAAATTTTCAAAGTTGATGTACAAAGAAAATCGTTCCCAAATTTTTTCAGCCATAAAGCCACACATCACATAGTCTTTACCTGTTGTTCCGTCATTGAGCTTTTGCGGACTAAAATAATAGGCTTCCAAACCAATCTTCCATTTATCCTCTATTTCATACATCAGTACAGAGTTAATGCGGTGTTTTGGTGTTAATGGATTTTCGGTATTTATTCCGTTTTCAATCAATCGGGTATCGGTAAAAGTGTAGCCCAAAAACAATTTAAAATCATCATAACCGATTTTGATATTTGTTTCTGTTCCTTTGGTATGAATGTAGCCCGATGAATTGATGAACTGATATGTATTTGTAGCTATATTTTGAAGCAACAAAGGGTTATCCAAATAGGTGTAAAAGAATAAATGATTTATGCTGAATGTCCAATCATCGCCAATATTAGTATGGTAATTGATGTCTGCATTTGCTCCGTAGCTTTTTTCCAATTTATTGGTATTATCGTCAATAGGCATTACGTTTTGATATTGTATGCGTTCGCTTTCTTCTGTAAAAATGGTTGGTGTTTTGTAGCCAAATCCGCCCCCGATACGTGAAGTCAATCCGTTTGCAATCTGAAACAATGCCGATACTCTCGGTAAAAAAACAGCTCCGTAATCTATCACGTAATCCGTTCTTAAACCTGTTTCCAATTGAAGCCAATCCGTAGCCTTAAAAGAATTTTGAACGAAAGCCCCGAATGTGGTTTGGTTGTAATCTCTCAACGGAAATGCGGTCATCTGCTTTTCTTTAAAATTGTCCGTCCAAATATTAACGCCTGTTACCCATTCTGACTTTTCTTTGCTGTGGGTATAGCTTGCTTCCGTAAAAGTGGCTGTTTGCGTTCCCTCAAACTCGTAATTGGGAATAGCTGTATTGCGGTTAAAATAACTTACGCTGTTCTTTATCTGTACAAAACTGTTTTCGTTTACCGTATGGTCAAAAACAAATTGGGTAGAATAGCGTTGTGTTTTGTTTTCTTCAAAATATTGGTGTGTGTTATCGCCTTTGCCTTTGATGTAAAGCATATCGCCACCCAAACGGTTTTCAATGGTGGTGTTAATGCCGAAGTTCATTTTTGTTTTATCATTGAAGTAAACAAATAATTTAGGGTTCAGTACATACCTTTCAAATTGGGGAATGGCAGAAAGCCCGATTTGTGCAGGGTCGTAAGCTCCGTTGCGATTATGCGAAGCAAATATTGTCGTTCCGATTTTCTTAAACTTCTGTCCGTAAAAACCATTGATGTCTAAACCCCTGCCCGATGTTCCGTTTAAATGAAAACGCAAATCCCTTTGTTCCGTTGGTGTCTTGGAAATCAGATTTACCAAACCTGCTATTGCTCCACCACCGTACAGCGTAGATGTTGAACCTTTAATAACTTCAACCTGCTTTAAGTCAAGCGGTGGAATTTGCAACAAACCCAATCCGCTCGAAGCACCCGAATAAATAGGAAAACCGTCTTTTAAAATTTGCGTATATCGTCCGTCAAGCCCCTGAATACGAATACTTGCATTGGCACTTGTGGGCGATGTGGTTTGTACGTGGATGCCTGTGCTTTCTGCCAAAAGCATACGAATATCCCCTGCTTTCATATTGCCTTTTTCGTCTAACTCCTCACTTCCTATAAACTCAATACGTGTGGGGATATTTTGGATAGTTCTTGTACTTCTTGTTGATGAAATAACGATTTCTTCCAAATCTTCCGATTGTTCATAAAGTAGGATTTCAATCGGAGCTGTATCTTCTAACGGAAAATTAAAGCTGTCGGTACGTTGGGCAAAACCGATATAACTAAATTGAATTTCTTGCAAACCGTTTGCAATACCTGTTAATCTAATCTGTCCGTTTTCATCGGAAATTGTGGCGATTGTAGTGCCTGTTACCTGTGCGGTTACACCCATTAAAGGCTCTTTTTTTTCGCTGTCTTTAATTACAGCTTTGAACGTATTTTGTGCATATACACAAAGGTTTAGTGTCATAAAAAATGACACAAAGTGTATTTTTTTCATTGAAAAATAATGCTTAATATTTAATAAATAAGTAATAACGGTGGAAAGCACCGTAACAAATCAGTTTGGGCGGAAAGCACCATATATTAAGCCAATTGTGGAGGATGCCAAATAGAATAAGGAAAGTCTGAAACAGACGGTGCAGGTATTGCACCTGCTTTCTTTACAGGTAGTTGTATAGAGTTTATTGTCGAAAAATAAAAAGAGTCTATTACAAATCCTGTACAGGTATTACACTTGGAAAAAGGCGAGCAACACGCCATTCCGCAATCATCATCGTTTTGCTCTTGGCTACTTGTTGTTTGCTGTTCGGTTTCAAGACATTTATCTTCCATAAAGCAAGGTGCGGTCGATAAGACCAACACTAATAATGCTAATATGTATGATAAATACTTCATATTGCAAATGTATTGAAAATATCTTTTAAACCTCTTCCGACAAAGGTAATTGTATTACAATCTCCTCCCTTTTTTCTTTTTCTTCTTCATCCGGTTGGCAAACTGTTCTTCTTCGTAATTCACGCCCTGTGCAGCGGGTAGCAAGCTTGTACGTCTTCAAACTAATTTGGACACATTCCTGTAGAAATTAAGATAGTGTTTGGTTTATA
>NZ_RQTJ01000047.1 GCF_003858535.1 Paenimyroides viscosum
TAATTTGTAACTTGCTTCTAGGTTGCTCATAAAATGTATTTCATTGTCAGTCAATACAATATGTTAATTTTTAGTAATTTAGCCAACCTTTTTTATAATGCACTACGGGTACTATTATTAAATTTAGATGAATGTTAATTATTAAAAAGTGACTAAAATACAAATAGTACTAAAAAAAAGAAAAGCATCTAACTTTACAGTTAGACACTTTTCTATAACCAAAAAAAACACTTATGAACTACAAATGTACAAAACATTTAATAAATAAACAACTTTAAATTAATTTTTTAATTGTAAAAAATATTCAACATAATGTTCGTTTTTAAACACAGTGCTTAATTAAAACATAATCAATTAGTTACACTCGAAATATTATTTAAAAGATGTTTTAAAATTTATAAATACCAACTAAAACCAACATTGCTTTAGGTATTTTATGAACTAAAACTACATACTATACACCGAAATTGAACAAAAGACTTTACATGAAATTTTAGTTGTTATTTATTTATGTATAAAAATAGAAGTATTAAAGAACGTATTTACTTAAATTTGTTACCTAATACGTAAGCAATGGAAACTTTTATTCTAATTGTACTTTTATCGGGAATAATTCCATTACTCATACTTTTTATAAAAAAGAAAGCCTTTAATTTTAGTGAGCCTATATTGCCGTTTATTTGGATCACTGCAATTGCAAGTGTGTATGAAATTGTAGGTACAGGTTTTTTACAAATTAATATTTCGTATTGGTTTCAAATTTATCCGTTTTTAGAAATAATTGCACTTACTTATTTCTTTTTAAAACTTTTTAAAGAAAAATACAAATTACTTATTTACTTTGGATTAACAATTTTATTGGCTGCATATTCCTATTCGTTTTTTTTATGGAAAGATGACGGAAGTTTATTTTCTCATGGTTTAAATAAAACTTTTATCTCAATTATAGTTATTCTTTTTTCTACATTATGGTTTAAAGATTTATTTAAAACGCTAGAGGAAGAAACCCTATGGAAACTACCAAATTTTTATTTTATATCTGCTATTCTTTTATACTATTCTAGCACTATGCTGTTATTTCTATTAAGTTCAGTAATTCGCGATGAGTTTATAGATAATTTTTGGTTGATAAATGTAATTGCAACCTTTTTATTACGAATTATATTAACTAGTGGCACATGCAAGATGAAATACAATTAAAATTATTTTTTTGGATCGGATCCGCAACAATGCTTTTTTTAGCCTTAGGTATTATTTTTATAACCGTGGCTTACAAAGCAAAAGTTGATAGGTTAAACCGAATAAAATCAGAAAGTTTATTAATAGCTTCGTTAGATTCAGAAAAAAGAGAACGCCAACGTATCGCTTCTGATTTACACGACGGTTTAAGTGGTGATATAAGTGCACTTAAAAACTATATTACTATACTAAACAGTAAAGAAGAAGATCTTTTTAAAAAAGAAATTTTACAAGAAGTATCTTCTGTACTTTCACATGCCCTTACAAATGTTCAAAATATTAGTTACAATTTAATGCCCCCGCTTTTAGAAAGTTACGGTTTGGTTTCAACCCTTAAAAGTTACTTTGATAGAGTAAAAAAACTACATACTATTAAAGTTAAACAATACTATTTTAGTGAAGTTATAGAAATTCCATCGTCTGAAGCTTATGAACTATACCGTATTATTCAAGAGTTTACAAACAATATGATAAAACACGGTAAGGCACAAGAAATAAGTATGGCTATATCTTTAAATGAAAACACGGTATGTTGTGAGATTTCTGATGACGGTTTACCGTTCGATTTTAAAAAAAACATACAAAGCTCTTTAGGAATGGGGCTTAAAAATATTAGTTCACGAATAAAACATATTGAAGCAAAACTTGTACAAGTACCTGAACAAAAGGGAAATAAATTTCAAATAATTTTAAAATCTGTAAAGAATGTTAAAAATAGCAATAACTGACGATCACACCTTGTTTAGAAAAAGTTTGGGCATGTTACTCAATAGTTTTAATAATATGCAGGTGGTACTTGAGGCTTCAAATGGTAGTGAATTATTAGAAAAACTTAAAACAACAAACGTTGATATTTTATTACTTGATTTACAAATGCCTGTGCTTGACGGTTTTGAAACCAGTAGACATGTTAAAGAAAAATATCCTGAAATAAAAATTTTGATACTCACCTTAATGAGTGGTGCCGATATTATTGAAAAAGTAATAAACATGGGCGTAAATGGATATTTTACCAAAAACACACCGCCTAACGAGTTAGAAAATGCTATTTGGAATTTAAAAGAAGATGGTTTTTATTTTGAAGACAGTCTTTCACAAGTAATAAACAAAATTTTAAGCACTACAGATAATCAAACAATTAAAGAACACGAAGTACTTTTTACCGAACGCGAATTAGAAATTATTAAACTTACAGCCGAAGGATTTAAAGCACGCGAAATTTCAGAGAAACTTTTTATTAGCCCAAAAACTGTTAACAACCACAAACAAAATATACAAAACAAATATAAATTTGAGAATATGATGACTGCTATACTATATTGTATAAACCATAACTTAATAAATGTAGATCTAAAATAATTGAAAAATGGGTATTTTACCTATTGCCATAATAACCTACTTTAGATAATTTAGCCGAAGTTTTATTGATAGAGTATATTTATAAATATATAAGTAAGAAAAACACCTTTGATTCACGGACTGTTAAAAATTTTTTAGCAGTCCTTTTTTTATCTCTAAATTTTAGAAACAAAAAAACATCTTTCTTTAACCCCTATAGCACTTATGTGTTATTTTTTTTCGATAAAAACCTTCGTTATAAAAAAATTTAGTGTAAATTAGATACTCCTTAAAACATAATAACTACTTATATTATTTGTAATACTAATTGTAAACATGTATTTATGAGATTAGTTAAACGGAAAGACACACACTCTTTTTCTGGTCAAAATACTCATGAAAACACATACAATTCGTTACTAACACCATTTTTATTATACCGTTTTAGAACATTTGTTTTAAACACAACTGAAAAGCAGAAAAATGGTTGGTTGAACTTTAAAAATTGTTAAACAAAAAATATAAAATTATGAGTACAGAAAATCTAAACAACAAAGAAGCCGTTGAAAAATTAAAAACATTGGTCAACTCTATAGACATTGGAATGTTATCAACTTTTCCTGCTAATAGTGATTACCCACATAGCATACCTATGAGTAGGCAAGAAGTAGACGAAGAAGGTGCTATTTGGTTTTTGTTTTCTTCCGAAAGTGATACCCACACACATTTAACGCAAAATAAAAAGGTATCTATTACTTTTTCTGATGTTAAATCGTATGAATTTGTAAGTTTAAACGGTATTGCTGAAGTAAGTAATGATGTAGATCGAATTGAAAAATATTGGAATAAAATGATGGACGCTTGGTTTGAAAAAGGGAAAGAAGATCCTAATATTCGAATATTAAAAGTCACTCCTAAAGATGCACATTATTGGGATAACAAAACAAACAAGTTAGTAACCTTTTTTAAAGTTGCCGCAACAGCTATAGCAGGTATAAAAACAGATATTGGCAGAGAAGGAAATTTAGATATTTAAGCTTATAATTTTAAACACAAACAAAAATTTTATGAAAAAGAAAACCATATTTTATGTTGCCATTGCAATTATTATGGCAAGTACTGCTAGTTTTATCTATTCATGTAAGTCTGTAAAAGTACCAGATAATATAACGGTGGTAGATAACTTTAAATTAGAACCTTACATGGGGACGTGGTACGAAATTGCTCGTTTTGATTTTAAACACGAAAAAGATTTAAGTAACGTTACGGCAACGTATTCATTAAAAGAAAATGGTAAAGTTAAAGTAGTTAACAGAGGTTATAATTACGTAAAAGACAAATGGGAACAAGCCAACGGAAAAGCAACTTTTGTAAATAATACCAATGTAGGTGCTTTAAAAGTTTCATTTTTTGGACCTTTTTATGCGGGTTATAATGTAGTATTAATGGAACCCGATTATGAAAATGTATTGGTTTTTGGTGAAAACACAGATTATATTTGGATACTATCACGAAAAAAAACCATTCCTAATGCTGTAAAAGAAAAATTTTTAAAAGAAGCAGAAAAAGCCGGCTATGATTTAAATAGATTGGTTTGGACAAAACATGATAAATAATGTTAATGAAACCTTCGTCACTTCGAGTAGCGTAATGAAGTGTAGCGTATCGAGAAGTTGATTTCACAAGTTCTCGACAAGCTCGAAATGACGTGCGTTCTATAATATTTTAAGAAAAAATTATCTATTTCTGTTTTTCAATCAAGTACTTCCAATATCTTTTAGGAACATGTTGTAAATGCAGCTTCATATTTTCACGTGCTTCAATATTCGTGCTTTTAAAATATTGTTTCCATAAACGTTTAAAAAGTTCGTCACGTTCATCTAATGCAATTGTTAAACCAGTACTTTGCAGATTTTTCTGCTCTGTGGTGTCAATTTCAATTTCCGATATAGTTATCGTATCATAATAAAATCCGTATTTGCGCTTAGCATCATAAATAATCCAAGGTTGATCGGCATATCTATTCTTAAAAAAAGAAAGTATTAAAGGCAAAACATTAAAATCGGGTTCAATAAGCGCGTAAAACAAACCGTCATTACTTTTACTAAATCGAATAAATGCCTTCATACGGTGGCGTTCTCTACTCACTTTTTTTAAAGTTTGATGAAAGTAAAGCACCTGTGAATCCCCAAAATTTTCTAAAACATTTGTTTGTCCTTTAAATAACTGAACCATGACGTGATAAGCTGCTTGCCATGCCAACAAATCTTCAGACAAAAACGCTCGGTACATATCATCTGTCAATGATTTTCCAAATTTGCTTTTTAAACCTTTCTGAATGCGTTGGGCTTTATCAACATCGGTAAAAATGGTTCTATGTGGCTGAAATATATCAGGCTGAAACCTATTTTCATCAACAGGTACGGCTTGCCATTCTTTCATTTCGAAACATTCAAAAACGCAGCATAAAAACCCATAGTAGCTTCCGTCAAAAACATAATTCATTCTAAAACAATTTTAACTGATTTTCTGGCGTTTGCAGTTTATATTTACTGTTTCCTGTTTGTAAAATAATGTTTTTAAGTTGTGGTGCGTATTTAAAACCTAAAGAAACAGCAGAATCTGCACAAATAATAAAGTGTTTCGCACGATTAAATGCGATACCCATTTTTTTGAGCTGATATTCGCGCAAACTTCCATATTTTCTTGCTGAAACAATTTTCATTGCAGATTGCCTGCCAATACCTGGAACTCTAATTATTGTTTGATAATCTGCCGTATTTACATCAACCGGGAATAAATGTAGGTTTCGCAATGCCCAACTTAACTTGGGATCTATATCCAAATCTAACTGTGTAAATGCTGGATTTAAAATCTCGTTCAAATTAAAATTGTAGAACCTCAGCAACCAATCGGTTTGATACAATCTGTTTTCTCTAATTAACGGTGGATTGGTGCCTATTTGCGGTAAAAAGGCATCAGAATTATTTATAGGAATGTATCCACTATAATACACGCGCTTAAGCTGATATTTTTTATAAAACTCATCGGCAACACTCATAATTTCCCAATCATTTTCAGGCGTTGCACCAATAACCATTTGCGTACTTTGCCCGGCAGGCACAAATGTTGGCGTGTGCTTTATAAGTTTTTTTTCGTTTTGAAACGTTTGTATTTTAGTATTTACAAACTGCAATGGTTTACGTACGGCATCATGGCTTTTTTCTGGAGCTACCAATTTTAAACCAGCTTCGGTAGGCATTTCTAAATTAATACTCATACGGTCAACATACAATCCGGCTTCTTGAATTAATTCTTCACTAGCCCCGGGAATAGTTTTTAGATGAATGTACCCGTTATAACGTTCTTCTAACCTAAGTTTTTTAACAATGCGCAACAAACGTTCCATAGTAAAGTCGGCATTTTTAAAAATGCCCGAGCTTAAAAATAAGCCTTCAATGTAATTTCTGCGGTAAAAGTTCATGGTTAAATCAACCACTTCTTCTACTGTAAAAGCCGCTCGTTTTACATCGTTACTTTTACGACTTACACAAAAAGCACAATCGTAAATACAGTGGTTTGTCAATAAGATTTTTAGCAACGACACACACCTGCCATCTTCGGTATAGGTATGGCAAATTCCAGAGGAAGAAGCATCGCCAATTCCACCTATATTTTTTCGTTTGCTACCGCTAGAACTACAACTTACATCGTATTTTGCGGCATCTGCAAGAATCATTAATTTCTCTTCAATTCGTTCCAAAACATTCGCTCTAAATACCTTATCAAAGGTACTTATTTACTACTTTTTAAAAATGTCGTTGCAGTGTTAAAAACGACATAGAACTGTTAAGTTTTTTATAAGATGTCTTTCTGTAAGCACTTATTCGTTTTTTAACCAAGGATTTATTCTTAACTTGTAGTTTCATTTTAAAAAATTAAGCTATGAATGATTTAAAAGGAAAAAAAATTGCCATTTTAACCGAAGATGGTTTTGAAGAAATTGAGTTAACCAGCCCAAGAGATGCATTAAAAGAAGCTGGTGCCGAAGTGTTTATTGTATCGCCCAAAAAAGACAAAGTTAAGGCTAAATCTGGTGATGATTGGACCAATGAATACCAAGTAGATGTATCATTAGAAAATGCAAATTCCAGTAATTTTGATGCATTGATATTGCCTGGCGGAGTGATAAATCCGGATAAACTGCGTACTAATAAAGACGCCTTAAGTTTTGTACAATCTTTTTTTAATGAAGATAAAACGGTGGCTGCAATTTGCCATGGTCCGCAGGTATTGATAAATGCCAATATGGTAAATAACAAAAAAATGACATCGGTTGAAGCTATTGCGTTAGACTTAAAAAATGCCGGTGCACAATGGGAAGACAAAGAGGTTATTATTGACAAAAACCTTGTTACCAGCCGTACACCTAAAGATTTACCAGCCTTTAACCGCGCAACTATTGAAGCAATTATGAAAAAATAACGTTGTAAGGTTACATAAACTAACAAAAGGAGCTTTAAAGCTCCTTTTTACGTATCATTTCTACATGCGGAATATCATCTTCCATGTATTCAGCAGAAACCGTTTTAAAACCGTGTTTGTTGTAAAAGCCTTGTAAATGTGCTTGTGCAGATATGGTAATATCACCGGTTTTATATAAACTTTCTACAGCTTCCACAGCGTGTTTCATTAGTTCATGCCCTAAATTAAATTTTCTATGATCGGGATGTACTACTACCCTACCAATACTGCTTGTATCATATTTAATTCCTGGTTCAAAAATACGTGCATAAGCTACCAAAACCTCATCATTCCAAAACATTACGTGATGTGCCACCTGATCGTTTCCATCGGTATCTAAATACGGACAATTTTGTTCCACTACAAAAACCAAGTTTCGCAGGTTCAATAGTTCATAAAGTTCAGATACGGTTAAATCGTTAAATTTTTTAATTTTAATGTTCATTGAAATTTATGGTTTTAATAATAGCTTCTATTTCTAATAATTGATCGCGTTTGTTTTTAAACGGATTGTTCACGTATCCTTCAATAAACAAATAGCGTTTGTAATAATCGTCACGAATGGCGTAGCAAACAAATGGTCCTTTTAAAAAATCGTTAGCGGTTTCCCAATTCCCTGTAATTTTGTAAACAGGAAATTCTAAAAGTTTTTCTTTTGAAATTGTTTGTGTATTTTGAATATTGGTTACCACATAACCAAAATCTTTTGCTGTTTTTAAAAATTCTTTCCCTATGTAATTTCGTGCGTGTAACAAATTTGTTTCTATTGGCTGTTGGTTATTTTCAATCTCGGCTATAGGAAATTCATACAAAACCAAATTTAAACTGCCCGATGACAAATCTTTCTGATACCATAAAAAAGGAAATTCATTTTTAACTTGTAAATAGTATGCATCTGGTATTTTTAGCGTACAACCAAAAAAATCTTTTAATTCATTTAAATTATTTGTTGACGATCTAACTACTTCATGCGTTTCTTCGTTTAATTCTGATGTACGAAAAACGGCAACGATAGAATCTGCTTTAGAATGGAACATCTTTAGTAAATCGTCGGTGTTTTGTGCCCGTAAAAAAAAGTAATTTTGGGGTGTAGCGTTCACACTTTTTTGTAGCAGAAATTCATTTACAGTATTCGTTGAAAACAATACAATATTTCGCGCCATTTTTGCACGTGTTGTAAATATCTTAGGATCAAGCTGAACCAAATCAAACTGTGGTTCTGCTTCTGTACTACCAACAATTGGCTTGGCAAGCTGTTTTCTAATACTATCGCCCAATTTACCTACCCACAAACTATCATCTATAACCAACACAATTTCATTGCGGTTACCAAATGATTGTTTTAGATTAACAGCTGCAGTTTCGGTGTTTTTTTTACAACCTACGCTTAAAGCCGCAACTACCAATAAATAAAAAACAAGGTGTTTCATGTTATCTGCTAGATTATTGTAAAATTACACAAACCCAAACAAATTATCCATGTAATTGATCTATAATTATAGATTAGAAATTGGTTAGATTTTTGGAACCCATTTTTAATATCTTTTATACTAATAAACCCTTAATTATTAAAGTTCTAATAACCTTTACGTTACGCAATTAAAAAAAACAATATATAATTTAGTACTGTATTAAATAATAAAAGTTAATTATTAACGTAACGAAAGGAGTGTTTTTTTTATCTGTTAAAGCAAGTTGTAAAGACTTGCTTTTTCTTTTTTGCATAAAGAAATTGTACTTTTGCAAAAATTTTATAATCATGAAAAAACTAATACTTATAGCCTTATTGGCTTTTGTAGGAACAGCAAATGCTCAAACCGAAAAAGGAAACTGGATGTTTGGCGGAGCAACTACTTTTAATTTTAACTCATCTAATCCTTCAGCTAAACAAGATGGTGTAACAATTGATGGAATTAAAACCAGTAACATTACAGCAACACCCTCTGTTGGATATTTTGTAATGAATAATCTTGCAATAGGAATGGATCTAGAGCTTTCGGTACAAAAAACAAAAGAATATCAATCTTATGGCAGTCCTATGATTGATGTTAAAACAACTGTCTTTGGCATTATTCCTTCTGCAACTTATTATTTTAAAAATGAATCAAAGGCTTTTCCATACATTGGCGCAGGTGCAGGATACGCTGTTGCTAAAGCAAAGGTTGCAGATACTACAATTGAACCTACAAACTTTTTTGTATGGAAAATAAAAGGAGGCGTTGCGTACATGATAACTAATGATATTTCGGTTGATTTTGGTTTGAATTATAATCAGTTATCAACTAAATTCAATTATCCAAGCGGAGAATCATATAAATCATTTAACAAGAACTTCGGTGCTAATTTAGGATTTACTCTTTTCTTGAATTAGAAGTTCTTTAAAACAAAAAATCGACTTTAAAAGTCGATTTTTTGTTTTTATATCATTCAGATTAATCTAAGATAGCTGCAATTCCAGGCAACGTTTGTCCTTCTAACATTTCCAACATGGCACCACCGCCTGTAGAAACATAACTTACTTTATCGTCTAAATCAAATTGTTTTACAGCTGCTACAGAATCTCCGCCGCCTACTAATGAAAACGTTCCAGCTTCGGTTGCATCGGCAATAAAATTACCTAATGTAATGGTTCCGGCAGCAAATTTTTCCATTTCGAAAACGCCTAAAGGTCCATTCCATAAAATAATTTTAGAATCCATGATTACTTTGTTTAACTGTTCTAAAGTTTTCGGACCAACATCCAAACCTTGCCATCCGTCAGGAATGTCGTTTGCAGGAACAATTTTAGTATTTGCATCGTTAGAAAACGCATCGGCAGCAACCACATCAACCGGAATATGAATCTGTACGTTTTTAGCTTTTGCTTTTTCTAAAATCTCTAACGCCAATTCCATTTTATCGTCTTCAACAAGAGAACTACCAATCTTTCCTCCCTGTGCTTTAATAAAGGTAAACATCATTCCGCCACCAATAATCATGTGGTCTACCTTATCTAAAATATTTTCGATAATAGTAATTTTAGACGATACTTTTGATCCACCTAAAACTGCCGTAACTGGTTTTTCGGTTGAATTCAATACTTTATCAATACTTTCGATTTCTTTAGCCAGTAAAGATCCAAAAAGTTTATCGTTAGGGAAAAATTTCGCAACAATTGTGGTTGAAGCATGTGCGCGGTGAGCTGTTCCAAAAGCATCGTTCACATATACATCGCCTAATTTCGACAATTTTTCTGCAAAAGTTTCATCGCCCGCTTCTTCTTCTTTGTAAAAACGCAGATTTTCCAATAAAATCACTTCGCCCGCTTTTGCATCAGCAACAACTTTTTCAACATCAGCACCTACAGAATCGTTTATAAAAGTTACTTTTCTGCCCAAAACCTCTTCTACTTTAGAAACGATGTGCTTTAAAGAAAATTTATCTTCCGGTCCGTTTTTTGGTCTGCCTAAATGCGACATCAATATTGCCACGCCGCCATCGTTCACAATTTTATCAATTGTTGGTTTTGCTGCAACAATACGGTTATCGTCGGTTACCTGAAACTGATCGTTTAAAGGCACATTAAAATCTACACGAATAATGGCTTTTTTGTTACTGAAATTAAAATCGTTTATTGTTTTCATTGCTTTTTTATGTAGTTGAATTGTTTGTAAAGCGCAAATATACAATTTATTGTAAAATAGTTTTTTTAATTAAAATCGAATGTCAAAAACCTCGCAACCAAAACGTAAAATAGCTATAAACATAATGAACAGAAAAATGTAGCGCACCCATTGCTGTCCTTTCAATATTGCCAGTTTGGCGCCACAGTAACCACCCAAACCGTTACACACAGCCATAGGAAGAGCTATTTTCCAGATAATTTGTCCTTTTATCAAAAACAGGCAAATGCTTCCTAAATTTGTGGCAAGGTTAATCATTTTGGCATAAGCAGACGCGTGATAAAAATCTAATCCAACTAAGAAAATAAATCCCATAATAAAAAAAGTTCCTGTTGCCGGTCCGATAAATCCATCATAAAAACCGACTAAAATCGCTATAACTATCCCATAAACCCAACGGTTACGCTCTGTAATTTGGTCTGTTTTCTTACTTGAAAAATCTTTGCGTATATAAGTAAAAATCCATAATACTAGTAAAATAATTAGTAAAAGTGGTTTCATAAAATCGTTGTTCACAACGGTTAAAACAAACGATCCTAAAAAGGCACTGGTAAAAGAAATAAGTGCCAATACTAAGAAATATTTCCAGTTTATTTTTGCTTTCTTTAAATATTGCCCTACTGCCAGAGCCGTTCCTGAAAACGCAGGTATTTTTAGTGTTCCTATAACCGACGAAATCGAATAATTAGGTAAAAATACCAAGCCTAACGGTGTTTGAATCAAACCACCACCACCAGCAATTGCATCAACAAAACCTGCACAAAATGCAACGAGACATAAACATGCCAAAACCTCTAACTCCATTTTAAAAAAATGCAAAGTTAAAGGTTCTAAATTTTAATTTGGTAAAATTTAAAAGAAATAGCCCCAGTCGCGTTCAGTCAACTATTATTTCAACCTAATTTCATATCTTTAACTTGGCATAAATTTCATTCTAAATCTATTAGGAGAAGGAACATTAAAGCGTTATTTTTGTTTTATGAAATTTTCAGATATCGTAGGTCAAAACCACTTAAAAAACCATTTGGTAAACAGCGTTCAAAAAGGGAGAATTCCGCATGCCCAATTGTTTATTGGCCCGGAAGGAAGCGGTACGTTGTCAATGGCGCTGGCGTATGCCCAATACATTATCTGCAACAATAAAGGCAGTGAAAATGAGGGTGGATCTACAGCCTGCAATTTGAAGTTTGATCATTTACAGCATCCCGATCTGCATTTTGTGTATCCGGTTGCTACAACAGACAGCATTAAATCAAACGCGACAAGCGATGATTTTTTGGGTACTTGGATCGATTTTTTAAAGGAAACTCCGTATGGATCTGTAAATGACTGGTACGAAGCTATTGGAATTCAGAAAAAGCAGGGAAACATTTCGGTTCACGAAGCAGCAAGCATCCTTAAAAAACTTATTTTAAAGCCGTTTGAAGGTGGTTATAAGGTAATGATTATTTGGATGGCAGAAAAGATGAATACCGAAGCCGCAAACAAGCTGTTAAAGCTGTTGGAAGAACCGACTGATAAAACCGTTTTTATACTGATTGCAGAAGATGAAAAAGCTATTTTGCAAACGATATTGTCGCGTTGCCAAGTTTTACATTTTAATGCTTTAAACGAACAGGAAATTGTTCAGGGATTGATTGAAAAAGAAAACTGCGATGAAGTTGACGCTTACAGCATTGCCAAACAGGCTCAGGGAAATTACAACAAAGCACTTAAATTACGCTATAATATTACAAACGAATATCCGTTTGACGAATGGTTTGTAACTTGGGTTCGTGCGGCATTTCGTGCCAATAAAAACGCACGTGTTGTTAGCGATTTAATTAAATGGAGCGATGAAATAGCTTCTATTGGTCGTGAAAAACAAAAGCTTTTTTTAAATCATTGTATGGAATTGTTCCGACAAGCTTTACTGTTGAATTACAGTACCAGCGAATTGGTTTATATGGAACCAAAGGTTGAAAATTTTAAACTGAAAAATTTCGCACCCTTTGTAAACGAACACAATATTTTAGAGATTTATCAGGAAATTGAAGATGCTACGTACCATATTGAACGCAACGGAAATGCCAAAATGATCTTTACCGACTTGTCTATTAAACTAACCAGATTGATTCATAAGAAATAAGATTTTAAGTATTTGGGGTAAGACTAACTCTCTTTTTCCACGCACTTACCGTATTACGGCTTAAATTGAATATTTTAGCCGTTTCTATGTTAGTTAATTTATTTTCTTCTTGATATTTAAGCACTTTCATTACAGCAGTTACATCGTATGATTTGTGTTTATTGACCGTGCTTTCTGTACCAAAAATTAATTTGTTTAATCTTAAAACATCATAACAATCTGTAATTTCTTTTTCAAGAATTAAAGAATATAATTCTCTTTTCTCTGGATATTTCAATTCTATAGCATCCTGAAATATCTTTTTGTAGTTTATAATATTCATATTAAATGTTATATTTTTTTATCCAATTATGTAATGTCGTTTTAGGGATACCGTATAGTTGGGTAATTTCAGTTGTGGTTTTTGTTTTTGTTTTAATAAGTTCTAAAATAAAATCGATTATTTCTTTTGTGTAAATATTTTTGCGAAACATTTATGAAATATTAACTATATTTGAAAGGAGTTTGTGTACTTATTTCACAGACTGACGTTATGTGCAACTTAAGACATACTGACAATCATAATTTTTCTAGTTTAGCAAAACCTACTGTCTTTCTATAATTATCGGGAGAAACACCTACTTTCTTCTTGAAAAACCTACTAAAATAAAATTCATCGTCATACCCAAGATTAGCTGCGATTTGTTTCAAAGGTTTTGAGGTTAAATATAGTTCGCGTTTAGCCTCTATAATAATTCTATTAGAAATTAACGAACTAGGTGTTTGCTGTAAATATTTTTTCACAATTCCAGCCAATGTTTTAGTGCTAACACATAAAACATCTGCATAATCTTTCGGAGAGTGTAACTCAGAATAATTCTTCTCAATAGAATCTACTAAATTTTGCAATATTTCAGATTGATCATCAGAAAATTTTGGCACTATATCTTTATTAGATTGTTTTTTTTGTCTCACAGCTTCTATTAAAAACACCTTTAAAAAAGCCACAAGAACCTCATGCTGAGCAATAGAATCTCTATCCATTTCTTTTGAAATTTGATCTATAAGGTTAAAAAACAACGCTTTTTCAGAAATTTTAAAATGTGGTAATCCATGAAAGTTGTTAAAAAGAACGCCTTCTGTTTCAATTTCATTTTGATGACGATATGTACAAAAAAAGTCAGGGTGAAAATTTAATAACCAGCCTTGACAAGGTTCTTCAGAAGAAATCATAAATGGTTGATAAGACGACAAGCAAATCATTTGATAACCTTGCAGTTCATAATTAGAAAGATCTACACTTAACTTATAGTTGCTTGCGTTAAGTAAAATAATAGAATAATAATTTTTTCTTTGTAAATGATCAAATTGATTAAGATTTTCAAACCTTTCTAGTCTAAATGCTAGTTCACCATTTTGCTTATCAACAATAATTTGAGCCATAAGAGTCTATTTCTTTTTTAATGTTACGTATTAAAAAGACAGGAGTGTTTGTTACACTCCTGTCTAAAGATAACAATTATTTCGAAACTATGATGTCTATTTTTTGAATTGCTGATGCTTCAAAACCATCTAAAAGAACAGGCGCATTTTCCATAAGTGCAGCTGCAACTTTTCCTGTTAAATGTGCATCTCTACCAGAATCATCTGCAAAAGTATCAAAGATTGCATATGTAGTAGCATCTATTTTTATAGCATACCAAGATAAAGTTTTTGGCTCGTCACCAACTAATTGTTTGCCGACATTAAGGAAGTTTTCAACATCTGTTGTCTTTGCTTCTTTAGATTTCATAATAACAAGCAAACCCTTGTTTTGCAATCCGGATTTATGATTAGATGCTAATACATCTACTGCTTGAATATCTGTGCTAGGATCAAAGTTGTCTAATAAATCACCTGCATTTGCTAATAATGCCTTCGCAACTTCGCCTGTTAAATGTGCTTGTCTTCCTTCTTCTACTTCAAAAGTATCATAAATACCAAAAGTATTATTATCTATTTGAAAGGCAAACCAAGATACTGTTTGAGGTTCTTGATTTACTAATGCTAATCCACCAAGTAAGAAGTTTTTGACGTCTTGTTCTTTTCCTGTTTTTGCTTTCATAATTACTAATAATCCGATAGTTTCTTTTTTTGTACTGTTCATAATGTTTGTGTTTTTAGATTTTGAAAATGTTTGAATTGTAAATCCTAGTAGAAAAACTAGGAATGCTAATTTTAATGGAACTTTAGTTTTCATCGTTTCTTGTTTATTTGTTACAGTGCAAATTTGAGACGAAACAAAAGACTATGGAATGGATGTTTATTGCTAACGCATGGACAATTTTCAAAAAAAGCAATACTATTGAATCCAGTATGCACATAATCGAGTAGACGGCTCCGCCAGAAACTGACGGAGTGCGCCTCTCAACTTAGCGAAGCGATATCTTGAAATACCTATAAAAAATAAACAC
>NZ_RQTJ01000048.1 GCF_003858535.1 Paenimyroides viscosum
TCGCAAGGCTCGTGTCGCCGCCTTTTTTTGAGAAGTCCTTTACAGAAATGTAAGGGACTTTTTATTAACCACAGATTACACAGATGTTCACGGATTTTCTTTTAACGAGATAAATAAACTTCCAGCATCGATCACCCTACATCTAACTTTAAACGTTTTCACTACAGATAGCACAGATAGCAAATGATACAATTACATTATACGGTAAAAGTTTGGCTAAAGCCTATTCTACATTGTTTGGTAACATCGGGCTAAAGCCCGACGCAATTTACTTTTTGACCACAGATTGCATAGATTTTAAAAGGATTGAGATTAAACGTGAGCAAACCAACATCCAACATTCAACATCTAGCATCAAACCGCAATAGGGATAGAGCGCTTGTTGGAGCTCTTTTGTTGATCCCTGAGCCTGACGAAGGACAACAAAAAGCGACTCGTGAAAGCCCGACCTGCAGCGTAAGCGGAAGGGATTGCCCCAATTAAAAATAAAAAAACTCCTACAAATGCAGGAGTTAATATTTAAACTAATTCTTTCACAAAATTGAATCGTACTATGCCGTCTTCATCTATTTTTGTTAGAGTGATATCGTGTAGCGTGTTTACTAATTCAGGGTTCCAAGGTGTTTTCACTTTTACGTAATTTTCGGTGAATCCATGAATGTATCCTTCTTTATTTTCGCTTTCAAACAAAACAGTGTGGTTTGTATTTAACTCTTTTTCATAAAAAGCTCGACGTTTTTTAACCGATAATCCGCGTAACATTTTACTACGTTTAGATCGAACATTAGCAGAAACAATTCCATCAAAATCAACCGCTTCCGTATTATCACGTTCAGAATAAGTGAAAACGTGTAAATAAGAAATGTCTAAATCGCTTAAGAAATTATAAGTTTCTAAAAATAATTCATCGGTTTCGCCGGGAAATCCAACAATAACATCAACACCAATACAGGCATTTGGCATTACTTCTCGAATTTTGGCAACACGTTCAACATACAATTCACGCAAATAGCGGCGTTTCATTTTCTTTAAAATAGTGTTCGATCCCGACTGCAAAGGAATATGAAAATGTGGCACGAATGTTTTACTTTTCGACACAAATTCAATGGTTTCGTTTTTTAAAAGATTAGGTTCGATAGACGAAATACGCAAACGCTCTATTCCTTCGACTGTATCTAAAGCCTGGACCAATTCAAAAAAGGTATGCTCGTGCTTTTTGTTTCCAAACTCACCTTTACCGTAATCGCCGACATTCACGCCTGTAAGTACGATTTCTTTAATGCCTTTTTGAGAAATTTCCTGTGCATTTTTCATCACATTTTCCATAGTATCCGAACGAGAAATTCCGCGCGCTAAAGGAATAGTGCAATAGGTACATTTGTAATCGCAACCGTCTTGAACCTTTAAAAACGCTCGGGTTCTGTCGCCAATAGAATAACTTCCTACATAAAAATCGGCTTCTTCAATCTCGCAAGAGTGAATTTCGCCCATATCATTTTTAGAAAGATCGTTTATATAATCGGTCAATTTAAATTTTTCGGTAGCTCCCAAAACCAAATCAACGCCGTCAACAGCAGCCAATTCTTCAGGTTTTAACTGGGCATAACAACCCACGGCAGCAATAAAAGCTTTATCGTTGCTTTTTAACGCCTTTTTTACAATCTGTTTAAACTGTTTATCGGCATTTTCGGTAACCGAACAAGTGTTAATTACATAAATATCTGCAGTTTCCTCAAAATCAACACGATCAAATCCTTCATCGTTAAAACTGCGGGCAATAGTAGATGTTTCTGAAAAATTCAGTTTGCATCCCAAGGTATAAAACGCTACTTTTTTTCGGTTTTCCATTATCATAACTACAAGTAGTGTAAAAATTCATTTATCTTTACTAACTGCATAACTGCGGTTGGCAATTGGCAAATTTACGAACAAATTTTGGTTTGATGAAATATAGGTTTGGTTCACTACTTTTTTTTATAAGTATTTTATTTTTAGTTGGTTGTGTTAAAGAAGAACGTGCGTTTAGTGAAAACGATGTATTTAGATATAATGAAAGTGCAAATATTCAGACATTAGATCCTGCTTTTGCAAGAAACATGGCAATTATATGGCCTTGTACTCAGTTGTTTAACGGTTTGGTTCAGTTAGATGATTCATTACAAGTTGCGCCAGATATTGCTAAAAGTTGGGTAATTTCAGAAAATGGAATGCAATACGAATTTATCCTTCGCAACGATGTTTACTTTCACAAACACATAAATTTTGGGAAAGACAGTACCCGATTGGTGACAGCTTACGATTTTGAATACAGCTTTAACCGAGTGTTGAGTGAAGATTTGGCTTCGCCTGGAACATGGGTTTTTCAGCATGTGAACAGTTATAGAGCGGTGAATGATTCGGTTTTTAAGATTGATTTAAAAAATCCGTTTCCTGCTTTTTTAAGTTTGCTTTCTATGAAATACGCGTCGGTGGTTCCTAAAGAAATTACCGAAGACAAATCGATTGATTTTAGATCGAATCCTATTGGAACGGGACCTTTTCAGTTTAAAATTTGGGAAGAAAATGTGAAGTTGGTTTTAAGAAAAAATCCTAATTATCACGAAAAAGATGTATCGGGAAAAAGATTGCCCTATTTAGAAAGTATTGCGATTACTTTTCTGCCCGATAAGCAAAGTGGTTTTATGCAGTTTATTCAAGGGAAAATTGATATGATTTCTGGATTGGATCCTTCGTATAAAGACGAATTATTACAGCCTAACGGAAAGCTTCAAGAGAAATATCAAAACAAAATAAAAATGCTTACCGGTCCGTATTTGAATACCGAATATTTGGGTTTTAATATGAACGATCCTTTAATGAACGATATTCGAATTCGGCAGGCATTGAATCATGGGTTTGATCGAACAAAATTGGTTGCTTATCTGCGAAACGGTATGGGCGACGGAAAAGTAAACGGAATGATTCCTAACGGATTACCCGGTTTTCAGTCGGCTAAAGATCCGCTTTATAATCCAACCAAAGCAAAAGAACTGATTAATCAAGTCAAAAAAAACCGAAAATTACCCATTGAGATTACCTTAAGCACTAATAATACATATTTGGATATTGCCGAATATTTACAACGCGAATGGGAAAGATTGGGGATAAAAGTCAAGATTGATGTTATGCCGCCAAGTACACTTCGCCAGGCAATTGCTACGAATAAATTATCGTTTTTTAGAGGAAGTTGGATTGCTGATTATCCTGATGCAGAGAATTATCTGTCGTTATTTTACAGTAAAAACTTTACACCAAACGGACCAAATTATACGCATTTTAAAAATACTACGTACGATAATTTATATCAGCAGGCATTAAATACCGTTGACGATGAAAAGCGTACCGAATTGTATCAACAAATGGATGCCATAACGGCGCAGCAAGTTCCGGTAATTATCCTTTTTTACGATAAAGTAGCGAGATTTACACAGAAAAATGTACACAATTTACAGCCAAATGCTATGAACGGATTGAATTTAAAGTACGTGAAAAAGTATTAATCACTCCATAAACCTTATAATCAAAAAAAATTATGAATAACTTGGTTTTGGTAATTATTGACGATGAACCTAAAGCGCGCGAAGTTTTAAAGGGCTACATAAATATTTTGTTTCCAAACAATCGGTTTGAAATGATTTTGTGCAATTCTGTAAAAGAAGGCACGTTGGCTATTGAAACCTATTTGCCCGATTTGGTTTTTTTAGATATTGAAATGCCCGAAGCTAGCGGTTTTGAATTGTTCAATAAAGTAAATAAAGACAGTTTTGAAGTAGTTTTTGTTACTGCTTATTCGCAGTTTTTGGAGAAATCGGTTAACGAAATTGGTTGTTTCGGATACTTGCAAAAGCCATTAGAACGCGAAAAATTATTGAAGATTTTTGAACGTTATCAAGAAAAAAACATCCAAAAAAAGTACTTAAAGTTAGCGAACACGTTACAAAATAAACGAACGCTTATAAAGTTAGAAGATGTTACTTTTTGCAAAGCCGATGATAATTATTGCGAAATTTATTTAAAAAACGATAAAACCAAACATATTTTAAGCAGAACGTTGGGCGATTTGGAAAAGAAACTTCCGCAGCAGTTGTTTCAACGGGTACACCGATCGTTCATTGTAAATATGAATCATGTTTCGCATTTTGAAAAAGATAAAAATCTGTTGGTAATCAATCAAAACGGTGAGGAAATACAGAAAATTCCTGTTTCTGCAACTTATAAAGAAGCGATCAGAAAAATGTTTTTATGAGGATTTTAATTACATTCTGTATTTTTCTTTGCGCGCAGTTTATTCAGGCGCAATTTGTCGATACCAAAATTCACACTGCCAACAACGGTTTAATTTCCAATAACATTCAGGCGGGTTTTGTTGATGCAGACGGAAATTTATGGCTGGGTTCACGCGCGGGTTTGGTTATAAGAAACGGAAGATCGTATAAAAATGTGCCCGAAGCCGTAAAATATAAATTCAATAATGTTTTTGATATTTGTCAAGATACCAAAAAAGGTATGTGGGTTGCCGGTTTTGGTCAGGGAATTTTATATTTCAACAAAAAAACAAGCCGACTGATTAACGAAAAAAACGGATTAATTAATGATCGCGTTCGTTCACTTTTTTATCACAACAATAAAATTTACGCAGGAACTTTAAACGGAGTTTCCATTATATCAACCAAAGATTTTTCCATTAAAAATCCTGAATTTGAACATCATCCCGATTATTTTTTGAACGTTACAAGCTTTTTTACCATACATAATAAAGTATATGCAACAACAGTAAATAATGGAATTTTTGAAGTTACGCCACAAAAGCTCGTACAGGTTTCTAATCTAAAAAAAACGTTTTCAAGTTTTGTTTTCAACAATCGACTTTTTATAGGTACGCAAGATAATTTGTTTGAGTTAGATGTTCATTCATTTAAAATTACCAGTACGTTTAATGTAAATAGCGCACACAAGTTTTTGTCGGTTAACAATCAAATGTATTTGGTTTCGTCTGGAATTGTTGAAAATAAAGGCGGTGTTTTTAAGTTTGAAGACAATTATTTTATTGATAAAACTACCGAATTTAATATTCCGTTTACCGATTTTAAAAGCATTGCTTTCGATAAAAAAAATCAGCTTTTGTATCTTGGTTCACAAAACAACGGTTTGGCAGAAATAAACCTGAACGCGCCGGTTTATCATCAAAAGAAGCTGAAAGAAGTAGCTGCAATTGCGGTTGATAATCAAAAAGAATATGTTTTTCACAACAGCGGTTTTTCGATCTATCAAAACAACATCGAAATAAAACATCTTTCTAAAAGCGCATTTAAAAATTTCCAACAGCAAAATCCTTCAAAATACAGCAAACAAGCGATTATTCAAAATCATTTTTATCCGATTGATTACAGCACACCCGCCGATAAAATTATTTTTTATAGCTCTCAAATTCATAAAAACAACTTGTGGGTAAATACCAACATTGGTTTTTTTAAGCTGACTTTAAACGGAGAAATATCAAATTATTACCCAGTTCACGTTTACTATTTTACCTTTTTTAACAACGATTTAATTGCAGCGGTTCCGTATGCCGGTGTGCGAATTTTTAAGGATCTCAACCAATTTAAGTACGACTATTTTCACGATTGGAAAAACCCTGAAATTCCTGCCGAAATTGTATCCATAGCACAAACAAAAAATGCAGTTTATTTTGCATCGGCATTAAGTGGTTTGTACGAATTTAAAAACGGGAAATTTAGTTCGTTTTTGTTGGATAAATCGTTTACAGAACCTAAAATTAAGCGTATTTGTATCAAAAAAGATGAAAAATTAGTCGTTGTTACAGATTATAATGATGTGTTTGTTTTAGATGTTTCACAGCATAAAGTTAAAATCGAAAAACATATTCCGTACAATAAAATTAAAGGAAGCACTACCAATTTTGTACATGAAATAAACGGAATTTTATATGTAGCAACCAATTTAGGGCTGAATGTTTTTAAAGGAAATACCTACTTTTTTATTGATAAAGCACAAGGTTTCACCAATTATAACAGTTTGTCTGCGGCTGATAACAAGGAGCAATTGTTTGTAGGAACAAAAGAAGGATTTTTTATATTGAATAATGATTATTTTCTAAAAAACAGATCTTTTGATAATACACTTTCAGTTACAGATGTATTTGTAAACAACAATCGAATATCTGATGAAAATTACAGCAATAATCAGATAGAATTATCGTATAATGAGAATAATATCCGTTTGAATTTTCAAGTTCAAAATGCTAAATATCCCGATAAATTACAGTTTAAATTCCGTTTTAAACCATCGGAACCTTGGCAGGAATTAACTACTGAAAATCAGTTGAGTTTAAACTATTTGAACCATGGTTTTTACAATGTGGAATTGCAGATTTATAACGAAGATACCGGAACAGTTGCGAACAAAACACTGATTAAAATCAATATTAAACCGCCATTTTACTATTCGTGGTGGTTTTTAACAGGGTGTATTTTGCTGATTTCCGGTTTTACGTATGCCGCCTACAGAATTAGAATAAATTATTTAAAACAAAAGCAAACACAGAAACTGGCAGTTATTGAATTGCAGAATCAGCAGGAAAAAAAGGAACTTTTGTTTGATAAACAATTGGCCGATGTAAAATTACAGGCGCTTAAAAGTCAGATGAATTCTCATTTTCTATTCAATGTGTTAAGTTCCATTCAATATTTTATTATCTGTAAAGATGTAGATAACGCACTGTACTATTTGGAGCGATTTTCTGCTTTGGTGCGCACAACTTTAGAGTATTCCGACAAAAAAGACATCACAATCTACGATGAAATTGCGTACTTGAAACAATATGTAGAAATTGAAAATCTGCGTGCAGAACATTCTATTGTTTTTACCGAAAACATATCCGAGGATATAGATAGTACACAGGTAAGAATTGCACCATTACTATTACAGCCATTTGTAGAAAACGCTATTGTACATGCTTTTCCGCCATCGGTTTTAAAGCCCGAAATCGAACTTAAAATCGAAAAAGAAGATCAATCAATAAAAATTACAATTACAGATAACGGTATAGGTTATCAGCAAAAAACAGGAACAATACATCAGTCCAAAGGAATCTCCATTGTGCAAACTCGATTAGATCTTACACAGAAAAAACTTCAAAAACCAATCGAAATTAATTCTTCAAACAAAGGCACGCAGGTAATTATTTATTTGTAGACAAATATAATAGAGGTTGCAAATTCCCCCTTTGAAGGAGGATTTAGGGGGATGTAAATAAAGTTGAAGTAAAACATTAAGCGTAATCTTTTTCATATTAAACGAAACTAAAGACATTTATACCCCAATTCCCTCCTTGAGGAGGGTTAGGGAGGTGTTGTGAAACTCACTAGCAATCATTCTTTCCAAAGATGACAGATTCTTAATACTAACACTAAACACCCCTAAAGTGCCCTCAAGGGGACATTCGATGCTAATTTCAATTCACCCTTTGAAGGGGGATGTTAACTAAAAAACACTATTTTTATATTATGCGCAATAAAATCATTCCATATAATCCTAAACTTAAAGAGTATGCTCGTTATCTTAGAAATAACAGCACACTTGCGGAAGTTTTGTTGTGGCAAAATATTAAACAGAATGCTTATGATTTTCAATTTCACAGGCAAGTTCCTATGCTTGATTATATTGTAGATTTTTACTGTCATGAATTAATGTTAGTGATTGAAATAGATGGAAATAGCCACGAATTTAAATACGAATACGATGCTAAACGTCAAGGTAGATTAGAAAAATACGGATTAAAATTTATTCGATTTACAGACGCTCAGATTAAAAACGAAATGTTTAGTGTTCTTTTAATGCTTAATCAAACCATTGAAATCTTAAAAAAAGATATTTAATAACACCCCTAAAGTCCCCTCAAGGGGACATTCGATACTAATTCTAATTCCCCCTTTGAAGGGGGATTAAGGGGGATGTAATAAAATAATTATCCAAAAATCTCCATTCACTCAATAAAACAGGGCATTCACCCAATTTTGTGATACAAAAAAGCTACAGTATTTACTTTTGTATATAAAACAAAATTTAAACACATAAGAACCCTTATTAACCATAAAAAATGTAAACCGCAATATTTATCAATGCATTTATAATGTTAATTGTTAGGATTCTTTTTTTAGCTTATGACAGTACATGCACTTACACAAAAGATTAATCAGTTAACTGAAAACAAAGAATTTGCTTTGGCATTGCTCCTTGTAAAACAGCATCCGCACTATCAAGAAAACTATATGTTTAACGACGCCTATGCAACACTTCTTTATTGCACCAACCAGTTTACCGAAGCAAGAAAAATCATCAGTTTCAACATAGAGCTTATCTTTAAGCAATCAGCAAATACTACAGCGCTTTTAAGCAGTTATTATCTTAAATCATTGTGCTATTTAGCCGAAAATAATACCGTAAAATCGCAAGATTATTTGAACAAATGCTTACGACTGTCTGCAAACTATCCGGAATTACATAAGCAATTTCAGCAGTTGTTACGTTTATAGAAATCATTCACTCAAAAAACAAGGCAGTTCACCCAATAATAGTTAAACAATTACCTGTTTAAAGATAGATTTACAAAAAAACGAAAAAAAATGCAAAATCACTGACACGTTTTGTCAGTGAGCAACAATATGTTTGCAGAAGTAGTAACAAAATGAAACAAAAATCGCCCTACATACGGTATTATTATTTTGTAAAATGGATTGCAGATAGGCACTATCCGTCTATGAACGATATAATAAAATTGTTTGAAGAGATGGAAATAAAGATTACCGACCGAACTTTTTACCGCGACCGCAAAGCATTGATAGACGGCTACAACATGCCCATTACGTATTGCAACGTAAACAAAGGCTATTTTATAGACGATGCTAACGATGCACACCATGAAACCAACAGGTTTTTACAGTTAATGCAGGAAATGATTACGGCAAGTTCGGTAAGCGGTTTGTTTTCGGAAAACACAAAGTATCTTACGTATTTAGAGTTTGAAAATCAGCCTAGTTCTATGTTTCACAATGTTTTTGAAGAGGTGTTAACAGCCACGCAAAAGAAGCAGAAGATCAAGTTCAGGTATCAGTCTTACGTAAAAAATAAGTCTGAATTATACGAAACCAAGCCGTTGTTTTTAAAACAATATCAAAACCGCTGGTACATTATTGCCGAACATAACAAAACGTATAAAGCGTTTGCGTTAGAGCGTATTCAAGATTTAGAACTAACCGCTAAAAAATTCAAAGCCGATATAGATAAAGTAAAACAGCTTTTCCGCAATGTGGTAGGATTAACAAACAGTGACAAACAGCCTGTAGAAAAAGTAGTGTTACGGTTTCATCCAAGTCAAAAAAGCTATGTACAATCGGTACCCATACACAGGTTGCAACAGCAACTTGCCGATAACGAAACCGAATTTACAATACAACTTTTGGTAAAACCCAATTTTGAATTAAAACAACAAGTACTTAAATACGGATCGCTGGTAGAAGTGTTACAACCAAAAACATTGCGACAAGAAGTAAAACAAGAACACCAGAAAGCATTAAAGTTGTATAGAGAGAATAGATGAAACACAATTTTGTCATATCGAGCGAAGTCGAGATATATGTACAAAATAATTCCCTCCTTGAGGAGGGTTAGGGAGTTGTAAACGAATAAACAAATAAACAATTCAACACCCGAGGACAAAGTCCGAACGGAGCGAAGCTAAATAAACAATTAAACCTAAACCATGCCACTATACAAAGCAACTATTACAAAAACCGAACGCCTGCCCGATGGCAGCATCATAGAAAAAGGCATGACCTTACAATTTACCCATTTTGGCATTCCGTGGGACGGAAACGGTCCGGGAACCGAAGCTATTAATAACTCTTTTTTACGTATTTATGGTATTGATCTTAAAGCAAATTTCGCTTTAAATCCGGGATTTGTGAGTGTGGAAGAGGTTAGGTAAGAATAAAAATAAGTTGAGGGCTTTTTTAGAAACAAAAGACCTTATGAGTAATTAATTTTAAAATTTTATAAAATATGTCAAACACAAATTTTGATTTAGGGAGTATAACAGATCAATTATCTAAATTCAAAAAAGAATTAGATACATTTCATGCAGCTAAAGTTAAATGCGGGATTATTGGACGCAGTGGAACAGGGAAATCTTCTTTAATTAATGCAATTGTAGGAGAAGAGGTTTCAAAAGTAGGAGAAGTAGAAACAACAATGGAAATTGGTAAACCTTATGAACATAAAGGGTTATTATTTTACGATTTACCAGGCTGTGGAACAAATAATTTTCCAAAAGAAACTTATATAAACGATTTGAAAATTAAAGATTTAGATTGTGTTATATTAGTTACAGCAGAGCGATTTTATGAAGATGACTTATTTTTAATTAATGAAGTTTCAAAATTGAATATTGCTGTATTTACAGTTAGAACAAAAGTTGATTTTTCTATAGAAAGAGCTAAAAAAAGAGGAATATCAGAAAGTGAAACTTTAGTAAGTCTTTACAATGATCTTTCAAAAAATTTAGAAGGTACTAAAATTAAAGGTCTCTACTTAACGTCAGCGGACTATCCTTTAGAATATGATCTTGATAAATTATTAAATGATATTGCAAAAAGCCTTAATAAGATAAAACAAGAACGTTTTATTGCTGATGTAAATGCTACATCGAAGAAAATGATCAAGGAAAAACGAATAGTTGCAGATAAATTAGTCTCAAGATATGCCGCTTTATCTGCTGCAAATGGTTTAAATCCTATTCCTGGGCTAGATGTTTCTGTTGATGTAGGCTTGCTTTTAAAAATGGGTAATGATATAACAAATATCTACGGATTAAATAAAGAACAACAAGAGTTTTATAAAACTTTTTTAGATTTACCTGATTCGTCAAAAATTAAAGCAGTCTTAGGTAAAGCTTCTCAATATGCCGCAAAGTATTTAGGTAAAGAGGCAATAATGATTATTTTAAAAAGATTTGTTGCAGCCACTGCTACTAAATCAGTTTCTAAATGGATTCCTTTTGTAGGACAGGCAATTGCTGCAGGGATTGGATTTAAAATGACTTCTTCGTTAGGAAATGATATGGTAAATGAAGCAGAAGCTATAGCTATAGAATTATTTGATAGTTTAAAAAAATAAAGATATGGGAGTTAAAGAAATTCTTAAAAAACAATTAGAAAGAGTAAAAAATTTAAATCAATCTAAAAAAGATTTTGTTTATAATACTGATTGGGAAAAAGTAAACGAAGATATCATTACTATATTAATTGGTATTAATCCAGGTAAAACTGAAAAAAAGGATTTTCTTTTCTTTGCTGGCAGAACAAAAGAAATAATTAATCTTATAAAATCGAAAATAGATAATGATTCAAGTAAAATCGTATCCATGAATATTTCTAATTACTTTGCCTCAAGTAAGGCTAAATTTGAAGAAACTTATACAGTTAATAAAAATGATATTGACGAAGATATTATTAAAAATGCTGAGATAGTTAATGACTTATTTAATGAAAATAAAAATATTGATATTTTTTGTTTTTGCCAAAATATTGATTCTACTTTATATGGTAATTTATTCTTATCTAATTTAGATCCAAACGTAAAAGAAAAAATAGTGGTTTTAAAACATCCAAGTAATAGACATTTATCACATTCTTTAGCTCTATATTATTTAAATCTAAAAAACTCGACTGAAGATATGATTTCCATTTTGAAAAAAATTGGAAGAAATTTGTAGTAAAATTAATATTATTATCACCCCGCAACCTCACCAGTTGCGGTTTTTTTATAAAAAGTTGCAAAAAACAAAATAAAAAGTTAATTTAAAGCACTATAAATGTGAGTTATATAGAATTAGTAATGAGTAACACAAGATGAACGATTAAAAATTACAGCACAGCACGTTACCAATCAGCTGGCAAATATCACGCAGACACAGCAGGCATACGCCGACTATATTCGCGAAAAAGGCGAAAGCCAACAGGCAACTCAAGACAAAAACAAAGCCTTTGATGCCGTTACTAAATGGGTTAGCGAATTTTACGCAGTGGCAAAAATCGCTTTAGACGATCAGCCACAATTGTTAGAAAACGTTGCAAAACTGGTGCGCAGTTAAAAAGAATTTTTCATAATTATGTTAAATGATTATCTGGAACTTTGTACCAAAATATTTATTAATGTATCATAAATTAAATATTGAAAACATTTTTTTCTATACACTGTGTGTCATTCCGTGCTTGACACGGAATCTCATCATTATTTATCTTGTGAGATGCTGAAACAAGTTCAGCATGACACTGACGATAAAACTAAAACTTGGTGTAATCTTTCCGATAATCATTTTATGTTTTTATATTTAGTTGAAGAAGGTTGCTGTTACGCAACCTTTTTTCATTGTTATCCTTTTCTAAAAGGGATAGATTAATAAATTTATCTGTGCATTTGTGGGAATAAACAGTTGTTGCTTTACTAAGTTAAAAAACCGTATTTTTGCCAATCAAGAAATAAAACATGAATTATCTTTCAGTAGAAAATATATCAAAATCTTTTGGCGCGCGTACGCTTTTTGAAGGGGTGTCGTTCGGAATCAACAAAGACCAGAAAATTGCATTTGTAGCCAAAAACGGATCAGGAAAATCAACCATATTGAGTATTATTAACGGATTAGATTTTCCAGATACAGGGCAGGTTGTGATTCGTAAGGGAATTCGAATGGAGTTTTTATCGCAAGATCCTCAATTACAAGACGAATTAACGGTTGAAGAAAGCATTTTTGCATCCGATAACGAAATTTTAAAAGTTATTGAACGATACGAAAAAGCGTTGGAAAACATGGACGATCAAGAAGCATATCAAAACGCTTTTGATCAAATGGATCAATACAACGCATGGGATTTTGAAACCCAATACAAGCAAATTCTATATAAATTAAAACTCGAAGACCTAAAGCTTAAAGTTAAAAACATGTCGGGTGGGCAACGTAAGCGTTTGGCATTGGCAATTATTTTAATTAATAAACCCGATCTATTGATTTTAGATGAGCCTACCAACCACCTAGATTTGGAAATGATTGAATGGTTAGAAGATTACTTTGCCAAAGAAAACATTACCTTATTTATGGTTACACACGACCGTTTCTTCTTAGAGCGTGTGTGTAACGAAATTATTGAACTAGATAACGGAAAAATTTATCAATATAAAGGAAATTATTCGTACTATCTGCAAAAGAAAGAAGAACGTATTGCTTCTGAAAACGCATCGATCGATAAAGCAAAAAATCTTTTCGTAAAAGAATTAGATTGGATGCGTCGCCAGCCAAAGGCACGTACCACCAAGTCAAAATCGCGCCAAGACGATTTCTATGTAATCAAAGACAAGGCAAATTCCCGACGTAAAGAGCATGTTTTAGAGTTGGAGATCAATATGGAACGTATGGGGTCTAAAATCATTGAACTGCACAATGTTTCGTTGGCTTTTCCTAACAAAGTAATCATGAAAAACTTCGATTATCTGTTTAATCGTGGCGAACGTATTGGGATTATTGGTAAAAACGGAACAGGAAAATCAACTTTTTTAAATATTCTAACACAAACGCTTCAGCCCGATTCTGGTAAAGTGGTCATTGGCGATACCATTAAAGTGGGTTACTACACACAAAGCGGCATCAACCCAAAACCCGAGCAAAAGGTTATCGATATTATTAAAGAATACGGCGAATACATTCCACTGACAAAAGGCAGAACTATTTCGGCAGGACAGTTGTTGGAACGATTTTTATTCGACAGAAAAAAACAGCACGATTTTGTTGAGAAATTAAGTGGTGGCGAATTAAAACGATTGTATTTGTGTACGGTTTTAATTCAAAATCCTAATTTCTTGATTCTTGATGAGCCAACCAACGATTTGGATATTGTAACTTTAAACGTATTAGAAAACTTTTTGTTAGATTATCCAGGATGTTTATTGGTAGTTTCGCACGATCGTTATTTTATGGATAAAATTGTAGATCACTTGTTTGTTTTCCGTGGCGAAGGAGAGATCGAAGATTTTCCGGGTAACTATTCCGATTTTAGATCGTATGAGGATTCTGCAGAACCTGCAAAAGACGATACGCCTAAAGAAAAAGTAAATTGGAAAGACAGTCAGCCTAAAAAATCGGGATTGAATTTCAACGAACAAAAAGAATTTTCTAAAATTGAACGAGAAATAAAAGATTTAGAATATAAGAAGAAACAGATCGAAGACGATTTTTCAAACGGAAAAGTTGCTGATGCCGATATGATTGCAAAAGGAGTAGAGTTGCAAAAAATCATTGAATCGTTAGCAGAAAAAGAAGAACGCTGGTTTGAACTTTCATCTAAATTAGAAGAATAAAAAGAAGCCGTCTCAATATTAAAATTTGAGGCGGTTTTTTTATTAGAATTAATTTCCAATA
>NZ_RQTJ01000049.1 GCF_003858535.1 Paenimyroides viscosum
CGATTACAAACAACCAATCACGGGTATATTTACCATCGCCGTAAATAGGCAGCGGTTTGTTATTGATGATGTTGTGGATACACAACGGAATTAATTTTTCTGGAAAATGGTTGGGACCGTAATTGTTTGAGCAGTTTGTTAAAACAATTGGCATGCCATAAGTATCGTGGTACGCACGTACAAAATGATCTGAAGCCGCTTTTGACGCTGAATAAGGCGAATGCGGATCGTATTTAGTATCTTCTGTAAAGAAACCTTCACTACCCAAAGCACCAAAAACCTCATCGGTTGATACGTGATGGAAACGTTTGCCTTTGTAACCTTGTGCTGAGCCTGTTGAAGCATCAGTCCATATTTCACGAGCGGCGTTTAATAGATTAACCGTACCAATTACATTTGTCATTACAAAGGCTGATGGGTCTGCAATAGAACGATCTACATGCGATTCGGCTGCTAAATGAATAACACCGGTGGGATTGTATTTTTGAAACACCTTTAAAACAGCAGCCGCATCACAGATGTCCACCTTTTCAAAACGGTAGTTTGGTAAATGATCTACATCTTTTAGATTTTCTAAATTACCTGCATAAGTTAAGGCATCTAGATTCACAATGGTATAGTCGGGATATTTGGTTACAAATTCACGAACAACGTGTGAGCCTATAAATCCCGCCCCTCCGGTAATAAGAATTGTCTGCTTCATATTATGTTATGCTTAGCTAATTTTGTTCAAAGATAGAATTTTTTTTAGATGGAGGAAAGGGAAAAATGTTTGATGATGGGTGCATTTTACTGTATAATGTATTGCTGTATATTGTAGTGGATGAAATGTTGAATCGTTTAACCGTTGATCCGATGACTATCGAGATAAGATGTGTTTAACCGTGAAATTAATATATAAATTCGCGTAAATTATTTAATCTGTGGTTAAGTGGTTTGAAGTTTAACATTTAACGTTTAAGGTTTAAGGTTGATTATGGACTTGTTGAGTTGTTGAACTGTTGAGTTGTTGAACTGTTGAGTTGTTGAATCGTTTAGTTATTGATGTTTAGAAATGGTGAGAAATTAGTTTCAAATTACCATCATTTTCAGTTTTTTCTTAAATTTTTACATTATATTTACATACACTTATGCACAATAAAATTAGCGCTTTAGATAGTCATTATTTTAATTATGCACACAAATGAAACTAACGTTTTTTAACACGCACACTAATTCCAAACTTTCGGGAATAGAAAAAACTGATCTGGATATAAAAATAAAGAATCTTTTCCACAGCGAATTGCCATCAGCTTCAGGTTTAACCATTACGTTTACCTTTACCACTACCTATGGGCGTAACGGAGATAAATTTGCTTCTAAACTGGCAGAATCAGGTGATCGCATAAATTATTATTTAAATAAAGATAAAAAATATGAGATTGCCGGAAGTACCCAGAAATTGACGAATAACGAGTTCGAAATTAGGGAAGTGCTTTTGGCGAAAATTGAAATGGGAGTTAAATACAACTGTGTTTTAACAGAATGGGATATTGCTACTGCAGATAGGATGCACAGGTAGGAATTGGAACCAAAGCTAGGCGAATTTGCCTATTCGCTGATTTAACTGCGTTCCGTTCGGGACACTGTCCCTCGGGTGTTGATTCGATGTTAACTTTGGAAAATGTAAAATGGAAATATTGGGTGGTGTATGTTAGCTGTATATACTCATTTAACAAAAAAGGTTACACCGCAGTGTAACCTTTAATTGTTTTTATATCTCTCGATTCTATCAGAACATAGTGCTAACGGTAGAAAAGTCGTAGAGTGCTACTCTTGAAACTCCGTTTGCATTTAAGTAAGCAACAGCATCTAACAAATCCTGCTGTGTAGCAAAATCACTTACCCTTATCACCCATACATAATTATTTCCCAAGGTAGTTCTTAACAGCTGTGTGCGTGTCAATAATTTTTGCTGATCGGTATTTTCATACGCCATTATGTATGCCGTGATGTTATTATTGGCAAGAAAAGTTGCATTCTGTATAGGCAGATGCATTGGAATACTAACACTTAACTTCATATTTCGAGGGTCGCACCATTGTTTTGCCACATCATAAATACTGTCCATGCGTGCAGTATAAAAAGGGATATTTGCCTTATAATCAGCAAAGGTATGCGGTTCTATATTTAAATGAAGTCCTGGGAAATCATATTGTAACGTCTGCATTTTTGCTATTAATTTTTGCACACCGTTGGCATCTTTTGCATAAGAATTCTCACTTAGCAAGCGCGAAACGTGTATGCTCTGATTTTGTGCCTTGGTTAAAAAGTCGGTAATTTTAATTCCGTTAGTTCCAGGCGATAGCAATAACGTATCTATTCCATACTTGTTTAACTGACTTAGAAGCGTATCGTTAACAGTTGATTCAAAAGCACTTTTCCACATATAGGTAGATCCTAAATTGTACTGCGGATTTTTTAAAGCTTTTTTAAAGAAATAACTTGGAATGTTTAAAGGTAAAGTTGTCTGATCTGTATTATTATACACTTTCACTGACTGTCTGTAAGAAGGCGTAGCTCCTTCTTTTTTAAACTGTACGCAACGTTCTCCTAAAACCGAACCGCCTGCTGCAAACGAGGTTGCTGCGTAAATACTTGCAACTAAACAAAGGAATAGTCTCATCATATATAATATTTAAAATTTTGTAACAAATAACTGCTAACAATCATAAAAATAACATTTTTATGCTATTACAGATGTGCTGCAAATTTAGAAGATTTAATGGTTTTAAGCTGATAAAAAGCACTCTAAATTTTGAATTTTATCAAGTAACTGGGATTGTGGCGGTTATTCTGCTGAATGTATATTGTTGATTGATGTTTGGTGCTGGGTGCTTGTTCTCGTTGAGGTGTTTATTTGATTATTTGTTGAATCGTTTGACCGTGGTAATAACACATAAATTCTTGTGAATCATTTAATCTGTGGTTCGTTTGTTTAATCCCGATGGTCGGGACAGGATGTTTAACGTTGGATGTTATAAATTGTGTTAGTAGATAAATTCGTGTAAATCATTTAATCTGTGGTGACTTGTTTATGTATCGACATTACATAGTCACCTTGTTTTGATTGAAAATAAAAAAAGGTCTAATCATAATGATTAAACCTTTTTAGTAAAATAACTTATAAAATATATTAATTTATTTTAATGATATTTAAACCGTTACGACCGGTTGCCACAAAAAGCAATCCGTTGTCTGCATAAATGTAGTTAGCAGATTCAGCCAGGCTGAAGTGACCTACCACATTGAACGAATTTTTGTTTAACACGATTACACCGTCTGCACCGTTTGCCAAATACAAATAACAATCGTTAACTGCCACACCGTTGGTGTAACCGTTTTGTTTAAATACTTTTGAACCGTTTATACGATAATCGTTCGGTACAAAATGGCTTACCAGACTACCGTTCTGTAACGAGAATTTAGCCACACCTTTATCGCTTAATGCTACATATACATACTCATCGTCCATGGTTATTACGTTTTTACCATCCTGCACTGTTTGTGCCAGGGTTGGGTAACGGTATTCCTGCGGATTTGTACCATCGATATTAGCGATTCTTAAATAAGCACCACTACCTTCTACTGCGAAGAATGCCTGATACGTTCCGTTCTGAGCCACATATTTGGCTCTTGCACCCTGACTGTAGAACTGATCTGTTACTGCAAAACCATTTGCCGGATCTAATTTAAACAAACCACCATTGTTTGCACCTGCTACCAACCATAACATATTGTTGTGAACAAAACTGTTTTTACCGGTTATACTTGGAAGTTTATGTGTAGTAAATACAGACAAATCGTTTGTATTGAATGCACCGGCAGTTAAAGGTGTGGTCATTAAACGAGAACCTGCCTTGTTACCACCTACTGCATAAACTTTACTGCCACTAACATCGATTCCGTTGAATTCTGCATTATTGAAATCGGCCTGTGCCGTTAACGAAGGTGCCTGCTGATTCTGAACATTAAAGATACGAACCGAGCCGTTTGCTGCATCACCGTAAACCTCATCGTTTGTATGGTATGATACATAGGCATTACCGTTTACAACCTTAACATCGGTTGCACTTAATACTGCCCCGTTAACCGTTGGACTTTGAACTGTTGCAGCCAGCGTAAACTGTAACACACTGTCGTCACAAGCAGCTAAACCACGTTGCGGAGTACAGCTGTTTGCAGCGATAAACGTATTGGCATTTAAAGTAACATCGCTGTTTATTTTACTGCTGTTTATTGTTGCTGTGGTATTGATGTCTATTTTTCCTTCGAAAGCCGGTGTAGCATTCATATTGCCTACAATTGCAATATTTGAAATATCGATACGTGCAAAACCGTTTGAAGTATTTTTTATTTTACCGTCTACCGTGATGTTTCCACCCGTGATATCTGTAAGCGATCCTGTAGCCAAAACAAGGTTACCCGAACTGTTAATATGGAAACCTGCTTTAAAATCTGCAAACCCACCGTTGTTAAGTGCTGCATCTAATTGAGTAAAACCGTTGAATACCATACTGCAGTTGTTGTTTACAACCGAACTGCCGTTTAAGCTTAAGCTTTTAGTGAAAACCAGTTCGTTATAGTTGTTCACTGTACCGTCTACCGTTTGACTGTTGTATGATACATTACCGTAATTGTTAAGTGTTGAACCACCGTTTAAATGAAAGTTTGATGTACTTTCTATTCTACCAGAAGGAGCAACATCTACTATTCCACCGTTAGGAACGTTGATATTAGAAGATCCGCCTAAATTACCCAAAATAATAAGTGTACCGGCACCATTAAAATTTATCCCACCCGTAAAAGTTTTGTTTGCAGGAATGTAATATTTATCCCCAGCATTAATGGTATACGACTGGTTGCCTGTTAAAGCAACCGCATTTGTTAAATCGGGCTGGTAGCTGTTTACTGTTTTAAGAGCCTGTGCTACTGCCTGTGATTGTGATGCGTCTGAAAATCTGTTAAACGTTATTCTTGAATTTTTTAAAGACATGTAATTTCCAAGTAACTTGCTGCCGTAGGTAAGTTTCATTTCTGAATTACTTAACACACCATTTTCTTCCTGAGAAGCAGTTGCGTCTACGTTGTCGTCACTTGAACAGCCTGCTACCGTAATTAATAGCGAAGCCGCTAAAAAGCCCAATTTGAATTTATTTTCAATCATATTTACTATTTGTTGTTATTTTAATAACGAGTGTTTTATGTTGTGCAAAGTTACTGGCATTTATAATAACGTTATCTTTGAATTTTTAGTTTTTATTTGTGAATTTTTATTTTTTTTACGCTACATGTCGTGTTCGCGTGCTTTTGCGGATGTTTTCTGCGGATTCCAACTATCTTTATACGAATCAAAAAAGAGCAGCTCATCAATATAAGCAATGGTACGCACAATGCGCATATAATACCCCATATAGATAGGATACAGCGGAACGTACATAATTTTAGACCATACCTGATACCTGTTTTTACTTATGGCAAGCGAATAGAAAAACTGTCCGAACGCCAGAATAAGATATATGGAATATTTAAAAGGAAACCATACCAGCAGAAAATTCGGATCTACCACCAGGATCTTTATCATATAAAATACCCAAAGCGCATCGAGCACCAGTCCGAAAAAAATGTTTTCAAAGAACGCAAAGAAATTGGAAAACCTGAAATTTTTATCGGGCATCCAAATGTCTCTGTGTTTCCTTATCCTAAAGCGTATTAATGAACGCGACCAGCGCAGCCGCTGCTTTGTTAAGGCTTTCCAAGTTGCAGGCACATGGGTTTTGCAGACCGCTTCTTCTTCAAACACAATGCGGTAATCAATCTTACGTATTTTTACCGTAATATCTCCATCGAGCCCCGGACCTATATCCCACCCGCCTACACGATCTAAAACATGTTTGGGAAAAGCACCAAAAGCACCCGAAATAATCTTGTAGATACGAAGTTGCGACAAAACGATTCGGGCTACGTTTATAGATTGCAAATATTCCAGATACTGCATGGTTGTTGTAAGCGACTGTTCCTGATTACGAACCACCAGATTACCGCCTACGGCACCTACATTCTTGTACCTGTAAAAAGGGATGAGTATTTTTTCGACCGCATCGGCTTCCAAAGAAGAATCGGCATCGAGATGCACAATGTATTTGCCTTTGGAATATCGAAGCCCCAGATTTGCTGCCGAAGCCTTACCCCCTCTTTCTTCTGCAGAGATAAATCTGGTAATATCGCCGGTACGTTCAAACGAACGGGCAATTATTGCCGTATTGTCTGTAGAACCATCGTCAACAACGATTAATTCTATGTTTTTATACGTTTGCTTTTTCATTGACTGAATAAGCTTGTACAAATGCTTACCCTCGTTATGCCCCGGAACCAAAACGGTTACCAGCGGATTTTCTTGTAACAAAGCTTGTCGTGCACTTTCCCAGGCACCTTTGGTGCGGTTTCGTTTGGTTCTGCTGTAAAATAGTGCAACCCCTTCTACAATGAAGAAACGGGGTATATCAAGTAAAAAGATATACCAGCCCCACCGCATGACTGTTCCCCAGTCCAGGCGGTGCCACATATAAAAGTAGGTTTCCCAGAAATTTGCCATATTATAAATGCAGGCCTATCTGCATACCTTGCGCAGTAATTTCGTATTCGTAAATTTTACGGACAACCAATTCGTGCGGAGCCTGTTCTGTTTCACAATCTACACAGTGTACACCCACGGGTGCATCTTGAAACTCGTGCTGGCATTTTTTATTTTTGCAGTTGAATATTTTACCGGGTCTGTCATAATCTACACCTACATTTCGTAGTTCTGACGAGCATTTGGGACACACCATTTTATCTTTAAAGATAAAATCTTTTTCTACCCCCACATAAGCACATCTAAAATGATGAATCAGGTTACTTGCCTTAAGGTTATGGTGGCTGCATTTAGGGCATATTTCCCTATAGTTAAGGAAGCCGCTGCTGCAATTATGGCACAGATGGCTGGTATCTACATAATGTCTGCTAAGCCAATTGTTTGTAAAGGCTTCCTGCAAGAGCATGCGCGAATTTATAAACGCTTCGCGGTTGTTATAAAAATAGGTTTCTATGCGCGGATATGAATAACCTGTTAACGATTTGTGCTTTAAAACGGGGGTAATTCTTTTTTTGCGTGTATAGTAGTAGTCAAATGTTTTTTGAATAAAGAAATCGTTCTCGGTAAAATTTTCGTGATTTCTTTTGTCTGCATATTTCTCAATAAAAGAACTTACCTGTTCTATAAGCGGTATTTTCTCGATAATGTCGAGCCCTTTAATGTAACCGTCACTCAAATACTTTAAGTGATAGTCTTTTGTTGCATAAAACTTTTTAAACTCTTTCTGCAAAAAGACCGGTTTTAAGTACATTTTTATATTTTTTGAACGAACTATGCGGCGCAGAAATCTGCGTACCAGCCACTCATCGCTGTGATTTATCACCCAGATATCGCAATTGCACGGATCTGGCAGAACATCGTGCTCTACGGCATGTTCTAAAAGCAGCACTTTTTTTCCATGAATTTCAATTACGGTGTCTGTCATTATTTTATGTTTTATAAATTAATTCTTCCTTTTCTAATCTTTACCGGAATATTGCTTACCGTAAGTTTATCCCATCCCTTTTTAGCTGCCGGTACGATATGCACCACTATACCGTGTTTTTGATCGCTTAGTGTGTTTTCTGAAACCACTTCTTCCCTGAGTTCTGAAACCGCATGTATTTTTTGTACGGTTCCTTGCAGGTTCTCATATCCGTAAGGCAGTACAACAACTACGTGATCGCCTACTTTAAATTCGTCAAGATCTTCCACATCTATATAAGCCCTTACATAATATTCGGGATGTATGATGGACATTACCTTATCTTGCCTGTAGCAAATTTGTTGTACGGGAATACGTAATCTGTCTACCCTGCCGCCGACCGGAGCTGTAAACGCAGTTTTTTGGTGTGCTGCATTCAAACTTTTAAGATTAAGATCGCTGCTGCCCTGTAATCCGAACTTCATCTGTTCTTGTTCATTTAAAAGTACCTGGTATTCTGCCTTTAAAGTTGCAATCTGGTATTGAACATCGTCTATAGATCGGTCTACATTTGCCAGTTCGTTGGCTGTTATTACATTAAGATAAACCAGTTTTTCTTTCTGCAGCCTTTCAGCTTTCCAATATTTCAACCTTTTTTCAAGATCTGTTAATAACAGTCTTCTTTTCTTGATCTGACTGTTTATGGCTATAAGTGAATAACCGTCTTCTCTGTTTTTTAGTTCCATTTTTAAGGAATCCTGCCCATAAGGTGTACGTTCACCCCCATAACGTTCGTACAGAAACAGGGTGTCGCCTGCTTTAACCTGCTGATCTTCTGTTACGTTGTATTTTAGAATGCGGATATCGTTTGCAAACTGTACATCGTACTGCTGCTGTAACAGCACACCGTGCGCAAAGTTAAAGAACCAGGGTGTGGTTAACCATTTAATGAATGACAGTACCAGAAAAATTAGGATTGCCAGATAAATCCAGCGATCCCAACGGCGTTTTTTAATTTGTTCGGGCTTTATATCGGGTTGCGAAACAACCTTTTTATCAAATTTAATATTCATTTAAAACATATTTGTAACGGTTAAAAAATCGTACAAGGCTTTCAACCAATTGTTTTGAAATCATCTTTCCGAATAGTCGGTATTTTCTTTAGACGGATTAATCTTCTCATTATTATTTATACCGTTTAATGTGTGGAATACCACATACTTTTCGCACAACTGCTCCTTTACATCTAACACAGCCAGTTTTTTCTGAACCAGCATACCGGCATACTCTATGTATTTTGCAGGGCTGAAATTTTTGTTCTGTTGCTGATAAACCTCTGTTTCGTTCTTTAAAAGTGCTTCAACGTACGAAATTTCGTTTTGCAGCTGAAACAGCTTGTTTTTTAACAGATAGAAATCTTTGTGCTGTGCAATTAGCCTGTCTTTTAATTTTAATTTTTCCGCATACAGATTATTATCGTACGAAGCCATTTCGTACGCAAGAGACTGATTGTCTTTACCAAAACGGATAGGTACAGACAACGACGCGCCTACACTTGCGAACGATCTGCCGGTTTGCTCTGCATTGTCGTAATAATTGTATCTGAACTTGGCACGCAAACTTGGCTTGTCGCCGGGTTTTTGTTTACTGCTTATAAGATCTTTCTGCATTTGTACCAATACTTCCTCTTCCTTTAAAAGATTATCCGCATTTATTGAAGACAGATCGGGTAAAACGGCATCTACGTACGGAATGTTCCAATATTGTTTAACCAAATGATCGGGAATATTTTGAGACAGATAGTTTTTGTAAACATCAATCATACCGCTAACAGCCTGCGACTGGTTATCGGCACTGATTTTATCAGCACTGCTGCCAAGCTTAGCCTGATGCATTTTATCTTGATAAGCTGCCTGCATCTGTACTATTTCCTGATACTTTTTAAGAATTTCGAGACGGTGCAGATCGAATATATGCTGTAAAAGCAGCTGCCTGTTATGCAAGCTAAACGAATTATTTTGAAGGTTTAACTGAAGTGAATCTCTGCGAAACTGCTGATTAAAGATGCGTTTTGCTTCTTTTTTTCGCTGCATGCTGCCTTCGCCAAGAATTACCCAGTCTAAGCCGGTTGAAACCCGAGATCTGAAAAAAACATCTTCTGTTTCTGAAATACCGGGGCTGAAGTTGTAGGTAGCATCAGAAACCCATTTAAGACCGAAATCGGTTTGTGAATATGTGATTCTGGTATTTCTATCAACAATGAAATTATTATTAGCTGTAATAGCAGTATCAGAAACAATATCAGCCAGCAATCCGTTGTTTTTAGAAACTGGCTGCACAAGCACATCATCTGCAAATGATTTTGTATGAAAAAAAAGTGAATTATACTCTTTAACCAAACTATTCAGTTCGTTTACAGAAGGTGAGGTATTCTGGGAATTTACAGAATACGACATATATATAGTTGTAACTAAACAAAAGAATAACTTCATTTATGTAACAGCTTAAATTTTAAAATTAATACTGTAAGCGCGTTTTTGGTTTTGCGATTTCTTAAAGACTTTCAGTGAACTATTTGGATTAAAACGTGTAATAAATAATCTAAGATAACGATAGATTAATAACCGTTTTGCATAAGACTATTTTTAAAATTCTAAATATCGGTGCAAAATTACTGCAACTAAAAGACAATACACTTGTGAAAAAACATTGAAAATTTGTAAATTTATAAATACACCTGATTTGTATCTCTAATTTCACTTGGGGTTTTGTTATAGTGTTTTTTGATAAATGCACTGAAGTTACCTTCGTCTGCAAAACCCAGATCCATAGCAATTTCTGAAATGTTGAGTACGGAATTTTGTAACATCTTCACAGCTTCGTCTGTAACTTTTTGTACGATGACCTTTTTTGCTCCTTTACCCAACACCAGCTCTGTCATTACAGACAAACGTTGAGAAGAAACGCCTAGTTTTTCTGAATAAAACGAAACACCCTTTTCTTCCTTGAAGTGTTTCTGCAACAGTACCCTGAATCTGTTGACGACATCCATATAGGAAAAATTGATTTTTTCTGGTTTAACCAGCTGATTTTGTATTCCCAACAACCCATCTAACAGCAGTATCTCTACACAATTGTGCGCCACAGCTATGTACAGGCCCATTTCTTTATCTCGATACAGATCAAGCCTGTTAACGATCAGTTTTTTGATCTCTGCTCCGTTTCCGATGGTTGGAGCGGTAAAAACATTATACTGACTGTTAAAAAACAGATCTGAATTTAAAATAAAGCTGTCTTTTCCAGATCGTTCGTAAAAAGAAGATGAAAAGGCAATGATTATATCATCTGGAGATTCTGAATCGTAAACAACGTCTTTAAACGGGGCAATATATGCCAAATGATTTGCTTTCACCCTTATTTTATTCCCATCTACAACAATACATGAATCCTTTAACGAAATATATATAACAAAATATTCAAGGGTTTTGAAGCTAAGTTCACCATTATTTCTCAGTACAACAGTTCTAACTGTGTTTATACTGAAGCCGGCTGCGTCTAATTCTTTCGTTATTTGATACATAGCATGAATAGGTTATTTAGGCAGTAAATTTATACTATTTATTATATAAAATAAAGTATTAAAAAGGGAAAGGAAAATTTTAATGTTTTTTTAATAAATTGGAGAGGTGTTAGATGTGGGGTACCGGGTTCTATTGCTAATTAGTTTGTAACGTTAATATTTAATTCGGGTGAGTTGTATAAAATGCCTTGTTCTGATTCTTTGTTATAGAAGTTATCGCATTTATAGAAAAACACGGCTTCTTCGCTTAATACAGAAAAACCATGCAAAAACCCACGAGGAACAAATAACTGTTTGTTGTTTTCTGCCGATAAATGTACTGCTACATGCTGACCAAATGTTGGAGAATCGGGACGGGCATCTACTGCTACATCGATTACTTCGCCTTTTAGCACTCGAACCAATTTTGCTTGGGCGTGTGCTCCTGCTTGTGCATGCAGTCCGCGAATTACTCCTTTTGTGGAATAACTTTGGTTATCTTGTACAAAATGAGTATTTGTACCAGTTAAATCATTGAATGTTTTTTCGTTAAAACTCTCAAAAAAATAGCCACGTTCGTCTTCGAACTTGCGTGGTTCAAGGATAAAACAGCCTTTTAGTTTTGTTTCCTGTATGTTCATTGTTTTTGTAATGGGTATATGGTTAAAAGGGTAAATAACTATATAATCAGATAGACGCTATATGAAAAGAGATTCTTCCTTCGTCAGAATGACAAAAGCTCTTTAAGTTTATCACACTCTAACTTTCTCCCTATTTCCCTATTTCCCTTTTCGCTATTTATACTGTCCTTCGTAATACTTCTGATAATCACCTGATGTTACGTTGTTCAACCATTCCTGATTATCCATAAACCAGTCGATTGTTTTTGCCAATCCTTGTTCAAAGGTGACGCTTGGGTACCAG
>NZ_RQTJ01000050.1 GCF_003858535.1 Paenimyroides viscosum
AAACAAAGTGTAGTAAACAAAAATTGTGACAAAACGGTATTTTGATAATGCACTACGGGTATTGTTAAACAATTATTTAAATGATTATCGGAAAGATTACACCAAGTTTTAGTTTTATCGTCAGTGTCATGCTGAACTTGTTTAACTTCGTTCAGTTCGCAAGCTAGGGTCAGCATCTCACAAGATAAATAATGATGAGATTACTTCGTCAGTTCGCAAGCTCGGGTCCGTGTCAAGCACGGAATGACACACAGTGTATAGGAAAAAATGTTTCAATATTTAATTTATGATACATTAATAAATATTTTGGTACAAAGTTCCAGATAATCATTATTATTTATTTATTTGGTATCTTCGTTACGGTAGTAAAATAAGTCACTGCTTGCATACTTCAATCGTGCTGCTGCTTGCTTAGCTTCCTAAGATCTTTAGGTAGTATGTTGAAATAACGCTTAAAATACTTAACAAATGCAGAATATTGCCTGTAACCCATATCTGCAGCAATTTTCTTTAAGGGCATTTCCCCTCCAACAATCAGTTCATGGGCTGCATTCATCCTTAACTTTATCTGATACTCATATACACCACATTGGTACTGCTGCTTGAAAAGCTTCTTTAAAAGGGTGATATTGATACTGTGATTCTTAACGATGTCTTTCAGTGCCAGCTTTTTAGAAAATGGTAGGGTATCTATTTCAGTTTTAATGCGTTCTATCACTTCTTCATACCTCTTATTTTCAAGTAAGCGGTTTTTTTCAGCTACGCCAGTCTCGTGCGGTGGCTTAAAATATTTTTTATCAATATAAATTTGGTGCAGACTTATTACAAAAAGTTGCTCTAAGTACATTTTTTTTATAGAATAGGCAAAGCGGTCTTCTTTCAGTAACAATATTTTAGGTTTTGTATCAACAGTCTGATCACCAACTCCGTATACCGCCGTAAGATAGGATGCTGTTCCTGGATCTGCAAGCTTTAAAAACGAACTGCCTTTTATAGTATAAGGATCTAAATTGTACTGTTCCAAAAAATTTGTGCAGGTGTTGGTAATAGTAAACTCGCTGTCTGTAATAATGACGAAATGGTTGATATAGCGTTGAAATTCGGTCGGCTTTATAAAGGAAAGGTGCAGAAGGCGCTGACTCAGTTCCTCGCACAACATGTTGAATAGAACTTCAATTCCTTCAAATTTATCGTTTCGATAACCTATGGATAATCGCTGGTTTATACGTCCTTTACCAACCTCTAACATTCCTTTTAGAAGGTTGTTCCAACGGTTTCTACTGATTGTTAAGTGAATCATGGTTTCCTGGTTAGTCCGTTCATATATTCTTCTGCAGCCTCAATACTGCTAAATACTTCGGTTGGTGATTTTGGTGTATCAAATTCTTTGTAATACGTACCCATCTCATAAAGTGTTGGCGTTAGCGAAACCAACGCTACTGCGGTTAGCTGGTGGGATCCGATGCTTGCAAGGTACATACGTGCATTTTCGTCTATAGATCTTATCGCAGTTACGTCGCAGATAACAGGATATGTTGTGTCCGCCTGAAATTTTAATCGGTCACGGACAATCTTTTTTGCTGTATCAAGGTTTAAAATAAGGTTCTTCTTGAAGGTAATGTAGACAATGGAGTTTTTCTTTGAATAAACGGCATATTCCGTCACAATAAAAGGGGAGTTTTCTGATAAATTGTTCATAGTAGTTTGTTTAGTATTCTTAAAATTACAAATTATTATCAATAAAAGTGTTTAATAGGAACGAAAAAGTGTAAAAAAGGTATTGTTTTTATAGTTATTGTAGCATTTAAACTTTTTTTTTTTGAATTTTAAAATACCGGTACAGGCTGTTTCCTAACAAACCGGTTGTTTTAAAACCCCTTGAAAAACAAATAGGATATGATTGATAAGATGTTGGCTGACGTAAACAGCCTTTTGGAACTGTATCACTTTTGTGAATGGCATGAAGTAGAATGTTGGACAAAAATAGAGGTGCACATACGGTTGATGGAACGGTTAATTACGGACATGAATGATAAGATCCGATCGTACGTCTTCTCATCGGTCGTCGAGGAAATACGGTATTTTAAAGAGGTTCAACCTTTAATAATAAAGGAATATATTTTTATTACCACCTTAAAACGTTTTTACAACTTGGCTTCACCAATGGATCTGGAGCAACCTAAAACATATAAAAAGGAAATAAGCGCTCTGCGAGATTTTATAAATGCAGAAAAAGAATTTTATAATTACATCAAGAAAACACATACCTATAATGATGAACGTTATTTCAGACGTTTGTCTGATTCTGGTGCGGTACCTACGCTTTATAGCTTGAATGCCGATCTGGAATCGTCATGCTCGCACGGACTGCTGTTGGCAAAAATAACTGCTTGTGAAAAACTAGTAGAGTTTTATACAAGAAAGCTAAACCGACTCAAAGCACCGTTCCAAGCAGAACAGCCTAAAGAAACCCTGCCGTTAGAATGGAAAGCCAACAAAGTAGATGCCGTGGAGTTGGTGTATGCATTGTATTATTACGGAGCTGTAGATACCGATAAGTGTACGGTACAGGAACTGGCGAAGCAGTTTGGTGAACTATTCCAGATACAGATAACAGAACAGCTCTATAGGGAATACATCGACATAAAACGACGCAAAATTGAACCCGCACGGTTTCTTGTAAAGCTGCTGAATCATTTTCGAAATAGGGTAGAAGAAGAATATACCTGATCGGGGAGTCGTATAACTTAGTAAGTAAAAGGGTAACGAAAAAAAGTTCGTTGAAACGTTTCCATATTGTCCTCCTGATTACTTCGCCTTACATTGAGACGAAACAATATAAACCAAATCTTTTGTGGGCTGTATGAATAACCCCATTTTAAGCTTCTGCTTTATTAAATAGATGCTAGGTTACTGACTCAATATCGTAAATGGTATATGAACTAGCGGTATTAAGCTTTTAGCGGGGGTCAAAATTGTGAAGTTGGCGTTAAAGCATATCGGGGAGGTCGATGAGCCTGTCGAATCGCGATAGGCTAGCTAACGAACAAGATTTTGACCGTTAAAAGCTTGACCGCAATAAAAGCACTTTTGGTACTTTTTGTGCGTAAAAAGTACGGAAAAACCGAAATGTGCCAATTACGTGAAATGGAGAATGGTTACCGAAATAATCTCATACTATCAACAAACCAAACGCTATCCTTGGCATGTATGAAAAAACCCCACACACCTTTAGCTCTATTTTGTAGAACCCCTGGCATTTGCAGTGCCATAAAACCCTTTGAACTCTTGTATCGTTATTACTAGTACAACAAGCGCTAAAACGGCGCCAGCAAAAAATAGGGGATATTTTATTAAGTCGGTCATATTGGTAAAGGTACGCCAAAAGCAAGCTGTTACAACATATTTAGCTGTTTTTTATTGTAAAATAAACTGGTTTGAAGTAAACTTTTAAATATTTTAATTAAAAAGATAGGAATATTAGAATAAATTTCTACCTTTGTAAAGAATTTATTAACAGGCTTTTGTTTCTGCCTCTTCTGAAAAAGTTTAACCATCAATTTTTCTCTCTCAGTCTTGACTCACCTCAGTTGCCACTATTATTTTTAATGAGATTTCATTGGCAGATCTGAAATGTGCTCCAAAAAAAAGCACAGACAGGATTTATAGTTTTCCCAAGGTAAAATAAAAAAGTAAAATCATCGCATTATTCCGGCTGTCGTACGGGCTTTATAAAAGGTCTGAAGGATTTCAGGAATTTGCAAAAAAGCATGCAGTCATTATAGTAGTGACGCCCTAAAAAGTACGTACTTAACGGTAAACCGCTGTTTGCTGTTGTAAGGAAGGACTGCTTTTTTTACACACCGATTATTTTAACCGCAGACGGCAGTTGGGAAGATCGAAAGAAAAAACCGGTTTTTCCGGAAGAAGAATATGAATTTTAAAGAATTGAACATTATACCGCCTATCATGAAGGCTTTAACACAAGCCGGGTATACCAAGGCAACAGAAATACAGCACCAAACCATACCGCATATTCTTGAGGGAAGGGATGTGATAGGTTGTGCACAAACCGGTACGGGTAAAACAGCATCATTTGCCATACCTATCCTACAGTTGTTGGATAGCAGTAAACATGCACCTGAAGGTATCCGTACGTTGATACTGACGCCTACTAGGGAGCTTGCAGTACAGATAGATGAGAACTTTAAGACTTACGGAACGTTCTTGAACCTGAAACACTTGGCTATTTTTGGCGGTGTACCGCAAGGAAAGCAGGTAGCTGCACTGAACAGGGGCGTAGATATACTTATTGCAACGCCGGGCAGACTACTGGACTTAGTGTCGCAAGGATGTGTTAGGTTGTCACATATCGAAATACTGGTTCTTGACGAAGCAGACAGGATGCTGGATATGGGTTTTGTAAATGATGTGAAGAAAATCCTTGCAAAGGTGCCGCCAAAGAGACAAACGTTGTTTTTCTCGGCTACGATGCCTAACGATATAAGGAAGTTTGCACAATCAATACTAAAAAAACCAAAGGAAATAAGCGTTACACCGGTATCATCTACAGCAGAAACGGTTAAACAGTCGGTGTATTTTGTGGAAAAGAATGATAAATTCGATCTGCTAGTACATATTCTTGGTGACCAGGCGATCAACCGCTCGCTGGTTTTTGCTAGAACAAAGCACGGTGCCGACAAGCTGGTTAAGAACCTAATTAAATCGGGTATCCATGCTGCTGCAATACACGGTAATAAATCTCAAAACGCCAGACAAAGGGCATTGGACGATTTTAAAAGTTCTAAGATTAGGGTGCTTATTGCTACCGATATTGCCGCAAGGGGTATCGATATAGACGAGTTGCCACACGTGGTAAACTATGAACTACCCAATATCCCCGAAACCTACGTACACAGGATAGGTAGGACTGGAAGGGCAGGTTACGAAGGTACGGCAGTTTCTTTTTGCGACCGCGAAGAAAAAAAGGAACTGATCAATATACAAAAACTTATAGGCTTCAATATGGCGGTTGCAATACAGTAGGCACAATTATTAATTTAAACGATACAACATGGCGGAATCTTTTACGAAGAAAGAAAATACCAAGAAAAAAATAAAGAAATTAAAAGACAAGCAGTTAAGAAGAGACGACCGCAAGGATAATAACAATAAAGGAAAAACCCTTGACGACATGATCGTGTATGTGGATGTGAACGGTCACTTTACTGAAGTACCCCCACATTTGCAAAACAGGGATGCCGATTTGGCAAAGGCCAGGAAAGCTCAGGAATCAGCGGCACATCATAACGATGATTTTACCGGAATTGTAACTTATATGAGCGAAAAAGGCTTTGGTTTCATAACGGAGGACGGAACTGGGGAAAATATTTTTTTCCATGTGGGACAGCTTAGCGTAACGGTTGAAAAACACAATAAGGTAAGCTATAAAAAAGAACTGACCCCGAGAGGATATCAGGCAGTTGAAGTTAAAAAATAATAGAATAATAAATTTAATATATAAAAAGATGCAAGAAGGCACAGTAAAATTTTTCAATGAAACTAAAGGATTTGGTTTTATATCTCAAGCAAACGGTAACGAAGATGTATTTGTACACAATTCAGGATTAATGGATGACGTACGTGAAAACGACGACGTAACTTTTGATATAGAACGCGGACAAAAAGGTTTGATGGCGGTAAACGTTAAAAGAAAATAACAACAAAGAGTTTGTTGGCATATAGGGGGTATACAGGTAACTGTATGCTCCCTTTTTTTAAGGATATACCTGATCCTAAAGAGAAAGGACTGATGAGTTTCCTACTTGGCAGAATGGAGGATTATTGCAGAAACTATCTCGTAACTACAATAAAGAACAACAATATCTCAAAGAAATTATGAAACAGATCTATTCGCCGTCTCCCCTTGATTAACAGGGAATTTCGTAAGTATTGTGGATGCAGGATCAAATAGGATCGTTATACATACCGACTGTTTTCGTCTTCATGATTACCTAGCCCTATAGCAAGGCTGGTTGTTGTCTCTCATGTATGGTTCAAGGAATGCAGCACCTTTTAAAAAGCACCATACATCAAAAACTTCTACAAAAACTCTTCAACAGCTTCACTGTATTTCTTCCGTAATCGCTGTTTTGCTTTTTTAACCGCATCAAGGGTAACCCCGGTTATCTGCGCGATTTCCTGATTGTTTAATGATGCTTTGTGTAATAAAAGTAGTCGTAAGTTGGATTCTGTAAGTTCAGGGAACCTTTTTAATAAGGTATCGTAATATGCCGGCTGTTCGTTAATAAAAGCTTGCTTAAAAGTTTGCCAGTTTTCATTGGTCATTAAATGCGAAGAAAGTAACTGTTGCAGCGCATTGGTTTGTTTTTTTATTATTTTAGATTTATGATTGTTGTCTTCTTGTATAACTGCTTCTAATTTTTCTATCTGATGGTTTTTTTCGGTAAGGTAAACTTTATAAGATTCTAAGGTATTGTTGGTAGCAATCAACTTTTTTTCGGACTGAATTTTTTCATATTGAAAAACAAGGAGTTTTTGTTCGAATTCCAAGTTGTTCAATTTTAGTCTGCGTTTATTGTATAGATAGATTAAAATTACAAAGAGCAATAAAAGAAAACTAATAATAGTCCATGTTAAGCGAAAAAATGTCGCTTTTTCAGCTTTTGATTTCTCTGCCTGTAATTCCCACAATATGTTTTCCTTTTGCGTTTTTAAGGAAACGTTACTTATTACTTCTTTACCTTCGGTACTATTTATTATTTTACTTAGCGAATCTAAGCTGCGTCTTAGTAAAAGCTCTTCTGCAGAATCTTTTTGGTGTATGGCAATGCGTAGAAGCAGTTCTGTGGCATCGTATTCAAACCCTTTTAAATAACTTTTACTACGTGCGTATTGCTGTACTTTTTGTAAAGTGTTGTAGGCTTTCTCAATATCCGACTTTTCCCAGTACATTTTACCAAGTTGCAATCGTGCAAACATGGTGTTTCGGTCACTACCAGCCTGTTCGGATAAGGAAATGTCTTGGTGCAGAAGTTTTTCTGCCTGTTCCCAGTTTTTTCGTTTGATATCAATCCGCGCCAAATCGCCCAAAACTTTTGCATATCTTAAGGTGTCTTTGTTTTCTAAGGCACTTTTTTGTGCTTTTAGCAGATACGATTCTGCTTTACTTAATTCGTTTAAATCTAAATAACAGCTGCCAATACCGTTTAAAAGGGTGGCATAATCTTTAGAACGAGTATTTGTAAGGTTTAAGGCTCTTGTTAGATATCGAATGCTTTTTTCATGCTCTAAGATCGTTCCAAAAAAGTAGGCATTTCTTTTTAAAACCTCAATACCTTCAATCAAATCTACATCGGGAGTATTGTCTAGCAAACGCGATGATTTCAGGAAAAAAGGCAGCGCTGTTTCATATTGGTTGTAAGTGTAAAAATAGAACCCGGTTTGTGTGTAAACCCATATCTGCAAGGGGATATTTTTAGAATTTGATGCCAAGGTCGCAGCTTCTTCGTAAAGCTTTGAACTTTTTGCATTAAGGCTGTCAGCTTCCTCACGGTACATATTTCCTAAAAATAGCTTTTGCAGAATATATAATTCTTGTTGTTGTTTTGAGGAAACATTTTTTGAAATACTTTTTACCGATGCTTTCAGTGAATTTTCGCTCGTTGCCTTTTGTAGCGTTTGTATATTTTCTGTAAGAAAAAGTGCATTGTGATCTTGTGCCGAAACACGCAGCGAAACAAAGAAAAAGAAAGCGATTATGTAAACGACTGTTTTTATAACAAAATATTTCTACGAATATAAGCTATTTATGATTTTTATTGAAATCGTATAATATATTTAGAATCAATTATTTAAAAAATGTCCACCCTTTTGTCCACCCTTTTAAAATCGCATAAAAAGGATATGTGTTTATATTTGATTACATTTTTACGTTTAAAAATAATGAGCATTTTGTGGTTATAAGGCTTGTTTAAATTTCAAAAAAAGTATTTTTTGTCATTTTGAAGGAGCAAGAATTTCTTTGAAAAAACAATTGTGAGGTTTCTCGACCACAAGCCGTTGCGCTCAAATGAAGATAATGTAAAATGATTTGAACAAATTTAAATAGGCTCTAAGAAAAATAAGAAATTATGTGAAGCTATGATAATTTTATATTTTGTGATGCCTTTGGTAGCAATCCGAAACGTATTTACAGCGATGTACTGCGTAGTTTTGTGTTATAGAGAAAAGAGTGGTTTCGAGAATAAGAATAAGCGGTGGTTTCGAGAACCTCAACCACCACGCGGTGCCTGAGGCTCTCGAAGGCACAAACAATAAAGCAATAAAATAGATGAAAAAACTTTACTTATTATTTACATTTTTACTGTTTGTTGTGTCAGCAATGGCACAAACTATAACCCCAGCTTCCGGCATCCTTTACGTAAAGCAAGGCGTAGCAGGAGGGAACCAATCGGGAGATAGCTGGCAAAACGCAATACCCGAACTGGCAGATGCCTTAAAGTGGGCAAATACTAACAAAGCAAACTTTACGACCACGCCCTTACAAATTTGGGTAGCTGGTGGTACCTATAAACCAAAGTACACTCCAGAAGATGGACAAAGCCTTTCGGCAACCCCGGCAGACCCACGTGATGTAAGTTTCTTAATGGTAAACAATGTACAACTATACGGCGGTTTTGCAGCTACCGAAACAACTTTAAACGAAAGAGATTTAACTCTTACCGCAAATGCCAGTATATTAAGCGGCGATTTAGGCATACCAAATGTTGATACCGATAATGCGTACCATGTGGTATTAAGAGTTGGTACACCAACAACAACATTAAATGCTGAATTGAATGGTTTTACTATTACAAATGGAAATGCAGATGGAAATACTACAATTCAAGTGAATGCAGGAATTATTAAAAAAAGTCGGGGAGGTGGTATATATAATATATATACTTCGTCAGACATAATGAACGTAAAAATAATTAAAAATAAAGCGAATTATGGTGCTGGTATGTATAATGTCGGTTCGCAATTTAAACTGATCAATGGGCTTGTTGTAAATAATATTACTACTACAGAAGGCGGAGGGATTTATAATGATTCTGCAGGATATGTGACTGTTTTAAATTGTACTTTTTATAATAATAGTCTTCAAGATATTCATTCCACATGGGGATGGATGGGGGTCTATAATACAATTTTATGGGATGGAATTGTAGGGACTAATTTTGCTGATTTAACATTTAATAGTTGTCTTTTTGGGGTTGGACTTAATGCTTCAACTGTTTTTACCGATGCTGCTAACGGAGATTTTAGCCTAGTAAATGGTAGCCCTGCAATCAATGCAGGAAATAACCAACATTGGATAGCTAACGTAGGGGCAATTACAGGTAATGAAACAGACTTAGCGGGCAACCCACGCTTTGTTGATGTTATTGATATGGGTGCGTATGAAAGCCAATGTTCTTTAAGCTTAACAAGTTCACAAACTAATGTAGCTTGTAACGGAAGCAGTAACGGAACCGCAACAGTTACTGTATCAGGCGGAATAGCACCTTATACCTATTCTTGGTCACCAACTGGCGGAACATCAGCAACAGCGACAGGACTTGTTGCAGGCACGTACGAAGTAACCGTAACCGATGCGAACGGTTGTATATTGACAGAAACGTTTACGATTACAGAGACTAATGTGATAAATATAAATTTACAGGAAACTTCCTTCAATATGTGTTCAACTTGTAATGATAGTAATGTAGTTGCTACAATTACAGGCGGTACCGCACCTTATACTTATAATTGGAATGATGGCGTTACTACAAAGGACAGGAGCGATTTGTTAAATGGCACTTATACACTAACGGTTACCGATGCAGCAGGATGTACACTCAGTGAAAATATAGTGGTGAGTACAAAAGTTGAGTTACCTTATAGAGATTTTACCTACACAAACGGAAATGCTGTATCAGAACTGAACAATTTTACAACATGCCAATCTGGAGCTGTTGTTACAGCAAGCTCTGGTAGATACACAAATGGAATATGGTACGATGGTAGTTATGAATTATTTGTAAATAATATATCTTTAGGTGTATTTACAGGTGAAGAAACAATTGATATTTCAAACTATATTCCAATTACATCAGTGAGGGCTGTAGGGAATCATAATTTCTGGTCTTGGACAGCAATTGATGTAAAAACGTATTCAGAAGTAGTGGATGTTCCACCAACAAGTCCGATAGTAAGTAATGTTTATTACGAATTAAATAGTACGGCTATACCCTTAACAGCAACCTTAAATGGTGTTGGAACAACCTTAAAATGGTATACAGATGAATTAGGAAGTGATTATAGTTCAAGTGCACCCACACCATCAACAAATCAGTTAGGTACCACGTCTTATTATGTTTCCCAAGCTAATTCAGTAGGTTGTGAAAGTGGAAGAGCTAAGATTGATGTTATTGTAGTTTCACCAATTACTTATACGCACCAAATAAATAATTTATTATGTTTTACTTCAACAGGAAGTATTGATTTATCTGTATTTGGCGGAACAGGATCTTACACTTATTTATGGTCAAATGGCGCAACTACAGAAGATATAACAGTATCCCAAGGAGGAAATTATACGTGTACGATTACAGATGAAAATTCTGGTTTTAGCATTACAACACAAGTATTACAAGTCTTGCAACCTTTACCGTTGCACGTAACCATTGTACCGATAAATGTGGCATGTTTTGGTGGAAATAATGGTGAAGCAATAGCAACCGTAACAAATGGTACTGCTCCATACACTTACTCATGGAATGATGTTAACAATCAAACCACTCCAACAGCGACAGGACTTGTTGCAGGCACGTACGAAGTAACAGTAACCGATGCCAACAATTGTACCACAACAACAACTGTAACCATCGCAGAACCTGTTTTATTAGAAGCATCGATAGCATTAGCCAATGTTGTAAATGTTTCTTGTTTTGACGGAAACGATGGCGAGGCAACCGTAACGGTATCAGGTGGAACTGCACCATATACCTATTTATGGAACGATACCACTGCGCAAACCACCGCAACGGCAACAGGATTAGCAGCAGGAACATATACGGTAACGGTAACCGATGCGAACAATTGTACCACAACAACAAACGTAACAATCGCAGAACCTACGTTGTTAGAAGCATCGATAACATTAACCAATGTTGTGAATGTATCATGTTTTAATGGGAACGATGGCGAAGCAACCGTAACGGTATCAGGTGGAACTGCTCCATATACCTATTTATGGAACGATACCAATACACAAACCACTGCAACGGCAACAGGATTAGCAGCAGGAACTTACACGGTAACGGTAACCGATGCCAACAATTGTACCACAACAACAAACGTAAC
>NZ_RQTJ01000005.1 GCF_003858535.1 Paenimyroides viscosum
TCTGCAGCTAAACGTGCTTTTTCATCGGCTTCTTGTTTGGCTTTGGCTTCTGCAGGTAAACGTACTTTTTCATCGGCTTCTTGTTTTGCTTTAGCTTCTGCTGCTAAACGTGCTTTTTCATCGGCTTCTTGCTTGGCTTTGGCTTCTGCAGCTAAACGTGCTTTTTCATCGGCTTCTTGTTTGGCTTTGGCTTCTGCAGCTAAACGTGCTTTTTCATCGGCTTCTTGCTTTGCTTTGGCTTCTGCAGCTAATCGTGATTTTTCATCGGCTTCTTGCTTGGCTTTAGCTTCTGCTGCTAAACGTGCTTTTTCATCGGCTTCTTGTTTTGCTTTGGCTTCTGCAGCTAATCGTAATTTTTCATCAGCTTCTTGCTTGGCTTTGGCTTCTGCAGCTAATCGTGGTTTTTCATCGGCTTCTTGTTTTGCTTTAGCTTCTGCAGCTAAACGCGATTTATCATCGGCTTCTTGCTTGGCTTTGGCTTCTGTTTCTGCACGATTTTTATTTTCGTTTTCTAATCGCTGGTTTTCTTCAAACTCTTTGCGTGCCTTATCTGCTGCTTCTTTTTTTAATTTTTCCGTAGCACTTAACTTTGCGTTTTCTTCAGCTTCAAGTCGGGATGTTTCTAGGGCATCATTTTTTGCTTTTAATTCAGCCGCTAATCGAGCTTTTTCTTCGGCTTCTTGCTTAGCTTTGGCTTCGGCTTCCAAACGCGCTTGTTCTTTAAACTTGGCTTGTTCAGCATAAAATGCAACCTTTTCAATAATACGATCATCAATTTTGGCTCCATCTAAAGAAAATCCTTTAAAACTACTAATCAATTTAATAATTATGGCACCATTTTCACCGTTTTTACCAAAAACCTCAATAGCATCTTCTGGTTCTAATTCAATAATACTTTCAATATGCTCTGGTTTTATTTTAGCATAATCGGCAAAACGAATTTTGTAACCATTTACAATAATCAATGGGTTTTTAGCACTAACTTCTATCGCATAAGAAATTGGCGAACTGGCATTAATCGTTAATGTTGCAAAAGCGCAACTAATTGATATAAGTATTTTTTTCATCTTAAATTTTAGAAATGATTGAAGCAAACTTCTCCATAGTATACAAACGTTTTTCTACGGAATATATTGGACACGACATCATAATTTCGTTTATTTGATAACGTTCGATAAAGTGTTTCAAATTTCGAGCCACATTTTCTTCGTCGCCAATAAAACTTCCGGCGGTCATTTGGCTTATCTGAGCTTCTTCTACCACAGACCAATCATCATAAAAAGCCATATCGGGTTGTTTCATTTTAGAACGTTGGTTGCGAATCAATCCTAAAAACATTTTATAAAAAGAAGAGGCACTTAATTTGGCATCCTCAGTAGTTTCACCAATAATAACATTAACACAAGCTATTTTATACGGAGCTGAAATTTCTCCGTTAGGCTGAAATTCATCGGTATAAAACTTAAAAGCAGCACCTAATTGTTGCGGAGCAAAGTGAGATGCAAATGCGTAAGGCAAACCGTAAGCAGCAGCCAACACAGCACTATCGGTACTTGATCCCAACATATAAACAGGAACGTTTGTACCTTCTGCTACAAAAGCACGAACCTTAGATTCTGTATTTTCTGTTGAAATATATTGTTGAATTGCCGAAACATTTTTAGGAAATTCATGAACGTTCTGCATAAAGTTTTCATTCATGTGTTGCGCGGTTAACCCGTCGGTACCCGGTGCGCGACCTAAACCTAAATCAACACGATTTGGATAAATTTGGGCAAGTGTTCCAAACTGTTCGGCAATTGCTAACGGTGAGTGATTTGGTAACATTACACCACCAGAACCCACACGTATTTTGTGAGTATTTGCCGCCACATAACCCATTAAAACTGATGTAGCATTACTTGCAACACCTTCCATATTATGATGTTCTGCTAACCAATAACGTGTAAATTGCAATTCATCGGCTTTTTGTGCTGTAACTTTTAATTCGTTAAACGCATCTTGAATCGTATGATTTTCTTTAACGTAAACCAGATCCAGAAAAGAATAGTTCATATTTTTTTTATAAAAATAGTCAATTTATTTCTAACCTTATTTGAAATTATTTTTTAGCTTTAAAAAAAACTTATTTCTACCTATGGATTTATTCTTAATTACATTTGCTGCCCTATTTTCTGTTATAAATCCGTTAGGATCGGTACCCATATTTTTAGGTTTAACCCAAGGCGATTCTAAAGAAACTAAGAATAAAACAGCCTTATGGGCTTCAATTAATGTTTTTATTATTCTTGTAATTTCTTTTTTAATAGGTAAAATTATTTTAAATTTTTTTGGTATTAGCATAGATGTTTTAAGAATTGCCGGTGGTGTAGTAATTTGTTCATCGGGCTTTGGACTTTTATCAGGAACTTTTAGCAAACGCCGCGGAGTAAACAAAAAAGTAACTGACGACGCACAACAGCGAAGTGATATTGCCTTGACACCGTTAGCTATACCAATGATGGCTGGTCCGGGATCTATGTCATTACTTATTGCCATGGATCAAGATTACCCAGAAATAACCAATAAACTAATTATTGTAGGTGCAATTATGGGTGTTGCAATCAGTGTTTTTTTAGTTTTACGCAGCGCTAATTATATTTCTAAACTTTTAGGAGCATCAGGAATTGTAGCTATATCAAGAATTATTGGATTTTTAGTTTTAGCAATTGGTATTCAATATATAATAAATTCGTTACTTATTATTTTTAAGATATAATCATGCTTCTTTTGTAAATAGATATCTTTGCAAAAATTAACAACAACTTTTTGTTATATACTTAATTAAGATTGTATTTATTTACAGCAATTAAGTAATTTCTTGTAAATAATTAAGAGCATGCTACTCGATTTAAAAACGTACCGAATAGAAATTTTAGCTGGTTTAACGGTTGCAATGACCATGATACCAGAATCGTTATCATTTGCAATTGTAGCAGGTTTACCACCTTTAACAGGATTGTACGGAGCGTTTATCATGGGAATTATTACTGCTTTTTTAGGCGGAAGACCTGGAATGATTTCTGGTGGTGCTGGCGCTACAGTGATTGTAATGATTTCGCTTATTGCCGTTCACGGAATAGAATATTTTTTTGCTGCAGTTGTTTTAGCAGGGCTATTTCAGGTTGTTGTCGGAGTTTTTAAACTCGGTAAGTTTGTACGCTTGGTTCCACAGCCAGTAATGTACGGATTTTTAAACGGCTTGGCAGTTGTGATATTTATGTCGCAAATAGAGCAGTTTAAATATGGGTCAGGTATTACTGCCCAATGGCTTCAAGGCGAATCGCTGTACATAATGGGTGGCTTGGTAGCTTTAACTTTAATATTGGTGTACTTTATTCCAAAGATATCAAAAGTGTTACCTACAACATTAATTGCCATTGCCATTGTTTTTGGTGTGGTTCATTTGTTTGGAATCGAAACAAAAACAGTGCAAGATATTGCATCGATCAGCGGAGGCTTTCCTCCTTTCCATATTCCACAGATACCTTTAAATTTTGAAACTTTAGAAATTATTTTTCCGTACGCAGCGATTATGGCGGGTGTAGGTTTGCTTGAAAGCTTACTGACCTTAACGCTGGTTGACGAAGTCACCGAAACGCGTGGAAATGCTAATAAAGAATCGGTAGCGCAGGGAATTGCCAATATTGCTAACGGTTTTTTCACAGGAATGGGTGGCTGCGCCATGATTGCCCAAACATTTGTAAACTTAAATGCGGGTGCGCGAAAACGTATATCGGCAATTGTGAGTAGTTTGGCTATATTGTTCATTATATTGGTCGCTGCGCCGGTTATAGAGCAAATCCCTATGGCTGCTTTGGTGGGCGTTATGATGATGGTTGCTATTACAACTTTTAGTTGGGGATTTTTTAAGAAGATGACCAAAATGCCTAAAACCGATATTTTAGTAACTGTGATTGTTGCCGGAATTACCATTATTTTTCACAATTTAGCTGTTGCCGTTTTGGTCGGAATTATTATTTCGGCATTAGTATTTGCATGGGAAAGCGCGAAACGCATCAGAGCCAGAAAATATATTGATGCAAATGGAATTAAGCATTACGAAATATACGGACCGTTATTTTTTGGATCGATCGCAAATTTTAACGAAAAGTTTGATCTAGCAAATGATCCCGAAACTATAATGATTTCTTTTAAGGAAAGTAGAATTGCCGATATGAGTGGTATTGAAGCGGTTGATTTACTGACAAAAAAATACAGCGAACGCAACAAAAAAGTAATTCTTACACATTTAAGTGAAGACAGCAGAAAGCTGTTAGAAAATGCATCGGCTATTATTAAAGTGAATATTGCAGAAGACCCGCATTATAAAATACCGAGTGATTTGTTGTAGATTAATAATAAACAATATGAGACTATCAAAATTTAAAATATTATTAATTACAGTATGTTGTTTTATAATTAGCTGTAAAAAAGAAAAATTGAATACTGCTAAAACAGAAAAATCAACTAAATATCTGTTAGAATCTCAGTATAACTCCCCTTTTTTTGAGACAATAATCTTTCAAATAAAAGAAGATAGTAGTTATATTTTCACTAAAGAAAGTGAATTAGATCATGATAATAGCTCTATAATTTCAAAAGGCAAAGTTCATATTCAAAATGATACAATTTATTTCAAATATCATCAATTTCCAATAAATCAAGCTAAGAAAGCAATATTAAAAAATAACTTAATCATTTTTTTAAATGCTGAAAATCCATATCGTCTTCCAATTTCCAAAACTAAATTAATTGTAAAGAATTATTATGATTTACATCAATTTAAAAATTACAGCACTTTTACATCAGATGAATTTTTGTTGAAATATCATTATAAGAAGGATTTTTCTAATTATGAATTACAAAACAATGATATGATACAATTAGATAGAATTCTAAAGAAAATGTTACTAGAAAATAATGATAAACTGAGAGCTTTTGAAGATTATATTATTCAATGTTGTGCGATTAAAAATGATCAAGATGAAATTGAAGTTTTTATTAATCTTTATTGTAACGATGAAATGATTAATTCTAGATTTAAAATTAGTACTATAAGAATGAAAGATGGAGGGAGTTGTAATGTAAGTTTAAAAATTAATCTAACAAAAAACACCTATTCAGATTTAGCTATAGCTGGAGTTGTATAGTAACATAAAACAAAAACGCAATGATTTCTCAATGCGTTTTTGTTTTATAAACTTAAAATTATTCCTGTGGTAAAAAAACTTCAGCCAGCATGCAACGGGCACTTCCGCCGCCACAAGCTTCAATGGTGTAAAGAGGTGTGTGTAAAATAGCACAATGCTTTTCTATTGCTTTAATCTGTACATCGGTTAAAATTTCATAAGCCTGTGTACTCATTACCATATATAATTGTCCGTCTTTTCCTTCAACCTGCAACATATTTCCTGCAAAATGATTTACTTGGTTTTCGGTAATATAGATAATTTCTTTACCGTCTTCTTTCAAGCTATTTACAACCAATTTACGTTCTTGTTTATCATCGATACTATCGCCACAAATAACAGCAAAAGTTTCGGCAATACTCATCATAACGTTGGTATGGTAAATTGGTAAACGTTTACCATCAACGGTTTGGTATGCTTCAAAAATAATTGGGTGCATGTCGTTATCTTCACAAAACTCTATAATCAGTTCTTCATCTGCACGAGGCGATAAAGCTGCATAAACTTTCGCATTTTCACGATCGATAATCATGCTTCCGGTTCCTTCTAAAAAAACATCGTCTTCTTCTGCCGATGTATAATCGTTTATTTCTGCTATTTTAAAACCTTTGTCTTCCAGAATATCCAAAATATCTTCACGACGTTCTAATCTGCGGTTTTCTGCAAACATTGGGTACAAAACTACTTCGGCATTTTCATGGAACGAAACCCAATTGTTAGGAAAGATACTGTCTGGTGTATCGCTTACTTTGGTATCATCTACCACAACCACGTTTACACCTACCGATCGCAAACGCTCTACAAAACCATCAAACTCTTCTTGTGCTTTTTGGTTTACGTTTGCCGGAGTTAATCCTTCTAATTTCTTTTGATAATAATTATTTACTGCCGTTTGTTCGTTCATACGGAATTGCACCGGACGAATCATTAATACGGTATTTGCTGCTTGCTGACTCATATATTTTATGTTGTATGTTGTGTGTTTTATGTTCTGTAATGTTTCTATTTCCAATTATTTTCAACGTATTTAATAAAAGAATAAATTTTAGCACTCAAAATTTGATAATTCTGAATCAGATCATTTCTAAATAAGTTACCGTATAAATGCTTAATCTTTTCAAGATGATTAATTGTCTCTAAAGAACTTGCCCATGAAAAGGTTAGGAATCTCACAAACTCTGCTTTATAAGCACTTCGTCCGTACCCTTCTACAATATTTGTTACAATACTATCAGACGATCTTCTTAATTGGCTACCTAATTCGTATAGTTCATATTTAGGTAATTTTAAAGACATTGGATGTACTTCATAAAACAAAGACAAACTTATTTTGTGAATATCTAAATCTTTATAACTGCTCATGATTAACCTAAAACTTATAACGTATAACTTATTCTCTAATTAACGGTAAAGTGGAACAACGTAAAAGTCCTTCTTGTTTAGAAATCTCTGCATACGGAATTTCTTCTACGGTGAATCCGTGATCGCGTAACCAGTTATTTAATCGAGTGAAATTTCGTTCTGAAACCACTACATTTTTATCAATAGAAAAAACATTCGAATTCATGTGGTACATTTCTTCACGTTCGATATGGAACAGATTTTCTCTGCCGAAAAGATTTACCAGATACATATAATCTGCTTCTTCGCGAAAGCCCGATTTATAGATAATTCCTTTATTTGCTCCTACAGGCTGAAAGCAACAGTCTAAATGCAAGGCGTTATCGCGAGGTTCAATTTTAGATTTTACCAAATCGAATTCCTTTACAATTTTATGCGGAAACAAATCTTTTATAAACTGTACACCTGCCATATTGGTACGTGCGGTAATGAAATCTTTATAATCGCTGCCTTTATAAGTTCCTATAAAAATATGATCGTTATAAAGCATTACATCGCCACCTTCGATATGAACTTCTTCTGGCGGACGAACAACCTTTGTTTGATCCATTTCATTGATTACATATTGAATTGCCTCTAATTCACGTTCACGATCTGGCAAAATATTTGCTTTAATAAAAACATCGTCAATTACAAAACCAATATCGCGACTAAAAATCTGATTGTAATCTTCAATAATTTCTGGTCTGTAAACTTTTACATTATATTTATTAAAAACCTGATTAAAAGCTTCCATTTCGTTTATCATATCTTTTTCTACCGGATACGTACCTGCTTTGATATGTTCTAACGATTTTGGATCATAAGCTTCATCTACTGTTGGTGTTGGGCCATTACTTTGAGCGGTTCCAAGTATTACGGCCTTAAGCCTTGAAGTTTCATCTGTTACATGTAATTTCATATTTTCTTGAATGTTGGTTTTAGCAAATATAAGAAGTTCTTTGTTGTTTTGCTATTAAAATCAGAAAAGCCAAATCGGTTTGATTTGGCTTTGTATTGTGAATGACAGATATTGATTATCTGTTTGACATTTCTTTGAACGGACGCAATGCTTCCCCTACATAAACTTGACGTGGGCGACCGATTGGTTCTTTGTTTTCGCGCATTTCTTTCCATTGAGCAACCCATCCTGGTAAACGACCAATTGCAAACATTACGGTGAACATTTCGGTTGGAATTCCTAATGCACGGTAAATAATACCTGAATAGAAATCTACGTTTGGATATAAGTTACGTGCTACGAAATACTCGTCTTTCAATGCCATTTCTTCTAAATCTTTAGCGATTTTTAAGATAGGATCGTTTACACCTAATTCTGCTAAAACTTCGTCTGCCGCTTTCTTGATGATACGTGCACGTGGATCGAAATTTTTATAAACACGGTGACCAAAGCCCATTAAACGGAACGGATCGTTTTTATCTTTTGCTTTTGCTAGATATTTGTTTGCGTCACCACCGTCTTTCTGAATTTCTTCTAACATTTCTAATACCGCTTGGTTTGCACCACCATGAAGTGGCCCCCAAAGTGCAGAAACGCCCGCAGAAATCGATGCAAATAAACCTGCATGAGAAGATCCTACCATTCTTACAGTAGATGTAGAACAGTTTTGTTCGTGATCTGCATGTAAAATGAACAATTTATCAATTGCATTTAAAACCACAGGGTTTACTTTGTAAGGACCAGTAGGTAATTTAAACATTAACTGTAAAAAGTTTTCTACATAAGGTAATGTATTATCGTAATAATTTAACGGATAACCGTTGATTTTTCTGTATGTCCACGTAGCTACAACCAAGAATTTACCCATGATTTTACAAACAGCCTCGTACATATCGCTTTTACTATCTGCATTTACAACTTTAGGATTAAAAGCAGTAAGCGAACAAGTTAACGATGCTAAGATACCCATTGGGTGTGCATGTTTAGGAAAACCGTCAATGATTCCTTTCATTTCTTCATTCACCAAAGTATACTTGCGTATGTCGGCTTCAAAAGTTTCAATTTGCTTAGTGGTAGGTAATTCTCCAAAAATAACTAAATAAGCTACTTCTAAAAAGTTTGAGTTTTCAGCTAAATCTTCAATAGAATAGCCACGATATCTTAAAATTCCTTCTTCGCCATCTAAAAAAGTAATAGCACTTTTACATGAACCAGAATTTTTATAACCAGGGTCTAAAGTAATGGCACCTGTTAAAGCTCTTAACTTTTCAATATCGATAGCTACTTCGTTTTCTGTTCCCACAATTACTGGAAATTCAAACGTTTTGTCATCTATCGCTATAGTTGCAGTTTTTGACATATATTTTTTAGTTTATCTTTTATTTGTTTGTTAGCGAATTTAATAAAAATGTTTCACTTGGTAAAGGATAAATATATAAATAATTCTTATTAATAATAGAAAATACTTATTATTTATACATAATGAGATAGGATACCTTGCCCCTAATTTATTGATTATTTAAGATGATCTTTTTATATTCTTAATTTTTGACGCTATCTATTGTGATATACCAAAAAAAAGAGGACAAAAAACAAAAATGACGCATAACGCGTCATTTTTATAGTAGGTGAAAATTATCTTTTTATCTTAAAGGCTTTGCTTTGTGGATAGTATGCCACACTGCCTAATTCTTCTTCAATTCTTAATAATTGATTGTATTTACTCATACGATCAGAACGTGAAGCAGAGCCTGTTTTAATTTGTCCGCAGTTTAATGCTACAGCCAAATCTGCAATGGTATTATCTTCTGTTTCGCCCGAACGGTGGCTCATTACAGATGTGTAACCTGCATTATGTGCCATGTTTACAGCAGCAATAGTTTCACTCAATGTACCAATTTGGTTTACTTTAATTAAGATCGAGTTTGCTGTGTTCTCACTGATTCCACGCTCTAAACGAGAAACATTTGTTACAAACAAATCATCGCCCACTAATTGAACTTTATTACCCACTTTTTGTGTTAATAAATTCCAACCGCTCCAATCGTCTTCATACATTCCGTCTTCGATTGATATAATTGGATATTTTTCGCACAATTCAGCTAAATAACTCGCTTGCTCTTCAGATGTACGTATTTTTCCTGTTTCGCCTTCAAATTTCGTATAATCGTAGTTTCCGTTTACATAAAATTCAGAAGCAGCACAATCTAACGCAATCATAATATCTTTTCCAAAAACATAACCTGCTTTTTCAACAGCTAATTTAATAGAATCCAAAGCATCTTCTGTTCCGCCGGCTAAATTTGGAGCAAAACCACCTTCGTCACCAACTGCTGTAGATAAATTTCTGTCGTGTAAAACTTTCTTTAAATTATGAAAAATCTCTGTTCCCATTTGCATTGCTTCGGTAAAATTAGCGGCAGAAACCGGCATAATCATAAATTCCTGAAATGCAATTGGCGCATCAGAATGCGATCCACCGTTAATGATATTCATCATTGGAACAGGCAATGTGTTTGCAGAAACACCACCAACGTAACGATACAATGGCATTCCTAATTCATTAGCTGCAGCTTTTGCAACCGCCAAAGAAACACCTAAAATAGCATTTGCTCCAAGGTTTGATTTATTTGGAGTACCGTCTAATTCAATCATTGTTTGATCGATTACGTTTTGTTCAAAAACACTAAAACCAACAATGTTTTCTGCAATTACTTCATTAACATTTTTTACTGCTGTTAAAACGCCTTTACCCATCCATTGCTTACCGCCATCACGTAACTCAACTGCTTCGTGTTCACCTGTTGACGCTCCCGATGGCACTGCTGCACGACCTAAAACGCCGTTTTCTGTAATTACATCAACTTCTACCGTTGGATTTCCGCGAGAATCTAAAATCTGGCGTGCATGAATTTTTACGATTGTACTCATAATATTTTAATTGTGTTGTATAATTTGTTGTGCAAATGTAAGTATTTGATGTTTAAAAAAAAAGAAGCTTTTTACACTTCTTTCACATCTATATTTTGATTGCTTTTTAAGTTTTCTATAAAAAATAACGTTAGTAATATGGTAAACATTAGAATGATATAATGTAGAAAACCATAACTATTTTCTAAAAACAAAACCGCTAAAACAAATAGTGCTATCGTTGAAAGTATTCTGGTTTTATATGTTCTCTTTTCTATTTGTAGATCTTTAAAATAAACCAAAGAAGCTATTGTTGACGAAAGCCCAATCATAAAAGCCAAAGGTGCTAATTCATTTTCTTGTTGCACTACTGAAAACAATAAAATAACTAAAGAAACAAGTAAGCTTATGATTGATGTTTTATTATCTTTTAATGTAATAAATTCTTGCTGATAAATATCGTTCTCAAATGAAGCGTATTCTTGTATGGTTAGTTTCACACTTCGCAAATAATCGGTTCGTAAACTATCGTAGAGAAAAAACAGTAAATTTCTATGATTAAGATGTAAGCCCATAAAAATTTCTTTCCGTTTTCTGTCTTCTTTTGTAACATACATATTGGTTTTATAATGATAAACCTTTCCTAATACAAAAGTAAGTTTTTGCGCATCGTCAGGTATTTCAATAATTGAAGTTCCTTGTGCCAAAAATTTAGTAAACAAAACATCATCTACATATAACTTTATACTTCTTAAAGAAAACCAACCATATATAAATCTTGTTTTAATATTTAAAGTTAGCATAACGATTTTATTTTAAGGAACTTAAAAATACTAAAAAATCGTTAAAAACAAAACCCTTTCAGCATTTGACTGCTGAAAGGGTTTTTCTTTATACTATGAACTATTAAGCTTCTTTTTGTTCTTTCATATAAGTAACAAACTCATCAAACAAATATTTTGAATCGTTTGGTCCTGGTGATGATTCCGGATGATATTGCACCGAAAACACCTGCTTATCTTTTAAACGGATACCTGCAACGGTATTATCATTTAAATGGTAATGTGTAATTTCTAAATTATCATTTTGCTCTACTTCTTCACGTACTACAGCAAAACCGTGGTTTTGAGAAGTAATTTCGCCTTTTCCAGAAACCGAATTCATAATAGGATGATTGATTCCGCGGTGACCATTAAACATTTTATACGTGTTTACACCCTGCGATAATGCAATGATTTGATGCCCCAAACAAATACCAAAAACCGGTTTATCTGTTGCAATAATATCTTTTGCCGTTTCAATAACCTGCGTTAACGGTTGTGGATCTCCAGGTCCGTTAGACAAGAAATATCCATCTGGATTAAAATTGTTTAAATCTTCAAGAGTAGCGTTATAAGGATACACCTTTACATAACAATCACGAGCCGCAAGACAACGTAATATATTTGTTTTAATACCAAAATCTAACGCTGCAACTTTATATGTTGCATTCTCATTGCCATAAAAATAAGGTTCTTTTGTAGAAACTGCCGAAGCCAATTCTAAACCGTTCATGTCTGGAACAGCTGCTAAAATCTCTTTTAATTCGTCGATTGATTTTCCGTCTGTTGAAATCACCGCATTCATAGCACCGTTATCTCGAATATAACTTACCAATGCACGGGTATCAACATCAGAAACAGCAACTAGATTTTTCTTTTCAAAGTAATCATACAGAGATCCATCAGCATCAGGTCGAGAAAAATCTTTACTAAAGTTTTTACAAACCAAGCCTGCAATTTTAATTCCATCTGAATCAACTTCGTCATTATGAACACCGTAATTTCCGATATGCGCTACGGTTGATAACATAATTTGCCCGTAGTATGAAGGGTCGGTAAAAATTTCTTGGTAACCCGTAACACCTGTGTTAAAACAGATTTCGCCCGTTGTTGTTCCTTTAATTCCTACAGATTTTCCATGAAAAATAGTACCATCGCTTAAAAGTACAATTGCTTTATCTTTAGAAGTATATTTCATTATTGTTGATTATTTCGGGGTACAAAATTAATACAAATACTTTAAAAAAAAGTATAAAAAAAAGGACAAACTATAAAAGTTTGTCCTTTTAATATTAAAGAATAATTTATGGTTGATAAATTACTCATTAGTTTCTTTAGCTTCAGTAGAAGTTTCAGCTGCAGGAGCAGGAGTAGTTTCAGCTGTATCCGCTTTTTTTCTACCTCTACGAGTTGTAGCTTTTTTAACTTCTTTTTTACCAGCATTATAAATTTCGTTGAAATCTACTAATTCGATCATTGCCATTTCAGCATTATCACCTAAACGATTTCCTAATTTAATAATACGAGTATATCCACCTGGACGGTCACCAACTTTAGGAGCAACCTCTCTGAATAATTCTGTAACTGCGTATTTGTCTCTTAAGTAAGAAAAAACGATACGACGGTTGTGTGTGTCGTCTGTTTTACATTTAGTTACTAAAGGCTCAATAAATTGCTTTAATGCTTTAGCTTTAGCAACTGTAGTGTTAATACGTTTGTGTTCTATTAAAGAACATGCCATATTAGCTAACATCGCTTTTCTGTGACTTGCTTGTCTACTTAAGTGATTTATTTTTTTTCCGTGTCTCATGACGTAGTTTTTTTAAGCTTCATCTTGCTTCAATCCTCTTTGGAGAGCAAAATATGAAGTAATTTATTCTTTATCTAATTTGTATTTTGATAGATCCATTCCAAAAGTTAAACCTTTAACTTGAACTAGTTCTTCTAATTCAGTTAATGATTTCTTTCCGAAGTTTCTAAATTTCATTAAATCGTTTTTGTTATAAGAAACTAAATCGCCTAATGTATCAACTTCAGCCGCTTTTAAACAATTTAATGCTCTTACTGAAAGATCTAAATCTACCAATTTGGTTTTCAGAAGCTGTCTCATGTGCAATGATTCCTCATCGTATGATTCAGTTTGAGCGATTTCATCAGCCTCTAAAGTGATTCTTTCATCAGAGAATAACATAAAATGATGAATCAACGTTTTAGCAGCTTCTGTTAAAGCATCTTTAGGATGAATAGATCCATCTGTAACGATATCAAAAACTAATTTTTCATAATCGGTTTTTTGTTCTACACGATAGTTTTCTATAGCATACTTAACATTTTTTACAGGCGTGTAAATAGAGTCTGTATAAATTGTTCCGAAAGGTGCGTTAGGTTTTCTATTTTCTTCTGCAGGTACGTAACCTCTACCTTTTTCGATAGAAATTTCCATGTTAATGGTAATTTTACCGTCAAGATTACAGATTACTAAATCAGGGTTTAAAACTTGGAATCCTGAGATATATTTTTGGAAATCGCCAGCTGTTAATTGATCTTTTCCTGTGAATGAAATGCTTACAGATTCATTATCAATATCTTCAATTTGACGTTTAAAACGTACCTGTTTTAAGTTTAAGATAATTTCTGTTACATCCTCAACAACACCAGAAATAGTAGAAAACTCATGCTCAACACCTTCAATACGTACCGAGGTTATTGCATATCCTTCTAATGATGACAGAAGCACTCTTCTTAGTGCATTACCAATGGTTAATCCATAACCAGGTTCTAAAGGACGAAATTCGAATTTCCCTTTAAAATCTGTTGAATCAATCATGATAACTTTATCGGGCTTTTGAAAATTAAATATTGCCATGTGTGTTTCGACTGAATGTCAATTATTATTTGTTGTACAACTCTACGATTAACTGTTCTTTGATGTTTTCTGGAACTTGAAGTCTAGCAGGAACACTTACATAAGTACCCTCTTTAGTATCATTATTCCAAGTAATCCATTCGTAAACAGCGCTAGAATTAGATAATGAACGTTCGATAGCCTCTAATGATTTAGATTTTTCGCGAACTGCTACTTTATCTCCAGCTTTTAATTGGTATGAAGGGATGTTAACTAATTCACCGTTAACGGTAATATGTCTGTGAGAAACAATTTGACGAGCTGCACGACGAGAAGAGGCGATACCCATTCTGTAAACAACATTGTCTAAACGAGATTCACATAACTGGATTAAAACTTCACCTGTTACACCTTTAGATGCAGATGCTTTTTTAAACATGTTACGGAATTGTTTTTCTAAAACACCGTACGTGTATTTAGCTTTTTGTTTTTCCATTAACTGGATAGCGTATTCAGATTTTTTACCTCTCTTTTTTGCTAAACCGTGTTGCCCTGGCGGGTAATTTCTTTTTTCGAATGCTTTATCATCTCCGAAGATTGCTTCTCCGAATTTACGAGCGATTTTTGTTTGTGGACCAGTATATCTTGCCATTTTAAAAAAAATAAAAAAGGTAGGGATTATGAATTCAGGTCTTATCCTCCGATAATCTATTCCTACCTTAGGTTATACTATAATATAAATTAAACTCTTCGTCTTTTTGGAGGACGACATCCGTTGTGAGGAATTGGAGTAATATCAATGATTTCTGTTACTTCGATACCACTGTTGTGGATAGAACGAATTGCAGATTCTCTACCATTTCCTGGTCCTTTAACGTAAACTTTCACTTTTTTAAGTCCAGCTTCTAACGCTACTTTACCACAATCTTCTGCTGCCATTTGTGCTGCATAAGGAGTGTTTTTCTTAGAACCACGGAATCCCATTTTACCTGCTGACGACCAAGAAATAACTTCACCTTTTTTGTTTGTTAACGAAATGATGATGTTATTGAAGGTTGCGCTGATATGAGCTTCTCCAGTAGATTCAACTATAACTTTACGTTTTTTTGTATTTGCTTTAGCCATACTACTTATTATTTAGTTGCTTTTTTCTTGTTAGCAACAGTTTTTCTTTTACCTTTTCTTGTTCTAGAGTTGTTTTTAGTTCTTTGTCCTCTTAATGGAAGACCAGCTCTATGACGGATTCCACGTTGACATCCGATATCCATTAAACGTTTAATGTTTAAAGATACTTCTGAACGTAATTCACCTTCAATTTTGTAATAAGACATTGCTTCACGAATAGCACCGATTTCTTCATCGTTCCATTCTGAAACTTTTTTGTCTTCATTAACGTTAGCTTTTGCCAACACCTCTTTTGATCTACTTAAACCTACACCGAAAATATAAGTTAAAGCAATAATTCCTCTTTTATTTTTAGGTACATCTACCCCTGCTATTCTTGCCATAATTATCCTTGTCTTTGTTTAAATCTAGGATTCTTTTTGTTTATAACGTATAATCTTCCTTTTCTACGTACAATAATGCATTCCGCACTTCTTTTTTTAACTGATGCTCTTACTTTCATTGTAAATTTGCTTTGGGCTTTAAGCTCTAGGCTTTAGGAATAAACATACTGCTTATTGCCTACTGCTTATAGCTTATTGCTTTTTTTAATATCTATAAGTAATTCTTGCTTTAGACAAATCATAAGGGCTCATTTCTAACTTCACTTTATCACCAGGTAATAATTTGATGTAATGCATACGCATTTTTCCAGAAATATGAGCAATTACAATATGTCCGTTCTCTAATTCTACACGGAACATTGCATTTGATAATGCTTCAATAATCGCTCCGTCTTGTTCTATTGCTGATTGTTTTGCCATATATTAAGCAATTGCTTTTCTATTTTTTCCACTCTTCATTAATCCGTCGTACTGCTTGTTTAACAAATAAGCATTAATTTGCTGTATTGTATCAATTGCAACACTTACTAAAATTAATAAAGATGTTCCACCATAAAACATTGCCCAACCCTGTTGAATTCCCATTAAAGATACCGCGATTGCAGGTAAAACTGCGATCACAGCAAGGAATAACGAACCTGGAAATGTGATTAACGACATTACGCGATCTAAGAAGTTTGCAGTTTCTTGTCCAGGCTTAATTCCTGGTATAAAACCTCCACTACGTTTTAAATCATCGGCCATTTTATTGGTAGGTACCGTAATTGCGGTGTAAAAGTACGAAAAAATTATGATTAACAAAGCAAAAACTAAATTATACTCTAAACCAAATATGTTACTAAACATTGTGGTTACAGTTTGCGCACTGTCTGAAGAGGATAACCCAGCAATTACTGGTGGTATAAACATAATTGCTTGTGCAAAGATAATTGGCATTACACCTGAAGCGTTAAGCTTTAAAGGAATCCACTGACGGTTTCCTGATACAGATGCAGCGTCGTATTCACCAGCTACACTTCTACGAGCGTATTGTACAGCGATTTTACGAACTGCCATTGTTAAAAATATACAAGCTATGATTATTAATAACCAGATGATAACTTCTATTACAATCATCATTGGACCACCGTTACCTGCTACCATACGAGACTGTGTCTCTTGCATGAATGCAATTGGTAATTTAGCGATGATACCAACCATAATTAATAATGAAATACCGTTTCCAATACCTTTATCAGTAATCTTTTCACCTAACCACATTGCAAAAACTGTTCCTGTAGTTAATATTAATACTGAAGAGAATAAGAAAGAGAAAGAATCAAAGCCTAATAAAAATGCATCAGGTGGTAATTGTTTATACAAGTTGTAAATGTAACCTGGACCTTGAACTAAGGTAATACCAATAGTTAACCATCTTGTAATTTGGTTCATTTTCTTTCTACCACTTTCACCATCGTTTTGAAGTTTCTGTAGGTAAGGCACAGCTATACCCATTAACTGAACTACGATAGAAGCAGAGATGTAAGGCATTATACCCAATGCAAAAATAGAAGCCTGCGAGAACGCACCTCCTGTAAATACATTTATAAGCCACCCTATTCCTTGATCAGTTTGATCTGATAAAGCGTGTAATTTTGTAGCATCAATACCTGGTAAGGTTACTTGTGCACCAAAACGATACACAAGTAACATACCTAAAGTTATTAAGATTTTATTCTTAAGTTCTTCGATATTCCAAATATTGGCTAAAGTTTCAAAAAACTTCTTCATAAGTAGTTAAAGATTTTTATAAAGATACAACTTCACCACCAGCTGCTTCAATAGCGGCTTTTGCTGTTGCTGTAAATTTATGAGCAGTTACTGTTAATTTCGCCTTAAGCTCTCCTCTACCCAAAATCTTAACTAAGCTATTTTTAGAAACTATTCTATTTTCAACTAATGCATTAAAATCAATTGCATTAGTAATTGTTCCGTTATCAACTAAAGTTTGTAATGTATCTAAATTAATACCTACATACTCTACTCTATTGATGTTTTTAAAACCAAATTTAGGAACACGTCTCTGTAAAGGCATCTGTCCACCTTCAAAACCAATTTTCTTAGAATAACCAGAACGAGATTTAGCTCCTTTGTGACCACGTGTAGACGTACCACCTTTACCAGAACCTTCACCACGACCTACTCTTTTGTTTTGATTATGTACAGAACCGTTTGCCGGTTGTAAATTACTTAAATTCATAATTCAATTAAATTAATTAATTTCTTCTACAGAAACTAAATGTTGAACTTTCTTTACCATTCCTACAATAGTTGGTGTATTATCATGCTCAACAACTTGTCCTAATTTATGTAAACCTAAAGCTTCTAATGTTCTTTTTTGGTTTTCTGGACAATTGATTTTGCTTCTAACTTGTTTTACTTTAATTTTTGACATACTACTCAAAATTAAGATTTAAATACTTTCTCTAAAGAAATTCCTCTTTGTTTTGCAATAGTAGCAGCACTTCTCATGTTTAATAAAGCATCGAAAGTTGCTTTAACAACGTTATGAGGGTTAGAAGAACCTTGAGATTTTGATAATACATTGTGAATACCTACAGCCTCTAGAACTGCACGTACGTTACCACCCGCAATAACTCCGGTACCTACTGATGCTGGCAATAAAAATACGCGAGCACCACCAAATTTACCTTTTTGTTCATGAGGAATGGTAGTTCCTTGTAATGGAATACGAACTAAGTTTTTCTTAGCATCTTCAACTGCTTTAGCAATTGCTTCAGAAACGTCTTTAGATTTTCCTAAACCATGACCCACTACACCGTTTTCGTCACCTACTACAACTACAGCAGAAAAGCCAAAAGCTCTACCCCCTTTAGTTACTTTAGTAACACGATTAACTGAAACCAAACGATCTTTTAAATCAAGACCAGCTGGTTTAACATATTCTACGTTTTTATAACTTTGATACATAACTAACTACAATTAGAATTTTAATCCAGCTTCTCTTGCGCCTTCTGCTAATGATTTAACACGACCGTGGTATAAGTTACCACCTCTGTCAAAAGAGATAGTTTCTACGCCAGCTTTCAAAGCCTTCTCTGCAATTAGTTTACCAACTGATGCAGCAGTTTCAATTTTAGTTCCTTTAGTTACACCAGCTTCTCTTGAAGATGCCGCAGCTAAAGTTACACCGTTCACATCATCTATGATTTGTGCATAGATTTCCTTGTTGCTTCTAAATACAGCTAAACGTGGTGTAGCAGCAGTACCGCTAACCGTTTTTCTAATTCTGTATTGAATTCTTTGTCTTCTTTCAGATTTGTTTAATGACATGATCTTAATTTTTAAGCTGATTTACCTGCTTTTCTTCTTAATACTTCACCAACAAACTTGATACCTTTACCTTTGTAAGGTTCTGGTTTACGGAAAGAACGAATCTTAGCTGCAACCTGACCTACCAATTGTTTGTCTGCCGATGATAATTTAACGATAGGGTTTTTACCTTTCTCAGAAACTGTTTCAACTTTTACTTCGTCAGTAATGTTTAAAACAATGTTGTGAGAGTAACCTAAAGCCAAATCAAGTTTTTGACCTTGATTTGAAGCACGGTAACCAACACCTACTAATTCTAATTCTTTAGTAAAACCTTCAGATACACCAACAACCATGTTATTGATTAAACTTCTGTATAAACCGTGTTTTGCTCTTTCTTCTTTTACATCAGATGAGCGCTCAACGATTACTTGTCCGTCTTCTACTTTCACATCAACTTTATCAAAAGCCTGTGAAAGCTCTCCTAATTTTCCTTTAACTACAATAACAGAATCTTTAACTTCTACAGTTACGCCAGCTGGTATTGCGATTGGATTTTTACCTATTCTTGACATTTCGCTAGTCTATTTTATTAGTATACGTAACAAACAACTTCACCACCAACATTTAACTGCTTCGCTTTTTTACCTGTCATTAAACCTTTAGATGTTGACACAATTGCAATACCTAAACCGTTTAAGATACGTGGTAAATCTGCAGATGATGCATATTTACGTAAACCTGGTTTACTAATTCTTTGGATATCTTTGATAACTGACTCTTTCGTGTCTTTATCATATTTTAAAGCTATTTTAATTGATCCTTGCACTGAAGAATCATCATATTTGTAGCTTAAAATATATCCTTGTTCGAATAAAATTTTTGTGATTTCTTTTTTGAAGTTAGACGCTGGGATCTCTACAACTTTGTGGTTTGCACGAGAAGCATTTCTAATTCTTGTTAAAAAATCTGCGATAGGATCTGTATACATATGTATAAAATTGCGATTAGGGTTTTCAGGAAACAAATGTTTCCTGAACCTTTAATCAATTAAAATTATTTTTTAGTTGGCAAAAGTACTAACTTTTTTCGAGATTACCAACTTGCTTTTTTAACACCTGGGATTAACCCTTGGTTAGCCATTTCACGGAAAGTTACACGTGAAAGACCAAACTGACGCATATACCCTCTTGGGCGACCTGTTAATTTACAACGGTTGTGTAAACGTACTGGCGATGCGTTAGCAGGTAATTTTTGAAGCGCTTCGTAATCACCCGCTTCTTTTAAAGCTTTGCGTTTTGCAGCATATTTAGCTACCAAAGCTTCTCTTTTTGCCTCACGGGCTTTCATTGATTCTTTAGCCATACTAGTTCTTTTTAAAAGGTACTCCTAATTCTGCTAATAATGATTTTGCTTCAGCATCTGTGTTAGCAGATGTTACAAAAGTAATATCAAAACCTGCAATTTTGTTAACTTTATCAATATCGATTTCAGGGAAAATAATTTGCTCAACTACCCCTAAGTTATAATTTCCTCTTCCGTCAAACCCAGTAGATTTAACACCAGCGAAATCACGTACACGTGGTAATGCAGATGTAACTAAACGGTCTAAGAATTCGTACATTCTTTCGCCACGTAAAGTAACTTTAGCACCAATTGGCATCCCTTTTCTTAATTTAAAAGAAGCAACGTCTTTTTTAGAAATAGTAGATACTGCTTTTTGTCCTGTAATTTTTGTTAATTCTTCAACAGCGTGATCAACTAACTTTTTATCAGAAACGGCAGCACCAACTCCACGGCTTACAACGATTTTCTCAAGTTTAGGAACTTCCATTACATTTTTGTAACCGAATTCTTCTTTTAAAGCAGAGACTACTCTGTCTTTATATTCTTGTTTAAGTCTTGGTATATAAGTCATGACTATAATGCTTGATTAGATTTTTTAGAAACGCGTACTTTCTTATCTCCTTCTACTTTGTAAGCAACTTTAGTTACACCTTTTGTGGTTGGGTCTACTAAAGCTATGTTAGAAATATGAATTGCTGCTTCTTTTTTTACAATACCTCCTTGAGGGTTGGTAGCACTTGGCTTAACATGTTTAGAAACCATGTTTACCCCTTCAACGATTGCTTTATTTTTGTCGCGGAAAACGCGAACAACTTTTCCTTCTGATCCTTTGTGATCTCCAGCAATAACGCGTACGTTATCTCCTGATTTAATTTTTAGCTTTGTCATCATTTGAAAGAATTAAAGCACTTCAGGTGCTAATGATACAATTTTCATGAATTGTTTTTCACGAAGTTCTCTTGCAACGGGACCAAAAACGCGAGTTCCTCTCATTTCACCTGCAGCGTTCAATAACACACATGCGTTGTCATCGAAACGGATGTAAGATCCATCAGCTCTTCTCACTTCTTTTTTGGTACGTACAACAACTGCAGTTGATACAGTTCCTTTTTTAGCGTTACTGTTTGGGGTAGCGTCTTTAATTGAAACTACAATTTTATCTCCAACAGAGGCATAACGACGTTTCGTTCCTCCTAAAACACGGATCGTCAAAACTTCTTTTGCGCCTGTGTTATCTGCTACTTTTAATCTAGATTCTTGTTGTACCATAATTACTTCGCTCTTTCAATGATTTCAACTAATCTCCAACATTTGTTTTTAGACAATGGACGTGTCTCCATAATTCTAACTGTGTCACCAATGTTACAGTCGTTCAATTCGTCGTGTGCAACATATTTCTTTGTTTTTAACACGAACTTTCCGTATAATGGGTGTTTTACCTTACTTGTTTCAGATACAACAATTGACTTAGTCATTTTGTTGCTTGTAACTACACCGACTCTTTCTTTTCTTAAATTTCTTTTTTCCATCTTTCAGCAGAATACAATTATTGTAAGTCTTTTTTGCTAATCTCAGTATTCACTCTTGCGATAGCTCTTCTTACAGTTCTTAATTGCAAAGGGTTAGCAATAGGTGAAATAGCGTGAGCATGTTTTAACTCAGCATATTGGTTTGTTAATTCACCAAGTTTTGCTTGTAACTCAGCTACAGATAGATTATTTATTTCTTGTTTCTTCATAATGATCTAAAATTAAGCTTCGAAATCTCTAGCAATGATAAACTTAGTTTTTACTGGAAGTTTTTGAGCAGCTAAACGTAATGCTTCTTTTGCAACTGCTAAAGGCACACCACCTACTTCAAACATAATTCTTCCTGGCTTAACAACTGCAGCCCAATACTCAACTGCACCTTTACCTTTACCCATACGAACCTCTAAAGGTTTTTTAGTAATAGGTTTATCTGGGAAGATTTTAATCCATAATTGTCCTTCACGTTTCATGAAACGAGTTGCAGCGATACGCGCAGCTTCGATTTGACGAGAAGTAATGAACGAGTAATCTAAAGATTTAATACCGAACATTCCGTTAGAAAGTTCGCTACCTCTTTGAGAAACTCCTTTCATTCTACCTTTCTGTACCTTACGGTACTTGGTTCTTTTAGGCTGTAACATTTTTCGTTAGTTTTAAATTACTTTCGTTTGTTGTTGCGTTGTTGGTTTGGTCTTCCATTTGGTTTTCCAGATCCTGATGGTTTAGACGACTTTTGTTGTTTGTCCATTCCAGCTAACGGAGAAAGATCTCTCTTACCATAAACCTCACCTTTCATGATCCATACTTTAATACCCATTCTACCGTAAGTAGTATGCGCTTCAGCTAAAGCATAATCAATATCCGCACGGAAAGTAGATAAAGGAATACGTCCATCTTTAAAGTTTTCAGAACGTGCCATTTCTGCCCCGTTCAAACGACCTGAAATTTGCACTTTCATACCTTCAGCGTTCATTCTCATTGCCGCAGCGATAGCCATTTTAATAGCTCTACGGTAAGAAATACGGCTTTCGATTTGACGTGCGATGCTTGTTGCAGCCAAATAAGCATCTAATTCTGGTCTTTTAATTTCAAAGATGTTAATTTGTACCTCTTTGTTAGTAATTTTCTTAAGTTCTTCTTTTAACTTGTCTACCTCTTGTCCGCCTTTTCCGATAATGATACCAGGTCTTGCAGTAGTGATAGTAACGGTTACAAGTTTTAAAGTTCTCTCGATAATGATTTTAGATACACTAGCTTTTGCTAAACGAGCATGGATATACTTTCTGATTTTTGCATCTTCAGCAAGTTTGTCTCCATAGTCATTTCCACCGTACCAGTTAGAGTCCCATCCTCTGATGATCCCAAGGCGATTTCCGATTGGATTAGTCTTTTGTCCCATACTGTTTATTAATTGCTTTGTGTGTTATTGTTTGATCCTAATACGATTGTAACGTGATTAGAACGTTTTCTGATTCTGTGCGCGCGACCTTGTGGTGCAGGACGTAATCTTTTCAACATTGCCCCACCGTCTACACGGATTTCTTTAACAAATAATTCTGCTTCTTCGATGTTTGCTTCAGCGTTTTTAGCTTGCCAGTTAGCAATTGCTGATAACAATAATTTTTCAATTCTACCTGAAGCTTCTTTTGTATTAAACTTTAATATGTTAAGAGCATTCTCAACTTTCTGTCCTCTTACTAAATCTGCAACTAAACGCATTTTACGAGGTGAAGTTGGGCAATTGTTTAGCTTAGCAAAAGCAATACTTTTGTTTGCTTCTTTTGTTTGCTCTGCTCTTTCTCTTTTACGAACTCCCATAGCTTCTTATTATTTTTTACCTTTATTTTTTGCACCTGCATGTCCACGGAATGAACGTGTTGGTGAAAACTCTCCTAATTTATGTCCTACCATGTTTTCTGTTACGTAAACTGGTACAAATTGACGACCGTTGTGTACTGCAATTGTTTGTCCTACGAAATCTGGAGTTATCATAGATGCTCTAGACCAAGTTTTAACAACTGCTTTGTTACCGTTTTCTGCGTTCTCTAAAACTTTTTTCTCAAGTTTAAAGTGAACATAAGGTCCTTTTTTTAATGAACGTGCCATACTTACTTAATTATTTCTTTCTACGTTCTACAATATGTTTATTACTTGCTTTTACTTTAGAACGAGTTCTATAACCCTTCGCTGGTAAACCTTTTCTAGAACGTGGGTGACCTCCTGAAGAGCGTCCTTCACCACCTCCCATTGGGTGATCAACTGGATTCATAGCAACCGGTCTAGTACGTGGTCTTCTACCTAACCAACGAGATCTACCTGCTTTACCTGAAACGATTAACTGGTGATCTGAGTTAGATACCGCACCAATTGTTGCCATACATGTTAATAAGATCAAACGAATCTCACCTGAAGGCATTTTAATTGTTGCGTATTTACCATCACGAGCAACTAATTGTGCAAAAGTTCCTGCAGAACGTGCGATAACAGCACCTTGACCTGGACGTAACTCGATACAAGAAATAATTGTACCAAGAGGAATGTTTGCTAAAGGCATTGCATTACCAACTTCTGGAGCTGCTTGTGGTCCAGAAACTACTTTCTGACCTACTTGCAATCCTGCTGGTGCTACGATGTACGTTTTTGCTCCATCTGCATATGCTAATAATGAGATAAATGCTGAACGGTTTGGATCGTATTCGATTGTTTTAACTGTTGCTGGAACTCCAGTTTTAGTTCTTTTAAAATCGATGATACGATATTGTTGTTTATGACCACCACCAATATAACGCATGGTCATTTTTCCTTGACTATTTCTACCTCCAGAGTTTTTTTTCGGTGCTAATAATGAACGCTCCGGCTTATCAGTTGTAATAGCGTCAAAACTATTAACAACTCTAAAACGCTGACCTGGGGTAATAGGTTTTAATTTTCTAACTGACATTGTTATTAGATATTAGTGTAAAAATCGATTGAATCTCCTTCTTTCAATGTTACAATTGCTTTCTTGTATGAAGACGTTTTACCAGTAATCATTCCGCTTTTCGTGAACTTTGTGCTTCTATCAGCTCTGTAAATCATTGTGTTTACATCTAAAACAGAAACTCCATAAGCTTTTTCAACCGCTTTTTTAATTTCTACTTTGTTAGCTTTTTTAGCTACTATAAATCCAAAACGGTTAAATGATTCACCGTCTTTTGTGATTTTTTCGGTAATGATAGGTTTAATAATTATACTCATTTCCCTATTTATTTACTTAAATTTTCTACAATTCCTTCTAATGAACCTTCAGTTAATACTAACGATTTTGCATTTAAAATACCGTAAGTGTTTAATTCTGAAGAAGTTACCACAGAAGCTCTTTCTAAATTGCGTGACGACAAATATACGTTTTTATTTGATTCACCCAACACAAATAATGATTTTTTACCTTCTAACCCTAAAGCTTTCAATACGTTAATGAAATTTTTAGTACTTGGTGCTTCGAAAGTAAAATCTTCTACAACAAATAAATTAGCTTCTTGAGCTTTAATTGTAAAAGCAGATTTACGAGCCAAACGCTTTAAAGCTTTATTCAATTTAAATGAATAACTTCTTGGACGTGGGCCAAAAATAGTACCACCACCTTTGAAAACAGGTGATTTCGCAGAACCTGCACGTGCAGTACCTGTACCTTTTTGTTTTTTAATTTTACGTGTAGATCCCGCTACTTCAGCTCTTTCTTTAGCTTTGTGCGTACCTTGACGTTGATTTGCCAAATATTGTTTAACATCTAAATAGATAGCATGTTTATTAGGCTCAATTGCGAAAACTGAATCAGCCAGTTGTACTGATCTGCCAGTTTCTTTTCCGTTGATATCTAAAACTTTTACTTCCATTACTTTTGAACGATTACGTAAGAGTTTTTGTGACCTGGTACAGCACCTTTAACTACTAATAAGTTTTTGTCTGTAACCACTTTTAAAACTCTAAGGTTTTGAACTGTTACTTTTTCTCCTCCCATTCTACCTGCCATACGCATACCCTTGAATACTCTTGAAGGATAAGACGATGCACCAACAGAACCTGGAGCTCTTAAACGGTTGTGCTGACCATGCGTAGCTTGACCAACCCCACCAAATCCATGACGTTTTACAACACCTTGGAATCCTTTACCTTTAGAAGTACCTTGTACATCAACAAAGTCTCCTTCAGTAAATAAGTCTACAGTGATAACATCACCTAAACCATAATTGCTTTCAAAATCTTGAATTTCAACGACTTTTTTCTTAACAGAAGTTCCTGCTTTTTTAAAGTGACCTTGCGCCGCTTTAGTTGCATTCTTTTCTCTAGCGTCATCGAAACCAAGTTGATAAGCTTCATACCCGTCAACCTCTTTGGTTCTGACTTGGGTAACGACACATGGACCTAATTCAATTACAGTACAAGGAATGTTTTTCCCGTTCTCATCGAAGATTGAAGTCATGCCGATTTTTTTTCCAATTAACCCAGACATAATTTTAAATTAGTAATTATTAAATATAAAAATTTCAAGCATCGGCAAAATTAATACCAATGCTTGAAATATACAAGTATTTTGTAAAATATTTTATTATTATACTTTTATCTCTACTTCTACACCTGAAGGAAGCTCTAATTTCATTAAAGCGTCGATCGTTTTAGATGATGATGAATAGATGTCTAATAATCTTTTGTACGAACTTAACTCGAACTGCTCTCTAGACTTTTTGTTAACGTGTGGAGAACGTAAAACAGTAAAGATTTTTTTATGAGTTGGTAATGGAATTGGTCCTGTTACCACTGCACCTGTACTTTTTACAGTTTTTACGATTTTTTCAGCCGACTTGTCAACCAAAGCATGATCGTAAGATTTTAATTTTATTCTGATTTTTTGACTCATTTTCTTAATTATTAAGCGTTACCTTTTGCTTTTTTAATTACTTCTTCTTGAATATTAGAAGGTGTTTGCTCGTAGTGAGAGAACTCCATTGTAGAAGTTGCACGTCCTGAAGATAATGTACGTAATGTTGTTACATAACCAAACATTTCTGATAACGGCACAGAAGCTTTTACAACTTTTGCTCCGTTACGATCGTCCATAGCATTAATTTGCCCACGACGACGGTTTAAGTCACCAACGATATCACCCATATTTTCTTCTGGAGTTAATACCTCTAATTTCATGATTGGCTCAAGGATAATAGCACCTGCAGCTTTTGCAGATTCTTTATATCCCATTTTAGCTGCTAATTCGAAAGATAGTGCATCCGAATCTACCGCATGGTAAGAACCATCGACTAAAGTAACTTTTAATGAATCCATTTCAAATCCTGCTAAAGGACCTTGTTTCATAGACTCACGGAAACCTTTTTCTACAGCAGGAATGTATTCTTTTGGTACGTTACCACCTTTAACTTCGTTAACGAATTGTAAACCTACAAATGGCTTACCATCAACATCGTCAGCTGGTCCAATTTTAAATACGATATCACCAAATTTACCACGTCCACCAGATTGCTTTTTATAAGTTTCTCTGTGACTAGCATCTTTTGTGAAAGCTTCTTTATATTCTACTTGAGGCTCACCTTGGTTTACTTCAACTTTGAATTCACGACGCATACGATCAACAATGATATCTAAGTGTAACTCACCCATACCAGAGATAATTGTTTGTCCTGAAGCTTGATCTGTACGAACTGTAAAAGTTGGATCTTCTTCTGCTAATTTAGCTAAAGCCATACCCATTTTATCAACATCTGCCTTAGTTTTAGGCTCGATAGCGATACCGATTACCGGATCAGGGAAATCCATAGACTCTAAAACAATTGGGTGTTTTTCGTCTGATAATGTATCTCCTGTTTTAATATCTTTAAATCCTACTGCTGCACCAATATCACCTGCCTCGATATATTCGATTGGATTTTGTTTATTAGCATGCATTTGGTAGATACGAGAAATACGTTCTTTATTACCTGAACGGTTGTTTAATACATAAGAACCTGCATCTAAACGACCTGAATAAGCACGGAAGAAAGCTAAACGACCTACGAATGGATCTGTAGCGATTTTAAATGCTAATGCAGCGAATGGATCATTTACAGATGGCTTACGTGTAATAGGCTCATCAGTATCAGGGTTAGTGCCTTCGATAGCTTCTTTATCTGTTGGTGCAGGTAAGTAATGACATACTGCATCAATCATGAACTGAACTCCTTTGTTTTTGAAAGAAGATCCACACATCATTGGAATGATACTCATATCTAAAGTAGCAGCTCTTAAAGCAGCATTTACTTCGTCTTCTGTGATAGAGTTTTCATCTTCCATGTATTTTTCAAGAAGATTTTCATCATATCCTGCAATTTCTTCGATTAATTGACCACGGTATTGTTTTACCTCGTCAACCATTTCAGCAGGAATATCAACTACGTCAAATGTAGAACCGTGATTTTCATCATGCCATACAATTGCGCGGTTTTTAATTAAATCTACCACTCCTTTGAAATCAGCTTCGTCACCAATTGGTAAAACGATAGGCACTGCGTTAGAACCTAACATTTCTTTTACTTGACGACAAACTTTTAAGAAGTCTGCACCTTGACGGTCCATCTTGTTTACAAATCCCATACGTGGAACTTTGTAGTTATCAGCTAATCTCCAGTTAGTTTCAGATTGTGGTTCAACACCATCAACTGCACTAAATAAGAAAACTAAACCATCTAGCACACGTAATGAACGATTTACCTCTACGGTAAAATCAACGTGTCCTGGAGTATCAATAATATTAAAGTGGTATTTTTGAGTATCTGCAGTGGGTTTTCCGTTTTCCATAGGAAAGTTCCACTCTACAGTTACAGCTGCAGAAGTAATTGTAATACCTCTTTCAGCCTCTTGCTCCATCCAGTCAGTAGTTGATGAACCTTCGTGAGTTTCACCAATTTTATGATTTTTTCCTGTATAGAAAAGAATACGCTCTGTTGTTGTTGTTTTACCAGCATCAATGTGAGCAGCAATTCCAATATTTCTAGTATATCTTAAATCTCTAGCCATTTCTGTTCTTTATGAAAATTAAAATCTAAAGTGAGAGAATGCTTTATTAGCATCTGCCATTTTGTGAACATCCATTCTTTTCTTAACAGCAGCACCTTCTTCTTTAGCAGCAGCTAAGATTTCAGCAGCTAATTTAGAAGCCATAGATTTATCGTTTCTTTTTCTTGCATAAAGAATCATCCATTTCATCGCCATAGAAATTTTTCTATCTGGACGAATTGGCATTGGAATTTGGAATGAAGCACCACCTACACGGCGAGAACGTACTTCAACGTGAGGCATAACGTTTGTTAATGCATCTTTCCATACTTCCAAAGAGGTTTTTTCTTCATCTTGCTTTTTAGTTTCAACGATTTCTAATGCATCGTAGAATACTTTGAAAGCTGTAGATTTTTTACCATCCCACATTAGGTTGTTCACGAAACGTGTTACTAACTGATCGTTAAATTTCGGATCTGGTAAAAGAGGTCTTTTTTTAGCCTGTCTTTTTCTCATTTCTTTGTTACTTTTAAAAGTTTCTAGTTTAAGGTTCCAAGTTTAAAGCTCTGCACTGATCAAGATCAACACATAAATCTTCACGACTTATAACTTTTGACTATTTTACTTAAATTAAATTACTTTTTTGCGTCTTTAGGGCGTTTAGCACCATATTTAGATCTTCTTTGTGTACGACCGTTAACACCGGCTGTATCTAAAGCACCACGTACAATGTGGTATCTAACTCCTGGTAAATCTTTTACCCTTCCACCTCTAACTAATACTATCGAGTGCTCTTGTAAATTGTGTCCTTCTCCTGGGATGTAAGCGTTTACTTCATTACCGTTTGTCAAACGTACACGCGCTACTTTACGCATTGCAGAGTTTGGCTTTTTAGGTGTAGTAGTATAAACACGCGTACACACACCACGTCTTTGAGGACATGAATCCAAAGCAACCGATTTACTCTTCTTAGTCAATTGGGTTCTCCCTTTTCTTACTAATTGTTGAATTGTTGGCATAATGTTTATTAAAAATTTTCTACATTCAATTTAATTTCCCGTGTATTTTCGGGGATGCAAATATATAAATTTTTACTTTCAAAACAAACCTATTTCGTTTATTTTCAAAATATTTCTGTTTTTAATAGATAACCCTATCAGAGTTAAAACTTTGATAGGGTTTATATTTTTTAGGATTACTAATTAACAATTACTTTTTAATTATTTTCTTAGTCATTGTTCTGCGGTCTTTGGTTTCAATAGTTACAAAATAATTTCCGCTTGCAAAATTAGCATGAATTTCCTGTAAAGGATTAGTATTTGAAACTTTCTTTATTAATTTTCCCGTGTTATCAAAAATTTTAATTTCTTTAATAATTTGCTCATAATCTTCTACAAAAAAATGGTCTGTAAAAGGAGTTGGATAAACTTTTACAAATTGTTCTAATTCATTTTCTTTAATATTAGCCAAAGGAATAGTGCTATAATAAGCTTTAATTCCTGCGTTGTTGGTTATGATTAGCTGATTATAACCAGAAAAATTATTAATAATATATGTAAAGGTATTATTGCGATAATTCTCAAAAAAATCATAGTATTTACCAAAATACTGAATTTCTTCATTAGTCATCCATTCACAAGGCATATTCATTGTAAGGATTATTTGTCCCGTAGGAAAAATAAAATCTGTAGATGTTACATTAACTTCAGCATCAAATTGGGAACAATAAGCACTTGTTAATTGAATTAATTCTGGGATAGGAGTATGGAAAATTGAAAAATGCCAATTTCCGCCTGTTGTTCCATTTACAGAAATAGGCACAATATCAATTTGATTATTTTCTTCTATTTGGGTTAAATACCAATTGGTATTCAATATTGGTATTTGTGCCGTGAGTTGATTTACCACTAAAACTGTAAGTACGATTAATATCTTTTTCATAACTTCAAAGCATTTGTTAATTTAATACAAACCTAGTTCTTTTTTGCAAAAAAACCTATTCAACTAACAATTAATAACAAAAACTCAAAAATAAAATTACACATTTTATAATCTACTAAATAAATACATGATTTGTAAAAAATTAAAAATGACTTGTTGCCTTAAAATGTTAGTTTAATTGTTTTTAATCTTTAGCGTATATTTACGGGAAATTTATCTGAATGCTGTTTTCAAAAAAAATCTTTTACTTACTTTTTTTAATCCTTACAACAAGCTGTAGTTTGTATGCTCAACAGATTTATCTAAAAGTAAATGGTAAAAACATCAACGAAACATCTTTTTTAAAACAAAATATTAAGGACAGTATTTTTAATAACGGACAAGAAGTTGAAACTAAATTGATTTTTTTGCAAGATTTTCTAAGAACGAACGGATATCTATTATCACCAAATAACATCGGCAGAAAAAAAAGACAGTCTGTATCTTGTACATTTTGATTTAGGCAAGAAAACTGATAGTTTAAAAATTAACTTTAACAAGCACGAAGCTCAGTTAAAATCGATCTTACAAATTAACGAACCTACCAAAACCATTGCTATACAAAATACCGAAAGCTTTCTTAAAAATATTGTTGAAAAATTAGCCAAAAAAGGTTATTCCATAAGCACGGTTAAATTGACAAATCATCAATTTTTGAATGATATGATTACTGCCGATTTAGATTTGCATTTAGATGAACAACGTAGAATAGATCAGTTGGTTTTTACGCCTTACAGCAATTTTCCGACAGGAATTAAAAACCGACTTGTAAAAAAATACGAAAAACAACCTTTTACCGAAGCTATTATTGCCGATTTACAAAAAGAAATGCGACAGTTTCCGTTTATTAAAACCACCAAACAACCCGAAGTTTTATTTACCGAAAGCAATACCGCTTTGTATTTATATGTGGAACGACAAAATGTGAGTCAGTTTGACGGATTGATTGGTTTTACGAACGATGACGACGGAAAAGTACAATTTAACGGTTATGCCGATTTACAACTGATGAATATTTTAAATAAAGGTGAACAATTGAAACTATATTGGAAAAACGACGGGAACCAGCAAACGCAGTTTAATTTATCTGGTGAAGTTCCTTATCTGTTCAATACGCCTTTTGGATTGAAAGCTTCGTTAGAATTATTCAAACAAGACAGTACCATGATGAATACCAAGTTTAATGCGGCGGTTTTATACTATCTTAATTTTAACCATAGAGTTGGTATCGGATATCAATCAACAGCATCGGTTGCGGGAACAGAAAATTTTTATCAGGCTGCAGATTACAACAACCAGTTTATTACACTGAATTATTTATTGAACAAATATCAAGATCATCCGTTGTTTCCGCAAAAATATCAGGTAACTGCTTTATTAGGAATTGGCTCTAAAACCGAAGAAAAAGATAACAGAAAAGCCGCCCAACAATTTGCACAATTAAGCGCTGAGTATCTTTGGCAGATTAACAACCGCTGGTACGCGCATCAAAAAATAGAAGGTTCTGTTTTAAACAGCGCTTCTGCCCTATTGTATAATGAGTATTATCGTTTTGGCGGTATTCATTCCATACGTGGTTTTGCAGAAAATTCGCTATTAGCAAAAACACAAGCTGGTTTATATAACGAAGTACGTTATTTATTAGCTCCGAATATGTACTTACACTCTATTACCGATGTAGCTTATTACGAAAGTGAGGATACCAATGATTTATTATATTCATTTGGTTTGGGTTTTGGTATACAAACCGGCGGCGGCTTATTCAATATTATTTATGCCAACGGTGTGCAACCTAATACCGATTTTAAACTATCGAACGCTATTTTTCATTTAAGTTATAAAACGCAGTTTTAATTTTATTTGGTTTGATAAATCAGTAAATCTAAAACAGCATTTTATTAAAAAATCAGTATATTTATAGAATATAAAACATAATAAACACTCATTTATTTATAATTTTAAAAATTACAGTTATGAGGATTTTATGTTTTTTACTTTTATTATTTACGCTCCAATCATGTGCTACTAAAAAGTATACGAAAGCGCATTTGTTACCTGAAGGAATAAAATCTGCAACCGAAGAAAGGTACAATATTTCCAATAGTCAGAAAAAACTTTTGCAGAAAAAAGAAATCACTTTTAAAAACGGTCGTATTAAACATTCAAAAACGTTTGATTCATCGGGTAAACTCACGCAGGAGACAAACAAGAAAATGTGGTTCACCGAAGAACTGTATCCCAACAAAAAAACACTTTATCGAAAAACCCGCTGGAAACCCAACCGCCGCGAGCGTATTAGCACGTACTTAAAAAAGCAAGATAAGCAAAGCGAAAGTATCTATCATTATAACAAAGACGGATCGATCAATAAAATTGTCGATAATTTTTCTACTTTCCAAACGCAGCATTTTTATTACACCCATAACGAATTATCTAAAATTGAGATAACATCAAAAGATGGTAAAATTGTTGACGAAGTTTCTATTGACTGTAAAGAAAAAGACAACCAAGGCACATGTATAAAACAAATGCGAACATCAATAAAAAAAGGCACTAAAGAAGAAATTATTATTACACCTGTTTATGATTAGGTTTTAATAAAAAGTTCTTTCAATTTCATTAAATATAAATAATATCTTTGCGGTATGCAAAACGAACATCAAATATTTGGAATTCGTGCCATTATCGAAGCGATACAGGCAGGAAAAGAAATAGATAAGGTATTTTTACAGAAAGAAGCTCAAGGCGATTTAATGCAAGAGCTTATGAAAACGTTGAAGAAAAACAATGTAAATTTTTCGTACGTCCCTGTTGAAAAACTGAATAAATTAAGCAAATTCAACAACCATCAAGGTGCAGTTGCATCTATTGCTCCAATTAAATTTGTTACGATGGAAGAATTGGTTGAGGGCGTTTTAGAGAACAAACAAAACCCATTGTTTTTAATTTTGGATCAACTTTCTGATGCTCGAAATTTTGGAGCGATTATTCGTACGGCAGAATGTACAGGTGTTGACGGCATTATTATTCAAAAACAAGGTTCGGCTCCGGTAAACGGCGATACAGTAAAAACATCGGCAGGTGCGGTTTTTAACATTCCTATTTGTAAAGTAGATCACATTAAAGATGCTGTTTTTTACTTACAAGGATCGGGAATTGCTACTGTGGCTGCCACCGAAAAAACCGAAAATAACATTTACGATATCGACTTTAACAGAGGAATTGCCATTATTATGGGATCTGAAGATAAAGGTGTGAACCCTTCGGTTTTAAAAATCATTGATGAAAAAGCTAAACTACCAATGTATGGAACTATTTCATCGTTGAATGTATCGGTTGCTTGTGGTGCTTTTTTATACGAAGCTGTTAGACAACGTTTGTAGTTTTATTTCGTTCAGTTTTTCATTCCGTGATTGATACAAGAACGAGTTTATAACTGGCAAAGCAATCGATTTATAATTATTTTTTATGAGATGTTGAACCAAGTTCAGCATGACACGAAAAAAACAAAAATGCTCTCTTTAAATTGTAAAGAGAGCATTTTTTATTGAAATACGTTTTATTAAATAAAATTATCTGATGCGTTAGTTCGTCCCGATAGCTATCGGGATTATCGAGAACTTATAGATAAAGAAACTTCTCGATAAGCTTCATTTCATTTACGCTACTCGAAGTGACGAGTTATCAGTAATTAATTCTTATTTTAAATCATAACGATCTGCGTTCATCACTTTGTTCCAAGCTTTTACAAAGTCGCTTAAAAATTGATCTTCTGAATCTGCACAAGCATACACTTCAGCGATAGAACGTAGTTCCGCATGCGAACCAAACACTAAATCGGCACGTGTAGCCGTCCATTTTGGCGTTCCTGTTTTGCGATCACTTCCTAAATAAACTTCTCTGCTATCATCCATTGCTTTCCATTGGTTATCCATGGTAAGTAGATTTACAAAGAAATCATTGGTTAATTGACCTGGACGATCGGTTAACACCCCGTGTTTAGATCCGTCGAAATTGATATTGACAGAACGTAAACCTCCTAACAACACCGTCAATTCAGGCGCAGTCAACGTTAACAAATGTGCTTTGTCAATCAACAACTCTTCTGTTGAAACAGAACGATTTTTTGATTTGCGGTAATTGCGGAATCCGTCGGCAATTGGTTCTAACCATTTTATTGAATCAATTTCGGTTTGTTCTTGCGAAGCATCGGTACGACCTGGTGCAAAAGGTACAGAAATGTCATACCCAGCATCTTTAGCTGCTTTTTCAATACCCGCATTTCCAGCTAACACAATTAAATCGGCTAAAGAAATCTTTTTAATATCTGTATTAAAGTCAGTTTGTACCGCCTCTAACGCTGTAATTACTTTATTTAGTTGAATTGGGTTGTTTACTTCCCAATTTTTCATTGGTTCTAAACGAATTCTCGCTCCGTTAGCTCCCCCACGTTTATCAGATCCACGGAAACTTGATGCCGAAGCCCAGGCTGTTCCTACCAATTCTGATACGGTTAGCCCTGTGTTTAAAACAGCTTCTTTTAATTGAGCGATATCTTGATCGTTTACCAATTCATGATCAACAGCCGGTACAGGATCTTGCCATACAAACTCCTCCGCAGGCACGTCAGGCCCTAAATAACGAGAACGAGGTCCCATATCGCGGTGTGTTAATTTAAACCATGCTTTGGCAAAAGCATCTGCAAACTGATCTGGATTTTCAAGGAAACGGCGACCAATTTTTTCGTATTCCGGATCTACTTTAAGTGCAATATCCGAAGTTAACATGGTTGGTCTTAAACGCTTGTTCGGATCGTGTGCATGCGGGATAATCTCGCCTACATTTTTAGCCACCCATTGGTGTGCACCTGCAGGTGACTTGGTTAATTCCCAATCAAAACCATAAAGGTAGCTTAAAAACAAGTTCGACCATTCGGTTGGTTTGCTTGTCCAAGTTACTTCTAAGCCCGATGTAATGGTATCGCCACCTTTACCTGTTCCGTAGCTGTTGTGCCAGCCAAAACCTTGCATCTCTAAATCGGATGCCTCTGGCTCTGATCCTACATGATCTGCCGATGCTGCTCCGTGTGTTTTACCAAAGGTATGTCCACCAGCAATTAATGCCAATGTTTCTTCATCGTTCATTGCCATACGTGCAAACGTATCACGAATATCTCTTGCTGAAGCTAACGGATCAGGATTACCGTCTGGTCCTTCTGGATTCACATAAATCAATCCCATTTGGACCGCAGCCAACGGATTTTCTAAATCGCGGGTATGAACCTTACCATCGGCATTATCATCAGACACCAAAACTCCTTCACCTTCTACTCCATGTGATCCTTGTGAATAACGTTCGTCACCACCCAACCAAGTGGTTTCTGACCCCCAATATACATCCATATCCGATTCCCATGAATCAGGGCGACCACCACCGAATCCTAAGGTTTTAAAGCCCATAGATTCTAATGCCATGTTTCCTGTTAGAATAAACAAATCGGCCCATGAAATTTTACGTCCGTATTTTTGTTTTACCGGCCATAATAAGCGGCGTGCTTTATCTAAGGATACGTTATCGGGCCATGAATTTAAAGGCGCAAAACGTTGTTGACCTGTTCCGGCTCCACCACGACCGTCTTGTACGCGGTACGTACCTGCACCGTGCCATGCCATACGGATAAATAATGGTCCGTAATGACCAAAATCTGCAGGCCACCAATCTTGTGAATCGGTCATTACTGCTTTTAAATCAGCTTTAACCGCTTCTAAATCTAATGAATTAAATTCTTTGGCGTAATCAAAATCAACCCCCATTGGGTTCATTTTTTCTGAATGCTGTTTTAATATGTGTATAGGCAGTTGATTAGGCCACCAATCTTTATTTTGTGTTCCTTTACCAGCAACAGGCTGGTTCATTGTTCCATTGTGGAACGGACATTTGCTGATGTCTCCTTTGTGATCTTCCATATTGTTGTTTTGTATTGTTCGTAACTTTTATAAAATTAACAAAAAGATCTCATAATTCCTTTTTATATCATATTAAAAATCTATTAATAAATAGATTTTTTTTAGTGTAGATCAAAAACTTTTACAGAATGATGAGTGGTTTCGTTTTTTCTGTGAAAGGTATCGTTATAAAGATAGCCATCGGCATCTTTTCTAAGTAACGGCAACGGATTAAAATTTCCTTTGGCATCAAACTGACGTATAAAATCATCTTTTGACTCGTCGTAATCTGGATGTTGCCAGTCGTATTTATACTCTGGTTCAAACTGTGTTTTTTTTAAAATATATGACAATAAAAATCCAGAAATAAATCCTGCTAAATGACCTTGCCACGAAATACCTTTTTCTACGTCGGGTAACATATACCAAACCGATCCACCGTACAAAATAATCATTAAAAACGATATTGCCATTAAACGGTATTGCTTGCTACGGATGCCTGTAAAAAACATATACGTCGTTAAAACGTAGATTAATCCGCTGGCACCAATATGCGTACCTGTTTTAGCGATAAGCCACGTTCCTATGCCCGATAACAAAATTCCACCAAAAATAAGAGTTTGCCAATTTTTATAGTAGTAATAACATATGAGCGGAAGTAATACCAAAAGTGCTAAGGTGTTGTTCCATAAGTGCTGAATGGATCCATGCAGGAAAGGAGAAAAAAGTACACCGCGCAAACCTTTAAAAGTACGTGGAACAATTCCGAAATTATTCCACTCAAAAAAATAACGCCAATCTAAATAATAAACCAGCCAAATAACCAATATGAATGCAAATGGCACCCATACGGATTCTTTTCTAAATGTTAACTGATCTGTTTTCATGGTTCATACAAATCAAAAATACATCCAAATAAAAAAGACTGCTATTTTGGCAGTCTTTTACTATTTATTTTACAATTATAATCCCTTTATCAATATCATTTAAAGAGTCGGTTTGTTGTAGAACTCCGTTGACTTTTACTTCTAATAGTTTATCTGACTCCTTCCATTCTGTTACGCTGTATTTCGTAAAAATGGTATCGTTAGGATACAATCCATTATAATCAATCACATAACGCCCCTCTTTAGTTCCGTTGTTATTTTTCATATACCAACTATAACTCAAAGAAATACTTTTTATGATTAATCCATCCGTATCAGAAATATATTCGTCAATTATACTGTTATTTCTCTGAGCTTGTGTAAGATTAATTGTGTGCTCTGCTGTTAATAAATAAAACGTTAATTGCTCTTCAGACACATATCCAAAAGTAGTGGGAAGTAACAAATTATCTCCGTTTTCATTTTTTAACGACACTATTAACCTTTCGTCAGGTCCCGGTGGAGTTACACAACCACATCCTCCGTCATCTGTAACGCAAGAAGCAAATACAAAACCAACAATACCGAGTAAAAATATTTTTTTCATAACAACAGTGTTTTTAATATTATTACTAAAATAACCCGTTGGGTGTAATTATTTTTAGGAAAAAAATTGATTAATATACTGAAATACAGCATCTTAAAATCGTTAAACAAACCAATATCCATGTCAAATATAGTAAAAAAATATTTTAGAGTCTTAGAAGTTATAAGTTCTTTGAATTGTAAATTGTAATATAAAACAGAGGTTGGTAAAAAATAAAAAATATCTGATTGTATGCTTATTGGAGACAGAGGGAGGGTTACTTGTTGGATAGTATTCAACTAGATTTATTTTCAAACCGTCAATATTAAATTAGAAAACCCCAAAAGAGCTAATCAAAAAGACTATAAACCACAACCTTATATATTTAGAAAATCAAGAAAAAGAATTGAACTGCGAAGCACATCACGAATACCTAAAAAAACAATAAAAAATGAGTAAACATTATTTTTACAATTGTGTAATCAGTTCAAAATTAGAAACAATTATGCTAAAGCTTTTGAAGGTTTTAAAACAAGATTTTTAGCAAAAATAACAGCATTAACATTGATTCAATATATCAATAAATTCATATTTGATAAACCAATTAATAATATTAAAAATCAAACAATTTAATTACGCCCAACGAGTTATACATATTACATTTTTATTAATTGATTTATGTATCATAAAAATTAATTATCTTCGCAAGGAAGAAAAAAAAAATTAATAAAATTTATAATGAAAAAATTAAGCTTATTTCTTTCTTTGTTTATGCTGGCAATGCCTTTGGGTATGTTTGCAAACGAAGGAATGTGGTTTTTAATGTTCATTGAACGTTTAAACCACCGCGATATGCAAAAAATGGGGTTACAATTAACCGCTGACGAAATTTACAGCATTAACAACCACTCTTTAAAAGATGCCATTGTACAGTTTAATGGTGGTTGTACTGCAGAAATTATTTCTGATCAAGGTTTGGTGTTAACAAATCACCACTGTGGATACGACAAAATTGCAGAACTCTCTACTCCCCAAGACGATATTTTAACAAATGGTTTCTGGGCAAAAAATAAAGCCGAAGAACGTAAACCAAAAGAAACTTCGGTGCGTTTCTTTGTTCGTATGGACGATGTAACTAAGCGAATTTTAGGTGTTGTGAATAGTTCTATGACCGAAGCTGAACGCGAAAAAGCAATCAATCAAGAAATAGCTAAAATCGATAAGGAAAACAACGAAGATGGTAAATATACTGTTTCGGTTCGATCTTTCTTCCAAGGTAACGAATATTACTATTTTGTTTATCAAGATTATACCGATGTTCGCTTGGTAGGAACTCCGCCAAACAGCATTGGTAAGTTTGGTGGCGATACAGACAACTGGGAATGGCCACGTCACACAGGCGATTTTTCATTGTTCCGCGTATATGGTGATGCTAACGGAAATCCTGCAGAATATGCTGCAAACAACGTTCCGCTAAAACCAAAACATTTTTTACCTGTAAATATTCAAGGGTTGAAACAAGGTGATTTCTCTATGATTTTAGGATATCCAGGTAGAACAAACCGTTGGATGCCGGCAGAAGGAATCCAACAAAACGTTGAATTTGCTTATCCTGCTTGGGTTGAAGGATCTCGTTTAGGAATGGATGTGATGAAAAAACACATGGATCAAAAAGACGAAGTTCGTTTGGCGTATGCAAGTAAATATGCAAGTGTTGCAAACTATTGGAAAAACCGTCAGGGTATGATTGATGCTTTAACGGTTCAAAAAACAGCTGATGCAAAACGCAAAGACGAAGCCAAATTTAATAAATGGGCGAACAAGAAAAAGAACAAAGAAGAGTACGGAACGGTTGTTGCCGATATCAACGCATATTACGCTGCAACAAACGAAAAAGCACGTCATGATAATTACTTAATGACCATTTTGCGTACGTCTGATTTAGCTGCAATTCCGTATAGTTTTGGAAATGCTTTAATTCAGTATGCGAATGAAAACGAAGCAAAACGCGCAGAAATGCGTCCAAGATTAGAAGAGGCAATTAATGATACGTACGAAGGTTTTTATGGTCCGTTAGAAGCAGAAATGTTGGCGCGCCAATTGAATCTGTATGCAACAAAATCTACAGGATATAATGTAGCTCCGTACGTAAAATCGTTAGGTGAGAAAAATAATTTCAATTATTCTAAAATTGTTGATAAAGCATTTGCAGGCAGTGTGTTTTCATCAAAAGATTTATTGATGAAATATTTAAAAAATCCTGAGAAATCAATGATCGAAAATGATGAATTATTTAAGATATCATCAGATTTATTAACAAAATACCGTGAGCAACCAGCAACAATAGCTCCTTTAAAAGAGAAATATGATGTTGCATTCCGTAAATTGGTTGACGGTTTACGCAAGGCAAATCCTAAAACAAAATACTACCCGGATGCTAACTCAACATTGCGTTTAACTTATGGAAAAGTAATAGATTTACCTCGCCGTGCAGATCGTATGAATGACGCTACAGAAAACTGGTACACAACATTAAAAGGAACCATTGCGAAACACAAAGCAGGCGACGAAGAGTTTGAAAACCCACAACGTTTAATTGATTTGTACAACGCAAAAGATTACGGACAATATGCTGATAAAGACGGAACCTTACACGTAAACTTTTTAACAGATCACGATATTACAGGTGGTAACTCTGGTTCACCGGTTTTAAACGGAAAAGGAGAGTTGATTGGTTTAGCTTTTGACGGTAACATTGAAGCTATGGCGGGTGATGTTATTTTTGATCCTAAATTACAACGTACCATTAATGTTGATATTCGTTACGTATTGTTCATTATTGATAAATACGCTGGCGCAACCAACTTAATTAACGAAATGAAGATTATTAAGTAATAACTTATCTTTTAAATAAAAAAGCTTCTCAATTGAGAAGCTTTTTTATATTTGTAAAAAAAATAAATATGAAAAGAATCGTAACTGTCTTTCTATTAATCGTTGCATTAGTTTCTTGTAATAGCAACGATGATCAAGTTAACCCTGTGGAGAATGTTTCAAAAAAATTAAAAAGCATTAAATCTTCCACTTCAGGTAGAATATTTGAGTATGGTGCAAATAATTTTATTACAAAAGAGTACATTAATTATGGTGTTGATGGTATTGTTGGTACATTAGATTATATATATAATTCTAAAAATCAAATAATTGAAATAAAACAACAAAATAAGAACAAAGAAGTTGATGGAACATTTAGAGATTTTATTGGAAATACAACCTATAAATATGATAATAATGGTTTAATTAGTTCATCATATCAATATTACAAATACAAAAATGAGCAAGATAGTACAAGAATAGAAACGGTTTATGAATATAATAATGGAAATTTAGTAAAAAAGATAGAAGAAACTACTGATACCTTTAATAACTATTATAACATTCATACTTTTTATACTTATACAAATAATAAATTAATATCTGCTGAAAGTAAACTCTTTGAGAATGGGACTTATATTCCAGGATCTAAAACTGTAAGTTATACATATGATACGAAAATAAATCCTGAATACAGCTTGTTTCCCAAAAGTTATGTTATGATAAAAGGGTATGATGTTAATAACATCATTTCATATTTTGATGACAAAAATCCTAACGCAAGTTATGATAATGTGTTTGAATATGATAAAGATAATTTTCCAAATAAAACTTCAACAACTTATAAAAATGGTAATGAAATTGAATATTTTTATGAATACCAGTAATCTGAAATTTTCATAATAAGAAATCCAGGAGCGTTATGTTCTTGGATTTTTTTATTTTAGAGATATTAATTCTTTACTATGAAAACCACTTATCACATATTATTTCTGTTCCTAATGATTTTAATGACTTCATGTAAACGTCAAATTCCTTTTGATAAAGAGAGTTGGAATACAATTAATGATATAGATTATAATCACCGTGAATTTATGGTTGAGGATATACAGCGAAATTATTTAAAGTCGAAAATGCATTATAAAGATGTTGTGAAACTTTTAGGAATTAATGGCGAATACCACGATTCAACAGATATGCAGCTTCATTATGAAATTTTTGTAGATTACGGTTGGGATATTGATCCTGTTGAAACAAAAAGTCTAATAATAAATTTTCTGCCCGATTCAACTTATGTAAGTTCAGGAATTTCTCATTGGAAAAATAATTAAGGATATAGCATTTAACATTAAAAATGATTACTTTTAATTAGAATTAAATGTTTCAGTTATGAAAAAGATCCTATTTAAAAAAGTAATACTACTTCTTTTAATTGTTGTTAGTCAGAATGTTTTGGCTCAAAACAAAAAAGTAAAATCAGTTTCACACGATGCTTTAACAAAAGCGGGTACTTATACCGAGTATGTTTCAAAAGGCGGTGCAACAGTTAAAGTAGGTGACAGTCTGCAGATTAACAACCCAAGTAATTTTGAACGTTACATGTATATCACACAAAACGATGCCTACCTGCGTGCCGACAATATGAACAAAAAGTTAAAACTGAAAGCGATTAATGTATCGGGTGACGATAAAAAAGGCTACACCGTATTTTTTACCTGTAAAGGTTTGGGTGCAACACCAGTTTTTGTTCGATACGAAGAAGCTGTACAAACAAACGAAATTAAATTGTTAGATCAAGATAACACAAATTTGCAGGAATAGTTTTTTCTTTGCATTATGAAAAAGATTTGGTTGTTAATGCTGCTGGTTACCTTGTTGGCAGCTTGTTCCACAAAAACAGAAAAAATAAACACAGCATTTTACTTTTGGCGCACAACATTTAGTTTAACCGAAACAGAACAGCAGTATTTAAAAAATCTGGAAGTAAAAAAACTATATATTCGTTATTTTGATGTTGGGTTACAAAATAATGAAGCTATTCCCGTAGCTCCGATCGTTTTTAATGTGAAACCATTAGGCTACAGCGTTGTTCCGGTGGTGTATATCAAAAACGAAGTTTTCTTGCAAAATGAAGCTGCCGATAGTTTGGCGGTAAAGGTATACAGCTACATCCAACAAATCAATAAATCAGTAAATGTATCGGTAAACGAAATTCAGTTTGATTGCGATTGGAGTCTAAAATCGAAACAAAACTACTTTCAATTTTTAGAAGAATTTAAAAAGTTACATCCCAATTTATCGGCGACGATCCGTTTGCATCAAATCAAATATCCCGATAAAACAGGTATTCCTGATGTTGATAAAGGCGTGTTAATGTATTACAACATGGGCGTTATCAATGCTGGCGAAGACAATTCCATCTACAGTCAAAAAATAGCAAGAAACTATATAAATTCGTTAAAAAATTATAACCTGCCTTTAAATATTGCATTGCCCGTTTTTAGTTGGGGCGTGCATATACGCAACAATCAGGTTACTAATTTAATAGGTGGTTTGCGAGTGAACGATTTAACGGAAGGTCAATTTGAAAAGATTACAGAAAATAGATTTAAGGTTGTAAAAGATGTTGTTTTTAAAGGCAGATATCTGGCAAAAGACGATGAAATTAAAATTGAAGCTGTAAGTGCTGAGCAATTGAAAGAAATGATGCACGATATTAAAAAGAACAGCAAACACAAACCCAACGAAATTATATTTTACGATTTAAATGAAAATAATTTAAAAGCTTATGAAAAAGAAGATTTTAAAACTGTTAGCCGCTGGTAGTTTAACTGCTATATTAGGTTACGGAACGTACGCTTATGGTTGTGCCGACGGTTGGTGGGGAGCGGGATATAATTCGGTTTTTTCACCAGAAATCACCGTAAACAATAAAGAATACGAACCTTTTTTTTACGACGATTATACCATTTTTTACAACGGATACACCGTGCAGTCGCCTGGAGATTTGTTTAAAGACGCAAACGTTGCAGACTGGACAAGTTATTTAAAAAAATACACGCCTGAAACGGTTGAATATTATTTGTACAACAAAGATTTAGACACGTCTTTAAGAACTATAAGCACGGCTAAAAATCCGGCAGCGGAGTTTAAAAAGCAAAATTTTAAATATACGTTAGATTTAAGTGATGAAAAATCGCAAAAGTTTGTGCTGTTTATAATGTTAGCGCGTGGAATTGAAATCTATTCCAACCAAACCTACAACTATTGGGATTACAAAAACCATACACAGGAAAATGCCGATACTGAGTTTACAAATAAGGTAGAAAATCTGTACAAAAAACAGACTTCAAATAAAGACGATTTCTTTAAAAATCGTATGTGGTTTCAGGTGGTTCGTTCTAAATTTTATTCATCAGATCGTGGTTCGGTGATTCCCTTTTTTAACGATACCCAGAAAGATCAGCCTAAAAACAATTTGTATTATCAGGCATTAAGTTATGTTGGTGGTGCTTATAAAAACCTGAAAAATTACGAAAAGGCAAATGCTACTTTTGCACAAGTTTTTAATCAGTGTAAACCCATGATGGCATCGGCACTTTTTGACTATAAACCGTTAGAGGCTGCTGCTTTTAAAGCATCTTTAAGTCAGGCGCCAAATCAGTCTGCCAAAGAAACAATGTATGCCTTACAAGGATATTATACCAATGAATTTACTGCTTTGCAAGACTTGTATAAGCTCAATCCAAACTCACCTCACATCGATTTTCTGTTATCGCGTTGGGTCAATATCAACGAGCAAAGTATCAATATTTATAATGAATACGAAAAGTTGGATATCGATGCTAAAAAGGTAAAGAAAGAACTGAAAGATAAGGTAAATACAGCCGAATTAAAATGGATTAACGAAGTAGCAAACGATTCTAAAGTGCATAATCTGTATATTTGGAAAGCAACTGCAGCGTATTTTAATTCGTTGGTTGGCGATTATTCTAAAGCCGATAATTTATTGAAAAGTGCGCATAGTTTAGCAGAAAATTCCAATCAAAAAGGTCAGGTTCGAAGTTTGCGTTTGTTGAATAATCTTTTAAGTGTTGATCAGATCGATTTAAAAGTAGAAGGAAAACTGATTGAAGATGTGAATTGGTTGTTTTACGAAGAAACATTTCCGGTAAAAGATTACGTTAGTGAAGGCAGAACCGGTTATTTGCAATCGTTTGCAAAAAAATATATCAGTTCGCTTTACAAAAAACAAGGTGATGGATTAATGTCTGAATTAACCTATCCTATCAAAGGATTTTATAAAGATCAAAAGCAGGGCACCGCAATGGAAAAACTGTTGTTAAGCAGTCAGCGTTCGGCGTGGCAGGATATTTTTGTAGGAATTTATCCTTACAAATTGGCAGATATTTACGAAAGTCGTGGAATTTATCTGTTCTATCAAGATAAGATTGATGAAGCTATTGTTGAATTTGAAAAAATCACTCCATTTGAAAGCCAGCAGTACAATTGGCAAAAAAGCGAATATGAAACCATAATAATTGATTATAAGACTCAAGAATTATTAGGAAATCCGTTCAACGGAAAAATTAAAGACTGCAACGATTGCGATCATTCCGCAAAACAATCGGTAAAATATTCGCAGTTGAATTTCCTTCAAAAAATAAAAGAAATGAAAGCAAAAATTGCAGCAGGTGAAGATGTTTATAACAATGCTCTTTTGGTTGGAAATGCCTTTTACAACGCCTCGTATTTTGGCAATGCACGTCCTTTTTATAACAACAGTATTATTAACGAATACGGAAACAGCATTTCAAAAGAACACGAAAAAATGTTGTACGGTATGGATAATGTGCAGAAATATTACAACATGGCTAAAAAAGCGGCTGCAGATAACGAGCAAAAAGCAAAAATGGCGTATATGTTAGCTAAAGTAGAACGCAACAATTTTTACAGCAGTACGTATTTTATGCCTAATGAATATTATTATGGTTATGGAAACAATGTGATGGTTCGTAAATGGGGTGGTTTTGAAGATCTCAAAAATACCTATAGCGATACAAAATACTATCAAGACGTAATTGCAGAATGTGGCTATTTCCGTAAATATCTAGGTTTGCAATAGTTTCTCTAGATAAAAGAAGATAGAGAAAAGAGTAAAGACGCAATGTTTTTACTCTTTTTTATTTTATATGATACAATATGTTTTCAGTGAATATATTCACCAAAAAAGGTGTATTTTGGTGAATATAATCACCAAAAAAGGCTTAATTTGGTGAATAGAACTTTAATTTGTATCTTTGTATAAACTGTAAAGATATGATACCAAGAGGGTTTATTGATGTTTTACAAACAAAACTTCACAAAGGAAAAGCGATTGTTCTAATTGGACCTCGACAAGTAGGGAAAACCACGCTTATCCGTACTTTGTTAAAAGATAAAAAGTTTCTGTTTTTAGATGGAGATGATGCTACTGTGGTTGAAATTTTATCAAACGCAAATACAGAAACATTAAGAAGTATTATTAGCGACTACAAATATGTTTTTATTGATGAAGCGCAACGTATTCCTCATATTGGATTGAAACTTAAAATCATCGTTGATCAAATCAAAGAAGTGCAGGTCATCATTAGTGGTTCGTCTGCATTTGATATCAGTAATGAAATTCAAGAACCGCTCACAGGGCGCAAATTTGAATACCATTTATTTCCTATTTCTTGGAACGAATTTGAAAATCATACAGGATATATTAAAGCTCAACAACAATTAGAATTGCGATTACTTTATGGAATGTACCCCGATGTAATTAACAATTTTGGTAACGAGTACGAAATTTTAAAGAATTTAACTTCAAGTTATCTTTATAAAGATATTTTGTCGCTGTCGAATATTAGAAAACCCGATGTTTTAGAAAAAATAGTTCAGGCATTAGCGTTTCAAGTAGGAAGCGAGGTTAGTTACAACGAAATCGCTCAATTAGTAGGTGTCGACAAAAATACCGTAAGTGATTATATCGATTTGTTAGAAAAAGCATTTGTTGTTTTCAGACTTAACAGTTTCAGTAAAAATTTACGAAATGAAATAAAAACCAATCGAAAAATTTATTTTTACGATAATGGCATCCGCAATATGGTAATAGGTAATTTCAGTCCGTTTGAAATAAGACAAGACAAAGGTGCTTTGTGGGAGAATTTTATGATTTCCGAGCGACAAAAAGTGTTGAATTTAAAACTCAGTTCTGCCAAATCGTATTTTTGGCGTACAACTTCCCAACAAGAAATTGATTATGTTGAGGTAGAAAACAACCAGCTAAAAGCAGTTGAGTTTAAATGGTCGAATCAAAAGAAAGCAACGCTTCCCAAGACATTTGCAGAAGCATATCAACCAGTTTTTTTAGTTGTTACCAAAAGTAACTTCCGTGAGTTTTTAAAATAAATTTTCATAAACAAACAAATGACACATCGCATTTACATACAACCATTGTTGTCCCATAAACAATAGTTTATAATCTGACTTCACATTGATATTTACACCGGAAAAGAATACAGAGATTAATAAATGAAAACACATTTTAATATTGAAACTGCATTAGACCTTGCTAGAAAGCAGGTTGAAAAACATTATGAAGATAAGTATGTGTATGCTTTGCCTGCTTGGGCTATGTTAAGTGCGCAGCCTACATGTATTGCGGTAGTTACCGTTTATGGAACCGAAGGCATAGCAATAGCCAAACAGCGGGTAGATTTTAGAGTTGATTTTAAAGATCCTGCATCAGTTAGCCAGTATGCTGATTTTTTAAATGAACAAATGAACACCGCACATGATATGATGGGATATGTCGTTTTTTTTGATAAAAAGGTTTATTTAAAAAAAGATCCTAATTATATAGAGGAACTGACAGAAAGCCAACAATTAGAACTCGATAAACAGAATCAACTAAAAAAAGATGTGGAAATCTCGATCATCCTACTTAATAAAAATCACCAACCTGTTGCAAATTTAGATGAACTCGCATCGAATTAATTGCAAAAAAAATAATAAACTATGAAATTATTGTGCCTCCTTATGTGTATCCCTTTTTTAAATTGTTCTGCACAGCGAAAATTAAATATAGAAACCATACTTGCTGAACCTTCTCGCATTACACAAGAAGATCCCGAAACCGGAAAAACCATTCAGCGTACTACCTTAAGCGTTGTAACAAATGTTTTAGAGCCCATTATAAAACTACAAAGTAAAGCAAACGATAAGATAACTTTTTTACTTCAAGGAAATGTCTCTTCGAGTGGGCATTCAATTAATAAAGTAAGAAGAATCCGTCTCGAAAAAGCGCAACAAGAAGGTAATAGTGTAAGATTGAAATATTATGTAGAAATTAAATATATTCCGGGAAAAGAAGGTGCTAATGTGCGTGGGTATAACTATTCACAACAAGAAACTTACCACATTCCTGAAGGGGTACAATCGGTTTATGTTGAAATGTACGAAGATCGTATCAACAAAAAAGCAGATTCAAAACAACCATACCTTAAATTGGTTGCAGAACAAGTAGTTGAATTATAATCGAAAAGGTTATTTGTAACGAAATGATTTATTTCTTTTTCATCGAATTTCATTCCAAGTGATAATTTTTTTAATTCCCTTAAAAATATTGTAGTTTTGAAATGACAAAATATAAAACAATGCGCGTACATTTTATAGCAATCGGCGGCAGCGCCATGCACAATTTAGCTTTAGCTTTACACGATAAGGGCGAACATATAACAGGAAGTGATGATGCTATTTTTGAACCATCTAAATCACGTTTACAGGCGAAAGGTTTGTTACCAGAACAGCAAGGTTGGTTTCCCGAAAAAATTACGATCGATTTAGATGCCGTTATTTTAGGTATGCACGCCAAAAGCGATAACCCAGAATTGCTAAAAGCGCAAGAATTAGGATTGAAAATTTATTCGTATCCCGAATTTATTTATGAACATTCAAAAGATAAAACCCGAGTAGTTATTGGTGGCTCGCACGGAAAAACCACTATTACATCTATGATTCTGCACGTAATGAATTATCATAATGTAGCTGTTGATTTCTTGGTGGGAGCTCAGTTAGAAGGTTTCACTAATATGGTGCATCTAACCAAAGAAAATGATTTTATAGTTATTGAAGGCGATGAGTATTTATCTTCACCAACCGATTTACGTCCGAAATTTCATTTGTATCAGCCAAATATCGCCTTAATTAGCGGAATTGCTTGGGATCATATCAATGTGTTTCCAACGTTTGAAAACTATGTCGATCAATTCAAAATTTTTATCGATAAAATAACCAACGGTGGTATTTTAATTTATAACGAAGACGATGAAACCGTAAAGCAGATCGTTGAAGAAGCTGAAAAACCCATCCGAAAATTACCGTATTCGTTACCCGAATATACTATTGATAACGGCGTAACCTATTTAGAAACGTTGGATGGATCAATGCCAATTGAAGTTTTTGGAGCGCATAATTTAAGCAATTTAGCAGGAGCCAAGTGGATTTGTCAGAATATGGGAGTTGATGAAGCCGAGTTTTACGAAGCTATTGCCTCGTTCAAAGGAGCATCAAAGCGATTAGAAAAAATTGCCCAAACACCAACGGCAGTTGCCTATAAAGATTTTGCGCATTCGCCAAGCAAAGTGAAAGCAACTACACAAGCGGTAAAAAAGCAATATCCAAATAAAAAATTAGTAGCTTGTTTAGAATTACATACTTATTCGAGTTTAAATACCGAGTTTTTAACCGAATATCAAGGAGCTTTAGATGCTGCCGATACAGCCGTAGTGTTTTATTCGCCCGATGCAGTTGCTATTAAAAAGTTAGAAGAAATAAGCAAAGAGCAAATCGAAAAAGCCTTTAACAGAGAAGATTTAATTGTGTACACCAATCCTGATGAATTTAAGTCGTTTTTATTGGTACAAGAATTTACCGATTCGGTTTTATTGCTGATGAGTTCAGGCAATTACGGCGGACTGAATTTTGATGAGGTTCAAAGTATTATAAAATAATTTAAAGCCGATTGATGCATCAATCGGCTTTAATATTTAAAATATACGGTAACCAAATTTTAAGCGCAAGATAGGTGATATACTACCTGCGGTATTTTCAAAGTCATGCATATAACCTAAGCCAATGTTGGTATTTATTGTAAATTTAGAACCTAGGTTTCTTTGTAATCCCCAATGAATATCTGTTAATAAAGCTTAGTTTTGAAAGTTTATAGATCCATCATTTCCAAAACTAAATTTAGTTTGTAAGCCTAAGTAATTAGCAGCATTGTTTTTAGTGTCTTTTTCTTTAGCAACTCTTTTGTCAAAATTATACATCCAATTAGCTCCGGTTGTAATGAAGGGAGCAACGTTTGGAATATTAAAATTGTATTCAACACCGTTTTTAGTTGCATTCATTCCTACACCCGCGCCTAAAGAACTCTCCCAAATAAATGTTTTAGCAAACGGATGTTCGTAGCTTAATTCAAATCCTTGTAATCCTAAAGAAACTTTTCCTGTTTGTTCAAGTTTTTCTTGTGAGAATATTGTCGAGTTCGTTAAAAATAGTGTGGCTAAAGCAAATGTTTTTTTCATATTTTGATTTTCTACAAATATATAAATTCTTGCATACTGTTTTAATTATAGTTAAATTTTAATATTTTATTTACAACTGATAATTAGTATATTCGTTAAAACATTTGTATGAGAGCGTATTCCGAAGAAGGTTTAAGTATTGTTGAGGTTCTACCTAAACCAAGAAATAAATTCTATGCTTTTATGGAATGGAAATATCTTTTAATAATTTTTTTGATTTCTTCACTTTTTTACTTTTTTGAAAAATATATCCCTAATGAGGATAATTTTTACTCAGGAATTTTTGTTGGTTTTCCTTTACTTTTTTATCTTACTTATGTTTCATTAGGGAATACTTTTAGAAAGGAAAATATTAGGTATAAAATTATAGGAAAAATATTTTTTAAAAATGATTTTATAGAAATTAATAACTTAAAAAATAGCTTAAGCGAAATTGATCAAATTAAGATTGATAATTATGATTTTAAGGGAAGTTTGATAACAAGTATAGGAGGGGCAAATCCTTCAAGATCTTTAGGAATTTCAAATTTTCTTACCATTTGTTTTAAAGACGGAAGAATAGAAAAAATTCAATTCCTGCAAGAAAATCAGTATCATTTAACCTTTTTTCATCAAGAATTAATGCACAATCATCATCGTAATTTAATTGATAGCACCACAATTAAACGCATATTAAATTCTTCATAACATTTACCCCTCATAAACAAAATGCCCAGTAATACGATACTTAAACAAACAATCTTCTAAAACCTGTCCGCCGCCAACATTATGAACGATTAATTTACGTTTAATATCTTTTGTTAATCGGTTGGTAACAATGCCAATATGTGGCATTTTATCATTAATCATCCAAGTAACTATAGCTCCGGTTTTATAATCATCTGCGTTTTGAGTTATTGGCAATTCCTTTCCTTTTCTGCGGAAAAAAGTTTCTAAATTCGGAACACGTCGGTGGTCTATGTTTGTATCTGGGCGATTCAATCCCCATGTTTTTGGATAGTTTTCAAAAGAATTCTTCATATCCTCATGAACTTCTTTTTGAAAATCGATACCCAATTTACGATAAGCTCTGATAATAACATCGGTACAAACACCCGTTTTTGCAGGAACATCACCATTAGGGTACGCAATAGAAACATAATCGGGCGTATATTTAATCGTAGGATCAATGATCTCTAAAGCCACTGCAGAAAGTTGTTTTCTAAATGCAGATACCTCGTCATTTATGGTGTCCTTTTGATTATTTATAGAATTTTCTGTTACTTCAGTATGATGAAATGTGTGAAGTGAAGTGTCTTTGCATGACAATACAATAAACAATCCTATAAAAATTAAAAAACCTTTCATATATTTAACAGACTAAATTGTTAGGTATGAGTAACGAAGATACGTATTTTTCAATAAAACATTGGTCGGAAGACGATCAACCACGCGAAAAATTATTGTACAAAGGCAAAGCCGCTTTAAGCGATGCTGAATTAGTAGCTATTTTAATAGGATCAGGCAGTAGAAACGAAAGTGCCGTTGATCTGTGTAAACGCATCTTACAGCAAAACAACAACCAATTGCATCAATTACAAAAGCAAAGCATTCAGCAACTCATGCAATTTAAAGGTATTGGCGAAGCAAAAGCCATTACCATTGTTGCTGCTTTAGAACTGGCTAAACGCTTGCAGTTGTCAGAAACTAAAGAACTCACAAAAATTGGTTCCTCTGCCGATGTTTGTAAATTAATGCAGCCATTAATTGGCGATCTGCCTCACGAAGAATTTTGGTGTTTGTTATTAAACAACAGTAATAAAGTTATTTATAAATTTCAGCTAAGCAAAGGCGGATTAACTCAAACTGTAGTTGATATTCGTATGCTGTTTAAAACCGTTTTAGAACATTTGGCAACCGCAATAATTTTGGTGCACAACCATCCGTCGGGACAATTACTTGCTAGTGGTGCCGATAAAGATATTACTCAAAAAATTAAACAAGCAGGAACCACTTTAGACATCAAATTATTGGATCATCTAATCATAACTGCAACCGATTATTTAAGCTTTGCCGATGAAGGGATTTTGTAAGAAGAACTTTAAACTTTAAACAAACTTAAACCGTTATTAAATCCGTAGAATATTCACTATCTTGCATACCGTTTAAGAATTTACAAAATGATTAAAACGCAAAACGTTACTTTTTCCTATTCGGCGCAACAAAATTTCCATTTCCCTGATATCGATTGTCCCAACGGACAAACTTTGCTGATTACAGGAAATTCAGGAACAGGTAAAACCACTTTATTGCATTTGCTAGGTGGCTTGTTGCAGCCAAACGCAGGAAACATTACTATAAATAATCAGGATATTTTACAGTTAAACGCAGCTAAATTGGATGCTTTTCGCGGACAATCGATCGGAATGATTTTACAGAAATCGTTTTTTATCGAAGCACTTACGGTTTTAGATAATGTTGTTTTGGCTTCTTGGATCGCTAAAAAAGCAAAAGCCAAAGAAAAAGCCTTAAATATTTTAGATAATTTAGGATTGAAAGATCATGTGCACAAATTGCCAAGTCAGTTAAGTATTGGTCAGCAACAGCGTGTAAATATTGCGAGAGCTTTAATAAACAATCCGTCGGTAATTTTGGCAGATGAACCTACATCAAGTTTAGATGATGAAAACGCCTTAATTGTAGCTCGATTGTTGAGCGATTTAGCAAAAGAATATCAATCTTCATTGATTATTGTAACACACGATCAACGCTTAAAATCATTGTTTAACCACCAAATTACCTTGTCATGATTAGTAAAATAGCTTGGAAAAACACGTGGTTTAAACCGTTGAATACTTTTTTAAGTATTGTACTTTTAACCGCATCGGTTTCTATTATATCGATATTGATTCTGCTTCAAAAACAGTTCGAAGAAAAGTTTTCATCATCAATGGATAATATCGATTTAGTTTTAGGAGCAAAAGGAAGTCCGTTGCAGTTGATTCTTTCTTCGGTTTATCAGATCGATGCACCTCCGGGAAATATTTCGTACACCGAAGCCGAAGCTTGGATGAACAAACCAATGGTAGAAAGTGCTGTTCCGTTGGCTTATGGCGATAATTATTTAGGCTATAAAATTGTAGGAACTACCGAAAACTACACCAAACATTTTGGATTGAAAATTCAACAGGGAACTTTATTTGCTAAAGATTTTGAGGTGATTGTAGGATCTAACATTGCAGCGAATATTGGTTTAAAAATTGGCGATACTTTTTTTGGAACACATGGCGATGTAGAAGAAGGTGAAGTGCACGACCATCATGCTTATAAAGTAGTAGGTATTTTAGCACCATCGGGTAAGGTGGCTGACCAATTAATTTTATCGAATATTTCATCGGTTTGGCACATGCACGATCATGAGCACGAAGATCATACCGAAGAAGCGCACGTACATGCCGAAGGCGAAATCCATCATCCGCACGAAGGAAAAGAAATTACCGCAGTTCTTTTAAAATTGCGTAACAACATGGCTAAAATGACCTGGCCAAGAATCATTCCTCAAAATACCGAAATGCAAGCCGCGTCGCCAGCTTTAGAAGTGAATCGTTTGTTTGCTTTGTTCGGTGTAGGAATTTCGGCATTAACCTATTTGGCTTATGGAATTATGTTTATTTCGGGTATCAGTATTTTTGTGGCGTTATACAATACGTTGAAAGAACGTCGATACGAATTTGCGTTGCTACGAATTACCGGAGCTACTAAATTTCAGTTATTGTGGTTGGTTCTGCTAGAAAGTATCTTTTTATGTACCATAGGTTTTATTCTTGGTATTGTTTTTGGTAGAATTGGCTTGTACTTCTTATCCGTATCTTCGCAAGAAGAATTTAAAATGGCATTTGATCCGTTTGAATTTTTATGGAAAGAAGAGGGAATGCTGTTTTTAGCCACATTATCTGTAGGAATCCTTGCAGCAATTATTCCGGCAATTAAAGCGTATTCATTAAACATATCAAAAACATTGGCAAATGCTTAATAAGATAATCATTACAGTTTATTGCGGATTAGCCTTTTTTTTAATGAGTTTTTCAGCAGATAAAACAAAAAATTTTAATGAAACCACTGTTCAGGATCAACCAACCGAAGTTACTTGGCAAATGTTGGGTAGAATGGGCGGAAGTTTAAAGGTGATGGCAAATTATGGCGATGCTATAAAAGAATCATTACAGGGCAAAAAAATAAGAATAAGCGGTTTTGTAATCCCTACCGATAATAAATCGTACGTTTTAAGTAAAAATGTATATTCGCACTGTTTTTTTTGCAGTATAAGTGCAGGCATAGAAACCATAATGGGTATACAGTTTAAAAACAAACAACCACGATTGAAAACCGACGATTACATTACGCTAGAAGGTATTTTTTATTTTAACGATAAAAACAAAGACGATTGGACTTTTAGTATACAAAACGCAGTAATTACAAATAAAAAATAAATCACATGTTAAAAAAAATATTTGTTGCAGCCTATTGTGGATTAGCTGTTTTTTTAATGAGCTTTTCTACAAATAACACAACAGAAAAACCATCGGAATTTTACTATCAGAAACCAACCGAAGTTACTTGGAAATTATTAGGACAAATTGATTTCGTTAAGAAGAAAAACCCTCATTACGGCGAAGTAATGTATCCAATGATTAACGGAACATTAAAGGCTTTGCAAGGTAAAAAAATTAAAGCTTCGGGTTTTATTGTGCCTATCGACAGTAAATCGTACGCCTTAAGTAAAAATGTTTTTGCACAATGTTTTTTCTGTGGAAATGCAGGTCCCGAAACCATTATGGGAATTAAGTTTAAAGGCAATACACCACGTTTAAAAACCGACACTTATGTAACTATTGAAGGAACTTTTAGATACAATGCAGACGATATCGACGATTGGATTTATCACATTGAAAACGCTGTAATTACACACCAAAAATAATGATTGTTAAAGAACATATTACCGATTTGTTTTTTGATCTGGATCATACCATTTATGATTTCGATAAAAATTCGGCATTAACTTTTAATGCTGTATTTGCCGAAATGCAATTAAGTGGTGTAGACAATTTTATGACGCATTTTAAAACCATAAACAATGCGTATTGGGAACGCTTTGCCAATGAAGAAATATCTAGAGATTTTTTACGTTATGGCAGATTAAAAGATACTTTTTCTGCAATCAATTTAAAGGTCTCAGATGACAATATTCATCACATAGCCAATTATTTTATTGATAATCTTACCAATTACAATCATGTTTTTACAGGAGCACATGAAACGCTAACGCATTTAAAAAGTAAATATACTTTACATATTATCACTAATGGTCCGGAGGGTGTTCAACATAAAAAACTAAAAAATGCACAATTAGATCATTACTTTAAAACAATAACAAATTCTGAAAAAGCGGGAGTGAAAAAACCCCATCCGGGCATATTTAATTACGCATTAAAATTAGCAAACGTAAAGCCGCAAAATAGCTTAATGATTGGCGATAACATAAATGCCGATGTTCATGGCGCTTTAAACGTGGGTATGCAGGCGGTTTGGTTTAACGAATTTAAGTTAGAAAACACAACTGGTGTTGCAGAAGTACAACAATTAAAACAACTTTTAGATATTTTATAAAATGAAGAAATTTTTATTATTAATGCTTTTTGTCTGCTTAGGAATAGGGACAAATGCACAAGGTTTAAGCACAAAATACATTCAAATTAAAGAAGTATACGATTTTCAGGATAAATTCAACGAATACCGTGTAAATTCTTATTTAAAACACCAGTTAGAAGAAGCAGGTTATTCCGTTTTTTATGAAAATCAAGAATTACCCCAAGAAGTAAAAGCCGATCCTTGCAAAATGCTTAAATGCAACGTAGTGCGTGATAAGTCTATGTTGGCTACAAAATTACAAATTACGTTGGTTAACTGTAAAAACGAAACTGTATTTACTGCCAACGGAGAAAGTAGAGAAAAAAAACGTAGTAAATCACACGTTGATGCTATTAAAAAGGCTTTAAAATTTTCGGTGCTAAATAAAGATAAATAGTAATAAAAAAATCTCGTCATTAATTTTTGGCGAGATTTTTTTTTGGGCGTTCCCCTTACATTTGGTTTTAAAAATAAGCTATAAGTTTGTAGCACATTCTCTGTAAATCAGAAAATAAGTGTCAGTAGTCGGGTCGGGTTTTTTGCTCCAAGTCCTCGGTGCACTTCGCTATCGCTTCGGCACCTGCGGGCTATCCGCTACAATACCTAACGCAAACATCCAGCATCCAACAGCCATCACCCATCAATACCCATACTTTCCTTGCCAACGTTGGTGTAAAGAATCTTTGGTCTGCTTCTCTCGCGCATTCTCACCAGGTTCATAAAACGGAGTATTAATTAAATCGTCTGGTAAATATTCCTGATACGTAAAATTCCCCGGATAATCGTGACTATATTTGTAATCTTCGCCATAGCCCAGCTCTTTCATTAATTTAGTTGGCGCATTACGTAAATGAATAGGAATAGATAAATCTCCCGTTTGTTTCACCGCTGCTTGTGCTTTGCCAATTGCCATATAACTTGCGTTACTTTTTGGTGAAGTAGCTAAGTAAATAGCACACTGGCTTAGTAATATTCTACTTTCGGGATAACCGATAACCGATACCGCCTGAAAAATATTGTTTGCCATAATAATTGCTGTGGGGTTTGCCAAACCAATATCTTCAGAAGCCGAAATAACCAATCTGCGTGCAATAAATTTTAAATCTTCGCCGCCTTCAATCATTCTCGCTAGCCAATAAACAGCACCGTTTGGATCACTTCCACGAATCGATTTTATAAAAGCCGATATGATATCATAATGCTGTTCGCCCGTTTTATCATACAAAACCGTGTTTTTTTGTACAATTTGCATTACTTTTTCATTGGTAATTTCAATAGTATCCTCACCAATAGAATTTACAATCAACTCAAAAGTATTCAGCAGTTTTCTGCCATCGCCTCCCGAAACCCTAAACAAAGCTTCGTTTTCTTTAATAGTTATACTTTTATCTTTTAGTTCTTCATCAACAATCAATGCACGTTTCAGTAACTCCTCTAAATCTGCTTTTGTAAAGGCATTTAATGTGTATACTTGGCAACGCGATAACAATGCAGGAATAACCTCAAAACTCGGGTTTTCGGTTGTTGCGCCAATTAGTGTAATCCATCCTTTTTCCACCGCACCTAATAAAGAATCTTGTTGCGATTTGCTAAAACGGTGAATTTCATCAATAAATAAAATAGGATTTTTTGGCGTAAATAAGCCATTGTGTCCTTTAGCTTTCTCAATAACTTCCCGCACATCTTTTACACCTGCATTTATCGCACTTAACGCATAAAAAGGTCGCTTACTTTCTTGTGCAATAATTTCTGCTAAAGTTGTTTTTCCAGTTCCTGGCGGTCCCCAAAAAATCATCGACGGGATAATACCGCGTTTAATGCTTTGTGTTAAAATGCCTGTTTCACCTACCAAATGTGTTTGACTGATGTAATCTTCTAATTGCTTAGGACGGATGCGTTCTGCTAAAGGAGTTATCATAATGTAAAATTAGGGAATTGATTTGGCGTTACAAAAAAATATGTATTTTAACCCGTTGGGTGTAATTAAATTGTTTGATTTTTAATATTATTAATTGGTCTATCAAATATGAATTTATTGATATATTGAACCAATGTTAATTCCAATTTAATATTGACGGTTTGAAAATAAATCTAGTTCAATACTATAAGACAAACAACCACCTGTTTTCAATAAGCAAACAATCGAACATTTGTGGTTTTATATTTTTTAAAAAATGAACATCATGCACTTCTGCTTTTGTAATATCCAAAGAATGAAAAATTTCATTTATAGAACAAACTCCATGTAATTTATATTCGTAAAACCAATTATTTTGAGAAGCACAAAACCCTTTTGAAGGAGCAGTTTTAAACTCATTTTACAGATTTTAATTTTCCTGTGACGTGCAAATTTACAAATCTCCAACGGCATACTAATCAATATTTTTTCTAAAAATAATGACAACCAACAGGTTATGTATAATTATTTTTTTTATATTTATTAAAATTTAAAAATTAATTTAGAGTATGGGATTATTTTCATTTATTAAAGAAAAGGGGGCTAAAATTTTTGGCAAAAAAGAACAAGAAGCTCCTGTTGAAGAGAAAAAATCATTGCAGGCACAAGCTTTGCTTGATTATGTTAAGCAATTAGGCTTACCGTATAACAAAATAAAATTATCGGTTACAGATGATGATGTTAAGGTTGAAGGTGAAGTTGCTGCACAAGCAGATGCCGAAAAAATTGTTTTAGCTATTGGTAATGTTGAAGGCGTAGATCAGGTTGATAATTTAATGACTGTTGCTACACCTGCACCGCAAGCGCAATTTTACACGGTTGTTAGCGGTGATACTTTATCAAAAATTTCAAAAACTTTTTATGGTGATGCCAACAAATACAACACAATTTTCGAAGCAAATAAACCCATGTTAAGCCACCCAGATAAAATTTACCCGGGTCAGGTTTTAAGAATACCTAATTTATAAACTACAAAATCCTCTTTAAAACTTAAAGAGGATTTTTTTATTCTTAAAAATAATACACTACTAAAAAGTTTAATTCAGCATCTGCCACAATTTATCTTTTAATTCCGTAAGTCCTTGTTGTGCAACGGATGATATAAAGATATACGGCAATCCGTCAAATTCTTTATCAAGCTGTTCTTTTAATTCTGCTTTTAGTTCATCGTCTAACATATCGCATTTAGAAATGGCTATTAAACGATCTTTATCTAACATTTCCGGATTGTATCTTCTTAATTCATCCAACAAAATATCGTATTCTTTTTTAATATCGTCTGCATCGGCAGGAATTAAAAATAACAACGTTGAATTTCGCTCAATATGGCGTAAAAAGTAATGACCTAATCCTTTTCCTTCGGCAGCACCTTCGATAATTCCAGGGATATCTGCAATTACAAACGATTTAAAATCGCGGTATTCTACAATACCCAAGTTTGGCTTTAAGGTTGTAAACGGATAATCGCCAATTTTTGGTTTTGCCGATGTTAATACAGACAGTAAAGTAGATTTTCCTGCATTTGGAAATCCAACCAAACCAACATCTGCCAAAACCTTTAATTCTAAAATAATATCAACCTCTTGCGGTGGCATACCAGGCTGCGCATAACGCGGCGTTTGATTGGTTGACGAGCGAAAATGCCAGTTACCCAAACCACCTTTACCACCTTTTGCTAAGATTTTTTCTTCGCCATTTTCGGTAATTTCAAAAAGTAATTCGCCTGTTTCTTTATCTTTTACAACGGTTCCAAGCGGTACATCGATAAAACGATCTTCTCCATCGCTACCCGTACTGCGTGAACTACCACCGTCACCACCGTGACCTGCTTTTATGTGGCGTTGAAAACGTAAATGATGCAGTGTCCATAAACTTTCGTTGCCACGAATAATTACGTGACCGCCACGACCACCATCACCACCATCGGGACCGCCTTTTTCTATAAATTTTTCACGGTGTAAATGCGATGATCCTTTACCACCTTTACCAGATGCTACATATATTTTTACGTAATCTACAAAATTTCCTTCTGTCATTGTTTTAATCTTTTAATGATTATACCACTCTATTACCTTATTTAATATCACAACTCCGTCAGTTCGAGCTTGTCGAGAACTCATAAAAAGCTTCTCGATACACTTCACTACGTTTTGTTACTCGAAGTGACGAATTCTATATAAAATTGCTGTTTGGCAAAGAATTCCAGCTAATCAATATGTTAATCTTTTAACAGGCTAATGCCTATTTTATCAATTTTTACTCCGTTTGAAGCCAATACTTCAAACTCCATTTTATTCCAAATTAATTTTTCGCCTGTTTTTGGTATGTACGATAATTCTTTCATAACCAAACCGCTTATGGTTGTTACATCGTATTCGGGCATTAATTCATCTAACTCAAAATACGAAAGCAGATCATGCAGGGGATAAAATCCATCTACAATCCACTTGCCATCGGCTACTTCTTCTAACTTAAATTCTTCTTCGTAAAATTCAGACGCATCGCCAACCAACGATTCTAAAATATCGTTTAAGGTAATTACTCCTTGAATGACACCGTATTCATCAGACACCAAAGCATAATGATTTTTCGATGATTTAAACAATTCTAGGGCTTTATATGCTGATGTATGTTCAATAAAAAACGTAGGTTCTTTTATGATTGATTTTAAATCGGTATTGCCTTTTTCAAACAAAATAAACAAATCTTTTAAAGAAACCACTCCGATAACCTCATCTAATCCGCCTTCGCAAACAGGATAAAACGAATGTAAATCTTCTATTACTTTTGCTTTTAATTCCTGTAAATTGTCTTCGCAATCTAAATACATCACCGATTTTCGATGCGTCATTAAGGCATTAACTTTTAAATCACCAATGTTAAAAACACGTTCTACGATGTCTTGTTCAATTTCTTGCACCTCGCCTACTTCGGTACTTTCTTTAATGATCGATCTAATTTCTTCTTCGGTCACTTTTCCGTCGGCTGTGGGTTTGATGTTTAAAATATTCAACAACAAATCAGACGATTTTGTAAGTAACCATACGAAAGGAGCAGCTAATTTTGAAACGAAGGTCATGGGTATCGCTACCATTTTTGAAATGGTTTCAGGATAGTTTAGTCCTAAACGTTTTGGAACCAATTCACCTAAAATCAATGTAAAAAAAGTAAGTAAAACCAATACCACGCCAACGCTTAACGACGATGCATAAGGTTGTAACGATGGTATTTGAGAAATAAACGCTTTTAAATCGGTAGTGATTTTATCGCCCGAATATATACCTGTTAAAATACCGATTAAGGTAATTCCGATTTGAACTGTCGAAAGAAAGTTATTAGGCTCTTCAACCAATTTTAATGCTGCTTTAGCACTACCACTTCCTTTTTTTGCTGCCATTTCTAAACGGTTTTTCCTGGAAGAAACCAACGCCATCTCTGACATAGAGAAAATACCGTTTAAGATGATCAAAATAAAAATAATTAAAATTTCCAATGTGCTTTGTTTGATTTGTTAAATGCAAAAATCTTACCCTAAATTACAAAAAAGAGTAAGATTATTGATAATTATTTTTCTTTGACATTAAAAACGACTGATCACCTCGCTTAAACGTTCGGTAATTTCTGCAATGGAACCGATGCCGTTTACTGCGTAATATTTGTCTTGATTTTTATAATATTCAATCAAAGGAGCTGTTTTCTCATTGTATTCTTCGTAACGCGTACGAATTTTTGTTTCGTCTTGATCGTCTGCTCTACCCGATGTTTTTCCACGTTCTAAAATACGTTGCACCAACACTTCATCGTCTGCTTCTAAAGCAACCGTAGCGGTAACTTTTAGATTAATAGATTGTAAAAAAGTATCTAAGGCTTCGGCTTGAGCTATGGTTCTTGGAAATCCGTCAAACAAAAAGCCTGCTTTATCCATATTTTTTTCAACCTCATTTTTAAGCATATCAATCGTAATTGAATCGGGAACCAATTCTCCTTTATTGATAAATTCTTGTGCTTTTTTACCTAATTCGGTTTCGTTTTTAATATTAAAACGAAAAACATCGCCTGTAGAGATGTGCGTTAAATTGTATTTTTCTTTTAAAAACTCTGCCTGTGTACCTTTACCTGCACCCGGCTTTCCGAATAAAACTATTGCAATCATTTTTGTATGTTATTTTATTTGATAAACTTCGCCTAAATTTCTACCTTGTTTGTTGTAATCCAATCCATAACCTACAATAAACTTGTTTTCGATACTAAAACCGGTGTGTTTAATATCAATAGTTTGTTTGTAAGCTTCGGGTTTAAAAAACAAAGTGGCCGTATTTATGCTCTTTATCTTGAATCTGTTTACTAAATTGTACAGTGCCGCAATGGTGTTGCCGGTATCAACGATATCTTCTACAATAACAACGTGTTTATTGGTAAGATCAATATCCAAACCTAAAAGTTCGGTTACATTCCCTGTAGTTTCTGTACCGTTGTACGATGCCATTTTTATAAATGAAATTTCGGCAGCACTGGTGTAATATTTCATTAAATCGGCAGCAAAAATAAACGCACCGTTTAAAACCACTAAAAAAACAGGAACTTCGTTTTTATAATCATTCAATAAATCTTTTGCCATACGCTGTACTTCCACATCAATTTCTAATGCCGAAAGGTAGGGTACAAAGGTTTTATCTAAGATTTGAATTTCCATATTATTTTTAACCGTGCAAATATACGAATACCCCTACTTTAAATAAAGTTTATTCGCAGTTTTACAAAATAAATTTTACTTTTAGCTTAAATTTTCTCTTTAATAATTTTTCATGGATCTAATTGATTATTTCTCAACACATAATTACAACTTAAGCACACCAAGTCGAACGCTTGCTATGAATCATATTTTAGAGCAAAAAATTTTAGCCGACGCTTTTATTGAAGTGATTTATTTTGTTGATGAAAAACAGAAAATTGTGCTGTATCATACATTGGATATGTTAGTTGAACGCCATATTGATTATTTGAACGATTATTTGGATCTGTATCTGGAAAAAGCGTTGAATGAAACCCACGAATCTACCAAACGCTGTGTATCACGTACCATTTTCCATCAGTTAAAAAACAATAAAAACCTTTACAGCAAAGAACAAAAACAACAGATTGTTCACACCATGTTCGATTGGATTATTCTACCATCGGCAGTGGCTACTCGGGTAAATGCTATTCATGTTTTGTATTTTTTGGTCGATCAAGAAGATTGGATAAAAGAACAATTAATTGCACTTATTGAACAAAATTTGCTATTACAAGAGCCATCTTTTTTAAGTCGAGGAAGAAAAATATTGAAACTTTTACATAAGCAAAAATCGTAAACCCATTATTACCGTAGTTAGAATCTATTTTTTAATAAAACTTTTTACTGCAGTACCACTTTCGGTTTTAATATGTAATAAATAAGTACCTGCAGAAAGATTGTCTACATTTAGCGTATGTTCTTTTTCAAAGCTACCTTTTTGCTCTTTTATTGTTTTACCATTAACATCATAAACTGTTAATTCTTTTATAGTAATATTCTCACTGTTGGTTACAGTAAGCATATTGGTGACCGGATTAGGGTAGATGTTGAATTTTGATGATAGAACATTATCCACACTTGCAGTAGGTACCGTGCTAACAGCAGAAACAATTATATTATCATATTTATAATCAGATGCCATTACTGTTAAAGTACTGTGTTGAAGTACAACTGATAATGTAACGGGAATTTGATTTTGACTGGTGTGTACTACGTTAAAGCCTAAAGAAGGAATAGAAAAATAAACTTTTTGGTTGGTGTAGTCAATATAAAAAGTTAAAGTATACCAAGTATTAGGTTTTAATTTAGGAAATTGACTGTGTGGTAAGTTAAAAGGATTTGGTCCTAAATTCATACTTCCATTCATGGGTACATATGTTAATACTCCAAGGTAATCACCTGATAAATTGTGAAAACTATTGGTTTTCAATATATAAAAACTGTAATTCGGTCCTGAAATAGATAAATTAGGTCCAGTAAAAAAGTCGTAGGTTACTTTTAAAACATTATTTCCCTGATTTCTATTATTCCATAAATTATCAATTCCACTTTTTAGTAAATAATTTGCACCAAAACTTGGTAAAGCACTTGTTTGTAAAACTTTTCCTTTATTGGGCTCCGATACAATTTTGAAATAATTGTTTCCAGCATCAGAAGGAACATTATCCGCTCGGGAATAAGTATGCCACCCACCTTGCCCAGGTGTAGCACCTGTAAAATCGGTACCTACGTTGCCTAAAGTTAAATTGTCAAAATTTTCGCTGTACAATACTTGCGCAGTGGTTAGTTGCGTGGCAAATAAAAACGTTGCAACAAATAGCACTTGTTTTTTCATAGCATTTTATTTAAAATAATGTTAATTATACTGTTTTTTGTTGTTTAAAGCAATTTGTTTATAATATATAGCTAAAAATTGAAGCATATTACTTTGTAGAAAAAGCGTTTTCCATTAGTAACATTTATTTTCATTAAAATGTAAAAACAGTATCTTTGTGGTTTAAAACATTATTAAATTTATATTTTTCCGTAAATTTGATTTAATTGAATGAATAAAAATGGCAACAATTTCTGACATACGTAGTGGATTAATTGACAAAATACTTGCAATTAAAAACAAAGAGCTTTTGCAGGCGCTAGATCAATTGATTGCCACAACCTCATCTGTTTCGAACATTATTGAAATTACATCTGAACAGAAAATAATACTGGAGATGAGTGAAGAAGATATTAAAAATGGTAAATTGATTTCGCAAGAAGAAATGATTAAAAGAAATCTTGAATGGCTGAACGAGCTATAATCTGGACGAAAACAGCCAATATACAATTAGAAGAAATTTTAAAATATTGGGTTCAGCGAAACAAATCAAACATTTACTCCAAAAAACTTCTTAAAGTTATAACCAAAAGAACGATACAACTTTCAGAATCGCCTTATATAGGTAAACTTACCGATTTTGAAAAAACACGAACAGTTTCTTTAGGTCAGTTTAGTATCTTCTATCAAATAACTACTGAAAAAATAATTATCACTGTTTTTTGGGATAACAGACAAAACCCTGAAAAGCTATTACAAATTTTACAAGAAAAAATAAACAAACAACAATGAACTATTTTTCATCAGATTTTAAATTGGGAATTTTAGGTGGCGGACAATTAGGTAAAATGATGCTGACCGAAACCCGAAAGTTCGATATTCAAACATATGTAGTTGATCCAAGTGCCGAAGCACCTTGCCAGTTTGGCGCTACACAATTTTTTCAAGGCTCGTTGAACGATTACGATACCGTGATGAATTTAGGAAATCAGGTAGATGTTTTAACCATTGAAATTGAAAACGTAAATCTGGAAGCTTTAGAAACCTTGGAAAACGAAGGTAAAAAAGTATATCCGTCGCCAAAAACGTTGCGATTAATTTCCAACAAAGGCAATCAAAAAGATTTTTATACTCAAAACAATATTCCAACCGCGCCTTACAAACGTTACAAAACTTTACAATCTTTAAGAATTGATGCTGAAAATGGTTTGGTTGAACTTCCGTTTGTTTGGAAAACTACCGAAGGCGGTTACGACGGAAACGGTGTAAAAGTGGTTCGTCAGATTACTGATTTGGAAAATTTACCTGAAACCGAATGTATTGCCGAAACCATGATTCCGTTTAAAAACGAATTAGCGGTGATTGTAGCTCGTTCTGCATCGGGCGAAATTAAAACGTATCCGGTGGTAGAAATGGAATTTCACCCAGAAGCCAATCAGGTAGAATACGTGATTTGTCCAGCGAGGATTGATGAAACTGTTGCTAATAATGCACGCGAAATTGCTTTGAAAGTTTCCGAAAGTTTTAATCATGTGGGTTTATTGGCTGTGGAAATGTTTCAAACTGCCGATGACGAAATTTTAGTAAACGAAGTAGCTCCGCGCCCGCATAATTCTGGTCATTATTCTATCGAAGCGAGTTATACTTCACAATTTGAACAACACATTCGTGCTATTTTAGATTTACCTTTAGGAAATACCGACAGCAAAGTTGCCGGAATTATGGTGAATTTAGTAGGCGAAGAAGGTTATTCAGGACAAGTGGTGTATGAAAACATTGAAAAAATTATGGCGATTGATGGTGTTACTCCACACATTTACGGAAAACGAGAAACACGTCCGTTCCGAAAAATGGGTCACGTTAGCATTGTTAATGCAGATATGACCGAAGCGCGCAAAGTGGCACAAGAGGTTAAGGAAACGATTAGAGTGATTGCTAAATAGTATTAAGACTGTGGTATTAAGTAGTGAGATTAGAATCTTTTTATTAACTTTAATGTAAATTTCTTCCAATGAGTACTTCAGAATTACAACTAAAGCTTGATATAATCAGCAGAATTACCGAATTAAAAGAAGTTCGGGTAATTAAGGAAATTAAAAAACTTTTAGATTTTGAACTAGAAGAAAATTTGTATGAATTATCTACAGATCAAGAAAATCGAGTTGCAGAAGCAAGAAAGGAATATAAAAACGGCGATTATATTACGAATGAAGAAGCTGATAATGAAATTGACCAATGGTTAAAAGAAGAATAGTTTGGACAAAATCGGCTCACTTGGAAAGAATAGAAATATTGAATTATTGGTTCAATAAAACCAAATCAAAACCTTATTCAAAAAAACTTAATAAATTATTTTCCGAAACAATTAAACTTCTCTGTACACATCCTGAAATTGGCAGAATTACAAAAGACAATTCTATAAGGATAACCATTGTACGAGATTATTTGATTTTTTACGCATTTACCACAACCGAATTAATAATTTTATCTGTTTGGGATACAAGAAGAGATGAAAAAGATACTGAATTTGATTACATCTCTTAATTAAAAAATATATAAACAAAAAATGAAAGTAGCAGTAGTAATGGGCAGCATTTCTGATATGCCGGTAATGCAAGATGCCATAGATATATTAAAAGAATTTGGCGTAGAAACACATGTTGATATTGTTTCTGCACACAGAACACCAGAAAAATTAGTCGATTTTTCTACCAACGCACATAAAAACGGAATTAACGTAATTATTGCTGGTGCAGGTGGAGCCGCACATTTACCAGGAATGGTTGCAAGTATGAGTCCATTGCCAGTGATTGGTGTTCCGGTAAAATCGAGCAATTCTATTGATGGTTGGGATTCTGTTTTATCAATCCTGCAAATGCCCGGCGGTGTTCCTGTGGCAACCGTAGCTTTAAACGGAGCGAAAAATGCAGGTTTGTTGGCAGTTCAAATTTTAGCTAGTCAAAATGCAGAGTTGCTACAAAAAATGACCGATTACAAATTAGGTTTAAAAGAAGCTGTTTTAAAAGCGGCTGAAGGTTTGAAATAACAAGAAGAGGCTGTCTTAAAAGTGTTCAACGTTGTCATTCCGAACTTGTTTCGGAATCTCATTGTATTGATTTTTAAATGTTAATGAGAAGCTGAAAATAATTCCGATAACTATCGGAACAACTTGACAATCAGAGACTTTCAGGACAACCTCTTTTTAGTTGCTACAAGGTTTAAAACGTCAGTTCGAGTGTTTTTTGTGTAATGAAATGAAACAGAAAATGTATCGAGAACCAATATTCAGAATGAACTTATAGAACAGCCTCTTTATTTAATCCATTGTTTTTGGAAGGAAATCGTTTCATTTTCATTTTCATCTGTAACTATTTCAGCAAAGATTTCTTTTAAGGGGTGTAGTTCTTGTAGTGAAAAATCAATAGGAAATAGTTCATATCGAATGGTGTCGATTCCTTCTATATTTCTCCCATTAAAAGATTTTGATAAGTAATACGGCTTATCATCATTATAATTGTACAGTTCCATATCAAAACCTGTTCTAAATCTTCCAAAAGCAAATGACTTTTTTGTTTTTGTGTGATACATTACTTGGTAGTTCACACCACAACCAAGACCCGTACACGGATAAAAATGAACTAAAAACATTAGAATATTCAACTCTTTATAATAATTAATTTCCAAAGGAGAATTCGCATAATCTACTTGTTGTTTTTCATCTTCAACTATATTTTGAGTAATCAATTTATAAACATTCAACGTATCTTTATTTATATATATTTTTAAGGAATCATCCAACTCAGAAAAACTTATAATAAAATCTTCAAAACGGACCATATCACTTTCAACCTGAATTCTATAAGTTGGTGTAATTTTTTTATACTCTAATTCTTTTTCAAATTGATTTAATTCAAGGTCGTATTTGTTTTGTGGTTGTGCAAAAGTGGAATAACAATTAAATACAACTATAATTAACGAAACAAAAAGTAAACTATTTTTCATAAACGGAATTTAAAATCGAATGTAAGGAATTTTCATTTAGCTTTAATACTTCATTAACGTTATAATCCTTAATTTTAAAACTTTAATTTTTAAAGGAATCATGAACAATATATTATTAACTGATTTTGATACGGCACCGTTCTCTAAAATCAATACACAATATTACGAACCAGCATTTGATCAAGCGATTGCCGATGGTAAAGAGGAAATTCAACAGATTACAGAAAATAAAGATGCTGCCGATTTTAAAAACACCATTGAAGCCATAGCTTTTTCGGGTATGCAGTTAGACCGTATTTCGAATATCTTTTTTAACTTGAATTCGGCAGAAACCAACGACGAATTACAAAAAATCGCTCAAAATGTAGCACCCAAATTATCGGCTTTTGGAAATGATATTTCGCTAAATCCTGATTTATTCGCTCGGGTAAAAGCTGTACATGACACTGTAGACCAATCGACTTTAACAACCGAACAAAAAACCTTGTTAGACAAAACATACAAAGGTTTTGTGCGCAATGGCGCTTTATTGAACGACGATCAAAAAACCAAACTCCGTGAAATTGATGCGCAATTGTCGATTCTTTCGCTAAAGTTCAACGAAAATATATTGTCTGAAACCAACGCCTATCAGTTACATATTACCAACGAAAAAGATTTAGCAGGATTACCTGAAGGTGTTATTGAAGCAGCTAAAAATCTTGCCGAACAACAAGAGAAGCAAGGTTGGATCTTTACGTTAGATTACCCAAGTTACCTGCCATTTGTAACCTATGCTAAAAACCGAGAATTGCGTAAGGAAATTGCGATTGCGAACGGTAAAAAAGGTTTTCAGGATAATGACTTCAACAACGAAGAAAATGTTTTAAAAATTGTAAAATTGCGTAATGAACGCGCACAATTATTAGGTTATGCAACTCATGCTGACTTTGTGTTGGAAGAACGCATGGCACAAAATCCGGAGAGCGTTTTTAATTTTCTTAATGAATTATTAGAGAAAGCTAAACCGGCTGCCGAAAAAGAATTTCATGAATTGACAGATTACGCTAAAAAGCTTGATAAAATTGATCAATTACAAAAATGGGACGGCAGTTATTACAGCGAAAAATTGAAACAAGAACGCTTTAATTTAGACGATGAAGTACTGAAACCGTATTTTCAATTAGAAAATGTATTGAACGGTGCTTTTGAAGTGGCTAACAAATTATACGGACTTACATTTACCGAAGTTCACAACATTGACAAATACCACGAAGATGTGCAAACTTTTGAAGTGACTAATGAATCAAGAAATTTAGTTGCTATTTTTTATTCAGATTTTTTCCCAAGAAAAGGCAAGCGAAACGGTGCGTGGATGACATCATTTAAATCACAATGGATCAAAAATGGTGTAAACGAACGCCCGCATATTTCTATTGTTTGCAACTTCACGCCTCCTACCTCATCTAAACCATCGCTATTAACTTTTAACGAAGTAACCACCTTGTTTCACGAATTTGGCCACGCATTGCACGGCATGTTAGCAAATACCACCTATCCATCATTATCAGGAACATCGGTTTATTGGGATTTTGTAGAACTTCCAAGTCAGATTATGGAAAACTGGGTGTACGAACCTGAAACATTGGCATTGTTTGCCAAACATTACCAAACTGGTGAAACGATTCCACAAATTTACATCGATAAAATAAAAGAAAGTGCCAACTTTTTAGAAGGAATGGCAACTTTGCGTCAGTTGAGTTTTGGTTTGTTAGATATGGCGTGGCATACAAAAAATCCTAACGACATTAGTAGTTTAAAAGATTTTGAAAATCAGAAATTCCAATCTACTCAGTTGTATCCTGATGTGGCAGAAAACGCCATGAGTACTGCTTTTTCGCATATTTTTGCAGGCGGTTATTCATCTGGTTACTATTCGTATAAATGGGCAGAAGTATTGGATGCCGATGCGTTTGACTATTTTAAACAACACGGTATTTTTAATAAAGAAATTGCAACCAAGTTTAAAGATTTTGTTTTATCGCAAGGTGGAACAGAGCACCCAATGACGCTCTATAAAAAATTCCGCGGACAAGAACCATCGCCTAATGCACTGCTAAAACGTGCAGGATTGATATAAATAAAAAGAGGCTGTCCTAAAAGTCTGCGATTGTCAAACTGAATTTATTTCAGCTTCTCATTAATATTTGAAAATCAATATAATGAGAGTCCGAAACAAGTTCGGAATGACAACGTTGAATACTTTTTAGACAGCCTGTTTTATTTTTATGATGCTTCTTTAACATCAGAAGGTTCATCTTCTTTTAAAACTTTTTTAGCAACTTTACCAACAGTTAATCCTTGTACAACAATGGAGAACAGAACTACGATATAGGTAACTTCTAACAAAACATCTTTTATATCGCCAACCGAATTAGGTATACTCATAACCAATGCAATAGAAACTCCGCCACGAATTCCGCCCCAAACCATGGTTGTTAACGATCCTTTAGAATAAGTGTTTTTTCTTAAAATAGTCGATGCAGGAATAAAAATAGCCAATGTTCGTGCCAATAAACAAATGAAAATTGCAATAACACCTAACAGTAATTGTTCCTGTAAATCGGGTAACATTAATAATTCAAATCCAATGAAAAGGAATAAAATGGCATTTAAAATCTCATCGATTAATTCCCAGAATTTGCTTAAATAATCGCGTGTGGTTTCGCTCATTGCAGCGGTTTTTCCAAAATTCCCGATAATTAATCCGGCTATAACCATGGCAAGTGGCGATGAAAAATGCAGTTGTTTCGCAATTAAAAATCCGCCCATTACAATTGATAACGTAATAAGAACCGATACTTTATAATCATCGATCTTTTTCATAACGTTGCTTGCGGTAAATCCTAACAGAGCTCCCAATAAAATTCCTCCACCGGCTTCCAGTAAAAACAGTTTTGAGATTGATCCAAAGGTAGCATCAAAATTAACATCGGTTGCCATTTTTAATACAACAGCAAACATTACTACGGCAACACCATCGTTAAAAAGTGATTCGCCTGTAATTTTTGTTTCGATCATTTTTGGAACCTTCGCTTCCTTCAAAATTCCTAAAACAACAATAGGATCGGTTGGCGAAATTAATGTTCCAAACAGCAAACAATATATAAAAGGAATTTGCAAACCTAACATTGGAGCAACCATATAAAACAAACCTGCAATTATTAAAGCAGACAAAACTACACTTACAGACGCATACGTTAATATGGGCCATTTATGTTCGCGTAAATCAGATATATTAATATGTAATGCACCAGCAAACAGTAAAAAATTTAACATGGCCCCCATTAGAATTTCGGTAAAATCGAACGCGCGAATTAGTTCAAAAAACTCTTTAGTGGTATCGGGAAAATATTGATCGCCCAACAAACGAATTGCTACCGAAACTAGCATGGCAATAATCATGATACCTATGGTACCAGGTAATTTTAAAAAACGAACATTCAAATAGGCAAAAATCGAGGCAAGTACTATTAAAACTGAAAACGTGTAATATAATTCCATAAAAATGTATTTACTGCAAATTTACAATTTTATGCCTTTTTATATGATGATTACAGAAATTTAAAGAATCTTTTTAATAACTTAAATTTGCTTTGAGTGTATGGTGGATATTTTAATTCATTGTCGTACCACGTTTTTCGATACACAATTGCTTTGGTTTGCGAAAAAGCTTTAAGGCTGAATTTACCATGATAATTTCCAAAACCGCTTGCATCTATTCCTCCAAATGGTACTCTGCCATTTACAATGTGCGATAAACAGTCGTTAACACACGCGCCACCGTATTTACAGTGATTTAATAGTGTTTGAATTTCGGTAGTATCATCACCAAAAACATAAAAAGCCAACGGTTTATCGTTTTCATGATTATAGGCAATAATTTCGTTTAGGTGGTTGTAATTTACAATAGGTAACACAGGACCAAATATTTCATTTTGCATGACCTCATCATTCAAATCATTAATTTTAATCAGTGTTGGTGAAATATATCGTTTTTTAGAATTGGTTTGTCCGCCAATTAAAACATTACCGCTTAAAATATAGTTTTTTATTCGGTGAAAATGTTTTTCGTTGATAATTCGTGCAAAGTATGACGATGCTTCGGGCTCTTCTCCATAAAATGTTTCCACGACTTTTTTCATTTCGGCAATAAACTGTTTTTCTACTTTTGAATGGATGAATATAAAATCGGGCGCAATACAGGTTTGTCCGGCATTTACAAATTTACCAAAAGCAATGCGTTTTGCTGCTAGCGGAATATTAGTGCTTGGCGTAACAATACAAGGCGATTTTCCGCCTAATTCTAGAACAACTGGTGTTAAAGTTTTAGCTGCTGCCTGATGTACGATTTTTCCTACCGAAGTACTTCCTGTGAAAAAAATCTTATCAAATTTATGATGTAAAAGTTCGGTTGTTTCTTCCACACCACCTTGAATTACTTGTATAAAATCACCACTAAAGTATTGGTTAATTAGTTTAAAAATTAAATTACTGGTATGTGGTGTAAGTTCTGATGGTTTTAAAACTACGCAATTCCCGGCTGCCAAAGCTGCAAGTACAGGTTGCAAAGACAACAATAAAGGATAGTTCCAAGGTGAAATAATTAAAACAACTCCGTAAGGTTGATACGCAATTGTTTCTTTTGATGGAAAATTTAATATGCTTGGAAACACCGTTTTAGGTTTCACCCAACTTTTTAAGTGCTTTTTAAAGAAATTCAATTCTTTTTGTAGCATCACAATTTCGGTAATTAGGGTTTCAAACTCAGGTTTATTAAAATCGGCTTTTAAAGCTTCTATAATTTCACCTTTATGGTTATCTAGCAAATGCTGAAACTGTTGTAAACAAGCTTTTCTATGTTCTAGACTTAGTGTTTTTCCTGTATAAAAAAAGTTACGTAAATGTTGTATGTTTTCCAAAGCGAATCATTTTTATTGAAATTATAAAAATTATGACAACTGACTCTAAACTTTAAATAAAAATATTGTAAAAATACCGTTAATTTTTTATAAGTTCGAATTGAATAAAAAGCATCAATTTAATTAAAAAATGGAAAAGCCCACAACTATAAAAGAATACCTTGCACAAGTAACTATAGAAAGACAATTGGCGTTTAATATGAAACCATTAAAATGAATCTTCCTAAAGGATTCGAAGAACAATTTATTTATGACAACATTGGTTTTGTAGTACCTAAAAGTATTTATCCGGCAGGTTATCACTGTACGCCAGAACTGCCTTTGCCTTTTATAAACATTGCATCACAAAAAAGTCATATCGCCTTATATCACATGGGTATTTATATGATGCCGCAAGTGCATGATTGGTTTGTAAACGAGTATCCAAAGCAGAGCAAACGCAAGTTAGATATGGGTAAAAGTTGTATTCGCTTTAAGAAACCAGACGATATTCCGTTTGATCTTATTACAGAATTAATTCAAAAAATATCTGCAGAAGAGTATATAAACACATACGAATCGCTCTTAAAAAAATAAACAAACTTGCCATAAGACAAGTTCATTTGCTTATTGGTGTTTTAACTTTGAATAAATTAACTCTAAAAACTAAAATCATGGCAAAAATTCATGCTTACTTAAACTTTAACGGAAATTGCGAAGAAGCATTTCTTTTTTACGAAAAAGTATTCAAATCTAAAAATATTGGTATGTACCGTTTCGGAGATATGCCTGCCGATCCTAACTTTCCAATAAACGAAGAAGACAAGAAAAAAATTATGCATACTGCTATAATGGTTAACGATAGTACCATGATTATGGGATCGGACTGTTTAGAAAACTTCGGGCATAAATTAACCTTAGGCAATAGCACTTATGTTATGTTGGATACTGATACAGCCAAAGAAGCTAAAGACTTATATGCGGCTTTAAGTGAAAACGCCATGAAAATGGAAATGGAATTGGGCGAGCAGTTTTGGGCAGAATTATATGCATCGTTTCAAGATCAGTTCGGTATTTATTGGATGATTCATTTTGAAGGAAATAAAAAAATGGAGTAACTATTAAAATTTATACTATGAAATTTTTAAAATACGCACTTTTTACCGTTTTAGGAATAATAGCTTTATTATTAATTGCTGCCGCTGTTCTACCTAAAACATTTCATGCAGAAGGATCTGTAGTAATTAACAAACCCAATGCAGAAGTTTTTAATTATGTAAAACACATTAAAAATCAGGAGAATTTTGGAGTTTGGTTTGATGCTGATCCCAATATTAAAACAACTTTAGAAGGAACCGATGGAACAGAAGGTTTTAAATACAGCTGGACAAGTGAAAAAGTTGGAAATGGTTCACAGGTAATCACAAACATTGAAGAAAACAAACGCGTTGATATCGATTTGTTTTTAATGGACAGCACCGAACCGGCAAAATCGTTTTTTACTACAGAAGAAGTTAGCGCAAACGAAACCAAAGTTCGTTGGGTGGTTGATGGCGAAATGCCTTATCCGTTTAACCTAATGGGGCTTTTTTACGATATGAACAAAGATTTTCAACAAGGAACCGCTAATTTAAAAGCTGTTTTAGAAAAGCAGTAAACCAATATTAAAAAAAGCAAAAAACCTGTAAATTAATTTACAGGTTTTTTGCTTTTTTTAATTTATTTCTTAACCAGCTTTTTAACCGCTATGCCTTCATTGGTTCGCAAATGCAGCATATACGTACCGCTTGCCAAGTTTTCTACGCTTAGGTGTATTTGGGTTTCTTCATTGAAATTTTGCGTGTTTAATTGTTTACCTACAACATCGTAAATTGTTACTTGTTGAACAACCATATTTTCGCTGTTGGTAATATTAATCACATTGGTTGCTGGGTTTGGGTACAAATTAAATTTTGCTGCCAACTTTTCGTTGGTACTTAATATATACGAAGGCAATGTTTGCAATGCAGAAATTTTAATGTTATCTAATTTAACAACTGATGATGAATTTAGACTACCTGCGCTAAAATATACATTTTCAGGCATTCTGTTATGGGCAAAAGTATCTGCTTTTTGAAGGTTTAATGTTGGTATATAAAAATACACATTTTTAGTATTGTAATCTATAAACATTTCTACTTTAATCCAATTATTAAAAGGATAAGGGTCTGTGTTATAATTTTTTAAAATGATATTTTTATTTGAAATTGAATTCCAATAATTTGCCACAATACGTTTTTGAGTAGATTGAAAAGCTATATTTATTAATGAAGGCCCTTGACTTAAAACACTACCTCCTACAACAAAATTATCAGTTCCATAGAATTCGTACTCAAACTTTAAAATATTATTACCAACCGTGCGGTTGTTCCATAAAACATCTATAATACCATAATCTTGACTAAAAGTAAGTCCCCCAACAGTAGAAACACCATTAGATGTTATAATTAGCACATTACCTTTACCCGCCTCTGGTGTAACCATTGCACTACCAAGCACGGGAGGTGTTATACCAGAGTACCATCCCCCTTGTTGGGGTGTGGTGCTGGTATAATTGTTTATTAAATGCCCAGCGGGATAATTGTTAAAATCTTCTTCAAATAAAGCCTGTGCTTTTAAAGTTGTACCAGACCCTAAAAAAAACAAGCACAAAATAGTGGTAATTAACTTTTTCATAGCAAGATTTTAATTGTACGTTAATTTAAGTTCGGAAACCGGATCATTGGTTCCGCCTAAAAATGTTTTCAGTTCTACTGTGTATGTATAAGTTTGTCCACCTACTGTGTATGTAAACGATTCCACACTAGGATAAGTACCACCTTCTAAAACAATTTCATACGATGGGTTGCCCGTATTGTAATATAAATTGGCAACACCACCTGCGGGTAAATTAGCGGTATACGGAGTATTTGTCCAATATGCCGCAACATTGGTATCGCATTCAGCCATAATGTATCCGCTACGCACCACTGCTAATGTTGTTTGGTCTAAAGCTTCCCAATAATAGAAAAACACTTTCCCGTATTTTGACAGCAAATCCTCTTCCTGTGGTGTGCTTGGTTGGTAAAGTGGTGTCAGTGGTGTAGAAATATCAAAGAAAACACCATTGGGATTGTACAAATTGGTTTGGGCATTGGTAGCTATAACGTGGCAATGATCAGCTGAAAAAACCTCTAACCTTACCGTTCCCCAATAGGTTGGAATTCCCGCACCGGTTAAAGTAAAAGGGCGTGCTGGCACAAAATTGCCAATTTCGTTACCCGTAGGGTCATATATATTAGGATACATACCAGGAGAAACTGTATTAAAATCTTCTATTGTATTACCTTGATCATCATATTTTCCATCAGGAGTGCCGTCATAATACGCCAAGCCTACATAAGGTGTTATTTTAAAATGTAGCATGGCTGGGTTGCCGTTATCACCGGTATGATTTTTATAGTGGTAAAACATCTCCCTACGTTCTGCTATATCCCAAAAAGATTGGTAACCATCAGCACCTGTGTCAGAAAAAGTAGTCGTACCGCCCGAACCATCGGTGCTAGAATTAGCTGTTTGCGAGCCATCATCTTGTTGCTCCATGTCGTTAAAAACGCTGTCGGTTGTACACGCTGTAAGGCTTAAGGCAATTACCCCCCCCCCACAAAATTTTGGTAAATTTTGTCATAAATAATTATTTTTTAATAAAGTTAGATAGTAAATATATTAAAAAATTTAACATGCTGTTAAATAAAACACAAAAATTAAAAAATACCTGTTTAAATTAACAGCAGAATATCTTAAAAAATAGCCAGGTACTCATTTATCTTATTATTTTTGTGCATTATTATATTTGTATGAAACTGAAAGTAAATAAATACTTGGCTTTTATAGCACTAGCCTCTTTATCTTTAATATCGTGTGCGGTACAGCAGCAGCAAAAACCTACAAAAGTTACGGTTGTAAAAAAATCTGAAGTAGCAATAGAAACCAAAGCACCTTCACAACCTTTAGAACCTACAAAACCAACCACAGCTAACGATTTTAAAATAAATTTACCCGAAGTTAAACGCGAGTTTCGGGCGGCGTGGATTGCTACCGTTGCCAATATCAACTGGCCAAGCAAGAAAAACCTTTCTACAGAAGAACAAAAAAGAGAAGCAATACAATTGCTTGATTTATTACAAGACGCCAATTTTAACGCCGTTGTTTTTCAAGTTCGTCCGTCTGCCGATGCTTTGTACAAAAGTAATTACGAACCTTGGTCGTACTATTTAACCGGTGAAACAGGCAAAAGTCCTTCACCTTATTACGATCCGTTGGAATTTTGGATCGAAGAAGCCCACAAACGCGGCATGGAACTACATGTTTGGCTGAATCCTTATCGTGCACATCATTTAAGCGGTGGATCGGTTAGTAGTGAATCAATGGTTAAAAAATCGCCAAGTAATATCGTAAGACTTAAAAACGGTATGTATTGGTTTGATCCGGCAAGCATAAAAACACAAGATCACGTTTCAAATGTGGTGAAAGATATTGTATCGCGCTATGATATTGATGCGGTTCATTTCGATGATTATTTTTATCCGTATGCATCCTATAACGGTGGTGCCGATTTTCCTGATACTGCTTCATGGAACACTTACAAAAATGCCGATGGATCATTATCAAGAGCCGATTGGCGTAGAGATCATGTTAATAAATTCATTGAACGTATCAACAAAGAAATCAAACAAGAAAAACCGTACGTTAAATTTGGTATTAGTCCGTTTGGAATCTGGAAATCGGGCTATCCATCAGGTGTTGTGGGCTCATCGCAATATGATGAGCTTTATGCCGATGCTAAATTATGGTTGAACAAAGGCTGGGTTGATTATTTTTCACCTCAATTATACTGGCCGATCAATTCTCAACGTCAGAATTTTCAGGATTTGTTGGAATGGTGGCAAGATGAAAACACCATGAACCGACATTTATGGCCTGGTTTGAATACGGTTGAAGTAAAAGCAGCCAACAGATCGACTGAAATTGTAAATCAGATAAAAATTACTTCCAGCGTTTTAAGTAAAAATAGCGTGGGCGCGATCCATTACAGTGTGGCAGGTTTAACTAACAACAGCGAAATGATTCCCGCACTAAAAAATGGTCCATATAAAGAAAAAGCGTTGATACCATTGAGTCCGTGGATGAAAATAAATAAAATTGCTATGCCGAATTTAACGGTTAATAATGACAATTCTTCTATAAAAATCGATTGGTCAAGCAGTAAATTGAACGATGTCTTTCAGTGGATTTTGTACATGCGTTACGATAACGAATGGCAAATTGAGATCCTTCCGAAAAACCAGCTGACTAAAAATATTGCACGTTCTAAAAACGGAAAAAACTGCAATACCGTTGCTTTAAAAGCTATTGATCGTTTAGGTAACGAAAGCGATTACGCAGCCAAAAAAATATAAACAATGAAAACTTATTTAGTTCTTTTACGCGGTGTAAATGTTTCGGGTAAAAACATTATTAAAATGGCAATTTTAAAAGATGTTTTAATTGATAACAACTTTAAAAACGTAACAACTTATATACAAAGCGGAAATATTGTTTTAAGTTCTAATTTAGAAAAACATGAAATAGAAACGAAGGTTCAACAACTTATTTACGATCATTTTCAACTGCAAATTACGGTCTTTTGTTTGGATCTTCAGGAAATGGAAATCGCTTTACAAAACAATCCGTTTAAAGAAAATATTGAACCAAATAAATTGTTTTTTACCTTTTTAAAAGAAGAGCCTGCTGCTGGTTTATTGGCTGATTTGGAAAAGATTTCATTTGAAAACGATCAGTTTAAGGTAATTGATAAAGTGCTGTATTTTTACTTACCAAACGGTATGAGTAATTCTAAATTGAGCAATAATTTCTTCGAGAAAAAACTAAAAGTAACCGCAACGGGCAGAAATTTAAACACCATTCACAAACTGATTGATCTGGCTAAAAACAACAATAATTAGCCGTATTTTGTGTATATCATACTCAAAATGTATAAGTTCATTCAAACTTTATTTGCAAAAAGCCTTTATTTATGCAGGTTTAAGCTTTGGCATTTTTATTGAATCATTCTTTACACAATTATAAATTTATAAGTTATGAAAAAAAGTATCTTCACACTTTTTGTTTTGGGTTTAATTATTTCTTGTAATAAAAAAGAATCCGAGACCACTATAAGTGCAGACAACACTGAAATTATTGCTAGCGATACACTTGCAAATATTAATGACGAGCATAATTCGCAAAATTCTTTAGATTGGAATGGAAGCTACGAGGCAACCTTGCCTTGTGCAGATTGTACTGGAATTAAAACTACAATTACTTTAATTGATAACGGAACTTTTAATTATGTAGCAGAATATTTAGATAAAGATTATACCGCAAAAGATTCAGGAGATATTATGTGGCATAGCAACGGATCGGTGGTGCATTTAAAAGGAAAAGACATTAATATAAAGCTAAAAATTGTTGAAAACGGATTGGTTGGTTTGGATACCGAAGGTAACGAAATTGATGGTCCATTAAAAGAACATTACAACTACAAGAAATTAAATTAATTGATTATCTAGAGTTATATCAAAATAAATTCGACTTTATTCTGTTGACAAACCGTCGCTTCGACTAACGAAAACGGAGTGAAGTGTATCGAGAAGTTCTCGACGGGCTCGAACTCACGAAAAGTGAATAAATCCTTTTGTTATAAATTTCACAACAATCAATTAATGTAAAAACCGGAAGCTATAAACTTCCGGTTTTTTTGTTTTAATCATGCTCTTCTAATTCAAAAAGAATGTCTAAAGGCATATTGAAAATCTTGGCAATTTTTAATGCCAAAACCGCCGAAGGAATGTATTTTTTTGTTTCGATAGAATTAATTGTCTGACGTGAAACTCCGACTTTTTCCGCCAAATCTCCTTGCGTTAAATTGTGTCGTGCACGTTCTATTTTAATGTAATTCTTCATATTGTATTATTCTTCTGATAATTCTTTTTTAAGTGAATAGCGCTTCATTTGAAACATTAATATTTGATAAAATAGTAAAACCATAATTATTTGTCCTGCTTTAATTTCTTGAATTTCATCATCAAAAACAAAAAATTCCAAAATCGGAGAAACAATTAAATATAAAGTTCCAAATAATAATGCATTCATTACTAATCTTAAACGAATTTCTAGCATCATTTCGTCATCGTCTTTATACTTTGAAAATTGAATAAAGAACAGAGACAAACATATTAAAGACATTAAAATACTTTTAACAAGTAGTTTTGTTTGTGGGTCATTAGCTAATAGATTTAATTGACCTGCAATAATAATAAAAGTAAATATTATTAGTAAAATACAGAAAGCAAACTTCCTTACTTTTGCTGGAAATAAAATATTTATATTCATAGATATATAGTTAAGTTTATTTGTTACAAATATAAACAAACTTTTCAATTTGTAAAGAAAACTTTACTTTGTGATATAAAAAAATCGATATGCTGTAATAACATACCGAATATTTTTATTCTATAACTTTAAAATTTGATATTTCCGAGGAATGACCTCCTCCTCCTGGCGGCATATTATACTGTGTAAAAGATATTCGGGTTGGTATATGATACTCTTTATTATACTTAAAATAATAAGATATATGAAATGGTGCTCCATTGTTCATACTGCCTGATAAATAAGAGTTTGCTATGTTTTCACAATTATTATAAATTTCTGAAATAGTATAAGCATCCATATCTTCATTATCACCTACTGCTATACCATTTATAACAGTTATATTATTTTCTTCATACCCAAATGATGAGGATTCACGAGAAAAAGTATAAGAATAGTTTTGATAATTTGCATTCTCCCACGCTGTTTTTTCTTGCCGAAAAGTAGGTTCATCAAATTCAAAAATATACTCATTTAAATTTTCATCTTTATCACAAGATATTAAACTTAAAAAAGTAATCATGATTAAAACACAATTTGTTCTCATAATCAACATAGTTTTTATTAAAAATAACATTTTTTATTTAATTAAATAAAAAAAAATCGATATGCTCATTGAAGCATACCGATTCTAAAAATATAGTTAGTTTAATTGTATTTATGCGGCTGCAGGTAAATCGCGGGTTAACCAACCACTGCGACCTGCGGTTATTATTGCGTAAGGTGTAATCCAAAACAAAGTAAACAAATAGAATACGCTATAAGTGTATGCCAAAAATGCTTCGGCTATATTGTATTTTTTTGCGTAGAAAAACATTTGAATGCTCGAGAACACAAAGATTCCAGCTAAACTTGAACATACAAACAATACAGGATGCGTAACTACAAAAAACATTAGCAATAATAGTAACGGATAAGCCATAATTACCTTAATCCACTGCATGCTTAATAAAATACGTGAACCTGCTGTTGATTCTTCTCTAAATTTTGTAAAAGCAAACTTACTCATCATAATATTTTCACGCACATTGCTTCGTTCCCAACGGACAAACATTTTATACAGACTTTTATATTTTTCGGGAATATTGGTATATACATACGCGTTTTTCTGGAAAAGTACGTGTAAGCCTTGTTTTAAAATCATGTTGGTCATTGCACGATCTTCGCCTATATCACTTGGTTTTCCTTGAAAAGTTTGGTTCATCCAATCTTCTAAACAATTCATTACCGCATCTTTTCTGTAAGCTGCCAAAGCACCTGGTGTGCATAAAACTGATCCAATGGCACTTTGTGCAGATCTAACAAATTCAAAACTAAAAACAAAACTTACGTTTAACATTTTTGGTATTAAACCTTTTTCTTTGTTTAAAACGCGAACATTTCCTGCAACGGCACCACATTTTTCATTTTCTGCAAACGGGCTTACCAAGTTACGTAGCGTATCTTCTTTAACGATTGAATCGCTATCTACCGTGACAAAAACATCGCCCGTTCCTTCGTTAAAACCGCGATAAAGCGCATGGCGTTTACCCATATTTTGCGGTTGCTGATAAATCGTCAATCGGTCGCCCAATTTGGCTTTTGCCTTCAACATCCATTGCCAGGTATCGTCTTTACTTCCGTCATCAATCGATAAAATCTGTAATTTTTCTGCCGGAAAATCACTGTCTGCTAAACTCAATAAGGTTTCATAAACCAGTTTTCCTTCGTTATAAGCCGGTACAATTACCGTACAAGTAGGCAATTTATCGTTACTTACCGCTTTTACAGGTTTGTATTTTATGTACAGAACAATTAAATACGTTAAAAAGCTTAATTGCAAAACCAACAAGGTTAAGGCAATGTAATTGATAGATGCTCCCCACCACGTACTCATACGTTCAAAGTGTAGCTTTTCCATATCGGGCTGAAAATTTATGAACGCAGCTACCGATAGCACCATTAAAAAAAGGGTGGCGCCTATTACTAGATAATCTTTATTTTTAAGGGAGTTTAATGAAAGTTGATCTAGAAATTTAGATCGATCTGCTTTTTGTTTTGAAATATCGTTTCGAACTACAGAAAGTGTACATTTTTGATCTTTGTTTATAGGCTCAGAAAATGGTTGGCTTTTAAATTGCTGAATTGGTGTAGGCATATACTTTACTTTAAGAAAAAATGTTCGATCTTTTATTGGTTAGATTAAAATAAACAAACATCTATGGTTTTTGTGTGAAAAACTTTTCAAGTATTGTGCCAGCGGGCATTTAGACTAAATTAAGTTAAATTTTAAGAAAATTTAAAATTAAATTGTAGAAGTGAATCCCCACATTGGGGTACGGTTATTGTAGCACCCCACGATTTCACAGTCTTTTATATAGATGTTATCTGGGTTTACTTGGGTTTAGCGAAATGAAAAATCCGTTACCAAACGATAACGGATTTTGAAATTATAGTAAATTTTAGATCAAATATAAATTATAAGTTCTCGGCAAGCTTAAACTAACGAACCGACAAATTCAATTTGATAACTTTGCTGTATAATTATTTACTTTTTATAATTCACAAAGAATTCATGCAGTGTGCGAATTCCTGTTCCTGTTCCACCTAAACCTTTATAATTTTCAGGAGCTTCGGTAAAAGCAGGTCCGGCGATATCTATATGCACAAACGGAGCTTTAGCGAAATGCTCTAAAAATTTCCCGGCAGTAATGGTTCCAGCCATGCGTCCGCCAATATTTTTAAGATCGGCACAGCTCGATTTTAACTGTTCTTTATAATCATCCCACAAAGGCAAATGCACCATACGTTCGTACACTTTTTCTCCAGCATTTAACAACGCAGTGTTCACCTCATTGGCTGCATTACTCATTAAACAGGCAGCGCGCGTACCCGCAGCAATTAAAGCCGCACCTGTTAACGTTGCAGAATTTATAATTAATTCCGGATTGTATTTAGTTGCATAACTAATAGCGTCAGCCAAAATCATACGTCCTTCGGCATCGGTATTTAAAACCTCAACCGTAGTTCCGTCCATCATAGTAACAATATCGCCCGGCGCATACGCATCGCCACCCGGACGATTGTCTGTAGCTGGGATCAATCCTATAATATGAATATTCAATTTGTTTAATGCCGCTGCGTAAACCGTTCCTGCCATCATTGCTGCACCACCCATATCCGATTTCATTAAATCCATGGAGTTCGGTGTTGGTTTAAGCGATAATCCGCCGGTATCATAAACCACACCTTTCCCAACCAAAACAATTGGTTTTTCGTTAATCGGATTCGCAGGTTTGTACTCCATTACCGTAAATGTAGGCGGTTGAATAGAACCTTTATTTACAGCCAATAATCCGCCCATTTTTAAGGCTTCGATTTCTGATTTACGAAAAACTTCAACATGAAAATGAGCTTCATCTCCAATTTCCTGAATTTCTTTTGCCAGCTGATTTGCTGTTAAGAACGAATTTGGTTCATTCACCATATCGCGCGCCCAGAAAACGGCTTTTATTACGTTATTGATTCGGTTGATTTCTTCGGCAGAAATTTCGCCCAACATAAAAATATTTTCTAAAGTGTATTCGCGCTCGTCGGCATCTTTAAAGTATTTTAAAAACTGATAGTTCGATAAAGCAAAACCTTCTGCCAACGCTAAAGTAGTTTCATCAGATCCGATGATGGTTATGTCGCTTGCCTTTTTATCTAATTTTTGTCGGATATTAAAACCAGCAACACGCATTTTTTCCAAATCGCTGTTTTCTTTTACAAAAAAGTAAAACTGACTGCCTATTTTTATAAAATCTTCTTTAGTTTCTGCTGATTGAAAGGTTTTAAAAGCCTCGCTAACGTAATCAGGTGTTTGATTATTTAAAGTAGTTTGCGCGTTTACAACGTAAACAAAAGCATTTCCTTTAATTTCTTGAGTTAATTGTAACATTGTTTGTTTTATTTTGATTTCAAAAGTACGAAAAATGTATAAAAACTTTACAAATTACCTGCAGACAATAAAAACGGTAGAAGAATACCTAAAAATATTGCTAACAATAGGGCAACAATTAATGGTAAAGTAATATCTTTTGATCGATACTTAGTTTCACCGATATAATTTTTCCATAAATAATCAACTGTAAACTTAATTGTGAAATAAGTAAATATTATTCTGATAATAAGTTGCAAAATATCGAATCCGAAAACTGATCCTAAATCAACAAGACTAACTAACACAAGATAAACTAATACTAAAATTATCTGATCAAAAATTAAAAGCAATAAAAAAGCACCCACAAGAACTAATACTATTTTTATAAGAGCACCTTTTTCTAACTTAATTCCTGTTCTTAAGTTCTCAAAAAGCATATAAAAACAAACCAAAGGACTTAAAATTGCTCCTAAAACTATAATATTCGTTTTTGAGTACATTTTTACATATTGTTCATTTTCCTTAGTATCTATTACAATATTGTTATCTAAATCATTATCTTTTAAAAAGTCTGTACTTCTTTTATTGATAATCATGTGTTTAATCCTAATTATTTCAGCTTCCGAAAAATTATGATTACGTTCTTTTATTAAGATATCAAACGCAATTTCGCATGCATCACCAACAAACTTATTATCTTCCTTTAAATAACATAAAAGTTCTTTGTCAGATAATTTTCTGATTTTACTTTTATCAATACTCATATTGTTTTTTTGTGTTTGGCAAAAATAATCTTTTATCTTTGATTATATCTAAATTTCCACCATGCAAAAATCGCTATTTATAAAACTGGTTGTGCTGTTTGTTACAGTAAACATAAGTTGTTTTTCAACATCGTTATACGCACAAAAAAAATCTGCTAAAACAACGACCACACCACAATTGACCGAAAAAGTTTTACAGGATATTTTAAACCAAAACAAACATTTCGCTGCACAAGGAAAAGTTGCCGATTATATTCCCGAATTAGGAAAAATGAGTGCCGATGCGATTGCTTTTTCTGTGGTTGATGCTCAAGGAAAAGTCATTAATGTGGGCGATACTGATAAGAAATTTACCATGCAGAGTATTTCTAAAATTATTGCATTGATGGTGGCTGTTCAGGAAAATGGTGAAGAAGCTGTTTTTAAAAACATGGGGTATTTTGGATCTGATAAACCTTTTAATCATTTTGGAAATTTAGAAATTACCGGTAAACCATTAAACCCGATGATGAATGCCGGAGCCATTTTAACGGTATCAATGATTAAAGGTGAAGGTGAAACTGCTTTCCAAAAGGTTTTAAAAATGGTGCGATTTATTACCAAAAACAACAACATTAACTATAACGAAGCTGTTTATTTGTCTGAAAAAGAAACTGGACACCGCAACCGTGGTATGTTTCATATTATGAAAAACAGCGGACTTATTATGGGAACTGAAGATCAATTAGACAATTATTTTAAACAATGTTCTATAGAAGTTACAGCAGAAGATTTGGCGAAAATTGGTTACTTTTTTGCTAATGAATGCGTTCGGTTTGATGGTGATGCTACTTACAAAAATGCCAATTTATCTAAATTAATTCAATCACAAATGCTTGTTGCAGGCATGTATGAGTTTAGTGGCGAATATGCTCGTAGAATTGGCTTACCAAGTAAATCAGGTGTTGGCGGCGGAATTACCGTTAGTGTTCCGGGTAAAATGGGAATTGGCGTTTTTAGTGCGCCTTTAGACAGTCACGGAAATTCGGTTGCTGGTTACCAAATGATTTTAGATTTTTCGGAAAGATTTAATCTAAATATTTTTCAACCTTAAATTTGATTTGCCACAGATGCAAGGATTAATTTTCACCAGATAGAAATATAGTTTTACAACTAAATTAAATATTTCTAATAAATCTGCATTTTGGATAAGAAGCACAACCAAGAAAAAATCCAAATTTCCCTTTTCTTTTTATCAAATCACAGCCACAGCTTGGGCATTTATTTGCTACTATCGATTTTTCACGATGATTAATCCTCTTTTTAATTGACTTTATGTGTTGACGCTTATCATATGAGTCAATTAAATTAGATGATTTTATTTTTTTCGTAATTTTTTCCTTTTCTGTTTCTGTAAGATTTATATCTGAATATTTTTTTATCGTTCTTAAAAGCTGACTTGAATTTATAACATCTTGAGAAGTATTTACTTTAATTTCGGCGTTGTTTGAAAAAACAATTATTGAATAGTACTTTATATGTGGATAATCAACAAGACATTTTTTTAGTGCTTTTATATGCCCTGAATTTTGTAGCAAAGGATTGTAAAATTTCTTTTTATACTTGAATATTATTTGAGTCCAAAATTCTGATTTCTCACCACCCACAATCCATCCTTTAAAATTTTTAGTTTCAATAACGAAAATTCCGTAGTTAGAAATTACAATATGATCAATTTGTGATGTTACTTCATCATTTTTTATAACAACATTATTAATTACTTTATACTTCGAGTTACCTAAAAAATATAATATTGAAGAAATAGTCTTTTCTCCAATTACACCTTTGATTTTTGCTTTGTAAAATACCCAGAAGATTGCTGGTACAATAATTAATACTAGAATAAATAGTTCCATTCTTACTCTATATAAAATTCAACTTAAGACTTCATCTGCCTAAACGTCAAACTTATTCTTGGTTCGGTCACTTTTTTTGTCGGAGCAATTCTGTGCAACCAATGCTTCTGAGTTTCGCCTTTCATTTCAATTAATGAACCATTTGGCAAATCGAACTGCTTTTTTTCTGCCGATTGTTTGTGTTTAAAATCAAAACGACGTTGTGCACCCAAACTTAAACAGGCAATAGAACCGTTATTTACCAAATCTTTTTCACCATCGCTGTGCCACGCCATACCTTCTTCTCCACTATGATACAAATTCAGCAAACACGAATTATACATACTGTCGGTATACAACTCAATCAACTGTTTTAATGCCAGTAATTCTTCAATCCACGGCGTTGCAATCCGTGTAAAACCTGAATAAGTGTACGAAAAATCTTTAGATCCGTACCAAGCAACCTTTCGTTTGGTAGTAATTTCCTTACCATAAATAACCGATTTATCGTGATACCAGTCAATTTTCTGCATTAAAGCATTAAAAAAGTGATCGGCTTCATTGGTATCCAACAAAATTCCATGATAAATAACCTCGCCATCATACGGCAATAAATTATCGGTTGTAGCGTTATTGGTAAATAAATCCATAATATCAAATCTGTCAGACAAAGATACTTATTTCATTTTTTGTATCTTCCTGTAAATTTTATCATTACCTACCTAATTTAAATTTAAACTTATGAAAAAACTTATTCTATTGTTCGCTTTTATCGGCTTGATATCATGTAATGATGATGATTTAAAACCGGTCGATATTTCAGGCGAATGGAAAATGACTGCGTATCTTGGTTTTGTACCCGAATTACCGCAGATTGAAAAAGGTTCGGTTGTTTGGAAGATCGATCCCACAAATATTTCAATGATCAACAACAGTGAACATGCTTATGTTAGCCAAGAAGGAACTTTTGGTTACAATTGGATCAATGAAGAAACCATTTTTATACACTATTCGCAATTTACCGCATATTACAAAGTTAATTTATTAGACGGAAAATTGCGTTTAACCCAAACAGTTGAACCTGGTACGCCAGAAATTTCGGATCAACCTGTTCTTGAATTTGAAAAATAAAAAAAGCAACTCGGTTTGAGTTGCTTTTGTGTTTTTAGAATACTTCCATTTGATAATGTTCTGAAATAAACGGAATCGAGATAAGTTCATCGTCAAAAATCTGCACTAAACATTCTTCGTCCAAGTTCACAAAAAGATCAATTAATTGATCGTTTGGTAAAATTTCTTGAAACAATTTCCCTTCCGGATTTTCGTCGCAATCACAAGCATCAACCACCATATCTAAATTGGTTAAAGTGGTTACAAAAGTAAACTTGTTTAAATACTCTTCTTTTGTAAAAACCGTTTTTAAATAAACTTTATCATGTGCTTTTACAATGAATAATGCCTTTACGTTTTCGTTTAAAAAAGTGGCGTTTACGGCTTTAAAATAATTGATAAAATTTTGACTTTCGTCTGTTGATTGAAAATAATTTTCGGTCATAATAGTACATTTTGTTTAGTTAATTGTTTAAATATACAGCTTACACTTTATGTACTGTTATTAAAAATGTTAATTTATAAAATTTAACAAACCACAACTACTTAACGACAAACAACGTCATTCCAAATCAGGAAATTTGGTTAAAACAAAAAATATGATTACTTACTACAGACATCAATATGAATTATTACAGTTGAACCTACAAATTGTGAACTGCAATTTAGAAAAACTTACGTGGTTGGAAATTAACGATGAACAATCGGTTAAATTATATCAAGATAAACTGAACAGCCTAGAGTTTAAAAAAGAAAATTATTTGAATAATTTACTACAAAGTTTATTGAAAACCGAAATCACCCAGCAAAATATTAGCGAAGTAAAACTTTGTTACGAGCTAATTGAACAATACAGTAAAAAACATTACAGCCTGCTTTTTAAAACACATTTAAACAGAACTATTGAAAATCATCAGAAAAAATACGGCGATTTTTTATTGAGAAACCAGTTAAAAAAAGCGGTAGAAATTGAACAAATTATTACAAATTTAGAACGTGTCGCTTAATATTATTTAGTTTGAACATTACTAAAAGTATTCCATTTTATATTATTCAAAGATCCGCTGGTTTCTTCTACTTTATTTAAATGAAACGTTTTACCATTCTCCTTTACTAGAATTTCTTTTGATGAAACTTCGTAGATGGTGCTTTTGTTTTTAAAAGTTAATGTTTGCGTGGCTTTATTAAATATAAAATCAGAATCAATAAATAATTCCACCACATTATCTGCATTAGTAAAAATATACCCAAATGATCGCCACCATATATTTTGGTAAGATACATTTTTTTGCCATTTTCAAAAATCATGGTAAACACATTTTCGCTATTTTGTAAAGGAAATTCTTGATAGTGACTAGTAAGCATTTTACCATTCACGCGTTTCTGAACCGAATATTCTGCAAAAATACCCGAATATGATTCTTCGATGATTTCGATAGGAACCGCCTGATTATTTTCTACCACATAGGTTGAAAACTGATGCCAGCAACAACCACTTTTCGTCATGGTTTGCAACTGTTTTTTTTCATTATCAACCATAAACATTCCGCAGTAGTTTGATCCTAATTCGGTAAAACTTTCATTGTAAACAAAACTGTTTTTATCTGCCAAATAAATCTCAAACGACGGACCACCGTAACAACTGAAATTCCCCGTTCGTAAGGCAATATCTTCTTTTCCGTCAAAATTAAAATCTTCGTAAATTAAAATACTTTGTTCTCCATAAGGAATTTTGTGAATGTTCGATTTTACTTTAGAATCTTCTAAATCATAATCCGAATAAAAAGCAGGTTTAGAGAAAATCAGCTTGCCGTTTTTCTTTTGATAGATATTCAGCGTACAATTGGTTTCCAAATCAGAATTTTCTTGATTGTCATCAACAATAATTTTTGCCGAAAGATCATCAGAAAAATCAATTAAATCATACGATTCTTGCGCGGTTGCAAAAAAGGGCATCAATAGTAAAACAAACAACAACTTTTTCATGAAGTTTTAGAGAAAGTTAAACAAAATAATCAATAAATACCATAAAACAGGAATACTTTCTACCCAAAAAAGCGTGTAATATTTAGATCGGTTTTTCGTTAAAATCTAAATACTTTGTTTACTTAGATCTTTTTTATATTTTTACATTAAGCTAACGCCCAAAATAACAAATGTGCTAATATAAAAAATCTTTACTTGTCGGTAAGGTAGCTATTTGTAATGTTTGAATCAAAATCTCTATTGGCACATAAGGTATTTAACCTTGTTTTTCATATTTGTGGGATAAATTACAAAAAGACTGACAGCTCGGAAAGACGAGTTTTTTCTAATCACAAATAATGTGTATTAAACAAAATAATCAACAAATACCATAAAACAGGAATACTTTCTACCCAAAAAAGCGTGTAATATTTTGATCGGTTTGGATTGGCATAATACGTAAACAATGCAATGACAGATACCAAAATAAGATTGATGATCCATTGATTTCCGTAATAATTCACTTTTAAAAACTCGAGAAAGTAAAACGGAATCAGCAACAAACCAATCAGGTATTTTGTTTTTAAAACGCCAATCGTCTGCGGAACGGTTTTCAGTCGGATATCATCGTACTTTAAATCGTTAATTTCGAAAACTAAAATGAGAATCAATGTAAGAATAAATCGCTGTAAAAACTTAAAAAGAATATCATTTTCTATGGTTTGATCGGCATTTACAATGGGCAATAAAGTGGTTACACCCGCCCAACATAACGATACAATATATATTTTTATGCCCGCATAATTACGCAGATTGGTCTTTGATTTTGCCAACGGAATTACATACAAAACACACAACAACCCAAAGAAAACAGTGAGCAGTTGTGCTTTTAAATCCAGAAACAAAAAACTTATCAACGCAATTATTAAACTAATTACGCTTAAAACAATAATACTTTTTAAAAACCGGGTAAGTTCTTTTTTCTTGGCAATAACTTGTGCATACTTAATAAAGTTGTAGCTAAAAACAGTACCAAAAAAAACAAGGCTGGTAATAGCGATATTAAAAGGTAAAAAACAAAAATAAAACGTCATTTGTACCAACACCGTAGTAGCTAATGCCACGTGTAAACTTGCGTGCAAATACCAGTCAAAAAAACGTTTTATAGTACTATTACTTTGCTGCTGCATAACTTGTTGGGGGTCGCTTTATATTATTTTAATATCCCGTAAAATTAATCAAATAATAGTTGTATTTTTGCTTTCTTTATACACAACTATAATTATATTAATAGCAGATGAAGACAAATGCTTTTGCTTTAAGACATATTGGTCCTAGAGCAACCGACTTACAACACATGTTTGACACAGTAGGTGTGAAAGATATGGATCAATTGTTATACGAAACTTTTCCAGACAAAATTCGTTTAGAGAAAGACATCGTTTTAGACGAAGCTCTTACAGAATACGAATATTTGGCACATGCTACGGCATTAGGTGCACAAAACAAAGCATTCAAATCAATGATTGGTTTAGGATATAACGAAGCAATTGTTCCGGCTGTTATCCAACGTAATATTTTCGAAAACCCAGGTTGGTACACTGCTTACACACCTTATCAGGCAGAAATTGCTCAAGGACGTTTAGAGGCTTTATTGAATTTCCAAACTACGGTTATTGAATTATCGGGAATGGAAATTGCGAACGCTTCGTTATTAGACGAATCTACTGCAGTTGCCGAAGCTATGGCTTTGTTGTTTGATGTTCGTACAAGAGATCAAAAGAAAAACAACGCAAACAAATTATTTGTTTCAGAAGAAATTCTACCTCAATCGTTATCGGTTTTACAGACTCGTTCTACGCCAATTGGCATTGAAGTTGTTGTTGGAAACCACGAAGCATTCGAGTTTACAGAAGATTTCTTCGCTGCAATTTTACAATATCCTGGTAAATTTGGTCAGGTTCACGATTATGAAGATTTCATAAACAAAGCACATTCAAAAGATATTAAAGTAGCCGTTGCTGCCGATATTTTATCGTTAGCACGTTTAAAATCTCCAGGCGAAATGGGTGCCGATGTTGTTGTTGGTACTACACAGCGTTTTGGTATTCCGTTAGGTTTTGGTGGACCACACGCTGGTTTCTTCTGTACAAAAGAAGAATACAAACGTTCTATGCCGGGTAGAATCATTGGTGTTTCTCAAGATACCAACGGAAACCGTGCATTGCGTATGGCATTACAAACGCGTGAACAGCACATTAAACGTGAAAAAGCAACATCGAACATCTGTACTGCACAAGTATTGTTAGCTGTTATGGCAGGTATGTATGCGGTTTATCACGGACCAAAAGGTTTACGCCGCATTGCAAACGAAGCACACGCAAAAGCAGTTACTATTGAAACCGAATTAACCAAATTAGGTTTTGAACAAGTAAACGATGCGTATTTTGATACTATTTTAGTAAAAGCCGATGTTGCTAAAGTAAAAGCGGTTGCCGAAGCTAAAGAATTCAATTTTTATTATGTTGATGCTAATACCGTTTCAATTTCTGTAAACGAAACTATTTCATTAAACGATATTAATACAGTAATTGGTATTTTTGCCGAAGTTGCCGGAAAATCATTTGATGCCGTTACCGAACTTTCTCAAGAAGCTTTGGTTCCTGTAAAATTAGAAAGAACATCAACTTTCCTTGAGCATGATGTTTTCAATACGTATCATTCAGAATCTCAGTTGATGCGTTATATTAAAAAGTTAGAGCGTAAAGATTTAGCATTAAACCATTCTATGATTTCTTTAGGATCTTGTACAATGAAATTGAATGCAGCAGCAGAAATGTTGCCTTTAAGCAATCCTAACTGGAATAATATCCACCCATTTGCTCCGGCAGATCAAACCAAAGGATATTTAACTATGTTGCATAAGTTAGAGCAGCAGTTAAACGTAATTACCGGTTTTGCTGGCACCACGTTACAACCAAACTCTGGCGCACAAGGTGAATATGCTGGTTTAATGGTTATTCGTGCATACCACGAATCTCGTGGCGAAGGTCACAGAAACATTGCGTTAATTCCTGCATCGGCTCACGGAACAAACCCTGCATCGGCTGCAATGGCTGGTATGAAAGTGGTTGTTACCAAAACGACGGAAGAAGGAAATATCGATGTAGAAGATTTAAGAGCGAAAGCAGAATTACACAAAGACAATTTATCTTGTGTAATGATTACCTACCCTTCTACTCACGGAGTTTACGAATCATCGATCATTGAAATTACCGACTTGATCCACGCTAACGGCGGACACGTTTATATGGATGGTGCCAATATGAACGCACAAGTTGGATTGACAAATCCTGCTAAAATTGGTGCCGATGTTTGTCACTTAAACTTACACAAAACGTTTGCAATTCCTCACGGTGGTGGTGGTCCAGGTGTTGGCCCAATCTGTGTAGCAAAACATCTAGTAGAATTTTTACCAACCAACCCAGTTATTAAAGTAGGTGGCGATAACGCTATTACGGCAATTTCGGCAGCTCCTTACGGTTCGGCTTTGGTTTGTTTAATTTCTTACGGGTACATTTGTATGTTGGGTGCCGATGGTTTGAAAGAATCTACCATGACTGCGATCTTAAACGCTAACTATATGAAAGCGCGTTTAAGCGAAGGTTACGATGTATTGTATTCTGGAGAACGCGGACGTGCAGCGCACGAAATGATTATTGACTGCCGTATGTTTAAAGCAAAAGGTATTGAAGTTACCGATATTGCTAAACGTTTAATGGATTACGGTTTCCACGCACCAACGGTTTCTTTCCCTGTGGCAGGTACGTTGATGATTGAACCAACAGAATCGGAAGATTTAGCAGAATTAGATCGTTTTTGTGATGCCATGCTTTCAATTCGTAAAGAAATTGAAGCTGCAACTGCAGAAGACACCAACAACGTATTGAAAAATGCACCACATACTTTAGCTATGTTAACTGCCGAAACTTGGGAATTACCTTATTCTCGTGAAAAAGCAGCATATCCGTTAGAATATGTTTCAGAAAACAAATTCTGGCCAAGTGTACGCAGAGTTGATGATGCGTATGGCGACAGAAACCTTATTTGTTCTTGTGCTCCTATTGAAGCTTATATGGAAGCGTAATTGCTTTTTGATAAATAAAATGCCCAACTGAAAAGTTGGGCATTTTTTGTTTTGTATTGATAGCTTAGAGAATCTCAATTGTGGCTTCGAGTAGCTTTATTGTGACTTCGAGAGCCCATCTATTGTTCCCTTCGAGTGCCTCAGGGAACTCGTGGAAGAACCTCAGGGAACTAAAATTACCGGTGGCTGAAGCTCTCAAAGTCACGTCTCTTTCACTTCGAGAACTCATATCTTGTTCCCTTAGAGTGGCTCAGGGAACTCGTGGAAGAACCTCAGGGAACTAAAATTACCGGTGGCTGAGGACTCTCGAAGTCACGGTTCATTTAATTATTAACTACGCACCCATTTAGATATACTTTCTAAAAGCTGGGGTTTGTCTTCCAGTGCTATTTTGGCTACGCTGTAAAATTCGCTTACCCATTTACTAACCTCATCAAAGGCTTTTTTTTTGTCTTGGGTGGCTTGTTGGCTTTCGCCTTTTTCCTGCACATAAGCAGCGTAAACGGTTTGTACGTTGATTACATTTGCCAATTGCTGGTTTACGTGGTCTGTGGTAATTTTTAAGCGTTGTAAGGCATTTAGCAATTCGGTGTTATTGTGCAGCATGTCGTAAAACAAACGCATGGTATCAATAACCAAGGCATTGCGTTCTAGCAAGGGTTTGTTTAATTGTAAGTTTCGCAATACATCGGGTTGATTTTTATACAATTTATGCCTTTTTACGATCGGTTTTGTAAATAGCTGCGGTGGTTTCAAATGCGTTGCTAAATAAGGCATACGCTGTAGTTTCTTGTGCAGTTTCTGTTTTGTTGGTGTCGTACTTTTGTACAAAGTTGTTGTAAAGTGCTTCGCCTTGTGCTATGGCTGCGGCATTGTAACCGTATTCTGCCAGTTCGGCTGCTAAAACAGTATCCTTTTTTACGTTTTCAAATAAAACGCTGTAGCTTTGCATTAACTGTGTTTCTGATTTTTTCTTGCCCATTCTTCTAAATTTAAAATTGATTATATAAAGTATTGTGATTTTACATTACTTCCGACCCGATTTGTGTTGCTACCGACCCGATTTGTATTGCTACCGACCCGATTTGTACTGCCACTGACTCGATTTGTGTTGCTACCGACCCGATTTGTGTTGCTACCGACCCGATTTATCTTGCTACTGATCCGATTTATCTTGCTACTGATCCGATTTGTGTTGCTACCGACCCGATTTGCATTGCTACCGATCCGATTTGTATTGCTACCGACCCGATTTGTATTGCTACCGACCAGATTTGTGTTGCTACTGACTGGATTTGCTTTACTACCGATCCGATTTGTGTTGCTACCGACCAGATTTGTGTTGCTACTGACTGGGTTTGCTTTACTACCGATCCGATTTGTTTTGCTACTGATCAGATTTTAAAGCTGGTGCGAGCATCTTGATCGTGCAATTATTACATTTTAATACGAGCGTGACGCTCGCACTAACCGAATCAACTTATTTATATTATTTTTCTTTATTTATTACCAACAACTGGTTTAAATTAACATTTTTTAGAATAGGTTGCAAATTATTTATAATAAAACATACACTTCATTATTATGTTGTTTTTGTATATTAGCTTATACAGTATACTGAAAACATATTACAAACATTACTACAAATATTAATTATGGAATTACAAGAAGCGCGTAAAATTGTTAAAGACTCTCCTTATAAGGATTTTTTAAATACGATTGAACTACCTTTTACTCTTCGCCATATCAATGTTGAATATAATATTGTAGGCATTATTAACATCTTCAAATTTTTTAAAGAAAATGATGAACAATGGACAGAGAGAAAAAAAGAATTAGATAATAACCTTTTTAGTGAATCAATTTCTTTTTTCACTACAGCTCGTACTTATATAGATGAGTTTATAAATACTTATGTGAAAAATGAAGGTTACGATGAAAGCAGTTTACAACAACAGTTTACAAGTTTTACTAGATATTATTTTTCTCCATCTCAACATGTATTTACTGCTAACAGTCCTGAAATTGATTTCATGATTAAGTTGTAAGCTGAAAATCCGAATATTTTCAACGGAGCACTTTTGTATTTTACCAATCAAGGCATGAGTTACAGTGACAGAAGTAGTATTAACGGATATTTGTTAGCCTACGAATTTACTCATCGCGAAAATTCTGTATTATTTTCCAGAAGAGAAACTGATAAAAGATATATTAATGATATTAGAAACAAAATCGAAACTTTAGAAAATGATTATCAGAATAAAGTTATTTCATTAATAAGAAATATAGAAGATGATTATACAAAGAACAATGATTTCCAAACAGAAAGAGTATCTGAGTCTCGAAAGTTATTAGCGAATTGGTTACATTATAAAAGAAACAAATTTTCATCGTTTATAAATCATACCGATAAAGAATTTAAAGATCTTTTTGAAACTACTGATTCTGAATTCACAAGTCTTCAAAATCAATATAGCGAATTACTAAAACTCGAAGAACCAGTCAAGTATTGGAAAGATAGAGCTAGCGAATTAAATAAAAAGGCTAACATGATGATGTGGGTTTTAGGTGCAATTACTTTCGTAGCAGTTATTTTAACTTATTTTCTATTGTGGCAAACACCAGAAGGTATGCTTGAATCAATTTTTCAAGGAGATACAACAGCTGCAATCCGTTGGTCTATTGTTTTCGCGTTATTTATTTCGTTCATAGCATTTATGTTCAGAGCTGTAATGAAATTTATGTTTAGTAATTATCATTTGGCTCGTGACGCAGAAGAAAGAGAAAAATTAACCTATTTATATATTTCTCTGTTAAGCAAAGGAGATTTTTCTGAAGAAGAAAAGAAAATTGTTTTTCAAGCACTATTCAGTCGATCGGACACAGGACTATTAAAAGATGACTCATCGCCCACCATGCCTGGTATATCATCAGTTATTGAAAAAGTGAAATAGATTTTAAACATTAACCTACAAGGTTTTAAAACCTTGTAGGTTGTGTATTTACTTCTTACTCTCGTTTAACAAACGTTTCATAATCGCCCATTGTTTTAGGGTATCACGGGCTTCTAATGCTGGGTAGCCCAACATGGTTTTACCGGCTTCTACATCGCCTGTTACACCAGAACCTGCACCAATAACAGCACGATCGCCAATGGTTGTATGGTCTTTAATAGAGGCGCTGCCGCCAATGATTACGCCGTTGCCTAATTTAACCGATCCTGCCAAACCGC
>NZ_RQTJ01000006.1 GCF_003858535.1 Paenimyroides viscosum
TTTACCGCGATCTACACAGGCATTTGCGCCAATTTCGACCTGATTGCCAATGACTACATCACCGATTTGCGGAATTTTTACCAAGCCTCGTTCGGCACACGGACGAAATCCAAAACCGTCGGCACCAATAGTCGCGTTTGGATGAATGATGCACTGATGACCAATTTTACTGCGTTCGCGTACTACGGTTCCCGACCAAATAGTGGTTTGTTTGCCTATAATACAATCGTCTAAAACGGTTACGTTTGGGTACATGATAGTTCCATCACCAATTTCGGTACGCGGTCCAACATAACACCCCGCTCCTATTTTTACTCCGTTACCAATTTTAGCAGAATCGTCGATCACCGCCGTAGGGTGAATATCAACAGCAAATTCGGGCATTGGCGAAGCAAACAGTTCCAAAATCTGACTCATAGCCAAATCGGCATCGGGTACTTGAATGAATGCTCGGTTTTCGCCCGGTTCAATAGAAATATCTTTATTTACAACCGCTACACTTGCTGCAGATGATTGCCATAGTTTTTCGTATTTTTTGTTTCCGATAAAAGATATATGGTTAATATGTGCTTTACTTAATTGTTCGGTACCAGTAACTTGCTGATTGGTATTTCCTACAATTTTGCCGTTTAAAACAGTGTTTATTTCGTTAACCGAGTAAGATTTCATTAAAATAGGTTATTAGATTTAGTAAACAAATAAAATACATTACGTTTTAAATTCCTAACTTTACTAGATCATATCAATTTAAAATTCATTATTTTAAAATTAAACCTATAAAGAAATGAAAAACATTGTGGTTTTATTAATTATTTTTCTTTGGCTGAGCTTTGGTTTACAGCAAAATGTTTTTGGTGGCACTGTTGATTTTACTAATAGTTTTAATATAAAACCGACTGATTTTCAGGATGAATATGCTGATTTTTATTTAGTAATTACAGCATCGGGTAAAGATTACAAAAAACTACATAAAACCATGGTTTCTGTTAATCAAAATTTTGCTATTCCTATTAATACTTTAGGACGCTATTATAACGAAAAATCACACAAAATTATTGTTAACGAAGATGATGAAGATGAAATTTACCGTGGGGAATATTACCCACGCAGGTTTGAAGAATTGAGTTTAAGTATTGAAAACGCTTATTATTACAATGATAATTATATGGAGCCAAAACAATTTCCTACAACAATGATGGTGGTTGCAGGGATGTTTAATGAAAAAACAAAAGCAGATAGTTTACGCAATATTTTGCTAAAAAAAATACCTGATGCCTATATTATAAAAGCACGGATTTACGTTGGTTGCATGCATTAAATGTTTACATGAAAAAACACAGATTGCTTTAAGGCAATCTGTGTTTTTATTAAATTAAACTTGCATTTAATCTTTATCTTCAATTATTACCTCATCACCGTTTGTTTGTGTATCAATTTCAGGTTTTATTTCTTCTATTTCAATGCCGTTTTCTATCTGTGCTGCATCGTTAATCACTATTTCTTTTAAAACCTTTTGCTTTTTTATATACAGGGCAATAAAGCTTAAAATAAATCCTACTAAGATAATAAGGCTTAAATTTTGAATGTACGGATAAGTTAATTCAAGTGATCCGTTTTCAATAATTAAGATACGAAACGCTGGTAAAAAATGTGTTAATGGAATAACCTGTGCTATCATTTGAACCCACTCTGGTGTTTGACTCAATGGCCATGTAAAGCCTGAAAGCATAAAACTTGGCGTAGCAATAACCATTAAAATTTCTGTTGCTTTTAGTTGATTTGGTATTAAAATACTTACCAGAATACCTATAAAACAAACTGCCAATATAAAAAAACCTGCAACTAAAGTTAAGGCACCCAAGTTTTCGTAAAACGGAATATTGAACCACCACGTAAAGCCCCAATACATAAGCCACACAACAAAACTCATTAACAAATACGGAATTATTTTAACCATCATTAAAGAGAAAGTTGACCGTGTTTGCTTAACCAAATTTTTAAAAGTTCCGTTTTCAAATTCTGATGCAAATGATAACGCCAGCCCTAACAACAAAACTTGCTGTAAAACCGTAGCTAAAACTCCTGGCCATAAAAAATACATATAATTGGTACTTCGGTTATTTTTTTTAATAAAGGTAGTTTTAAAAGGTTCGTATTGGTTCATTAATAAACTTTCTGGTGTACCTTGTTTTCGCAATGTTTCTAACTGTGTACCAACTTTCATTGTACCTAAAACCAACTGTATAGAACTTGATGCGTAATTTGCCGTTAGTATGTTTGCCGTGTTTACTATGGTTGTTATTTCCGGATACCGTTTTGTGAGCACCTCTTTTTCAAAACCTTTAGGAATCATCACTATACAGGCAGCTTCTTTTTCAATCATTAAGTCATTGATATTATGCGTATCAAACTGTAACGAAACTATATGCAATACTTCATTATCCTGCATCATTTCAATAACCTTGGCACTCATGGTGCTTCTATCTTCGTCAACTACAATAATTGGTAAATCGGTTACCTTTCCCTTACTGTAAATATATCCTATTAAAATTCCGTAAAGCAAAGGTGCTCCAAAGAACAAAATCTTTAGTACTTTATTACTCCAGAATAACCGGAATTCTCTTTTAAGTAAATTCAAAAAAGATTTCATACGCTATCGTTTTAAAGTTACTGTTGACTTTGTAAGAATATCCTGCGCTTCGGTACTGTTTGAAGGCTTTATAACCAACTCGTACAATGGCTCCTGCATATCGTAATCCGGGTAAGCAGTTGAGATATTTGCATACGCACCTATTTGTTTGATATTTTGTACCACACCAGCAATAGCCGCTTTTTTATAAGGAACCTCAACTGTTACCGTTTTGCCTTTTTCGTAATTTTTTACTTCGCTTTCCGGAATAGTGAAACGAAAATAAGTTGTTGTTTGCAGTGAGCCTTTAAACAAAGTATACCCCGGCAAAGCCAATTCGCCCAACTTTAAGGTAATTGTTTCTATCTGCATATCTTGTGGTGCAAGAATATAGCGTTCTTTTTCGGCTACTTTTACTTCTTGTAGCGCACCTAACGCTCTATCTTGCTGACCTAATGCCATTGTTTGTTGCTCTAAACGAACACCGTTCTTAACATCGGCTATTTCGGCATCAACGGCAATTAGCTGTGCTTGTGCACCCTGGTATTTCGCAAAAACCTCATCGTATTGCTGTTGCGGTATTAAAGAATCTTTTACCATAGCATCTAAACGCTGTAACGATTTACGTGCAAATTGATACTGTTCGTTCAACGCCGTTTTTTTGGCATTTAATTGTTTTAACTGGTTAGCGGTAGCACCGTGAACACTCATATCATACTGCGCTTCGGCAGATTTCACGGCTCCTTGTGCCTGCGTTTTTTTTGCTTCAACTTCAGGAATGTCTAAAATAGCTAACGTATCGCCTTTCTTAACAAAATCGCCTTCGTGAACCAAAATTTGATCTATTCTTCCGGCTATTTTTCCAACAACAGCAATTTCATCACGTTCTACTTTTCCTTGAATCACTTTTGCTACTTCCGATTTGTTGTTACAAGCAACTATGCTTAATGTAATTGCTACTAATGAGATTATTTTTTTCATATGATTAGTGTATTGTGATAAACGATGTTAAACTTCCTGATGACTGATAGGTTTCTATTGCTGCCTGACGTTGCTTTATAATAGTTTCTATTTTATTTAACGATTCTTTATAAATATCGTTTTCTGCAGTTAAGCGTTCTGTAACACTTATTAAGCCTGCTTTATATTGCTTTTCTGCCATTTCGTTGTTGTTCTGCGCAATTATTTCGCGTTGTTTGGCAATGCTTATTTGCTGCAACATGGCATGGTACTCTATTTTATTTTTCTTTAATTGCAGCGCAAGTTTCTCTTTGGCATCACTTAACTTGTTTTCTATTTGCAAGGCATTCAATTCAGCTTCTTCAATTTTATGCTTGCGTTCAAACCCACTAAAAAGCTCCCATTTTAAGGCTAAACCTACCATCCAGGTTGGATTCAATGTTAAATTATTCACTTTTAAATTTGCAGTTTGATTTATTGTTTTGATAGGTATTTCTGTTTCGGCATTAAAAATCGATGTGTAACTGTATCCGCCAAAAGCACCTAAAGTTGGTAACAAACTACCTTTTTCTTTTTTAACAGCGAAATTTGATGCTTTTTGAAACGATTCTAATGCTTTAATTTCATTTTTATTTTCAGATGATAATTCTTCAAAAATAACAATAGGTTCTACCAAATGATTCATTTCAAGAATAATTTCAGTTGCAACACCCGTAGCCTGATTTATTTTTAAAGCCAATAGTTCTTGTTTGTGTTGCACATCGGTTTTCTTTGATTCCAATTCTAGGCTGGCTAGTTTTATTTTATCGCGATCATACGGAATTGCCAAACCTAACGCAATGGCTTTTTCTACGCGTTCCGTTTCTTTTTTAAGACGTTTTTCGCTATCATCAATCAACTTTTCAGCTACTTTAAGCATTTGTAACTGATCAAAACTTAAAATGATATCTTTTACAACAGCATCGTTTTGTAGATCCATCATAAAACCAGTTCCTTCGTTTTTATATGCCAATGCTTTTGCACCATTATAAATTTGTCCGCCACTGAATAAAACGGCTTTTGCAGTAACGCCTCCATGAAATGCCTGCCCTTTTGTTGAAAAATTTGTAGCACCATTAAATAGCGGATATCCCGTAATAGGCAACGTAAGCGTTGGTAAATCTAATGACGCTTCACTGTTTAAATATCCATACAAAGCGGTAGCTTCAATTTTCGGAATATATTTACTTAAAACACTTTTACGCTCAAGTTCTAACTTCTGTTTTTCAATTGTTTGGTTAACCAAAGTAACATCTTTTTTTAAAGCAGCGTCTAATGCTTGCTTTACGTCGTTACCAACTTGAATTTGACCAAAAGTTGACCCATAAACTAAACTAATAATTATAAAACCTAACTTTTTCATTTTTCGTATCTTTTAATGTTGTCATAAATCAATTGGAAAGCATCGCGAATAATCAGCGTTTGTTCTTGTGTTAAACCTTCTGTAGATTGATCAATAGTTTCATCTACAACATTCATAACACTTTGCTCGATATTTTTTCCTTTTTCGGTAAGATAAATTAAGTTGGTACGGCGATCGGTTTCATGCGGTTCTCTTTTTACAAAACCTTCTTTAACCAAATTATCTATTAAACGTGTAATGCTTGGTTTATCGCGATTTGTAGCATCGGCAATTTTTTGCTGCGAACAGCCGTCTTCTTTCCATAAAATTGCCAAAACCGACCATTGTTCTCGGGTCAAACCTACTTCACTAGCCTTAAATTTTTGTAATAAAAATCTGTTCAATAACATAGGAACACGTCCCGCTAATAAATCATATTTATTTTCACTTGTCAACACATCTGCTGTTTTCATAATATAGTTGCTTAAACAACTACAAAGTTACAAAAACAATAGTTAACCAAACAACTAAAATTCATTAAAATTTTATTAAGCCCTGAAAATTCGGTTTTAACAATAATAATAACTGATTAATACACAAACAATATAAAATACTAATCTGCGTTAAAGAAAATAGATAAACATAAAAACATGCTGAAAACACTTTTAAAACTTATGCTGTGCAGTATAGCTTTGCCTGCTTGCGCACAAAAAAGCAATACTAAAGAACCTTTGAATTTAAATTTAGAAAACTTTACGAAAGATTTCCCAACAGGTTGGCAAGAATTCGGGCAAGGCAGCTATTCTGTTAAAGCAGATTCGCTTATTAAACAAAGCGGTAACTATTCTGCATCTCTTGAAAACATAAGTGAATCCGGATTTAAAGCATTGGCAATTAATCTTCCTAAGAACTATGACGGTAAATTAATACAGTTATCGGGCTATATAAAAACCGAAAATGTAAAAGATGGTTTTGCCGGATTATGGATGCGTATTGATCCGGAAATAGCTTTTGATAATATGTCTGAACGTGGAATTACCGGAACTACCGACTGGCAGAAGTATGAGGTTACATTGAATTTAGATCCTAAGAAAACCGATAAGATTGTTCTTGGCGGATTACTGGTTGGAACCGGTAAAATGTGGCTTGACAATTTAAGTGTATCAATTGACGGCAAAGAGTTGGACAATCCCCTTTTAAAAACATATACGCGAGAGTTGGTGCCTGCCGAAAAAGATAAAGCATTTGATAACGGTTCACAAATTTCTTTGGCTAATTTAAACGAAACACAGCTTACTAATTTAGAGTTTATGGGCTATGTATGGGGCTTTTTAAAATACTATCATCCCGAAATTGCTAAAGGAAATTTTAATTGGGATTATGAATTATTCCGAATACTTCCTGCTTACTTAAAAGTTAAAAACAATGCAGAACGCGATCAGTTGCTGATTGATTGGATTGATAAACTAGGTACTGTTCCGGTTTGTAAATCTTGTAAAGTTGATACCCAACAAATCTATATTAAACCAAATCACTCATGGGTTGAAAAATTCAATGTTCAAAAAGCATTAAAAGATAAAATCGATTACATCTTCAATAACCGCAATCAAGACAAGAATTTTTATATTGATTTAGCTCCCGGTGTTCAAAATCCGATCTTCGAAAACGAAAACGATTATAAAAACATGACCTATCCCGATGACGGTTTCAGGCTGTTGTCACTGTATCGTTATTGGAATATGGTCAACTATTTCTTTCCGAATAAATACATAACCGATAAAAAATGGAATGATGTTTTAAAAGAACATCTTCCTAAATTCATCAATGCTAAAAATGAATTGGATTACGAATTTGCAGCTTTGCAGTTAATTGGCGAAGTAAATGATACGCACGCAAATCTTTGGGGAGGTGGTGATAAAATAATGGAAAAACGAGGCTCGAACTATCCGCCATTTAAGGTAAAATTTATCGAAAACAAATTGGTTGTTGCAGATTATTACAATCCGGAACATCAATCCAAAGCACATGTTAAAGTAGGCGATGTTATAACACATATAAACAACATTGCGGTTGAGGATATCATAAAAAAAGAAACGATAAATTATCCGGCATCAAACAATGCTGCACGTTTGCGTGATATTGCCGAAAATATGCTGCGTTCACCTAACAATGAAATTGCAATAAAATATATAAGCGATAATGGTTCAAAAGATATTGAAATTCCTTTATTCGATAGAAAAGATTTGAATTATTACTATTGGTACAAGGTGAATGAAAACGAAAAAGCGTACAAAATTTTAAACAATGATGTAGGATACATTACACTTGCTAACATTAAAAGTGAGGATATTGCTGAAATAAAAAGAATGTTTAAAAACACGAAGGCAATTATAATTGATATTCGAAATTATCCATCGCATTTTGTTCCGTTTGAATTAGGATCGTACTTTATGGAAAAACCAACACCGTTTGTAACATTTACCAAAGGTGCTGTTAACACACCCGGAGCATTTTATTTTATGGAAGGTCCTAAAATTGAACCAGACGGAAACAACTACAAAGGAAAACTGGCGGTTTTAGTGAACGAAACCTCACAAAGTCAGGCTGAATATACCGCAATGGCATTTAAAGCTACACCTAATTGTGTAATTATTGGAAGTACAACAGCAGGTGCCGATGGAAATGTATCAAGAATTACTTTACCTGGCGGTTTATCTACAATGATTTCGGGAATAGGCATTTATTATCCAAATAAAGTCAACACCCAAAGAGTAGGGATTGTTCCTGATGTTGTTGCTAACCCTACAATTGAAGGAGTAAAAAACGGTAAAGACGAAGTTTTAGACAAAGCCCTTGAAATACTGAACAAGTAAGATTATTTAAGGACAAAAAAATGCCTGTAAACTATAGCGTATACAGGCATTTTTTTATAACTGTGAAATTAAAACATTTTCTCCAGATAAATCTTTCCTTCAATGATCTTTAGATAGCCTTGTTTTTCCAGATGTTTTATGGTTCGTATTACGGTTTCAACCCGTAAGCCGGTTAAATCTGCTAATTGTTGTCGAGATAATTCCACCAAGAAAAAATCGGTTTTTGTTCCGGATTGCTCTTTAAGGTAATGCAGTAACTTCAACAGACGCTTTTCAGGATTTTGCGATGACAATTCGGGTGCCATAATGGCTTTATAATACAGACGGCGAGCTAAACTTCGGTTTAATTCTATAGAAACTTCGGGGTGTTTATACAGCATTTCATCGAATAACGATTTTTTAATCTGCACCACTACACCAGCCGAAATAGCAATGGCGTTAGCCGGATAAGGTTCATTTATAAAAAGCGGTGGTTCGCCAAAGCTGCGCCCTGCCGTAAAAATTTCCTGAATAAATTCTTTACCGTCCTCGCTGTAATTGTTCATCTTCACCTTGCCTTCAACCACCTGATAATAATACGATGGAAAATGTCCTGCCTTAAAAATCAGTTCATTTTTAACCACATTACGCAAGGTTCCGCCACAGCTTAATATCAAATCGACTTTAATCATTGTATTTTAAATGAACTACAAAGATAGGCAGTTATTGTAAATCTACTTGCTCATTGCCAAGGTATAAACTGTATAAGGAAATATTTTTTTGGATATATAAAAACTGATAAACACCAAAACCGCCAACGGCAGCCACAATGCGTACGAATTAAAAATTCCGAAGGTTAAAAACAAGGCTGTAAACGGGGCGTGCAAGGTTGCTGCAACGGTTAATGCTACACCTAAAACCACAAAATTAATCAGTTGGGCCTCGGCAAAAAAGTATTTCTGAACGATAAATCCTACCAAAGCACCCATAATGGCTCCACCGAAAATACTTGGTGCAAACACACCGCCATCGCCACCTAATTTTAAGGTAAATCCAGTCGCAAAAGGTTTTAAAAGCAAGGCTCCAAGCAAAAGCCAGAAACTTAGCGAAACAAACAGACTGTTATGGTGAATGATACTTTCTATTGCATGGTATCCATCGCCATACAGTTGCGGAAAAACAAACAACACGCAACCTAAAAGTACTCCACCAGCGATTAATTGCAGGTACGGACTAAAATCTAAAAAGTTATTCTTCTTTACAAATGTCACAACTTTGGTCATGTAAACTCCGTAGCAGCCTGCCAAAATACTCAGCGCTATAAAAAACGGAATTGCCTGATAATGTATAATTGTTTCGTGATTTCCTAAGTTAAAAACCGGCGTAACATTCATAAGCAGAATTATTAATGTAGCAAAGCCAACGCTTACAAGATGTGTTACCCAAAACACTTTTGTTTTTTGCTTGCCGATGGTTTCGTACGAAAAAAACAAACCAGCCAACGGACTACAAAACAAAAGCGTAACCCCACATGCAATTGCCGAGCCGATAAATTCTTTACGGTATTTTTTAAAGATCGGATCTTTTTGTGATGCCATATCGCCCAAAGCAGCTGTTGCCACCACGGTTGAAACTTCAATACCCGTGCTTCCGCCAAAAACCACCGTTAAAAATCCGTTGAAAAAATGCGATGGCACTTTATAAGCAGGCAGTTTTTTGCTTTCGCGCACAGCTTGGAGCACTTCGGAAATTCCTTTGTTCTTTTTTTTGTTGAAAACGTAGGTTCTTAAAAAATGGATAATCACCAAACCGATCAACGGAAAAATAAAGAAAAACAGGTTGAAATTCTGCGCTTTGTTAAAAAGCAAATGTTCATATTCTTCCACTAAATTTTTAAACATCAACGTGATTAACCCAACGATAATTCCCACTAATGCAGCACAATACACAATGCGGCTCCACTTTACCCACACAATATTTTTCTTTGTAACGATACTATTGTTCATATACGCAAAAAGAGAAGCATTGCTTCTCTGTTTTTAAATTATAAATTTTATTAGATAGATTTCGGTCCGAATTCCTCAAAGAAAATATGATTTTCACTGATTTTATTGTCGGTTAGCTCTTTGAGTGCTTTTTCGATAAAAGGTTTTGGTCCGCAAATATAATACTCGGCTTCGGGTTCAAACTGCCATTTTTCAATTTTAGAAAAATCGAGCATTCCTTTGTAAACATCTTTTGCTGCCAAGGTTTCGTTCACCACTTCGTAAAACTGATGTTGTTTTACCTGTTGATTTTCTTTAGTGATTGATTCAATTTGGTTTCCAAAAGCACGAACTTCTTCATTTCTACAAGCGTGAATCCAAACTAATTCATTGTTTTCTGTTGCTTTATCTAAAGATTCCAACATAGACATTAAGGGTGTTTGACCGATTCCGCCGCTAATAAATACTTTTTTAGGATACAGATTCTGTAACGTAAAGTTTCCTGCTGGCGCACTGATTGCTAAAATGTTTCCTTCGTGAACCTCATCATGCAAAAAGTTACTGATCATTCCGTTGATATCCAGTTTTTCGTTGCGTTCACGTTTAACTGAAATTCGTAAATAATCTTTATTCGGTGCACACGAAATGCTGTATTGTCTGATCTGGTTTAGATTGATGTTTGGAAGAAAAACCTGCACGCTGATGTATTGACCCGGAATGAAATTTGGAACTTCACTTCCATCTTCCGTAACCAAATAGAACGATGTAATTTCTTTAGATTCCTGAACTTTACGTTGCACCTTAAAGCTTTTCCAGCCAATCCATTGTCCGTTTGTCTGTTGCTTGCCTTCATACATTTTAGCTTCGTGACCAATCATCAACCCGGCTAATTGTCCGTACGCAGCTTTCCAAGCATCCAAAACCTCATCTGTAGCCAAATCCTGTAACACTTCTTTGATCGATGCCAGTAAATGCGTACCCACAATATCGTATTGTTCCGGCTGTATATTTAAACTGGTATGTTTGTGACCAATTAAATCAACCGCAGGCATTAAAACTGCTGGATTTGATATATTTTCTGCATACGCCAAAACCGCCATAGCCAAAGCTGTTTGCTGCTTGCCCGACTGTTGATTGCCCATATTAAAAAGATTTTTTAATTCGGGATGGTGTGTAAACATTCTGTTGTAAAAGTGTGTAGTTAAAGCAATTCCGCCCGTACGTAACAACGGAACGGTGCTTAATATAATTTCTTTTTGTTTATCTGAAAGCATGATTTAAAATTTTATTTTAAGCAAAATTAGCTCCGTTTAAACATCAATTCTTATGATTGTAATCATAAAAACTGCTTTTTAGTAAATATTTCACAAAAAAAACCACTAACCTATTCGATTAGTGGATTGTATGTAAAACAACTATTTAGTTTTGAATTTATTTAGCAGATTTCAACACTAAATTATCAATATAAACCGCTTGGTGAATGCTGTTTAAAAGGACTTTAAATCCTAAATGCGCATCGTTTTTTAGGTTAATTGTGTACGATTTTTTTGTTCCAGAAATCACCGATGGTTTTGAAATTGATACATACGATTTATCATCGGATACATTGGCAATTGAGAATAATTCTAATGAAGCATCTCCTGAGTTTTTAGAAATATCTAACGTTAAATTATATGTTCCTGCTTTAATTTTTGGTGTAGATAAAATCATTCTTTCACCAGAACTCATCATAGAATAAAACGTAATTTTCCCTTCGCTATTATAAAGCATTGATTTGCCTGATTCAGCATTCCAACATTTATCTATTTTTTTCCAAGAATCAAAATTTTCATTAATACTTGTAACGGTTGTGCATTGCGCAGTTGAAGTGATTACACCACTAAAAAACAATAATCCTGCTAAAGCTGTTTTCATATTTTAATTTAGATTGAATACAAATAAAGTGTAAATATACTTAAAAAATCATAATAGAAAAAAAACATACCTAATAATTATTTTTAATTTCTTATTGATATAAAAATGTAAAGCACACACTTTTATTTTATAATCATTTATGTTATTGACATTATAATTTTAAAGCAATTTTCCTTATCTTGTCACTAGAATTATAGCAACTATATATGTCTAATACTATTGTTGAGGTTAAAAACGCAAGCAAAACATATCTTTCTGGAGACACCACCGTTGTTGCTTTACAACCAACAACAGTAACCTTTAATAAAGGGGAACTCACCTTAATTATGGGACCGTCGGGTTCAGGAAAAACAACGTTATTATCTTTAGTCGGGTGCATTATTTATCCTACAGAGGGGAATGTTTTTTTAAATGAAACCAATGTTACGCAATTATCAGAAAAAGAACTTGCAAACATTCGATTAAACACCGTGGGTTTTGTCTTTCAACATTTTAATTTATTAGAACCTTTAACGGCTTTAGAAAATGTTATGCAACCTATGTTGTTACAAAAAGTACCAATATCCAAAGCAAAAGATCGCGCCTTAAAAGCATTAGAAAAAGTTAATTTACTAGACAGAAAAAACAATCTACCAAAAAAATTAAGTGGTGGTCAAAAACAACGTGTAGCCATTGCAAGAGCTTTGGTAACGAGTCCAGACATTATTTTGTGTGACGAGCCAACCGCATCGCTCGATGCCAAAAGTGGAGCTGTTATTATGGAAGAGCTAAAAGAATTATCTCGTCAAGACAAAGCTGTTATTATTGTAACGCATGATTTACGCCTTCGCAAATTTGCCGATCGCGTTATTTATGTAGAAGAAGGTAATGTATCAAATGAAATATCAAATGAAGAAGATTATAAATAGTTTACTTATTGCAACAGTACTTTTAGTTGCCTGCGGAAAAGACAAAGAAAAACAAGTAGAACCTTTAACCACAGATCAAATAACATCTTTTGTAGGCATTGGAAAAGTAATGCCAGAAGCCGGAGTTTTGAACTTAACTGTAGATGAAGCAACCAAAGTTACTAAACTTCATAAAAAACTAGGCGACACCATTAAAAAAGGGACTGTTTTATTTGAAACGGAAGCCGTAACGCAACAGTTACAATTACAACAAGCTGCCGCAAGTTATAACGCTACCAAAGCAAATAACCGAATTAACGTTGCAGAGATTAAACAAGCGCAATTAAAATTGGCTGAATTAAAAAATCAATACCAAACAAGCCAGCGATTATATAATCAGAAAGCAGAAACAAAACAAAAACTTATTGTTGATAGTTTAACGTATTTGCAACAACAGCAAATGGTTAAACAATTACAAGAAAAACAAGTTGCTGAAAACGTGCGCTTAAAAGAGCAAAACATACAAGTAAAAGCTGCTAAAATTGATTTAGCGAGTAAAAAATTCACTGCTGCTCAAGATGGTATTTTAACGGTTTTTGATGTTCAAGTCGGTGAGATTTTACAACCAAATGTATCTTTTGGAGAACTAGCATCGAATTCTGAATTGATAATTGAAGCAGAAATAGATGAATTTTATGCCAGTGAGCTAAAGAAAAATCAAAAGGTAGAAATTACATTAGTTGGGCAAACCAGCGTTATTGCTAAAGGTTTGGTTTCATTTGTTGGTTTGGGATTGCAAAACAAATCAATTTTATACGAAACTATTGGCGAGGCTAATGACCGCAGAGTGCGTAGATTTAATGTTCGCATTACAGAAGGCGCAGATAAACTGTTGATTAATCAAAAAGTAGAATGTAAACTGTTGAAGTAATGTGGAAACTAGCCTGGAAATTTATTAAGTACGATCGTGCCAAATCTGTAGGAATTATAACTGCCATTGTTATTAGTATTTTCTTGATTGGTCAACAAGTAGGTTTACTGTTATTTTTAATGGGATTAATGGGCAATTTAGTAGGCAACGCAAATGTAAACGAAAAAGACATTTGGGTTATAGAATCACAAACTGCCAATGCCAATACATTAAATAAAATTGACCAACGTTATGTACAGCAATTAAAATCGATTCCAGGCGTAGCACAAACATACGGAGTAGTTATTGCAAGTGGTGAAGCACGTTTTTTAGATGGAAACACAGCTGGCGTAACTGTTATTGGTAGCGATGCGCCACAGTTTGTTATTGGTCCGAATGCTTCACGTATTTCGGAAGGATCTGTTAACGATTTAAATTTACCCGAAGCTGTTTCGGCAGAATTTTACAACGCCAAATCATGGAATACAGATTTGTATTTGAACAAACCCATTGAAATTAACGGAAAAAGCGCACAGATAAAGGTGATTACAAAAAAAGCGCAGGCTTTTGGCGGGAATTATATGTACACAAACACTGCAAATGCTCGTTTCTTTGGAAATGTTCCAGCTTATCAAATAAGTTTAATTTCACTAAAATTAAATGATGCGGCAGCTAAAGAAACGGTTATTGCTCAAATAAACCAGTTGTATCCTAATTTAAGAGCTTGGGACGCAAAAAAACTGCAAAATTCTACTGTTAAAGAAATTTTAGTATCATCGAATATGGGAATGAGTTTTGGTACGTTGGTTGTATTTGCTATGATATCAGGCTTCTTTATTATTGGTTTAACATTGTATTCATCGGCATTAGATCGCGTGAAAGATTACGGAACATTAAAAGCCATTGGTGCAAATAACAAGTACGTAAACAAACTACTAATTATGCAGGCTTTTATGTACGCTATTATTGGTTTTTCAATAGCCTTCTTATTGCTGTTTGGCTTTGCGCAAGGAGTTAAAAACAGTGGTTTAAATATTAATTTTAGTGTTGGTTTTGTTAGTTTCTTGTTAGGAATTACGTTATTTATTTCGGTTGGCGGATCGTTATTTGCTGTTAGAAAAATATCAAAATTAGAACCTGCTTCGGTATTTTAAATTATGAAGAAATTATTTGTCAGTTTATTTTTATATGGATGTTCCTTTGGATACGGACAAGATTTATCGTTACAAGAAGCCTTGTTGCAAGCAAAATCATATAAAAAAGAACAAGGGTTGTTAGAAGTTCAAATTCAAGAAATTCAACAAAAAATCAATAAAAGAAAACAACTTCCCTTGCTAACAGGTGAAGGAAATTTACAACGTAATTTAATAATTCCTGTTACACCTGTGCCTTCTATAGCTTTTGATCCAAATGCACAACCAGGTGAGATTACTCCGCTAAAATTCGCTACAGATTGGTCTGCAAAAGCGGGATTGCAAGTATCTTGGGATGTTTTTAATCCACAGAAAAAATGGACGAACAAACAAACCGATATCCAATACGAAAAAGCTAAGTTAAATGCTGCCTTAAATGATGAAAATCTTGAGAAAGAAGTTATTGATTTATATGCGCAAGCTTATTTGGCACAACAGCAGCTTGATATTGCTTTATTAAAAGAAACCGATTATGCTGAGGTTTTAAATGTAATTACAAAACGTGTAGAAGCTGGAAGAGCATCTGAATTTGATAAGAACAATGCCTTAAAAACGTATTACGAAATCCAAATGAATCGTAAAGAGGCACAAATTGTTTTGCAAAATAAGTATGTAAGCTTAATGAATTACTTAAACGTTGCCGAATATGATAAGTTTACAACAACGATTGATGATATTTTAAAATCTGTATTAGATAAAAATTCTGATCTTGAACAACAACTTTTATTATGGGATGTTCGGCTGAATGAAGAAGAGATAACTTTTAATAAAAAATCGTACTTACCTACCCTAACTTTAAACGGATATTACGGTGCACAGTTTTATGACAATGATTTACGATTTTTTAAAACCGATAATTGGTTTGGAAACAGCTATGTTAGCTTAGGTATTAAGATTCCGATTTCGCAATGGTTGGAAAAATCGGGTGAACAAAAAAAATTAAGCTTACAAAACCAATTGGTAACTGCAAAACTAAACGAACAAGTGCAAAGCGATACGCAATTTACTACACAACGTATGAATGATGTAGCGTTATTAAATGAAAAAATAAAACAACAAGAAGAAATTATCAAACTAAATGAAGCAAATCTTAAAATTGTAAAAGCGCAATTTAATGAAGGAACTATTTTAATTAAAGAATACAATAAAGAAATCCAAAATACACAAGACGCTTATAAAAAACTATGGCAAAACCAGTATGATTTAGTTTCTAAAATAATTGAATAAAAAGCAAAATAATTAAACTTAGTGAACTCAAGTAAAAACCTCAGCACAATTACTTAATTTTAGGATGTTTAATCATATTGCCTACGTAAATAAACAAGTCAGGAAAATACTGCTTAAAAATAGTTTCCTTTTCAAAAAACAATTCTACCAAAACAGAAATCAACTCTAACCGATCGGTAAGCGCATAAGATCTTAAAAACCCAGCCTGACTAATTTTTTCTTTATTGTTAGGAACTTCAATCCATTCATTAATTAATCGGAAACCTTTTTTAAAACGATCTGCTTCGGGATGTTTTGCATAGGTCTGCAACATTTCAAAACAAAGTGCATGTGTAAACTCATGCAAAGCTACATCTTTACCATCATCAGTCAAATAAATACCACGTTCAAATTCATTCAACGCCAACATAATAGTTCTCATTTTGGGGTTAAAATGTCCGTTATGTGTTTGGTCTAAATGCGGAAAATACTGTGCCGTAGGATAAACTACCACCTTATCAAAAGTATTGATTAAGTACGTTTTATAACCCAAGGTAAGCTTTACATAACTTGCTGCAATGGCAACTTTTTGCGCGTTGGTCAAGGGCGCATTTTCTTTAATAACAAATTCGTATTGTTGCAAAAAGTTTAAAATACGTTTGCTAAAATTAAGTTTAAACTTATGAGGCACTTGGTTAAATAGTGGAAATACCTTTGTGATAACTCCTGCAAACTGATAAATTACCTGTTCTGGAGTAAGTTTTAGGTTAAAATTTCCTTTAGGCGTATTTAAACGATAGCGGTCATAAAACAATCTAGAGCCAGAAAAAAACATATTTTTAGTTTAAGATAGTAAAATTTTAGAAAACAACAACAACAACAACAACAACAGGAAAACCCTAACATTGCGTTGAAATTAAACGATACTTATCCATAGCGCATTATCTGTGTATATGTAACAAACTAAAAACCAATGTAGTTGTTTTTTTTTACCACAAAGGTTCTGTATTTACTGTTGAACAAATTTTAGGTTACATAGTTTTTTTATCTTGAAAAATAAATAGAGCTTGACTATGTGTTTTATCAATGATAAAAACTACTATACCTATTGTTGCTTATATCTTGCCAATAAATAGTTAAACAACTATGTTTTTTATTGTGTTTTAAAAACATATAAGTGTGTGTATCTGTGGCTATTTAATAAAAATGAGCCCACGCGTTGTATATACAATGTGCATTTAGTGAGTGTTGCTAGCAAACTCACCCTACGGGTGTACAAGCACCCTCGTTATTGTATTTTTAAGCTGTAATAAGTTCTATTCCCGCCTTATCTGCCTTGTATTTTATTTTTGTCATGAGGTTATGATAACTCCAATTCCTTAACACAAATTCTTCTGTTTTAGCCACCTCTATTTTCTCCTGCATATCCAGCAAGATCAAAGTACCTGCCCGATGCTGTACACAGAAATCTATCAGTCTTTTACTGTAAAGGTGTAAACGGTTGTTTACATAGTTGTCTTCTGCTTTTCTTAATTTCTCTGTAGCCTTTAATTTTCTTTTGATTCCTTTGTCCGAGCGGCAGTAATTAACACCTATACACACACGTTCCATTGATTTCTGGATAGCCAGCCTTCTGTAAAGAAACTCTTCCTGGGTACCAATGGTTAAACGGGCTTTTCCAATTTTTACAACCAACGGATATTCCAACGAAAGCGACGCTTCTGCAACAACTTCTATGTTCAGATTATTATCTTCCTTCTGTATTTCAAATACCGGCAGCCAGAAGATTTTACCGTCCTGTAACTTGATATGTGAGGTACAAAGTTTCACTTCGCCAGCAACCACCTGTTCCAACAACTTTCGTTTGTCTGTAAAATCTTTTCCCAAATACGTATAGAACGGAATGGAAAACAACCGGAAACAAAAGGCCCTTTTATCTGCATTGTACGAAAACCCGCCAATACCTTCCAGTCCAAAAGGGAATGCCATATTCCTCTTAAAACTCTTAACAGAAGATTCTCCTCTCCTATATCCTTCAATATCTTTTTTAAAGGAAGAAAGCAATGCGTTGTTCAAACAAGACAGTATGTTTGTGGGAATTTCACCTTTAAAACGATCGGATACCACACGATAAGTAGTGTTTATACGCGAACGCTGCAACATACCCGTTGCATCCTTTTTTTCATCGGCGAGTTTGTACTTGATTCCGTCAGACAGATAAAAGAACTCGCGTATCATTTCCTGTACATACAAATGCGACACAATAAGGTTGGCTGCCCTGTAGCACCTGTTCTGCCATCTGTACAAGGTATCCAGCGCTTCCTTGCGTTCTGCCTGTGTAGGGAGATCGACTACAATCTGTATTTTTCGGGTCAATTTCATGGTTGATGTTGCCATAATCATACTGTTATAATGCTTTCTGCTGATACTGCATCAATTTATATCCCGCCATAAATTCATCGTGTACTTCTTTTTGGGAAATATTAAGCTCGCTGGCGATGGCTGCAAAGGAAAACTTCTTTTCGAACCGGAGGTTTAACACTGCAGACTGCCTTTCGTTGATGCTTTTTTGTTCTTCTGGCTTTGTAGCCCCTATTTGTTTTTTTTCAAGGACATTGTACTTATCAACAATATTTTTAAGGTCTTCGATGGCCCGCTTTACCTGGTTCGATGTTTCCTTGATGCCTTTACCAGTTACCTGCGCAATTGCCTTGTACCTGAAACCGTATTTTAAGCAAAGCTGTATCAGGTGTCTTCTTTCTGAGCTTATCAAAGGCAGTGCCTTGTTTACCAGATCAAATAAACGCTGCTGCTCTTCTTGATCTTTTAAATTTTCAATAACATCTGCCGGATCGTAACCTGCCAGATAGTTTCCATAATTTTCGTAGCTCTCGAACGATCGTACGGTTGTTTTAAAAAATTTGTTGTGCGGTTTGGAATAGTGCGAATAACAGCTATATTTCATTACATATCGCAGAAAAAAAAAGATATGCATGGGATCTTCTACCTTTTCGCGGTATTCCCATAATTTTAAAAAAGCATCCTGTACCAGATTTTCTACAACAAAATCATCATCGAGTATCTGTCTGCCCAACCAAAAGATCCTTCTGCTGTATTGGGCATGAATGTTTTCTAAAGCAGCGGGATCACTGTTTTTTAATAATTCAAAATTCTTTTCAAGCATAATAGGGGTGGTTTTAATTATCCTTTTCTCTGATGGTATACTTTCTTCATTTGTAGCGCAAAAGTAAAAAGACAGCTGAATCTGGTTCTAATAAATTTAATCTTCAATCAAAATCTAATAGAAATATTTCGAATTTCATTCTCCATAATTCGTGATTGATACATTTCGGTTTCTCTGTACTTTACGTCCAGCCTTTATTTTATAGCTTGGAAGCCGTGAATCTTCGATTTGTGATCAAAAGAAGCAAAAATCTTTTTTCTTTATATGATTAATAATCTATTTTACTTTTTGAAATCATGAATCTTCGATTTCTTACCTCACTTCAAAACGGTTAAACTCTTCCTCGTTCACTAGCTGATCAAATTTATTCATTCTCTTATATTTAATCCGTTTGATGTAATTATTTCCATCACATAGAAACATAGATTTTTTGTTATGTTTTTAAAAGATTATGATAGACGTTTTACTTTTCGCATAGCAAACTATGTGAAGAATAGTATTATTTTCTATCACATCTTTACCAATTAGTGATAATTCTATGCGTCTATGTAGTTAATTTTATTTATTTTGAATTACACCCAACGGCTTTATATTTAATAATAATGTATTCATGAATCTTTGATTTCGCTACGCTCAAACAGACATTTTGTTCTTAACGTGTAAAAACATTCATAGCTTCACGGCTTTTTTATAATGTCGGTTTTTAGACCCCCCTAATTAGTCTATTCCCTTTTCAATCAAAATGCCAATGTTGAACAAATCCAGAATTAAAAGCATTTTTATAAATGGTTTTTTGTTTTATGTTTTTTATTTGTTATCTTTAGCTGTTTTTACTTCCTAAAACACCCATTTTTACTTTTTTGAATTTTTCGTTTTTTTCTGACTAAATTGAAATATTTAGAATAATTTTCTGTTTTTGTGTAAAATTTCAGAAAATGTGTTTCATGCACTATCTATGCCTTTACTATGCTTTATCTACTTAGTATCCTCCTACCTGCGTATTTAGAAAATCTTTCGGTGACCCGTTTCATCAAAATGCTTGATAATTGATCTCTTCTTATCTTCTATTTTTACTCAAAAATCCAGATGTTGAATTGTTTTGGATTTAAGAGCGAAATTATTTTTTCAATTTGCGACCAAAAGAAAAAAGATTGCTGAATCTGGTTTTAATAAATTTAATCTTCATCAAAAACCCCACTTCCTCTACTCTGTTCCCTTTCAAAAAAACAAACCCTTTTTGAAGTCCCAGCACCCGCATTAGTCCTTTAACATTTAATTTGGAAAATATAAATAAAGGCGTTACTTTTAGAGTGCGAGTAAAAAAGTTAAAAAGCCCCATTTGTATGGTACCAAAGCAAGATTTTGCGGTGCTGCGACAATGGCTTTTGTGTACAAAATACGGTGAGGTACTACCATACGGTAAGCCTATTGCTGTATATAAGGTGCCAGTGCAACAAAAAGGTTTGCTGTACCTAGTTAAGGCGGATGGGTTATGGCGGTATGTACAAATTTCGTTCTCATAGATAAGATTTTATGTGGTTATGGAACGATGTTTTTCTGGAGTATGAAGATTTCTTGCAGAAAAAGGCAAGGCGGTTTCACACTTTAGTATCGAGGGCGACCAAACCCACTTTTAAACAAAAAGTTAAAAGCTACCACTAAAGCATATGTGAAAACCGCCCATGCCGTATGCGAAAGTACAAAACTTTTTTAGACATGAAGCGATTTCACGATACTCTCGAGGTAAAATTGGTCGTTTCGATTCGAGATTACATCGTTATAATTTGTCTTAAACAGACTTATTATCAATTCGCTAAAACAAATATAAGCTTTATTTATTTATATGCAAAAAATATTTTAATTAAAAACCAAAAAACATTATAAAAAACATAATGAACGATAGAAATACCAAATTTAGAGAAAGTATAGGTCATAAATTAAAAGAATATCGTCTCAAGAATTTCTTATCAATTGATGATATTGTTTATATGTCCGAAATCTCTAAAAGTTCAGTTCTAAAAGCTGAAAAAGGGACTGCTAAAGACATAGATTTATACGTAGAATATGCAAAAGCAGTACAATATCCTTTAGCCACTTTGACAGATTTCAATATTCCGCTTATACCTATCAATACCCTACCTAAAGAAAGATTAGAAGCTGTTAATCTAACTGCTAAAATCAGAGAGCATATCGTAAACAGTAGATTTTTAAAAGCGGGTAAAGTTGTAGCAGAAATTAAAGAAGAACTACTAAGATTAAAGCTTATTCCAAAAGAAACTACTTCGCAAGCAGTTGCTGGTGTTATGCGTAATCTTAAAGAAGATGGTTTGGTAGCAACTGCTGATAAAAAAGGAAGGAAAGAGGTTTATTTAAAGTACAATGAATAATGAATACAGGTAGTCAGTATAATCTGTTTCTAATGTCAACCAGTTTTATTTATCTCACCAATTCTTAGCTATAAAGAAAATATCCAAATTAGTTTGAAGACGTACACTTCTACAGTTAGTTTATTAAATCGACTCATTTCTTTTTACCGATTCTTTTTGAAATTTTCCGCTTGTTCCAACACGTTTTTGTACACATCTTCCTGTGTTATGGGCGGATACCCAAATTCATGAAGTTTCACGATAATATCCATTTTTAATTGTGCTTTGATATCATCACGGTCGTTCCAGTCAGGATATTTAGCGGTATTGTCAACAATCTTTTTTATTTCACGTGCCAATTCCAACATCTTATCGTTATCGAATTCAAAACCGTATTGCTTACAAATCATATCCAAAATATCGTAAAAAGCTTTTTCTTCGTAATCAATACCCAAATCCTGAAAAGAATCCATTTCGGCACGAAGCTTAATGATCAACTCGATCATTTGCTCTGCTGTATCAAACTGAATGCCTTCATAATCTAAAATATCACCCTCACTACGTTCGTTGTAACGGTTGATGATGGATTGTAAACGCTCTGAAAAATCTTGTCCTTTTACTTTATTTACCTTTTTAAAATCGTTGATGGTTTGCTTTAACAAACGTTCTAAAATCTTAATCTTGGTATTAGGCAACTCCAAATTGGAGATTTTCTCTATAAACTTATCATTGAATAAATCAATCGTATTCGCTTTATTATCATCGAGTTTAAAGATTTCTTCCACACCTTCTGATATGATGGCTTCTTCGACCAATTTAGCGACTTTGGCATTCATTTGAGCCGTATCTGGTGCTTCACCTTTGGTCAACTTCACAACAATTGATTTCACGGCAAAATAGAAATGAATTTCATCTACTTCTCTCGAACTAAACAATTCTGAACCGCTGACTAGATTGTATGAAGATTTTAGCTTCTTCGTTACATTCACAAAAAACTTCTCAGATTCTTGTGTTAGTAATACCAATTCAGAAGCTCTGTTTAAACAGTTTAAACGCTGAACAGGTACTCCTTCAAAATAATCTTTTGAATCAAAGCGATGAAAAAATTGGCGTAATAAATCTAACTGATCTCTCACAATAATTTCTGCTTGTGCAATATCTTCAAAATCATCGTCTGCAGTTTGATTGTTAAACATCCCCAGTGCATGATTCAGATTCTTTTTGAGGCCGATATAATCAACCACCAAACCTCTGTCTTTTCCTTCGTATTTTCGATTGACACGAGAAATGGTCTGTATCAAATTATGTGTTTGCAATGGTTTGTCAATGTAAATGGTATCCAAGAAAGGAACATCAAAACCGGTTAACCACATATCAACTACAATTGCAATTTTAAAATTGGAATTGATTTGTTTAAACTGACGGTCTAGCTCTTTTCGTTCGTCTTTATTACCCAATAAATCCCACAACTCCTTTTCATCATCTTTATTGCGAGTCATAATCATTTTGACACGCTCAATCGGCTTGATTTCTTTTTGTTCTTTATCGGTTAAGCCTTCAGCTAATTTTATATCGCCCCATTCTGGTCGTAATGCTAAAAGTTCTTTATATAATTTATAGGCAATGCCACGAGAGGCACACACAAACATCACTTTACCTGCAACAGTTGCGTTTTCTTCTAATCTGCTTTCATAATGCTCAACAAAATCTTTGGCAATGGCTTTAATGCGGTCTGAATCACCTAAAACCACTTCCATTTTAGCAATCGCTTTTTGGCTGGCTTCTACATGATATTCAGACGCGCCTTCGGCAACTGCATTTTCATAATAGTTCTCAATTTCCTGAACCTTGTTATAATCCAAATTCACTTTTGCAGCCCTACCTTCATAGACCAATCGAACGGTAATCTCATCATTAACTGATTCAAACATGGTGTATTGATCCACCACATCACCAAATACTTCTAACGTTTTATCAATTGGTGTTCCAGTAAACCCTACATAAGTTGCATTTGGTAATGAATCGTGTAAATATTTAGCAAAACCATACGATTTGGTAACTCCTTTTTCATCGTCAATTTTTACTTTTAAATCTAAATTGACTTGTGAACGGTGGGCTTCATCTGAAATACAAATAATATTGGTTCTGTCGGATAAAATTTCTGAATCTTCGGCAAATTTCTGAACGGTTGTTAAAAATACACCTCCGCTTTCTCTACCTCTTAATCGACTTCTTAAATCGGCTCGTGATTCAATATTGATAATGTTTTCATCACCAATAAAATCTTTTGCATTGGTAAAGTCTTTCGACAATTGATCGTCCAAATCGGTTCTATCAGAAATGATAATAATGGTTGGACTTGCGAAATCGGTAGAACGCATTAATAACCTAGAAAGATATAACATGGTATAACTTTTTCCACAGCCTGTTGCTCCAAAATAAGTTCCTCCCTTACCATCACCTTCGGGTTTGCGATGCGCTTTTATGTTTTGATACAACTTTTTAGATGCGTAATACTGCGGATAACGTGTGAGTATTTTTAGTTCGTTTTTTGAATTATCCGGAAACAGCACAAAGTGATGAATAATATCAACTAAACGGTTTTGGTTCAGCATTCCATGAACAATAGAAGTTGTAGTATCAATACCTGTTAAGGCTTTCTTTTCGTCACCTGTAATTTTGTTCCAACCATAATAAAATTCGTAAGACGAAAATACCGTTCCTGCTTTATTGTTCACTCCATCACTAATTACACAAAAGACATTGTATTTCATCAGTTCCGGAATAGCTCTACGGTAACGAATCGTTAATTGTTTAAACGCATCGTGAATGGTAATTTCTTCTTCAATAGCTGTTTTAAATTCAAAAACTACTACCGGAATGCCATTGATGTACAAAATCAAATCAGGAATACGTAATTCCGTTCCTTGAATTTCTAATTGATTGACAATTTTAAAACTATTCTTGCTTATATCTTTTATATCGATAAATCGAATATGTAAGTCTTTCTTTGCCGGATTATTGCGTTTGAAAATAAACCCATCCGCCAACAGCTTACAGATGTATTTATTGGATTCATACAAATTAGAAGCGGATTGAAACGCTAATTCATTGACCAAGCTTTCCAGTTCAATTTCTTCCAAATCGGGATAACGCTTCAACAAAAAAGTACGTAAATCCTCTCTCAATAATACGTCTTGATTAGAAGAACGATCGAGTTCTTTTCCGTTAATGTATCGATAACCTTCTGTTTCCAAAAGGCTGATAAATGCTTGTTCTAATTGTGATTCAGTGTATTTCATAATCAATAATTGCTTTACTCCTCGTCTTTTTCAGGTGGAGTTAATTTAACGATTCGATCAAAATCGCTTTCAAACAATTGGTCTTGTATAATTCTGTATTTTTCAAATTCCGTTTCTGCATGAGCTTTGGCAATTTCGGCAGTTACTTTGCCTGCATTTTGCAACACTTCTCGGTCTGTAGCTTCTATAAATCGGTTCAAACGGCTTTCCCAGTCTTCCATCGTCATCGGAATTTGTCTGATCGCCATATCCTCGGCAATATCTAAATAAGCTGAAACCAACCGTTGTAATTGTTGCATTTCGCTTTCGGACAAATAATTTTTAGCTACACTGACATCAAATTTTTGAATTTTACCATCTGGAGCATCTTTCCAAGTGGTTAATCCCATATTTCCCTTTTGATGATCGGCTCTATTTACAATAACTTCTGCGGCTGTTTGACCGTGTATTGCCCAATGTAATTTGTTTTGAACCGTAGCAAAAAAGCGTTTCGTAACCTGAGCTGTTACATCATAATCAATAGCGGTTGAATAAAGGTCTGTTATTTTTTGATAGAATTTGCGTTCACTCAATCTGATTTCCCGTATGCGCTGAAGCTGTTCTTCAAAGTATTTTTTTCCGAGAATCGTTCCATCGTTTTTAAGACGCTCATCGTCCATTGCAAAACCTTTGATGGTAAACTCTTGTACAATTTGAGTAGCCCATTTACGAAATTGCGCCGCACGTTCGGAATTTACCTTGTAACCAACCGCAATAATTGCAGAAAGATTGTAGTGTTGTGTATTGTAGTTTTTGCCATCTTGGGCAGTTATTCGAAAATTTCGAATAACTGAATTTTCATCTAACTCATTATCATTAAAAACTTTCTTTAGATGGTAATTGATGGTATGCGTTTCTACATTGTATAGCGCACCCATCATTTTTTGCGACAACCAAATATTTTCATCTGCATAAATAGCATCAACACCACCTTCGCCCGAAGCTGCAATAAAAGTTAAGTATTCTGCCGATGAAGAGCGTACTAAAGATTTTTTATTGTTTTCTTTCATTGTGTTGACTGTTTATCGTAGAGTTGTGTTTTATAAATATAAGAATTAGGATTTAAAAGCATTTGCCATTAATTCTTGTTCAGCTCGTGAAATTCCAATTTGTTTGGCAACCACTTGCCAATTTTTAACTACAGCAGTTACTTCATCGATGATCTGATCCATTTCTTTAGCCGCTAATCGGAAATATTCACCAACACTTTTGGCGAGTTCGAAATCCAAATCGTTCGTATCCATATCGATATTCAAAGCTAAACCATCTTTATCTATGGATGGATTCAAATCATAAGCAGGAGATAAAATCCAACCGTCATTCGTTAAAATAAATCCGTGATTTCGTAAATGGTCATCTGTATTTGAAATGGCAATATTAAAGATAATTCTACGCCACAATTGTGCTAAATTCTCATTGATATTACATCCATTGGTCTGAATAAACTCCACTAAATCTAAATAACTGGCAGGCTGACTTTTTATAGTCTCTTCATTATTCGCAGTCATGGTCATCGCAGAAGCAAAATGAATTCGATCTGTTCTTTCACGATCAAAACGTTTGGTGAAAAAAGTATGATACGGTCCATTAATTTTCTCGATTTTACATTCAGCCATTGTTATGCCTGCTTTTAAAGCGAGTTGATATGCTAAATATTCCCAAGCTGCTTTATCTATCGTATCATTTTTAGATGGAAATTTAGCAATCCATGGATGTTTGTTATCATCCAAAATATTGGCTTTCGGACGTGCTCCCCCCAAAGAAGAACCAGGTGCTATCAACAATTGTAACCATCTGGCCATGGCTTCGTTGTCGGTATCATTTTCGTAATGAACCACCGCTTGCTGTAATTCTCGCACGGTAGACCAAGGTGGTGTCGATTTTTCTGTATCGTTATCTAAAAAATCACCTTTCGGATCTAGTTTAAAACGTAAAGCACCCATACGCGTTTCGTCATAAACCCCTAATAGGAAATCGATATCATATAATGTTTTCGCTTTTTCACCTTTTAATTTGGCGAGTTGTGCCTCACGTCTTTTCAGTAAGGTACGTCCCCAAGTATCGGGCATACTGTCTAAAAAAAGACCAAAGTTTTCTTTTTCGTTGGCAAATTGTGGACCTGCAAATAAATGTAAATCGGGATCTAACTGATATTGATGTCCAGATTGTAGCCATAGTTTATCATACGAAAAGCTGAAAGCCTTACGCCCTTTAGCTTGATGAGCAGATAAAACGCCCATTAACAATGGAGCTTCTAAGCCTTGCCAATCTGCATAAACATATATATCGGTTTTTTGTACTGCCATCTTATAACAAATCTAAATCTTGTAATTTTCGTCCGAACGTGTCGTCTGCTGCTAACTTTAAAAAATCATCTTGTAAGCCTAATACACGAAGTACATTAAAATAGGCACCCATCGCTACACTTGGATCTCCTTTCTCGATTAAACTTAAAGTAGAGCGGGCAATATCTGCTCTTTCAGCAACTTGAACAGCCGTTAATTTTCGACGTTTACGAGCGAGTTTAATTTGCTCACCCATTTGTGCCAAAGTATCTTTATATCGAGGTAAAACAATTTGCTTTTTCATAAACGTCCGTTATTTCATACAAATATAAACAAAATGACTGAAATAACAGACGTTTTAATTTATATCTTATTTATTTTCTGTTTTTAAAAGGCTTATATATGCTTGTTCTAATTGAGGTTTGGTGTGTTTCATGTTTTAAAAAGGCAAGTCATCATTTAATTCAACTTGTATGTTTTGTAATGGATTAACATGTGTTAAATTATTTATCCCTACAAACAGAGCCAAATTTTCAGGAAACAAATCATCCGTAATTATAAAACCTGGATTATTAATATGATTCCATATTTTCAAAGAACTCTTATCGTCGCTTGTATACCCTATTACTTCTTCTAATTTTTTAACATTGAAGTGAATTCTATCAATTATTGTACTTTCAATTAAATTTCTATTGGTTGTTAACATCCCTTTTTTAGTTCTATCACCACCTGTATAAATAGGATCGGCTTGCAATGCGTTTAAATCTGCAAACCCTCTAATTTGGGCGATAGAAATATCTGCTAAATCAAAATCCCAATCATTAACTAAAAAATAATCAATCTGAAAATGTTTACACAATTCAACAATGTATAAGGCTGTTGCCTTTCCATGATGACAAACAAATGATATATTTTCAAAATTTAAATAAGTATCCGCAAATTTAGATTTATCAATTATATCATCTCTTGTAGCAATAGCTTCTAGTACTTTTCTCCTTATTACTTCCTTATACACTAAAACATCATTAGGCCCTTCTACAAGAATTACTTTTTTACTGAAAAGCATTCTATTAAGATTAGGTTCAACGGTTTTGATATATTCATTAAATCGTGCTACATTAATTGGTTCATCAAAATCAGCAGGGTTTAATCCTAAAAATGGATTAACAAAATATCCTACATTATTATAAGCATTTATTGTTTGATTATTCTCATCTGTATCTAGACGAATAATTCCTTTAGTATCAAAAGCATCAATCATTCTGTCTGAGTGAGTAGTATATATTACTTGATGGCCTTTTTCAGCAAGGGTACATAAAACCATCTTATAAAAATACTCTTGATGATTTTCGTGTAAGAAACTCTCAGGCTCTTCAAATAAAAACAAACATCTATCATCGATATTAGTTTCTGCAATTGCTTGTATAACTGCCATAACAAACATAGAAATAAAGCCATCTCCAAAATGATCAATAGGAATTAGATTCTCAGAATTACCATTTAAACCAACCTTAAACATCATTTTTAAAAATATATCCTCATAATTAGGTAAACCAAAATCAACAAAACAACTATTGTTTCGTAGGTTTTGGTGATAATTTCTTTGTATAGTTTCTATAAATTGTTTTAATTGAGAATTATCTAAAACTTTATCAGTTGCATCCTTAACTTCAGTTTCAAAATCATCTTTTTTAGCTTTCATAGTATTGTCGGCATCTACTAACTTTTGTATATGCTTAGCTAAAAAAGATTTTAGATTTCCCCAACTTGTTTTTTGAGTAGAAATCTCTTCTTTTATATTATGAAAATTGATATAGTAAATAGGGGCCTTTTGTTTAATTACCCATTTCTTACTATATTGATTTGATCCAGGATAACAATTACATACATCTTCAACTGATGTAATTGTGTTATTTGAAACATTTATTATTGTATCATTTTCATAACTATTTCCTAGGCGTAAATGACTATCTGAAATATCTATAGAAAATCTCAATTTAAATCTTGGAGCATTAGCCCAATTTAAATTATGAAAATCATTTATTGTAAAAGTCTCTTCTCTTACTGACTCATAAAGTCCATATTTTAAAGCATTCAATAAATTACTTTTCCCTGAATTATTATATCCGATTATTGCAATTGGTTTAAGATAATCATCATTTGGAAAAAGAAAGGTTTGAGCTACACCAAATGATCTATAATTCTTAAGTTTTATTTCATGGATTCTTATTGATGACATAATTCACAGTGTTTCCTTGGTTATTAGTGTTTATAGTTATTACCCCATCAACATTTTCAAATATTATATCAACGTTTGAGGTTTAAATAATTTTGTCTAATCTTCTACTTTAACTAATTCTGCTAGTTTGGAAGCGATAGAATCCATCGTATCCTCTTTAGTACTAAGGCCACTTCTTGATCCCAATAATGGACTTACTTCTCGTAAATCATCATATGTTGTATTGTGAACAATTGGAACTAACAAATCGCGAGCTAACAATACAGAAAGTTCCTTATCAGCAATTCCTTCACCTTTTATTCTTTTAAGAAAATTTGGAGTTACTAGAACAATTCCAACTCTTGATTTGATTAAACCTTTATCAATTTCTCGTAGTAATGAAGAACCTAACAATACATCTTTTTCACTAAACCAGACTGTAACTCCTTTTGACTCTAATAAATCATGCATTTCTTGGGCAGCTTCTTTCCTATCATCCCATGCATGGCAAAGAAAAACATCTCTTAAATCAGGAAGGTCTGCTCGTTTCTCTATATTTTCTCGAACTGGGGTAAGAGTTCTAATTTCTGCAGGTGTATATAAGATTGTCGAACCTCCAGCAGACCAACGTGCTCTGGATTTACCACTACTTACACTTGCTGCTCTACTTGCAGAAGAACTATAAGGAGATGAGTACGATGAATAAGAATTATAACTTCTATAACTACCCCCACATGCAGGGCAGTTTGCTCTTGCACTTGCTGAACGATGACCATTTACTGGTGCTGTACATCTTGCCATATTTGTAATTTTATAATTGGTTAATAGTTTAGTTTTAGTTTTACCCCTCCAACGTTGCCAAGCGACTTAACAATAACGATTGAAGCTGAGTGAGTTTTTGGTTATTTATTTATAAAGTTTTTCAAAGCATCTACGATTTCATCAGCTAATCTTTCAGATTCATTTGGTTTGATTAATTGAAAAACTTCTGGTTTTGTAAAGTCGAAAAAAGCGTATTTTTTATCAAATAGTAGTTGAAAATCATCTTCTGTTTTATTCTCTATATGACGACCTATACTAAATCCGTTTTTGTCGTTACAGATATAGTATAATACATCCTGAAATTGAAATGTTAGTAAGGTTGGTGTTTCAGAATTACGATGGGTTACAGCAGTAATTTTTTCTTTATCCACTTCCGTTAAGTCAACTTTAAATTCTTCGTTAATCCGTCTTACCAACTCTGTGAAAAACTCATGAACTGTATGCCATTTCACGTGGATGAATTGACTTTTAATCATAGCATATTCATCATCTTGGTCAATTTTAATTTTAGGACAAGTAGGCCAAAACTGCTTTGCTTCTTCTAAGTATAGGGCTGAAATCTCCTTTAATTTCAAGGCCAATTTCATATCGTTTAGAAATTCTGTAGTTGCTTGTTTATAATGTTGTAAACCCACTTTAAACGCATCATCTACTGGGTAAACATCTATACATTTCCCTATCCAATTTAATACAGACTGGATATAATCTTTACATTTCAGTAGCGATTGTACTTCAGGAGGAAAATCGTTATAAAACGAAGGTTTGTTATGTTTTACAGTAAGGTAAAAAATGTGGGTTACGGTGAATCCCTTACATTGCGTTTTATAATAATAGCGGGGAATCTGGTATTTGTGTGTACAATTACCACATTCATTCTCTAACACCTCTTCTTTGTTACTATCCCCAGCAAATATCTTGTTTTCAATGATTATGGCCTGCTTATTCGAATTGGTAATAAGAATGTCAATATTATCTTCCTCTTTCTTTATTACTTCATGAGGTAATACAACAACATCTTTTATATCAAAATTGGTAATACCAAACTCTTCAAAGAAAAGTTCTAAGAATAGCGTTCCTTGCTTATGTGAGCCTTCTGGATTTAATAAGTAGGCAATCATTCGCGAGTGTAGCGATCTTTCCTCCGTCATTTTATACATGACTTTAAACCAATTAAATTGGTTGTATGATGAAATATCAATTTCTTCAATTGCCTTTATAAATGGAGAATAATTAGCTGATAACATAATTCATAGTGTTTCTTTTGGTTATTCGTGTTTATATTTTCACCCCTCCAACGTTGCCAAGCGACTTAACAACAACGATTGAAGTTGAGTGAGTTTTTGGTTTTCACTGATGTGAATATTTATTATATCTCTTAATTTTGAAATTGTGTTTTCAAATGATCTTGTGATATATTCATTTGGAATTAATAATTCAAATTGTTCAATTTGTTTACTACTTATATGAGGAATAGAAGTTCCTGTATGAACTTGTGAGCAATAATATTCAAAGTTCAAATTAATCAATGTTTGGTAAATAAAATTTTGAATATATGAATCACTTCTTAAACAAGCTACTCGCTGTGCTAAAATCATAGGCAATTCATGTTCACCTATTAATGACCAATTTTTACCAACTTTAGAACCATCCATTCCAATTACGATATCATTAGTTTTTAAAAAACATTTTTCAATTCTTGGATTCATTTCTCCATCATAATATTTCAACGTATCCCATCTTAATGCTCTTTCAGTAACATTTTCACCTCGTAAAACTTTAATACCTTTTTCAAAGGAATAAAAATCACTATCGAATGCAAAGCCATTTAATACTTTACAAATATCTTTTAACGTTCCAACCTCCCAACCCTCAGGAATCTCCTTTTCTAATTCTTTATTGAAAACCATCGCACCACCTGAAGATTTGTAAGGTTGTCCTTCTTCGTTCGGAAATTCAAAATCCACAAACCATTGCTTGTATAACGTTTGTGCAGTGGCTTCTAACTTCTCGCAGATTTGTTCGTTGACTTTAATTTTGTTTGCTACCGCTTGGTATTGGGCTACAATTTCGCGTTGTTTTTCGATGGATGGAACAGGTAATTCTATTTCACATAACTCTTCCCATTGAAAACCACCACGAATAGAACTATCGCATCTAAAATCTGCATAGCGATCAAACTCAGTTCTTCTAAACCATAACATTAAATATTCTGGTAGTAAAAGATTTTCGTCTATCACTTCAAATACAATATAAGCAGGAGAAATAATGACATCTTCTCCTAAATTATTTAAGACAACTGGTAATTTATGAACTCGAATAACAGACATAAAATCGCAACAAAATTGTCCTTGCTTTACGATCTTATATTTTGAAAGATCAGTTCCAACAATATTAGAAGTTGATTTTCTAAATTCTTTAGTCATACTTAATCCTTGAAGATTAAGCACTTTCATGTCTTTATTTTTATTATCAACTTTTCTAATATAATCTCCAAGTATTTTATAACTCATAGCCCAACGATTTAAATACGTTTGCCACTTCTTGTTTCAAAGCTTCTTCTTGCTGAAACAAGTCTTTCAATTCGGTTTGCAAGGTTTGCATTTGGGTATCGTAATCGATGTTTTCATCACGGTTTACAAATTCAATGTATTTACTTGGTACTAGCGAATAATCTTTTTTACGGATTTCTTCTAAACTAGCACTGTAAGAATATTCAGGGATGTTTAGATAAGTTTCTTTCCAACTGCTTTGTTGCCAATTGTGATAGTGTGTAGCTATCGTAGTAATTTCTTCTTCGCCAAACTGGATAAACTTCTTTTCAAACGGTTCGCCTTTTTGGCGTAAATCCATAAACAAAACTTCGCCTTTTCGGTTACGGTACTTTTTAACACCATCGTTTACTTCAAAAGTTCTTTCGTTTTTATTACGGTTCAAAATCCAAAGCGTCACCGAAATATCTGTAGAGTAAAACATCGCTCTTGGTAAAATCACAATCGCTTCTACCAAATCATTTTCAATAATTTGTTTACGAATTTTGTATTCTTCACCACCACCACTCAAAGCACCGTTCGCCAAAATAAATCCGGCAACACCATTTTGCGAAAGCTTTGAAATCATTGTCAAAATCCACGCATAGTTGGCATTGGATTTTGGAGGGACTTCGTAACCTGCCCAACGTGGATCGTCCGTTAATTCGTTTTCAGCTCTCCAATCTTTTAAATTGAACGGAGGATTCGCCATGATGTAATCGGCTTTCAGATCTTTATGCTGATCGTCACCAAATGTATCTGCTGCTTTGTTTCCTAAATTGGCAGAAATACCACGAATAGCCAAGTTCATCTTCGCCAGTTTAAACGTGGTATTTGTTAACTCTTGTCCGTAAATGGAAATGTCTTTTTTGTTTCCTTGGTGTTTTTCAATAAACTTTAACGATTGTACAAACATACCACCCGAACCACAAGAAGGGTCATAGATTTTACCTTTGTACGGTTCTATCATTTCGGCAATCAGGTTTACAATAGATTTTGGCGTATAGAATTCTCCTTTTCCTTTTCCTTCGGCAATGGCAAACTTGCTCAAGAAATATTCGTACACACGTCCCACAATATCTTGGGCTTCATCACGAAGCGTATCGATGTTGTTGATGGTATCCAATAAAGCCGAAAACTTAGATTGATCCAATCCCAATCGAGAAAAATAGTTATCGGGTAACGCACCTTCCAGAGATTTGTTGGTACGTTCTATCGTTTTAAGAGCGGTATCTACTTTTAGGGTAATGTCTTCTTGTTTTGCATTTTCGATAATGAAATCCCAACGCGATTCTTCTGGCAAATAGAATACATTTTCAGCCTGATAAAATTCGGGTATTTCTAAGAAGGCTTCTTTGCCTTCTGCTATTAATTCTTCTCTACGTTTGATGAATTTATCACTTGCAAATTTCAAGAAGATTAAACTCAGTACCACGTGTTTATATTCTGAAGGTTCTATCGAACCACGTAATTTGTTTGCTGCATCCCAAAGGATTTCTTCTGTACTTTTTGTTTGTACTTTTTTAGCCATGAATTTATTGATGTTTGGCGTAAATATACTAAATGTTAAAAAACAAAAGAAATGAAAACAAATGAAAGTGCTATGAGGAAACCCGTAAATTGGGTATTTTATTTGTAAAATTACCCATAGTGCATTATTAAACGAGATTAATTTTTAGGTTGTTAATATTTCTGTCGAATACAA
>NZ_RQTJ01000051.1 GCF_003858535.1 Paenimyroides viscosum
TAGCTTAAAACATTATACTTCTAAATTACATAAATTACGCTAGGTTTATAGGGGTTAAAACAATACATCTTCAATATAGGCTTAAATATATTGTATGTAACAAATGTTACGAAGTAATAGTAATTAATCTCTCAAATTTGCAAAGTAAAAATTAAAACTATGGATTGGATATTTGGAACATGGCCTTGGTATATAGGGGGGCCTATCATTGCATTTATTATGATTGCTTTGATTTATTTAGGTAAAAGTTTTGGGTTTTCTTCAAACTTTAGAACTTTATGTTCAGCTTTAGGAGCAGGAAAAACGTGTTCTTTTTTTGAATTTAATTGGAAATCGCAAAAATGGAATCTTTTGTTTTTAGTAGGTTCAATAATTGGTGGTTATGTAGCAGCTAATTTTCTATCGAACTACCAAATCCCAGAAATTGCGGCTTATACAACCAAATATTTGCAAAATTTAGGCATTAATAGTGTTGGTACAGCTTATAGTCCTGAAGAAATTTTTAAAACATTATCTTTTAAGAATATCATAATCTTAATTGTAGGTGGTTTATTAATTGGTTTTGGTACACGTTATGCTGGCGGATGTACTTCGGGTCACGCTATTTCTGGATTAAGTGATTTACAATTACCTTCATTAATTGCTGTAGTTGGATTTTTTATTGGCGGTTTAATCATGGTTCATTTATTATTCCCTTTAATTTTTTAACGATTATGAAAAGTATTTTATATATTGTACTAGGTGTGATTTTTGGAATCACAATGTATAAAGCCGAAACAGCCTCTTGGTTTAGAATTGTAGAGATGTTTCAATTTCAATCATTCCACATGTTTGGTTTTATTGGATCGGCATTATTTGTTGGCGTTATTGCCATACAAATCATCAAACGTAAAAATGCTAAAGATGTAAACGGGCAAGATATCGTTATAAACCCAAAAAACAAATCAATCAGCAGGTACTTATTTGGCGGAATAGCTTTTGGTTTAGGTTGGGCGTTAATTGGCGCATGTCCTGGCCCTATATTTGTACTTTTAGGTGCAGGAACCTATTCTATAATTATAGTAATTTTTGCAGCTTTAACAGGCACTTGGTTATACGGAATTCTTAAAGATAAATTACCTCATTAATTTACTAATTATGTTAGATAAAAGTTTTCTACAGAATTATTTTGATTCGTTGTTTGAAGAGGAATTGTTAGATGAAATTGCTTCGGCGGGACAATTGAAGCCTTTTAAAGAAAATGAAATTTTAATTGATTTAGATCAAACTATTTCTCACATGCCTTTATTGCTACACGGAGCAATTAGAATTATGCGTGATGATGATAATGACGGCGAACTTTTATTATATTATTTAGAGAAAGGCGATACTTGTGCCATGACCATGACGTGTTGTTTAGGGGCAAAAACAAGTGTTATTCGTGCAACTGCTGAAACCGATGGAGAAATGGTGATGATTCCTGTTCAAAAAATGGACGAATGGTTAGCGAAATATCCAAGTTGGCGCGCATTTGTTTTTAATAGTTATCAAGATCGATTAGATGAAATGATGCGATCTATTGATAATTTGGCTTTTAAAGACTCTAAAGGCAGACTTGAAAACTATCTGATTGAAGTTGCCAGTGTAAATAAATCAAGAATAGTTAATAAAACACATGCAGAAATTGCTTACGAATTAAATACATCTCGCGTAGTGATTTCTCGATTATTAAAAGTATTAGAGAACGAAGGTTTTATTAAACAACAACGTAACAGCATTACCATTTTATAAAAGATGTTTCTAATGAAACATCTTTTTTTGCTTTATACTTCTGTAACAAATGTTACGCACTATCGTTTTGAAATGAATGACCTTTGTACTACAAAATGAAATACAATGGAAATAATAGGTTTAATATTAACCATAGTTATCGGTTTATTAGTAGCATTATTTGGTGGTGGTGGTAGCATACTTACGGTACCTGTTTTAGTTTACTTATTTGCTGTCCCTGCTACACTTGCAACAACATATTCGTTAGCATTAGTTAGTATAACGAGTTTAATCGCAGCAACACCCCATGTTCTTCAAAAGAGGTTATCGTTTAAAAAGATATTGCAATTTGGAATCCCATCTTTGGTGGCGTTGTATTCGGTACGCTCATACCTCCTTCCATCAATTCCAGAAACTTTTGAATTATTTGGATTTGAGATCGAGAAAAACCTTTTCATGATGCTTTTCTTTTCTGTATTAATGTTAGCATCAGGTTTTTTTATGATTAAACAAAAGAAAAACAACCCCGATTGTTTCGATTGTCCTTATAATCATTTCGTATTGATGATCGCCGGTTTGTTCGAGGGTTTAATCACAGGAATTGTTGGTGCTGGTGGCGGATTTATTATTGTACCTGTATTAATGATTTTTGGAAAATTAAGTTTAAAACAAGCGGTAGCCAATTCATTATTCATTATTGGAGTAAAATCATTTATCGGTTTTTTAGGATCTCACGATATTGCCACTTTAAACTTTATCTTCTTAGCTAAGATAATAGCAATTGCATTGGTAGGAATGTATTTTGGCATAAAACTCAACAAGAAATTAGATGCCAAACAATTAAAACCCATTTTTGGATACTTTGTTGTCATCATGGGTTTCATCATCTTAATTAAAGAACTTCTAATCAACTAGTTTGTGTAACAAATGTTACCAATCAATTCAAATAATCTCACGAAATTTACAGTAACAAACTAAAAGAAACTTAAAATGAAAATAGAACAAATATATACTGGATGTTTAGCACAAGGTGCTTACTATATAGAGAGTAATGGTGAAGCGGTAATCATTGATCCGCTACGTGAAACGCAACCTTACGTTGATCGTTTAACAAAAGATGGAGTAACTTTAAAATACATTTTCGAAACGCATTTTCACGCAGATTTCGTGAGCGGACATTTAGATTTAAGTCAAAAAACAGGGGCACCAATTGTTTACGGACCAACAGCTAATCCAGAATTTTCAGCGATTATTGCAGAAGACCATCAAATCTTCCAAATCGGAAACATCAAAATAAAAGTGCTGCATACGCCAGGTCATACTTTAGAAAGTACCACGTATTTATTAATAGATGAAAACGGAAAAGAAACGGCTATTTTTAGTGGAGATACCTTATTCTTAGGTGATGTTGGTCGACCAGACTTGGCTCAAAAAGCAGCAAACATGACGCAAGAAGAATTAGCTGGAATGTTATACGACAGTTTATACAACAAAATTCTTCCTTTAGCAGATGATATCACGGTATATCCAGCTCATGGAGCAGGTTCAGCTTGTGGTAAAAATATGATGAAAGAAACTGTAGATACCTTAGGAAATCAAAAAAAGATGAACTATGCTTTAAATCAACCTTCTAGAGAAGCGTTTATCGAAGCGGTAACTGATGGTTTATTGCCTCCTCCAGCGTATTTTGGAATGAATGTAGCGATGAATAAAAAAGGGTACGAAAGTTTCGAAAACGTGTTATCTCAAGGAATGACGGCGTTAAGTATCGAAGAATTCGAAAATATTGCAGAACAATCGGCTGCTTTGATTTTAGATACTCGTGTAAATGGTGATTTCGCCAAAGGATTTATTCCGCAATCCATTAATATTGGAATCAACGGTGATTTTGCACCTTGGGTTGGAGCGATGATTGTTGATGTGAATCAACCCATTCTTTTGGTTACAGATGCCGGAATGGAAGAAGAAACAGTAACGCGTTTAAGTCGTGTTGGGTTTGATAACGTATTGGGGCATTTAGAAGGTGGTTTTCAATCTTGGGTAGATGCTGGAAAAGAAATCGATACGGTACACCGAATTACTGCAACTGAATTTGCTTCTCAAATCGAAGGGAAAGAAGTGATGGTTATCGATGTTCGTAAAGAGTCAGAATACGAAGCAGAACACGTAGAAGAGGCATACAGCAAACCTTTGGCTTACCTTAACGATTGGATAAACGATATCGATCCCAAACAACCGTTTTATTTACATTGTGCAGGTGGATACCGAAGTATGATTGCTGCAAGTATTTTACAAGCGCGTGGTTATAGAAACTTCATCGAAATTGAAGGTGGCTTCCAAGCTATTACAGAAACTCAAATTCCTAAAACCGATTTCGTATGTCAAAGCAAAGTATTAAAATAATAATAACAAGTATAGGTATAATAATTATGTTCGGATTAATAAAAAATATGTTCTCAGAGAACAACAACGAAGAACTAAAAGGTATCGTTAACAACGCATTTTTAGTAGATGTTAGAACGCCCGCAGAATTTGCAGAAGGAAACGTACCAGGATCTATTAATATTCCTTTAGATCAAGTTCAAATGCAAATGGCACAGTTTAAAAATCACGAAAATATTGTAGTATTTTGCAGAAGTGGAAACAGAAGTGGACAAGCAAAAGCTATTTTAGAACAAAACGGATTTACCAATGTTGTAAATGGCGGAACTTGGCAACAAGTAAATGCAGTTAAAAATGAAGCAGGAAAATAAAAATGAAGCGTGTTGCATTACCCAATGCGATTTACCAATGGATAAAAACTATTGGGATACCCGATGGGAAAAGCAAGAAACAGGTTGGGATATCGGCTATCCTTCTTCTGCAATCACAAAATATATGGACGGAATCGCTGATAAAAACACAGCGATTCTGATTCCAGGTTGTGGAAATGCTTACGAAGCTGAATATCTCATACAGCAAGGTTTTACCAACATTACATTGATTGATATTGCTCCATTAGCCGTTGAAAATTTAAAGAAAAAATTTGAAGGTCAATCAGCAATAAGTATTTTATGCGAAGATTTCTTTGAACATAAAGGCTCATATGATTTGGTATTAGAACAAACCTTTTTTAGTGCTATTCCACCTTTCAAAAGAAAGGATTACGTTGCAAAAATGCACGAGATTTTAAAGGAAAATGGTCGCATAGTTGGATTACTATTCGATAAACAATTTAACAATCCGTTTCCTCCTTTTGGTGGATGTCCTTGTGAATACCGTCCTATTTTCGAAAATCATTTTGAAATCAAAACGATGGAAGAATGTTACAATAGCATCGAACCGAGAAAAGGAAGTGAGGTTTTTATTCATTTCATAAAAAAATAAATCTATGAAACAGTGGATACAATCTTGGAATTTGATACGTTTGCTTAGATTAGCACTAGCAATTACAATCATCTATCAAGGAATTGATTTAGAACAATGGCTATTTGTAGCTATCGGTGGATTATTAGCACTTATGCCTCTCTTCAATATTGGATGTTGTGGAGCTAGTGGATGTAGCACTACTTTTTCTAAATCAAAACAGAACAAAGAAACAACTTACACAGAAATCAAATGAAATTATTCTTTCAAAAACATTTAATAACACTTGCAGGTATAAGTTTAGGACTTATTACAGGGTATCTGTATTGGCATTTTATAGGTTGTAATTCGGGAACTTGTGCCATCACGTCAAATCCTAGAAATAGCACTTTATATGGTGGAATGATGGGCGGTTTGGTATTTTCATTATTTAAAAAAGAAAAATAAATATGACATTTGAAGAAATAATAAATCAAGACAAACCCGTTTTAGTAGACTTTTTTGCTACTTGGTGTGGACCTTGTAAAACACAAGCGCCTATTCTTGAAGAAGTAAAACAACATTTAGGAGATCAGGTGTCGATTATTAAAATCGATGTAGATCAAAATCAACAAACTGCAGCTCAATATCAAGTAAGAAGTGTGCCTACCTTAATTATTTTTAAAAACGGACAAATTCGTTGGCGTCAAGCGGGCGTTTTTCCTGCAAATGAGTTGGAACGATTATTAAAAGAAAACATATAGAATATAAGCATCGCTATAGGAAATGCTTTTTTATGTAACAAATGTTACATTGAATTATACAATAGAATTATATTTTAAGCTCTTCAATCGAGAAATCATGGGTTATAAATCATTATTTTTAAAAACTTTAGGTGTATATTTAGTATCAAGCTTCACTATAAATGCACAGGTTATACAATTCGAAAGATTTTATGATGAGACGTTAGCACAAGCGAGTTACATCATTGCGAATGATAAAAATGAAGCCATCGTAATTGACCCAAAACGCGATATCGATACGTATTTAGAATACGCGAAAAAGAATGGTTTGACGATAAAATATGTTACCGAAACGCACATTCATGCCGATTATTTAAGTGGAGCACCAGAATTGGCAAAAGCCACTCAAGCGAATTTATTATTATCTAACGAAGGTGGACCTAATTGGCAATATGCTTTTGATCATCAACCATTAAAAGACCAGCAAATTATACAATTGGGAAATGTTGAACTAAAGGTGATGCACACACCAGGACATACACCAGAAAGCTTAACTTTTTTAGTTAAAAACACCAATAAACCTAATGACCCTATAAAAGCTATTACAGGAGATTTTATTTTTGTAGGTGATGTGGGTCGTCCTGATTTATTAGAAAAAGCGGCCGGTCAAAAAGGGTCGCAATACGAAGGAGCATATCAATTGTTTACATCATTGAATCAGTTCATTAAATTACCTAAAAATACAGAGATTTGGCCAGGTCATGGTGCTGGTTCGTTTTGTGGTAAAAGTTTGAGCAACATTCCTCAATCTACATTGGAACAAGAAATGGCAACAAGCCCTGCTTTTCAATACTTGAATGATAAAGATGCGTTTACTAAATTTATTTTAGATGGTCAGCCTGAACCACCTAAATATTTTGCAGTAATGAAACAATGGAATAAATCGGTTCGTCCTTTGTTGATTGAAATGCCTAAAACAAAAAAATTATCAATGACTGAACTAGAAAATGCCATCAAAAATAATGTCTTGGTGATTGATGCCCGTAAAAAAGAGGACGTAGCGAAAGGTTTTATTCCGGGCAGTTTGCATATTGAAGGTGGTAAATCATTTGCAACTTTCGTAGGTTCGTTGGTTGGATATAACAATCAAATTATTTTGGTAGGAAATGAAAATCAAATCGAAGATTTACAACGCAAACTGATACGCATTGGAATGGACAACATTTATGGTTATATTTCTGATGTAAATGAATTAAATGGTTTGAAAACTTCTAATATTATTACAGCTGAAGAGGTTCAACAATTAATGAAAGACAAAAATGTTCAGTTGGTTGATGTTCGTACAGCAACGGAATACGCAAGTGGTCACATCAAGGGTTTTGAAAATATTACTTTAAATTCTTTAGAGATAAACGCTACTAAAATTCGGAAGGATGCGCCTGTAATAATTCATTGTCAAAGTGGAGTTAGAAGTGCTATGGCTTATTCCATCTTAGAAAAGTTAGGTTATACGAATATTTTAAATTACAGCGGAAGTATAAACGATTGGAATTCTAAAAAATTACCTTTGATGAAATAATAAATAAAAGCTACAAAGAAAATACTAATATACTTATCATTAGTCTTGATTACAGGACTAATGATGAGTCCTTGTGCTGTAATTGTTTACTAAAATTGAACTCAGCACCGTGAATTAATAAAATGTGAAATTCTTTTCTTTAGGTTGCCATACCAGTTAAATAATTGTACTTTTGGGGCAATGCCGAAAATAAACTTCCATATTAAAATATTCAAACCCATCCTTTTGCTGGGCTTTGTTTTGTTTTCATTAAGTCCTTGTACGGTTAAGGAAGTGTTTTTATCTTCTGTAAATGCTGAATTTGCAAATTCATTGAACAAAACAAAAACAACTACTTCTATAAGCCGCTGTGCATATTCCCAAAATGAAAATCAGCAAATTTCGGTTGAAAAGAATTCAGAAATCAAGAAACAAATAGAGTCTGTTGATTTTTTCGATAAACCTTTTTTTGCAGTACTCTCAACCAAAGTTTACAACGATTATTCAAAAACATCTTCGGGCAACAGTCCTCCAAAATATATTTTATATAAACGGCTGAAAATTGATATTGCGTAACTTTTCTTTCGCATTATTACATCATTTTCACGTTTAATTAAAATATAAAAATCAATGAAACAATATATGGATAGTGCAGCCGGAAAGGCTGGACTTTTTACATTATCCCTGCGTTGGGTAATCGGCTGGACTTATTTTTCTGCATTCTGGCGACGACTTATTTTAGACAACAAACTTATTCCCGAAGAAGCGGGCTATATTGGTGAAAAATTCAATCACTTTCTTCCCAATGCTTTGGGCATAAAACCCATTATTGAATATCTGGTTTCCAATCCAGAAGCATTGCAAATTTCAATGGTTATTTTTACAATTGTAGAAGCTATTGTCGGCTTGTTTATCATTCTTGGTTTGTTTACAAGACTGATGAGTATTGGAGTATTCTTTTTGGCAATGGGTATTCTTTTGGGTTCAGGCTGGTTGGGTACAACTTGTTTGGACGAATGGCAAATCGGTGTGCTAGGTGTTGCAAGTGGTTTTGTCTTGTTCCTAACAGGTAGCGGTGTTTATTCGTTAGACAATCATTTAATGAGTAAATCCTATCATTTTACAACTAAAAAATGGTTTGCTTTTTTAGGTTCGGGCGTGCTTCCAATCAAAAATTTAGCTCCAAAAGTTCTCGCAATGTCGTTGTTCATTTTTGGATTGACTTTGTTTACCAATCAGTACTTTCACGGTGGTGTGTTTGGTACGCTTCATAACAAATCCGTAAAGCCTAAAGTTGAAATTTCAAATATTCAGCACAACGGATCAGAGCTTTCTTTTCAACTGTTTAGGGTAGAAGGTGCAGATGTTTACGGTTCGTTTTTAATTGGCATACAGATTTTGGACGAAAATAATCAGACCGTAAAATCCATTGGTCAAGAGAAATTGGCTCAATTTCCAAAAGAAAAAATCAACAATCATTATGTGGCAAAAATAAAACCGGGAAAACATAGTCTGATTTTACCTCTTGGTGCAAAAGCCGATATTACCATTGATTTGCAAAAAATTCTCCTTAAAGAAAATTATACTATAAAGCTGATTGACATTAGTGGAATTGAATGGACTGCCAAAATAAAATAAACAAACTCAAAAAAAGCTGTCGTGGTATACGACAGCTTTTTGTTTTTCTAAAATATAAAGTTTAGTCTTTATGATTTGTAGCAGTAAAATTCTTTGACACTATCCCATCAAGTGTGTAAGTTAAAAAGTTAGGGCTTGGATTTTATAATCTGAGCCTTTTTTCAAATATAATCATAAATTGGCTTAAAACAAGTCCCCAATTATGAATAGGCATGGTCCATTTTTTAGTGGCTTCATTTAGGGCGAGATATACTGATTTCATTACGGCATCATCTGTTGGAAATGACATTTTGTTTTTAGTGTATTTGCGTATTTTACCATTCAAATTCTCAATTAAATTTGTGGTGTAAATGATTTTTCTAATCTCGAGAGGGAACTCTAAAAAAACGGTTAAATCATCCCAATTATTTCTCCAGGATTGAACAGCATAAAGGTATTTACTTTCCCATTTTGCAGCAAAATCATTCAAAGCTTGTTCTGCAGCTTGTTTGTTTGGGGCGGTGTAGATGTGTTTCATGTCGGCGGAAAATTCTTTTCTGTCTTTCCAACTACATATTTGCAAGCGTTTCTAATCTGATGAACTACGCATATTTGGGTTTGAGATTGCTTCGCCAGTTCGAGCAAGCTCTCGGGTCAGGAAAAACAGAACGAATCGTTGGTGAAACCATTGAGATTATCTGTCGCAGTAATCAAAATATCTTCCACACCACGTGCTTTTAAATCGGTTAAAACATTCATCCAAAAACTTGAGCTTTCGTTTTTCCCGAGCCACATTCCTAAGACTTCCTTCTTTCCATCACTATTTAATTTTATGTGTAGTTAATAATCCAGACCGACAAAATATCTATTCGGCTGCGCTAGGTTTTTACAATTCCAGAATAGTTAAGTTGATTAACAAAAAGGGACAGTTGAAAAGCTCCGTTATAATTGACGAGCTACCTACGATCTATTTCAGGGGATTAGATAATTTAATTGCTACTGCCCGAAGTAATAAGGTTGCTGTTTGCTTAGGCTTTCAAGACTTTTCACAATTGACAAGAGATTATGGAGATAAAGAAAGTAAGGTAATACAAAACACAGTTGGTAACATCTTCAGCGGACAGGTAGTAGGGGAGACAGCCAAGAGTTTGTCAGATAGGTTTGGCAAGATTTTGCAGAAACGACAGAGCTTATCTATCAATAGGAATGATACTTCAACCTCAATCTCAACACAACTGGATAGTCTTATTCCTGCTTGCAAAATCTCTACACTAACTCAAGGAATATTTGTTGGTGCCGTCTCTGATAACTTTGATGAACGAATCGAGCAAAAGATTTTTCATTCTGAAATTGTTATAGATAGTGAGAAGGTAGCTATTGAAACAAAAAACAATCAAAAAATACCTGACATTTTATCTTTTAAAGATGATTTCGGAATAGATAATATGAAGATTGAAATAGATTCAAATTACAGACAGATAAAATTGGATGTAATGAAAATTATAGATGATGAATTAGATAGGATAAGTAATGACCCAGATCTGCAACATTTGATAAAGGATAGGTAGAAGCAGTTTTATATAACTTTTATAGTTGTATTTTTAGGGCTACAACAATAGAAACAATAAGCAATGAAAAAATTAAAAAAGTACGAAGGAGATCCTGCTTTCATAACAATTTTTGAAAAAGGATTTAACTTAATCAATGACGGGTATTACATTATGAAAGGGGATAAAGGGACTTATGTACATACTAACGACCATAATAAGAATGGGAGTATACTTATAAAGATCAGTTCAGATTACTACGTATTTGAAATGAACGATGAATTTAGAAATGACAAAGCACTATTAAAAAATTTCATAAATTATAATCAGATAAATTTAAGGAATATATCAAAGGAAGAATATGACAAGTACATGAAGTCTTGAATAAAAGCGATCGAATTCCGATCGCTTTTATTAATTGTTACCTCATGATATATATTTTAACTTACATTAAAAAATAACAAAATAGACGATACAGGAGTCTTAAATTATTTTCCAGTTTAATCAAGTAGTAATATTAAGATATTATGATAGAAAAATATTATTACTTACCCGTAGTGCATTATTAAACGAGATTAATTTTTAGGTTGTTAATGTTCCTGTTGAATAAGAC